>NZ_JADABR010000016.1:0-24066 GCF_015672585.1 Enterobacter sp. Res13-Sevr-PEC09-46 | reverse complement strand
TTATTCCTTCCGGCTTATCGGGGACGGGCGGAGGTAACATCCCTGTAAAGCCCGCCCTCTCGGCGCATCCCTGCGCCTCGCCCCGGCCTACAGGAAACGCCTCAGCGATTTACAGCCGGACCGAGGCATCGCTGAAAGCCCTCAGTTATTCTGAGGCAACGTTATAGCTTTTGCTTTCAAATTACTGGGGATCCCTCAGCCCCTGGGGAGAGGGTTAGGGTGAGGGGGTCTATTGATTACCCGCCCACACCACCATCACCTTATCGCCCTTGTGCTCGCGCACAAAGCCGTAGCCTTCTTTCATCGACAGCGTTGTTTGCTTGCCTTCACCCACCGCCGGATGACGGGCGCGGAACTGCCCCAGAAGCTGCCAGTGGGCGACAGTTAACGCCTGTTTACCCGTGACGTCCTGCCAGTTCATATCCGAACGGGTTCCCTGTAGCGGATCGGAGCCCGTCGGGCCGAATGGACGCTCTGATTCATCGCCGTAATAGATCTGGACGCTTCCCGGTGCCAGCAGCAGTAACTCAGCGGCGCGCTGGCCCCCTTCACGGAACAGACGAGTATCATGGGAGGAGAGATAGCTCAGCACATTAAAACTTTGCAGCTTTTCTGCCATTTGCTGCCAGGTCAAATCCATATCGGCCAGACAGTCCACCGCTTTCGCCGCCTGCTCCTGATAGTCAAAGTTGATCATCGCATCGAAACCGTGGCGGTAATAATCGCTCTGCATCACGCCGTGGCCCCAGGATTCACCGGTCATCCAGAATGGCGCATTGTCGAGTTTTTTGTCCGGGTTGGCGGCTTTCCACGCGGCCAGCGCCTGGCTGGCCTGGTTTTTCAGTTGCTGCCAGGCTTCAGGCTCAACGTGCTTAGCGGTATCGACCCGGAAGCCGTCGATGCCGTAGTCACGTACCCACTGGCTGAGCCAGTGAGTCAGGTAATCTCGCGGCGTGAAATTCGTCATCACTTTCGCGTTGGTATCGGGCTTGTGTTGATAAAAGTTCGGCAAACCTGACGGGATCTTAGATTCCGTTTTCAGATCAGGCAGGAAGGCCAGCGACATGGTCAGATCGTCAAAGCCCGGGTTGTCGTAATCACCGATATCGGTACGGATCCATTTTTTACCCCACCATTTTTCCCATGCGGCTTTGTCACTGAAGTTGATGTAATCGTTGAAGCTGTGCCAGCTTTGACCCGCGCCTGGCTTCCAGTCAGACCAGCGCTCGCCGAGGGTTTTTTTCAGCTCATCGCCCTGCAAATAGAGCGCGCCAAACTGATACTCTTGCATATCTGCAAGCGTCGCATAACCCGCGTGGTTCATGACAATGTCAAACAGGACGCGGATACCGCGCCTGTGCGCGTCGTCGACAAGCTGGCGTAAATCATCTTCGCTGCCCATGTTGGCGTCGAGTTTCGTCCAGTCCTGAGTGTAATAGCCGTGATAGGCGTAGTGGGGGAAATCCCCTTTGGTGCCGCCGCCAACCCAGCCGTGGATTTGCTCCAGCGGTGAGCTTATCCAGAGCGCATTCACGCCCAGTTGCTGAAGGTAATCCAGTTTGCTGGTAAGCCCTTTCAGATCGCCGCCGTGGAAAGTACCAATCTCCTGCATACCGTCTTTATGGCGGCCATAGCTGTTGTCGTTGGTGGGGTCGCCATTTACGAAGCGATCGGTCAGCACGAAATAGACGGTGGCGTTTTGCCAGCTGAATGGCGCGGGTTTGTCCGTCTCGGCGCGCTCAAGCAGCAGCAGGCCATTGCTGTTGGCGGCTGGCTGAAGAATTACTTTGCCGTTTTGAACGGTCGCGGTCTGTTTGCTGTAAAAATCACGCACCACCGTGCCTTCCGGAAAGGTGTTAACGACATCGATCGTGAGCGGTTTGCCGTCCCACTTCGGGCACTGGCGGGTAACGTTTGCGACAGGCTGTGGCGCCGCACTTTGTACCGTCAACATCAGCGTCGGCGTTCCCGAGCGCGTATCAATACGCATCTGATAAACGCCGTCACGGAATAACCGCCACTGCGGTGGGGTCCCTTCGCAGGGTTTGAGCGACAGCATCTCGTTGAGTTTAATGGCACCTGTCGGCTGCCAGCACGCGTTATCAAGACTCAACGTCAGCGGGCGGGTACCCTTCGCAAGCGTTGCCTGGCTGGTAAAGACGCCGGTACCTTCAGCGCTAAACGCGTTAAATCCCGGCGATGACCAGTCGGCATGCGCGAATGCGGGTAACATCAGAACAGCTAATGCAGTGCGTTTCATTCCATTTTCCTGTCGCGGCATTTTTGACCAGTGTGCCACTCGGCTCAGGGGAAAAACTCCTCCTCTGAGGCTTTCTGCCAGGAGGACGCGAAGGGATGAGTGATCCCGCGCAAAATTAGGCAGTTATCTGCGATATCGCGCACATTTTTCTAGTGCTGGTGATTTAATGAGCATGTTCCGGATGACATAGTTTCGGAATTGGACTATTTGTATACGTGCTCTTGAGGACTATTTTTGGTATGATTTGAGATTCCGCTCTCAAATTTTTGAAGAAAATAAGGTGTTGGAATGTTTATATCCGACCAGGAGACCTAATGATATCGACTCCCATTCGACGATATGGGGCCGCGATACTCATGTTACTCACCATGGCATTTTCAGGTGAGGTGCTTGCAAAGACGCACGCGGATACAACGAGTAAGAAAGCCCACGTAATAAAGACGACAAGCAGTAAGGTTAGCAGTAAACAAGAGTATTCTCGCAATAGTGCAAAGAGTAGTTCACTTCCTGATTTGCGAAAATACCCTTCCGGGACACCAAGGAAAAAAGCGTTTCTCCGGACGGTAATGCCTTACATTAAAAGTCAAAATGCCGCGATTACTGCGGATCGTAACTGGCTGATCTCCAAACAGTACGATAGCCGCTGGTCGCCGTCTGAGCGCACTCGCCTGAAAGACATCGCCAAACGCTATAAAGTGAAGTGGAGCGGGAACACGCGTCGTGTGCCGTGGAATACTCTGTTAGAGCGTGTGGACATTATTCCAGGCAGTATGGTCGCGACAATGGCCGCCGCCGAAAGCGGTTGGGGCACCTCGAAGCTGGCACGCAACAACAACAATCTGTTTGGCATGAAATGCGCAAAAGGTCGTTGTACTAATGCACCCGGCAAGGTGAAGGGCTATTCACAGTTTGAATCGGTGAAAGATTCCGTGAATGCCTATGTGGTGAACCTGAACACCCACCCGGCCTACTCCTCGTTCCGTAAGTCACGCGCTCAGCTGCGTAAGGCGGATCAGGAAGTAACGGCTACGGCGATGATCCACAAGCTGAAAGGTTATTCCACTCAGGGACAGCGTTATAACAATTACCTGTTCTCCATGTACCAGGATAACCAGCGTCTGATTGCCGCACATATGTAATGAAAAACGCCTTCCACTGGAAGGCGTTCTTTTTTCTAGAGCAGGACTTCACTGTACCGTTCCCGGTACTCCTTCGGCGTGGTGTCATACTCTTTTCTGAACACCGAATAGAAATACTGAAGCGACGGATAGCCGCACATCTGTGAAATCTCGTTGATCGACAGCGAGGTGGAGATCAGCAGACTGCGCGCTTTCTCCAGCTTTTCCGCATGGATCACGGCGTGAATCGTCTCACCGACTTCCTCTTTGAACCGCTTCTCCAGATTCGAACGTGAAATGCCGACCGAATCGAGCACCTGATCGACCTTAATCCCTTTGCAGGCATGATTGCGAATGTAGTGCATCGCCTGAATCACGGCCGGATCGTTTAAGGAGCGGTAGTCAGTTGAGCGACGCTCGACCACGCGAACGGGCGGAACCAGCAGACGCTGGAGCGGCAGGGATTCGTTGTCTAACAGTCTGTGCAGCAGCTTTGCGGCCTGATAGCCCATCTGACGGGTACCCTGAGCCACGGATGAGAGCGCCACGCGCGACAGATAGCGCGTAAGCTCTTCGTTATCAATACCAATCACGCACAGCTTTTCAGGCACCGGAATATGCAAATGTTCGCACACCTGTAATACGTGGCGGGCGCGGGCGTCCGTCACGGCGATAATCCCTGTCTGGGGCGGCAGAGTTTGCAGCCAGTCAGCCAGGCGATTTTGTGCGTGCTGCCAGTTTTCTGGCGCGGTTTCCAGCCCCTGATAAACGACGCCGCGATACTTCTCCTGGGCAACCAGCTGGCAGAAGGCATATTCACGCTCCATCGCCCAGCGCTTTCCGCTGGTGGCGGGCAATCCGTAAAACGCAAAACGATGTACGCCTTTCTCCTTTAAATGGAGGAAGGCGGTCTCGACCAGAGCATGGTTATCCGTGGCGATATAGTGAACGGGGGGGTAATGTTCCGGTGTATGGTAAGAGCCGCCAACGCCCACGATAGGCACGTCGACGCCACTCAGCAACTGTTCAATCACGGGGTCGTCAAAGTCAGCGATGACCCCATCTCCCAGCCAGTCTTTGATGTTCTCCAGACGGGTACGAAAATCTTCTTCGATGAAAATATCCCATTCGGATTGCGACGCCTGCAAATATTCGCCAACCCCTTCAACCACCTGCCGGTCATAGGCTTTGTTGGCATTGAATAACAACGTAATGCGGTGACGCTTTTCAAACATGGCTCATTTCCCAAATTAGTCACGATAGTGTTATCAGGCGCGCCGCTTGGTGGCAGAGTCCATCCAGACTGCCAGCAAAAGAATGGCACCCTTGACGATATACTGCCAAAACGTCGGCACGTCCATCATACTCATCCCGTTATCCAGCGAAGCCATAATAAATGCGCCCATCACCGCCCCCGCCACGCTGCCAATGCCCCCGGCGAGGCTGGTCCCGCCAATCACGCAGGCGGCGATGGCGTCCAGCTCGGCAATGTTACCCGCAGACGGGGAGCCCGCCCCCAGTCGCGAACTGAGGATCAGCCCCGCGATGGCCACCATCAGGCCGTTGATGGCAAAGACGGCGAGTTTGGTGCGTTCTACGTTGATACCAGATAAACGCGCGGCTTCCAGATTGCCGCCGATGGCATAAATACGGCGACCGAATGCGGTACGTGTGGCCATAAACATCCCACCTAACAGCAACAGCGCCAGCAGCAGAACGGGCGTTGGGACGCCGCGATAATCGTTTAACAGCCAGATGGCCCCCAGCACAATCACCGCAGTAAGCGCCTGACGGCCGACAACCGAGGTTGAGGCAGGCGAGGTCAGCCCCAGCGCCTGGCGACGCATGCGTCCTCGCCATTGCCACGCGACAAACGCCATCAGCCCAACCACGCCGATCGTAAAACCGACGCCATCAGAGAGGTAGCTTTGGCCAATCTGGGACATCGAGGCGCTGGTCGGGGAGACGGTGGTGCCGTTGGTGATCCCAATCAGAATGCCGCGGAAGGCCAGCATCCCCGCTAAGGTGACGATAAACGACGGGACTTTACGGTAGGCCACCCACCAGCCATTCCACGCCCCTAGAAGCAGACCCAGCACCAGCGTGACCGCAATCGTCAGCGGCAGCGGCCAGCCGAGCCAGACGTCAAAAATTGCCGCCACGCCGCCGAGCAGACCCATCATCGACCCTACCGACAGGTCAATTTCCGCTGAGATAATCACAAAGACCATCCCCACCGCCAGGATCCCGGTGATGGCGGTCTGACGCAGCAGGTTAGAGACGTTACGTGCGCTTAAATAGGAGCCATCGGTCATCCAGGTAAAGAACAACATGATCACGATAATGGCGGCAATCATTACAAAAACTTGCAGATTCAGCGATTTAAGTCCTGCGAACGCACCGGGCGTCGGAACAGCGACTTTGATATCAGACGGGTTGCTTTTCGACATGGCGTTCGCTCCTTAAGGCAGCTTCCATCACCTGCTCTTGCGTCAGGTTCTGGTTGTTCAGGTTGGCTTTGAGTTTCCCTTCATGCATGATCAGCACGCGGTCGCTCAGCCCCAGCACTTCAGGCAATTCGGACGAGATAACAATGACGGCAATCCCTTGCTGTACAAGCTGGTTGATCAGCTTGTAGATTTCATACTTCGCGCCGATATCGATCCCGCGGGTGGGTTCGTCCAGAATTAAAATGCGCGGATTAAGCAGCAGGCAGCGCGCCAGAATCGCTTTCTGCTGGTTGCCGCCGCTCAGGCGTCCTATCGCCAGCTCCGGCGAGGAGGTTTTCACCTTAAGCCGGGCAAGCGACTGGAGAATACACTGCTGTTCTGCGGCATCATCCAGGCAGCTCAGCGCGCCGGAAAACTGGCTGAGCGCCGCCAGCGTGATATTTTTTCCCACCGCCATTACCGGCACGATGCCGTCTTTTTTGCGGTCTTCTGGCACCATGGCAATGCCCTTAGCAATAGCCTGCTGGCAGTTGTCGATTTTTACCGGCTGACCGTCGATATAAATTTTGCCTTCCCAGCGCCCCGGCCAGACCCCAAAGAGACACTGCACGGCCTCGGTTCTTCCCGCACCCACTAAACCCGCAATGCCGAGAATTTCGCCGCGGTGCAGCGAGAAGGAGAGGTTATCCACGCGCTTGATATGGCGGTTAACGGGATGCCACGCCGTCAGGTTTTCCACGCGCAGGAGCTCTTCGCCGATGGTGTGCGGTTCGTTGGGATACAGCGCGGTGAGTTCGCGACCCACCATCATGGTGATGATGTCATCCTCGCTCATGCCTTCTGCTTCACGCGTGCCGATGTGCTGCCCGTCGCGGATGACGCAGATGGTGTCGGAAATGGCTTTCACCTCATTGAGCTTGTGCGAAATATAGATGCAGGCGATACCGTGGTTTTGCAGATCGCGGATGATATTGAGCAGTACGGCGGTTTCCTGTTGGGTGAGTGAGGCGGTTGGTTCGTCGAGGATCAGCAGGCGCACCTGTTTGTTCAGCGCCTTGGCGATCTCGACCAGCTGCTGCTGGCCTAAACCTAAGTCGCCCACGCGCGTATCCGGTGAGATAGCCAGGCTCACCTGAGCCAGCAGTTTTTCGCAGCGCAGCGTCATGGTGTCGTAATCCAGTACGCCGTGGCGTGAGAGTTCGGCACCGAGAAAGATATTTTCCAGCACGGTAAGGTGCTTCACCAGCGCCAGCTCCTGGTGAATGATAGCGATGCCTTTACGTTCGGTATCGCGAATGTGCGTGGCCTGGAGCACTTCACCGGCAAAAACGATTTCGCCCTCGTAGCTGCCGTGCGGGTAGATCCCGCACAACACTTTCATCAGCGTGGATTTTCCCGAGCCATTTTCGCCGCACAGCGACATCACTTCGCCGGGATTCAGCCGCAGGCTTACGTTATCGACTGCTTTCACCGCTCCGAAGGCTTTGGTGATGCTTTTCATTTCAAGTAAATAAGACATAACTGCTCCGCATAGCCCAACAGATGAACAGGGCAGGTCAATGCGCCCCTGCCGGGCAGGGGCTGCGCTGGATTACAGTTCACTCTTCTTATGGAAACCGTCTTTCACCACGGTGGCGTCAATATTCTCTTTGTTGACTTCGATAGGGGTAAGCAGGCGAGCAGGTACGTCTTTCAGGCCGTTATTTAACGTCGCGTCTGCTTTAGGTTGCTGGCCATTGCCCAGTTCAACGGCAATTTCGGCGGCCGTATTGGCAAGCTCGGTAATGGGCTTATACACCGTCATGGTCTGGGTACCCGCGATGATGCGTTTTACACCCGCAAGGTCGGCGTCCTGGCCGGAAATAGCGACTTTCCCGGCCAGACCCTGCGCGCTCAGCGCCTGAATGGCGCCACCCGCAGTGGCATCGTTAGAGGCCACCACCGCATCGATTTTGTTGTTATTTGCGGTCAACGCGTTTTCCATAATTTTCAGCGCGTTTTCCGGTAACCAACCGTCAGCCCACTGGTCGCCGACGACTTTAATTTTGCCCTCGTCGATATATGGCTTCAGCACTTTCATTTGTCCCTGGCGGAACAGTTTGGCGTTGTTATCCACGGGCGAGCCGCCCATCAGGAAATAATTCCCCTGAGGCACTTTTGCGACCAGGCTTTTAGCCTGTAATTCGCCCACCTTTTCATTGTCGAACGAAATATAATAATCAATATCGGCATTATTAATCATGCGGTCATAAGCCAGGACTTTTATCCCTTCCTGTTTCGCTTCTTTCACCACGTTGCTTAATACCTGGCCGTTATACGGGATAATGACCAGCACATCGACGCCACGGTTGATCATATTCTCGATTTGCGACATTTGCGTCTCTTCGTTGCCGTTAGCGGACTGAACGAACACCTCCGCGCCGAGAGATTCCGCTTTTTTAACAAAGATATCGCGATCTTTTTGCCAGCGCTCCAGGCGTAAGTCATCAATCGCCATGCCGATTTTGACCTCTTTGGCATGTCCGGCAAAGCTTGCAAGCAGGAGAGTAGTGCAGAGCGTTAGGGTCAGGTTCTTTATCTTCATAATTATTAGGCCTTTTTGTAGGGGTATGTGTAGCTGAGATAAAAGAAACGTTCACTGCTGAGACGCAGCAAATTTTTAACGTGGAAAGGCCTGCTGGCAATTACAGATTTTTATCTTCTCATTACGATATTTGGTTTATTTCTGAATTTATGACCGCGATCGGATTTTAAAAAGCGTAACCTATTAATTACATTTGATTCTGGAATGCGCGCCGAAAAATAGTTTGTCTGCGCATTATTTTGCGAGCCAGCGCACAATTGCGCATTATCTCAATAGCAGTGTGAAATAACGTAATTGAGCAACCTCCAATGTCTATTCACTATTACTCCAGAAGCAAGACCACGCCGCATACCCTGATTATGGAGCTCAATATGCAAGCTTATTTCGACCAACTCGATCGCGTTCGTTTCGAAGGCACGAAAACGACCAATCCTTTAGCATTTCGTCACTACAACCCGGATGAGCTGGTGCTGGGTAAGCGCATGGAAGATCACTTGCGCTTTGCCGCCTGCTACTGGCACACCTTCTGCTGGAACGGTGCCGATATGTTCGGCGTGGGCTCTTTTGACCGTCCATGGCAACAGCCGGGCGAGGCCATTGAGCTGGCGAAGCGTAAAGCCGACGTCGCGTTCGAGTTCTTCCATAAGCTGAACGTGCCGTACTACTGTTTCCACGATGTGGACGTGTCGCCGGAAGGGGCATCGCTGAAAGAGTATCTGAACAATTTCGCGCAGATGGTCGACGTACTGGCTGAAAAACAGCAGCAAAGCGGCGTGAAGCTGCTCTGGGGTACGGCTAACTGCTTTACCAATCCTCGCTATGGCGCGGGTGCGGCAACCAACCCGGACCCGGAAGTCTTCAGCTGGGCGGCAACCCAGGTCGTGACCGCGATGAACGCCACGCATCAGCTGGGCGGTGAGAACTATGTACTCTGGGGCGGTCGTGAAGGCTATGAAACGCTGCTGAATACCGACCTGCGTCAGGAGCGTGAGCAGATTGGTCGCTTTATGCAGATGGTTGTGGACCACAAACACAAAATCGGTTTCCGCGGCACGCTGCTGATTGAGCCAAAACCACAGGAGCCAACCAAGCATCAGTATGATTATGATGTCGCCACCGTGTATGGCTTCCTGAAGCAGTTTGGTCTGGAAAAAGAGATCAAAGTGAATATTGAGGCTAACCACGCTACCCTGGCGGGCCACTCGTTCCATCACGAAATTGCCTCTGCGATTGCGCTGGGCATCTTCGGCTCTGTCGATGCTAACCGTGGTGATCCACAGCTGGGCTGGGATACCGACCAGTTCCCGAACAGCGTGGAAGAGAATGCGCTGGTGATGTACGAGATCATCAAAGCGGGCGGTTTCACCACCGGCGGCCTGAACTTCGACGCCAAAGTGCGTCGCCAGAGCACCGACAAATACGATCTGTTCTACGGGCATATTGGCGCGATGGACACCATGGCGCTGGCGCTGAAAGTAGCGGCCCGTATGATTGAAGACGGTGAGCTGGATAAGCGCGTGGCGAAGCGCTACAGCGGCTGGAACAGTGAGCTGGGCCAGCAAATTTTGAAAGGTCAGTTATCGCTTGCGGAGATCGCGAAGTACGCTGAACAGCATCAGCTTGCGCCGCAGCATCAGAGCGGCCATCAGGAGCTGCTGGAAAACCTGGTCAATCACTACCTGTTCGATAAATAACAGCATCCAGGCCCGGTAAGCGCAGCGCCACCGGGCATTTTCGTCAAAGGAGCCACCACATGTATATCGGGATCGATCTTGGCACGTCGGGGGTGAAAGCCATCCTGTTAAGCGAGCAGGGCGATGTATTAGCCACGCACACTGAAAAGTTGCAGGTTTCACGTCCGTATCCGCTTTGGTCGGAACAAGATCCGGAGCAGTGGTGGCAGGCGACGGACCGTGCGATGAAAGCCTTAGGCGAGCAGCACAGCCTGCGCGACGTGAAGGCACTGGGCATTGCCGGGCAAATGCATGGCGCAACGTTGCTGGATAGTCAGCATCGCGTTCTGCGCCCGGCTATTCTCTGGAACGATGGCCGCTGTGCGGAAGAGTGCGCGATCCTTGAGGAGCGTGTGCCTGCGTCCCGCGAAATTACGGGCAACCTGATGATGCCCGGTTTTACCGCGCCAAAACTCCTGTGGGTGCAGCGCCATGAGCCTGAGATTTTCCGTCAGGTGGCGAAGGTTCTGTTGCCGAAAGACTACCTGCGTTTTCGCATGACAGGGGATTTTGCCAGCGACATGTCTGACGCCGCGGGCACGATGTGGCTCGACGTGGCGAAACGGGACTGGAGCGAGGCGATGCTGGATGCCTGCCAGCTGACGCGCGACCATATGCCTGCGCTGTTTGAAGGCAGTGAAATCACGGGGGCTTTACAGCCTTCTGTTGCTGAACGCTGGAACATGCCAGCCGTACCTGTCGTCGCCGGCGGCGGCGATAATGCGGCGGGTGCGGTCGGCGTGGGGATGGTCGAGGCAGGGCAGGCCATGCTCTCACTCGGTACCTCCGGCGTCTATTTTGCCGTCAGTGACGGGTATCGTAGCAACCCTGGAAGCGCCGTACACAGCTTCTGCCACGCGTTGCCGGGTAAATGGCATTTGATGTCGGTGATGCTGAGCGCGGCTTCCTGCCTCGACTGGGCGGCAAAGCTAACCGGAATGGCGGACGTCCCGGCGCTTATCACAGCGGCACAGCAGGCAGATGATAATGCCGGTGCGGTTTGGTTTTTACCGTACCTTTCCGGCGAGCGGACGCCGCATAACAACCCGGAAGCGAAAGGGGTGTTCTTCGGTCTTACCCATCAGCACGGCCCGGCAGAGCTTGCGCGCGCGGTGCTTGAAGGCGTTGGCTATGCTCTGGCGGACGGAATGGATGTCGTGCATGACTGTGGACTGACGCCATCCAGCATTACGTTAATTGGCGGCGGTGCACGAAGCAGCTACTGGCGGCAAATGCTTTCCGATATCAGCGGGTTGCAGCTGGACTATCGTACGGGAGGCGATGTCGGCCCGGCGCTCGGTGCGGCACGGCTGGCGCAAATTGCGCTGAACCCGGATAAACCACTGCACCAGCTTTTGCCCCAGCTGCCGCTTGAACGACAGCATCGTCCTGATGCGAAAAATCATGCTCGCTATGCTGAAAGACGAGACGTGTTCCGCAAAATCTATCAGCAGCTTTTGCCGCTAATGTCATAAACAGGAGCCGGGTGGCGATAACGCTTACCCGGCCTACCAGCCTTCAACCGGGTTAGCTTACAAACCTGCGCGTATCGATTCTTTGCAGCAACATTGACAGCAGCAGGCTGACAACCAGCGTAACGGTAAATATCCAGACAATATCCAGCACCGGCCAGCTTTTAAGCTCAACGCCGCGGGTGCGCAGGGCGTGGATCACCAGCGCGTGAAAACCGTAAATGCCCAGCGAGTGGCGAGAGATAAACCCCAGCACCGGAAGCGGGCGGGCATTCAGGGTGTTTTTAACCAGCGTCAGCAGAGAGATCGCGCAGATAAAGACCATCGGCCCGCAGTAGAGATACCAGGTATCGGCAAAGTTGCCGCGCCATTGCAGCTCATGCAGCGTCCCGCGAGAGATAATAAACACACCGACGAGAAACGCGGCTGCGCATAGCCAGTTTATTCCTCGCTTTTGCGTCTCCATCATGCCAATGGCGCGCCCCAGCATGCCGTACAGCACGTAATAAAATGTATCCCCGGTGATATAGAGGTTAACGGGCAGCCATTCAAAGCCATCAATTTTCTGTGAAACGGTATTCGGGTTGGCCACGATCCCGATTATTACCATCAAGGCCAGCAGCATTTTACCGCTGACGTTTTTTACCTGAATTAACGGTGACACCAGATAGATAACGATTATCGCGAAGAAAAACCACAGATGATAGAACACCGGTTTTTGCAACAAATTGAGCAGGGAACGTTCAGCGTTAATTGAAGTGAACAGGATGATATAGAGCAGCGAAATGGCGCTGTAAAACAGCAGACAGGAGACAATACGGATGAAATGTCTTGGCTGCGCGCTACGCTCGCCAAAAAAGAGAAAACCGGAAATCATAAAGAACAGCGGGACGCTCACGCGGGAGGCCGAGTTCAGAATATTGGCGACATCCCAGTTAACAGGGCTGATACTGTGCGCGTTCGTGACATACCAGGTCGTTGTGTGGATCATCACCACCATCAGACAGGCTATTCCCCGCAGGTTATCAATCCAGTTAATTTTTGACTGCATCAGTTCCTCTGTATTCCTGATAAAAAAAGTGTGACTGCGATTGTGTAAAACTTTTCCCTTGGAAAATTCTGAGTTTAGCCAGGCTAACTTGTAGGGAGCTGGCGAGATTCGCAGAATGACGGACTTTAATCTATAAACGTGTTGCTACTAAAAATAACAGCCACTGACCAGGGCGGTAATAAAAATGATGATGAAGCGTGGGGTGTCACTCTTTCTGCTGCTCTTATTAACAGGATGCAGTGCTTCTGAGGAGATACCTGTCCAAAAAGCGCAGCAGGGGAAAATGAGCCCGGAGCGTTCCCTGAATATGGAACAGCTGTGCAGGGATCAGGCGGCTCACCGCTATAATTCCGAAGCACAGAAAATTCATATAAACGGCTTCGAGCGCTTTCAGGGCAGCTATGAACTGAAAGGCTATACGGCGCGTAAAGAGGGCTTTGTCTGCTCTTTTGATGCAGACGGCCAGTTTTTACATCTCTCAATGCGTTAAATTGCTCGTATAAGCAGCAACCAGAGCCTTCGCAGGTTCTGGCTGTAGGGCTTATTCCCCAATTTTCCCTAAACAACCCCGTTTCGTACTGTATATCTTGCAGCCAGCGGGTATACTGATCCCTTCCATTTAAAACCACACGTATCCAGCACGAAATACTATGCAAAAGTTTGATACCAAGACCTTCCAGGGCCTGATCCTGACCTTACAGGATTACTGGGCTCGTCAGGGCTGCACCATTGTTCAACCTTTGGACATGGAAGTTGGCGCAGGCACCTCACACCCGATGACCAGCCTGCGCGCGTTAGGGCCAGAGCCAATGGCGACCGCCTATGTGCAGCCATCCCGTCGTCCGACCGATGGCCGTTACGGCGAAAACCCGAACCGTTTGCAGCACTACTATCAGTTCCAGGTGGTGATTAAGCCATCACCCGACAACATTCAGGAACTGTACCTCGGGTCACTGAAAGAGCTGGGTATGGATCCAACCATTCACGACATTCGTTTCGTGGAAGATAACTGGGAAAACCCAACGCTGGGTGCCTGGGGTCTGGGTTGGGAAGTGTGGCTGAACGGCATGGAAGTGACCCAGTTCACTTACTTCCAGCAGGTTGGCGGTCTGGAATGTAAACCGATTACCGGCGAAATCACCTATGGTCTGGAACGTCTGGCCATGTACATTCAGGGCGTAGACAGCGTTTACGACCTGGTCTGGAGCGACGGCCCGCTGGGTAAAACCACCTACGGCGACGTGTTCCATCAGAACGAAGTGGAGCAATCCACCTATAACTTCGAATACGCGGACGTGGACTTCCTGTTCACCTGCTTCGAGCAGTACGAGAAAGAAGCCCAGCAGCTGCTGGCGCTGGAGACTCCGCTGCCGCTGCCTGCCTACGAGCGTATTCTGAAGGCTGCCCACAGCTTCAACCTGCTGGATGCCCGCAAAGCGATCTCCGTGACTGAACGTCAGCGCTACATTCTGCGTATTCGTACCCTGACCAAAGCCGTTGCAGAAGCTTACTACGCGTCCCGTGAAGCCCTTGGCTTCCCGATGTGCAACCGAAACAAATAAGAGGCGGCCATGTCTGAGAAAACTTTCCTGGTGGAAATCGGCACTGAAGAGCTGCCACCAAAAGCCCTGCGCAGCCTGGCTGAATCTTTCGCTGCGAACGTCACTGCTGAGCTGGATAACGCTGGCCTGGCGCACGGTAAAATTGAGTGGTTTGCTGCGCCGCGTCGTCTGGCGCTGAAAGTGGCAAACCTGGCGGCGTCCCAGCCGGATCGCGAAGTTGAAAAACGTGGCCCGGCCATTGCTCAGGCGTTCGACGCGGAAGGCAAGCCGAGCAAAGCGGCAGAAGGCTGGGCGCGCGGCTGCGGCATCACCGTTGATCAGGCTGAGCGTCTGACCACCGACAAAGGTGAATGGCTGCTGTACCGTGCCCATGTGAAAGGCGAAAGCGCCGAAGCGCTGCTGCCTGACATGATCGCGACCTCGCTGGCAAAATTGCCGATTCCTAAGCTGATGCGCTGGGGCGCGTCCGACGTACACTTTGTGCGTCCGGTTCACACCGTGACCCTGCTGCTGGGCGATACCGTTATCCCGGCGACCATTCTGGGCGTGGCGTCCGATCGCGTGATCCGCGGCCATCGCTTTATGGGCGAGTCGGAGTTCACTATCGACAATGCTGACCAGTACCCGCAGATCCTGCTGGAGCGCGGCAAGGTCATTGCTGACTACGAACAGCGTAAAGCCAAAATCAAAGCGGACGCAGAAGACGCGGCGCGCAAAATTGGCGGTAATGCTGATCTGAGCGACAGCCTGCTGGAAGAGGTGACCTCGCTGGTCGAATGGCCAGTTGTACTGACCGCGAAATTCGAAGAGAAATTCCTGGCCGTTCCGGCAGAAGCGCTGGTTTACACCATGAAGGGTGACCAGAAGTACTTCCCGGTTTACGCCAACGACGGCAAGCTGCTGCCAAACTTCATCTTCGTGGCGAACATCGAATCGAAAGATCCGAGCCAGATTATCTCCGGTAACGAGAAAGTGGTGCGTCCGCGTCTGGCGGATGCCGAGTTCTTCTTCAATACCGACCGTAAAAAACGACTGGAAGACAACCTGCCGCGTCTGCAAACCGTACTGTTCCAGCAGCAGCTGGGTACGCTACGCGACAAGACCGACCGTATCGCGGAGCTGTCCGGCTGGATTGCCCGTGAAATTGGCGCCGACGTTAACCACGCTACCCGCGCAGGCCTGCTCTCCAAGTGCGACCTGATGACCAACATGGTGTTCGAATTTACCGACACCCAGGGCGTGATGGGCATGCACTACGCGCGTCACGATGGCGAAGCGGAAGACGTGGCGGTAGCGCTGAACGAGCAGTATCAGCCGCGCTTTGCCGGTGACGATCTGCCGTCTAACCCGGTTGCCTGCGCTGTGGCGATTGCCGATAAGATGGACACCCTGGCGGGTATCTTCGGTATCGGTCAGCATCCGAAAGGCGATAAAGACCCGTTTGCGCTGCGTCGTGCTGCGCTGGGCGTGCTGCGAATCATCGTAGAGAAGAACCTCAACCTCGATCTGCAAACGCTGACCGAAGAAGCGGTACGTCTGTACGGCGATAAGCTGACCAACGCGAAGGTTGTGGATGATGTTATCGACTTTATGCTCGGTCGTTTCCGCGCGTGGTATCAGGACGAAGGTTACTCCGTTGATACCATTCAGGCGGTGCTGGCGCGTCGTCCGACCCGTCCGGCAGATTTCGATGCGCGTATGAAAGCGGTATCCCACTTCCGTACGCTGGAAGCGGCGTCTGCGCTGGCCGCGGCCAACAAGCGCGTATCCAACATCCTCGCGAAATCCGACGAGACTCTGAACGAGCGCGTCAACGCTGCAACCCTGAAAGAGCCGGAAGAGATTTCTCTGGCGATGCAGGTTGCGGTGCTGCGCGACAAGCTGGAGCCGTACTTCGCGGAAGGTCGCTACCAGGAAGCGCTGGTGGAGCTGGCGGAGCTGCGTGACGTCATCGACGCCTTCTTCGAGAAGGTGATGGTGAACGTGGAAGATAAAGAGCTGCGGATTAACCGTCTCTCGATGCTTGAGAAACTGCGTGAGTTGTTCCTGCGCGTGGCGGACATTTCGCTGCTGCAATAACGTAAAAAACCCGCCCCTGACAGGCGGGAAGAACGGCAACTAAACTTTTTCTCTTCGTAGGCCGGGAAAGCGTAGCGCCTCCCGGCAAAAGCCCGATGGCGCGATGCTTATCGGGCCTACGTTACTTTGAGATACTTTTCCTTATTTACACCCTCTCAAACACCGTCGCGATCCCCTGACCTAACCCGATACACATCGTTGCCAGACCAAACTGGGCATCTTTGCGTTCCATCAGGTTAATCAGCGTGGTACTGATACGCGCCCCGGAGCAGCCCAGCGGGTGACCGAGGGCGATCGCGCCGCCGTTGAGGTTAATCTTCTCGTCGATCTGATCCATCAGTCCCAGATCTTTAATGCACGGCAGGATCTGCGCGGCGAACGCTTCGTTCATCTCAAAGAGGTCGATATCACTTGCGCTCAGCCCCGCTTTTTTCAGCGCCAGTTTTGACGCCGGAACCGGACCGTAACCCATGATGGAAGGATCGCAGCCCACGACCGCCATCGAACGCACGCGGGCGCGTGGCGTCAGGCCTAATTCGCGGGCGCGGCTTTCGCTCATCACCAGCATCGCGGCGGCGCCGTCGGACAGGGCGGACGAGGTGCCCGCCGTTACCGTGCCGGTGACCGGATCAAACGCCGGACGCAGGGTAGAAAGCGCTTCGACCGTGGTTTCCGGGCGGATAACTTCGTCGTAGCTGAACTGCTTCAGTACGCCGTCTGCGTCGTGACCGCCGGTTGGGATGATCTCATTCTTAAAGGCACCAGACTGCGTGGCGGCCCAGGCGCGGGCATGCGAGCGTGCGGCAAACGCATCCTGCATCTCACGGCAGATGCCGTGCAGACGGGAGAGCATCTCGGCGGTCAGGCCCATCATACCGGCGGCTTTCGCCACGTTGCGGCTCATGCCTGGATGGAAATCGACCCCGTGGCTCATTGGCACGTGGCCCATGTGCTCCACGCCGCCCACCAGACAGGCCTGCGCATCGCCGGTCATGATCATCCGTGCCGCGTCGTGCAGCGCCTGCATCGACGAACCGCAAAGACGGTTGACGGTGACGGCCGGAACCGAATGCGGGATCTCCGCCAGCAGGGACGCGTTACGGGCAATGTTGAAGCCCTGCTCCAGCGTCTGCTGGACGCAGCCCCAGTAGATATCGTCCAGCGCTGCTGGGTCCAGCGCCGGGTTACGCGCCAGCAGGCTACGCATCAGGTGCGCGGAGAGGTCTTCCGCGCGCACGTTACGGAACGCACCGCCTTTTGAACGGCCCATCGGGGTGCGAATCGCATCAACAATGACAACCTTTTCCATTGTGACTCCTTAAGCCGTTTTCAGTTCGCCAACCGGACGGGCTGGCTCAACTGCTGGGTAGTAGGGTTCGTTATGGCGCGCTTTGTTACGCAGCCCTTCCGGCACCTCATAAAGCGGGCCGAGGTGCTGGTACTGCTGAGCCATATCGAGATAGCGGGCGCTGCCGAGCGTATCCAGCCAGCGGAACGCGCCTCCGTGGAACGGAGGGAAGCCGAGGCCGTACACCAGCGCCATATCCGCTTCTGCCGGGCTGGCGATAATGCCTTCTTCGAGGCAGCGCACCACTTCGTTGACCATTGGGATCATCATCCGTGCGATGATCTCATCGTCGGTGAAGTCGCGTTTTGGCTGACTGACGTTGGCCAGCAGGCCATCCACCGCCGGATCTTCTTCTTTCTTCGGTTTGCCTTTGCTGTCTTCTTTATAGCGCCAGAAGCCCAGACCGTTTTTCTGCCCGAAGCGGTTGGCGTCGAACAGGGCATCAATGGCGTCGCGATAATCTTTCTGCATGCGCTGCGGGAAGCCCGCCGCCATCACCGCCTGCGCGTGATGGGCAGTGTCGATGCCGACAACGTCCAGCAGATACGCCGGGCCCATCGGCCAGCCGAACTGTTTTTCCATCACTTTGTCGATTTTGCGGAAGTCTGCGCCGTCGCGCAGCAGCTGGCTGAAACCGGCGAAGTACGGGAACAGCACGCGGTTAACGAAGAAGCCCGGGCAGTCGTTAACCACGATCGGCGTTTTGCCCATCTTGCTCGCCCACGCCACCACTTTGGCGATGGTTTCGTCGGAGGTTTTTTCCCCTCGGATCACTTCGACCAGCGGCATGCGGTGCACCGGGTTAAAGAAGTGCATCCCGCAGAAGTTTTCCGGACGCTTCAGCACGCTCGCCAGTTCGCTGATAGGAATGGTGGAGGTGTTAGAGGCCAGCACGGTTTCCGGACGCACCTTGTCTTCGGTTTCGGCCAGCACCGCTTTTTTCACTTTCGGGTTCTCGACGACCGCTTCAACCACCACGTCCACACGGTCGAAACCGCTGTATTCCAGCACTGGCTGGATGGTGGAGATCACGCCTGCAAGCTTCAGACCATCAATTTTGCCGCGCTCAAGCTGTTTATTCAGCAGCTTGGCCGCTTCGGTCATGCCCAGCGTCAGGGATTTCTCGTTGATGTCCTTCATCACCACCGGCACGCCTTTCCAGGCAGACTGATAGGCGATGCCGCCCCCCATAATGCCCGCGCCGAGTACCGCCGCGTGTTTTGGCGTTTCAACGTTTTTGGTGAGTTGTTTGGCTTTGCCTTTCACGAACTGATCGTTAAGGAAGATACCAACCAGCGCGCGGGCTTCGTTGGTGTGCGCCAGCGGGACAAAGCTCTGGTTTTCAAGCTTCAGAGCGTCATCACGGCCCAGACGGGCTGCCGCTTCAATGGTTTTCACCGCCGTGATCGGCGCCGGGTAGTGTTTACCCGCCGTCTGCATCACCATGCCTTTGGCGATGGTGAAGCTCATGGTGGCTTCAATTTTGCTGAGCTTTAATGGCTCCAGCTTTGGCTGACGTTTGGCTTTCCAGTCGAGATCGCCGTTAATCGCCTGACGGAGGATGGCGATAGCACCCTCAATCAGTTTTTCAGGCTTAACCACGCCGTCCACCAGGCCGATTTTCTGCGCCTGTTCTGCGCCGACATCTTTACCCGCGGCAATGATCTCCAGCGCGCTGTCGGCACCCAGCATGCGCGGCATACGCACGGAACCGCCAAAGCCCGGCATGATGCCCAGCTTGGTTTCCGGCAGGCCGATGCGCAGGTCCGGCGTCGCCAGACGGTAGTCGGTCGCCAGCACGCACTCGCAGCCACCACCCAGCGCGTAGCCGTTAACGGCGGAAAGGGTCGGGACAGGCAGATCTTCCAGACGATTAAAAACGCTGTTGGCAAAGTGCAGCCACTGGCTCAGCTGTTCTTCGGGCACCAGGAACAGCGACAGGAATTCGGTGATATCCGCGCCAACGATAAAGGCCGCTTTGTTGGAGCGCAGCAGCAGCCCTTTCAAATCTGATTGCTTTTCAAGTACATCCAGCGCCTGGCCAAGACTGGCCACCGTCGCGGTATCAAGCTTGTTCACTGAGCCGGGGGCATCGAACACCAGTTCGGCAATGCCATCTTCCAGCCAGTCTACGTACAGGGTGTCGCCTTTGTAGAGCATGTCGGTCTCCTGAATCCAGCAATTGGATCTGGTCATACCAGATGAAACGGAGTGTGGAATTTATGTTAATAAAATGCAAATTAGTCATTAAGAAATTGCTGCGCTGATCACGGTCGGTGGAAATCACGCAGCCGGAGTGAGGTGTGCTAAGATGCGATGACTTGAGGTCAAAAAAACGAAAGGAAGAATGATGGACTCACTGGCTTCGCTTTATAAAAATCATATCGTTACCCTACAGGAACGTACCCGCGATGTACTGGCCCGCTTCAAGCTGGATGCCCTGCTGATCCACTCCGGCGAGCTGATGAATACTTTTCTTGATGACCATGCTTATCCCTTCAAGGTTAACCCGCAGTTTAAAGCCTGGGTGCCTGTCACGCAGGTTCCAAATTGCTGGCTGCTGGTGGATGGCGTGAACAAGCCGAAACTGTGGTTCTACCTGCCGGTCGATTACTGGCACAACGTGGAGCCGCTGCCGACCTCATTCTGGACCGAAGAAATTGACGTGATTGCGCTGCCAAAAGCAGACGGTATTGGCAGCCAGCTGCCAGCGGCGCGCGGCAACATCGGCTACATTGGTCCGGTTCCTGAGCGTGCGCTGGGTCTGGATATTCCGGCAGATAAACTCAACCCGAAAGGCGTGCTGGATTATCTGCACTACTATCGCGCCTACAAGACCGACTACGAACTTTACTGCATGCGTGAAGCGCAAAAAACGGCGGTGAATGGCCACCGTGCGGCGCACGAAGCGTTCCAGTCCGGTATGAGCGAGTTCGATATTAATCAGGCCTACCTGACGGCGACCGGCCACCGCGATACCGACGTGCCGTACAGCAACATCGTGGCGCTGAATGAACATGCCTCGGTTCTGCACTACACCAAACTGGATCATCAGGTTCCGGCTGAGATGCGCAGCTTCCTGCTGGACGCGGGGGCTGAGTACAATGGTTATGCGGCAGACCTGACCCGTACCTGGGCGGCGAATGCGGATACCGATTTTGCGCAATTGATCAAAGACGTGAACGACGAACAGCTGGCGCTAATTGGCACCATGAAGGCCGGAACCAGCTACGTGGATTATCACATCCAGTTCCATCAGCGCATCGCTAAACTGCTGCGTAAGCATCAGATTGTCAAAGACATGAGCGAAGAGGCGATGGTTGAGAACGATCTGACCGGGCCATTTATGCCGCATGGTATCGGCCACCCGCTGGGGTTGCAGGTTCATGACGTCGCGGGCTTTATGCAGGATGATACCGGTACGCACCTGGCGGCACCGTCTAAATATCCTTATCTGCGCTGCACCCGCGTTCTGGCGCCGCGTATGGTATTGACCATCGAGCCGGGCATCTACTTTATTGAATCCCTGTTGGCACCGTGGCGCGAAGGGCAATTCAGCAAGCACTTCAACTGGGAGAAAATTGAAGCGCTGAAGCCGTATGGCGGCATTCGTATCGAGGATAACGTGGTTATTCACGAGAACAGCATTGAGAACATGACGCGAGATCTGAAGCTGGCCTGATGGAAAGCTGGCTGATACCGGCCGAGCCGGTCACCTTTGTTGAGGAAATCAAGAAAAGCCGCTTTATCACGCTGCTGGCGCATACCGACGGCGTGGAAGCGGCGAAGGCGTTCGTCGAGTCCGTCCGCGCGCAGCACCCCGATGCCCGCCATCACTGTGTGGCGTGGGTCGCAGGGCCGCCAGACGACTCACAGCAGCTCGGGTTTTCTGACGACGGTGAACCGGCGGGTACGGCCGGAAAACCGATGCTATCCCAGTTGATGGGCAGCGGCGTGGGTGAAATCACCGCCGTTGTTGTCCGCTACTACGGGGGCATTTTGTTAGGCACCGGAGGGCTGGTTAAAGCCTACGGAGGTGGTGTCCAGCAGGCGCTTAATCTGCTGATAACAACCCGCAAAACGCCACTTACGGAATATACTTTGTTATGCGATTACGCCCAGCTATCGGGTATCGAAGCACTGCTTAAACAGTTTAACGGTGTCATCGCACACAGTGATTATCAGGCAATGGTGCAATTACGCGTGGCGCTTCCTCAGGCGGAACTGGCTGCTTTTTCAGCAAAACTCGCTGATTTTAGTCGCGGTTCATTGCAATTACTGCCGATTGAAGAATAATCCCCACCTCACAATTTTGAATACCTAAGGAAGCGGCAGAGATGCATTTTCGTGCCATTACCCGAATCGTTGGATTGCTGGTCATACTTTTCTCCGGGACAATGATCATTCCCGGACTGGTGGCGCTCATCTACCGGGACGGCGCGGGGCGTGCATTTACGCAAACCTTTTTTGTCGCGCTGACGATTGGCTCCCTGCTGTGGTGGCCAAACCGCCGTGAGAAAGGTGAACTGAAATCCCGGGAGGGGTTTCTGATTGTGGTCCTGTTCTGGACGGTACTGGGAAGCGTGGGTGCGCTGCCGTTTATCTTCTCCGAACAACCGAATCTCACCGTCACGGATGCGTTTTTTGAATCGTTCTCTGGATTAACGACCACCGGGGCTACCACGCTGGTGGGGCTGGATTCGCTCCCGCATGCGATTCTCTTTTACCGGCAGATGCTCCAGTGGTTCGGCGGTATGGGGATCATCGTCCTGGCGGTGGCTATCCTGCCCATTCTGGGCGTCGGGGGGATGCAGCTCTACCGGGCAGAGATGCCCGGCCCGCTGAAAGATAACAAGATGCGCCCACGTATTGCGGAGACGGCGAAAACCCTGTGGCTTATCTATGTCCTGCTGACGGTG
The DNA here is from genome assembly GCF_015672585.1 of Enterobacter sp. Res13-Sevr-PEC09-46. Taxonomy (NCBI): domain Bacteria; kingdom Pseudomonadati; phylum Pseudomonadota; class Gammaproteobacteria; order Enterobacterales; family Enterobacteriaceae; genus Enterobacter; species Enterobacter sp. Res13-Sevr-PEC09-46. The sequence continues at coordinate 1,490 of NZ_JADABR010000016.1, read as the reverse complement.
GCCTGCGCGCTGGCGCTGTGGTTTGCCGGGATGCCTGCGTTTGATGCCATCGGACACAGCTTTGCGACTATTGCTATCGGCGGGTTCTCCACCCACGACGCCAGCGTCGGCTACTTCGACAGCCCGACAATCAATACCATCATTGCCATCTTTTTGCTGATCTCAGGCTGTAACTACGGTCTACACTTCTCGTTGCTTAGCGGACGGAGCCTGAAGGTGTACTGGCGCGACCCGGAGTTCCGGATGTTTATTGGCGTCCAGCTGACCCTGGTGGTTATCTGTACCCTGGTACTGTGGTTCCACGATGTTTATAACTCGGCGGTCACGACCCTGAACCAGGCCTTCTTCCAGGTGGTATCGATGGCGACAACCGCTGGTTTCACCACGGACAGTATTGCGCGTTGGCCATTGTTCCTGCCGGTGCTGCTGTTGTGCTCTGCGTTTATCGGCGGTTGCGCCGGGTCAACGGGCGGCGGTCTGAAGGTGATCCGCATCCTGCTGCTGTTCAAGCAGGGGAACCGTGAGCTGAAACGTCTGGTCCACCCGAATGCGGTTTACAGTATTAAGCTGGGGAACCGCGCGCTGCCGGAGCGCATCCTCGAAGCGGTGTGGGGATTCTTTTCCGCTTATGCACTGGTCTTTATTGTCAGTATGCTGGCGATTATCGCCACGGGCGTGGATGATTTCTCTGCCTTCGCCTCTGTGGTGGCAACGTTAAACAACCTGGGGCCGGGGCTGGGCGTCGTGGCGGATAACTTCGCCAGTATGAACCCGGTGGCGAAGTGGATCTTAATCGCCAATATGCTGTTTGGGCGTCTTGAGGTCTTTACGCTGCTGGTGCTGTTTACCCCAACATTCTGGCGTGAGTAAGGAGACATTGGTGAAAACGTTAATTCTTTTCTCAACGCGTGACGGGCAAACGCGTGAGATTGCTTCATATCTGGCTTCTGAACTCAAAGAGCTGGGCATTTATTCTGATGTGGTGAACCTGAATCGCACAGAGCAGATTGCCTGGCAGGATTACGACCGCGTGGTCATTGGCGCTTCAATTCGTTACGGCCATTTCCATCCGGCGCTGGATCGCTTTGTGAAAAAGCATACGGCGGAGCTCGCTCAACTGCTTGGCGCGTTTTACTCGGTCAACCTGGTTGCCCGTAAAGCGGAGAAGCGTACGCCGCAGACCAACAGCTATACGCGCAAGTTTTTGCTAAGTTCGCCATGGCAGCCCGATATCTGTTCTGTCTTTGCTGGCGCGCTGCGTTACCCGCGTTACCGCTGGTATGACCGCTTTATGATCCGCCTGATCATGAAAATGACGGGCGGGGAAACGGATACGCGTAAAGAAGTGGTTTATACCGACTGGGCCCAGGTCGCCAGTTTTGCCCGTGAAATTGCGCGTTTAACGGACGATGCGCGGGATAAATAAGCGTTGAGTTTGAAAAGTGAGCGAACGAAATTTTTTTTGTATTTAGTGCTTGTCACTTCAGAAG
>NZ_JADABR010000015.1:0-266235 GCF_015672585.1 Enterobacter sp. Res13-Sevr-PEC09-46 | reverse complement strand
GTCTACTCGCTGGGCGTGATTTTCTACGTCTGCAAGCGTATTCCGTACAACCATGCCATCTGGCACGGCTTTGTGCTGGGCGGCAGCGTGTGCCACTTCCTGGCAATTTATCTGTATGTTGGGCAGGTGTAGTTTTTTTGTAAGGTGCGGTCTGATGCCCTCACCCCGACCCTCTCCCACAGGGAGAGGGAGAATATCAACACCGTAGGCCCGGTAAGCGCAGCGCCACCGGGCGATACAGCATCAATCTTCCAGAGAATACGGTAGCGGCTCAATGCTGAGCGTGTTTGCATCATCCCGCACGCGGAATACGCTGTCGGGCTCCATATCATTATTCATGACAACCTGCACCAGCAGGCGGCCATCATCGAGCTGGACGGCGGCTAACACGGTGCCGGTACGGCGCCAGTTTTCGCCCATCTTCATCTCAAGATCTTCACCCGCTTCCGGCACACGGCTGGCGTGACCAGCCAGCGTCCACAGGGCGCGTTTGTTCGCGCCGCGGAATTTCGCACGCGCCACCATTTCCTGACCGGTGTAGCAGCCCTTCTTAAAGCTGATACCACCCAGCGCCTGGATGTTTGTCGCCTGCGGGATAAACTGCGCGCTGTTTGCCGCGTCAATGACCGGCAGACCCGCTTCGATATTCAGCGCCAGCCACTGCTGGCTGTTGTTGAGCTGTGCTTCACCGCGCAGGGCGTCAGTGACGCGTTCCGCCGTTGCTTCGTCGGTTACCAGCAGGAAGCGCTCCGCCGGGTGTTCGAACCACAGAATGGAGGTCGCTCCCTCGCTGACCAGCTGTTTTTCAGCATCCGGCAGCTGGGCAAACAGGTTTTTCAGCGCTGCACGCGCCTGGAAACCCGCGACCCCCAGCAGAACGTGTTCATCGTCCGGGGCGATGGTGACTTTAGAAAAGACCGCGTATTTTTTCAGCTCTTTAAGCTGGGCGTCACGCAGGCTGCGGCGCTCAATAAAGGCGAATCCGTCCTGACGGCGGAACAGACGCAGGTTGCTCCACATTTTGCCTTTTGGATCGCAATGCGCGGCCAGCAGATGCTGGTGCTCAGTCAACTGCGCCACGTCCGCCGTGACCTGGCCTTGCAGGTATTTTTCACTGTCCGCACCAGTCAGTGTCGCCAGTGCCCAGTCATCAAGAGTAATCAGCGTCAGCGGCAGACGCGCAGAGGCGGCGGGCTGGCGAGGAGAAAATGGTGTAAATGCCATAGTGATGTCCTGAATTGCTTAACGCTTTGATAATACCTAATGGTAAAAGAGACTGTATTCAATGCAAGCGCTTTCAGCAGGCCATTCGTGCCATTACGCGGTTATGCGTGGCGCTACGCAAAATAGTGTAATCCGCTGTCTTTATAAGGATTATTCAGGGAGCCTGCTCGAGGTTCGCAATATTCCAGTAAAGAAACGGTCAAAAACACGTTACACTAGCAGGTGTTCCCGGAGAGCAATAATGAATACCAAACGGGATACCGACTGTGCCAAACGTAATGCAGGAAACAGAACATGGATATTAACAACAAGGCCCGTATTCACTGGGCGTGCCGTCGCGGCATGCGTGAACTTGATATCTCCATCATGCCTTTCTTCGAGTATGAGTACGACAGCTTAAGCGATGACGATAAGCGCCTGTTTGTCCGTCTGCTTGAGTCTGACGATCCGGATTTATTCAACTGGCTGATGAATCACGGCAAGCCCGCCGACACCGAGTTGCAACGGATGGTGCAATTAATTCAAACACGGAATCAGGAACGTGGTCCTGTGGCAATCTGATCTTCGCGTCTCGTGGCGCTCACAGTGGATGTCCTTACTGCTCCACGGTCTGGTGGCGGCACTGGTGTTATTGGTGCCGTGGCCGCTTAGCTATACCCCTCTGTGGTTGCTATTGCTGTCGTTTGTGGTGTTTGACAGCGTGCGCAGCCAGCGTCGAATCAACGCCCGTCAGGGTGAAATTAAGCTGCTGATGGATTCTCGCCTGCGCTGGCAGGGAAAAGAGTGGGAGATGATGGGGACGCCGTGGATGCTTAACACCGGGATGATGCTACGGCTGCGTCGGGTCGAGGATAACCGTCGCCAGCACCTGTGGCTGGCCGCAGACAGTATGGATCCCGCGGAGTGGCGAGATCTGCGCCGGTTGATCGTGCAACAGCCGACGCAGGAGTAAATCAGCTGAATTGCTCGGCCATCTCACTCAGAATCTGCTCGCACCAGCTCTGGAGGCGCTCGTCGCTAAGATCGTACTGGTTGGTTTCATCCAGCGCGAGCCCGACAAACAGCTGACCGTCGGCAATAATCGGTTTTTGACTGGTGAACTCATAGCCTTCCGTAGGCCAGTAGCCGATAAAGGTCGCGCCCTTTGGCGCCAGTTTGTCGTGCAGCATGCCGAGTGCGTCAAGGAACCACTCCCCGTAGCCCAACTGGTCGCCCATGCCGTACATCGCAATGATTTTGCCTTCAAAATTGACTGAATCGAGCTGATCCCAGATGGCTTCCCAGTCTTCCTGAATCTCACCAAAGTCCCAGGTAGGGATACCCAGAATGAGCACATCGTACTGCTCCATCAAGGCAACCGCGTCATCTTTCAGGTTATGCAGCGTCACCAGTTCCGGGCCAATGATGTCACGAATTTTCTCCGCCGCCATTTCGGTGTAGCAGGTGCTGGAACCATAGAACAGACCAATATTCATCGCGTAACTATCTCAATTCTTGCTATGACTTTGCGCGTAGTGTACCAGAAACCGATGGCAATCAGGCATAATGGCCAGATTGCAGAACCAAAGGGGCTGATGTGGAAAAGGATCTCGCACTCATCGAACAGTTTCTCGACGCGCTGTGGCTGGAGAAAAACCTCGCTGAAAATACGCTCAGCGCCTATCGTCGGGATCTCACGCTGCTGGTCGAGTGGCTGGCACATCGTGGGCTGACGCTTGAAAGCGCGCAAAGCGATGACCTGCAAGGGTTACTGGCTGAGCGGATGGAAGGGGGGTACAAAGCCACCAGCTCCGCACGTCTGCTGAGCGCCATGCGCCGCCTGTTCCAGCACCTGTACCGCGAGAAGATCCGCGCGGATGACCCTAGCGCACTGCTGGCATCGCCTAAACTGCCTCAGCGGCTGCCAAAAGATCTCAGCGAAGCACAAGTTGAGAGATTATTACAGTCGCCCGCAGTTGACCTTCCGCTGGAGTTACGCGATAAAGCCATGCTTGAACTATTGTATGCCACGGGCTTGCGCGTTTCCGAGCTGGTGGGCCTGACGATGAGCGATATCAGCCTGCGTCAGGGCGTGGTGCGCGTTATCGGTAAAGGGAACAAAGAACGGCTGGTGCCGCTGGGTGAAGAGGCGGTCTACTGGCTGGAGACGTATCTGGAACACGGGCGTCCGTGGCTGCTGAACGGCGTCTCCATAGATGTATTGTTCCCGAGCCAGCGCGCGCAGCAGATGACGCGACAAACGTTCTGGCATCGCATTAAACATTACGCCACACTGGCGGGTATTGACAGTGAGAAGCTGTCGCCGCACGTTTTGCGTCACGCCTTCGCGACGCATCTGTTAAACCACGGCGCTGATTTACGCGTGGTGCAGATGTTGCTTGGACACAGCGATCTTTCAACGACGCAAATATACACCCATGTCGCGACGGAACGCCTGCGGCAGCTACACCAACAGCACCACCCTCGCGCGTGAGTGCCGACGAATTGTTACAGGAACAAATATGAAAAAGTCTTTAGCGCTGCTCACCCTGCTGGCAGCTTCGGTTTCCGGTTTTGCCCATGCGGACGATGCCGCCATTAAACAGTCTCTGACGAAACTCGGCGTCGCCAGCAGCGAGATCCAGCCAGCGCCGGTGGCTGGCATGAAAACGGTGCTGACCAACAGCGGCGTGCTGTACGTGACCGAAGACGGCAAGCACATTATTCAGGGGCCTATGTACGACGTGAGCGGCGCGCAGCCGGTGAACGTCACCAACCAGCTGCTGATGAAAAACCTGAACGCGCTCGAAAAAGAGATGATTGTCTACAAGGCGGCGCAGGAAAAGCACGTTATTACCGTCTTCACCGACATCACCTGCGGCTATTGCCACAAGCTGCATGAAGAGATGAAAGACTACAACGCACTGGGCATTACCGTGCGTTACCTGGCTTTCCCACGCGCTGGCGTGCAGAGCCAGCCTGAGCAGGATATGAAAGCGATCTGGTGTGCGAAAGACCGCAACAAGGCCTTTGATGACGCGATGAACGGCAAAGGCGTGAAGCCCGCGTCCTGCGATATCGACATCGCTAACCACTACGCGCTGGGCGTGCAGTTTGGCGTGAGCGGTACGCCAGCCATTGTGCTGAGTAACGGCTACGTGGTGCCGGGCTACCAGGGGCCAAAAGAGATGAAGGCGTTCCTCGACGAGCACCAAAAACAGATGGGTGGTAAATAATTCGCGTGAAAGCCCCGATAAAACTGCGCCGCCGCGATGCGGGTGAAACCGCGGATTTACCAGACACGCTTCCGCTGCTGCTAAAGCGGCTGTATGCCAGCCGTGGCGTGCGTACGGCAAGCGATCTTGAGCGCAGCGTCAAAGGCATGCTGCCCTGGCAAGCGCTGAGTGGCATCGAAAAAGCGACTGAAATGCTCTACGACGCGTTCCGGGAAGGCACGCGGATTGTCGTGGTGGGCGATTTCGATGCAGACGGCGCAACCAGTACCGCGTTGAGCGTGCTCAGTCTGCGTGCGCTGGGCTGCGATAACGTGACTTACCTGGTGCCGAACCGGTTTGAAGACGGCTACGGCCTCAGCCCGGAAGTGGTCGATCAGGCCCATGCCCGTGGCGCACAGATGATCATGACCGTGGATAACGGGATCTCTTCTCATGCGGGGGTTGATCATGCCCATGCGCTGGGGATCCCGGTACTGGTCACCGATCACCACCTGCCAGGCGAAACACTGCCTGCCGCCGAAGCCATCATTAACCCGAACCTGCGCGACTGCGATTTCCCGTCGAAATCGCTGGCCGGAGTAGGGGTGGCGTTTTATCTGATGCTGGCGTTACGCACGTTGCTGCGAGATAAGGGCTGGTTCGAATCGCGCGGGATTGCCGTGCCGAACCTCGCGGAGTATCTCGATCTGGTGGCGCTGGGAACCGTGGCGGACGTGGTGCCGCTCGATACCAATAACCGTATTCTCACCTGGCAGGGCTTAAGCCGCATTCGGGCAGGTAAATGCCGTCCGGGGATTAAGGCGCTGCTGGAAATTGCCAACCGCGATCCGCTGAAGCTTGCGGCAAGCGATTTAGGCTTTGCCCTCGGCCCGCGCCTGAACGCGGCGGGGCGGCTGGATGATATGTCGGTTGGCGTCGCGCTGCTGCTGTGCGACAACATCGGCGAAGCGCGTGTGCTGGCCAGTGAGCTGGACGCACTCAATCAGACCCGTAAAGAGATTGAGCAGGGCATGCAGGCCGAAGCGCTGACCCTGTGCGAAAAGCTGGAGCGCAGCGGCGATACCCTGCCGGGCGGGCTGGCGATGTATCACCCCGAATGGCACCAGGGCGTGGTGGGCATTCTGGCGTCGCGCATTAAAGAGCGTTTCCACCGCCCGGTGATCGCGTTCGCCCCCGCCGGGGACGGCACGCTGAAAGGCTCCGGTCGTTCCATTCAGGGTCTGCATATGCGCGATGCGCTGGAGCGTCTGGATACGCTGCATCCGAACCTGATGATTAAGTTCGGCGGTCACGCGATGGCGGCAGGCCTGTCGCTGGAAGAGGCGAAGTTCGACGAATTCCAGCGTCTGTTTGGCGAACTGGTCACCGAGTGGATCGATCCGGCTCTGTTGCAGGGTGAAGTGGTTTCTGACGGTGAGCTTTCACCGGCTGAAATGACCATGGAGGTGGCGCAGATGCTGCGCGATGCCGGCCCGTGGGGGCAGATGTTCCCGGAGCCGCTTTTCGACGGACGTTTTCGTTTGCTGCAACAGCGCATCGTGGGCGAACGCCATCTCAAAGTGATGGTGGAACCGGTCGGCGGCGGACCGCTGCTCGACGGCATCGCCTTTAACGTTGATACCTCCATCTGGCCGGACAACGGCGTGCGCGAGGTTGAGCTGGCCTATAAGCTGGATATTAACGAGTTCCGCGGTAACCGCTCCCTTCAGATCATCATCGACAATATCTGGCCAATTTAGCGTCAGTAATCTCTATAAAAAAGGGCGTGGATTCGGTACAATCCCGCTCTTATCACCGCATTTTGACAAGCTCATAAAAGAAAACAGACCATGTTTGAAATTAATCCGGTAAAAAACCGCATTCAGGACCTCACGGAGCGCTCTGACGTTCTTAGGGGGTATCTTTGACTACGATGCCAAGAAAGAGCGTCTCGAAGAAGTAAACGCCGAGCTGGAACAGCCGGACGTCTGGAACGAACCTGAGCGCGCTCAGGCGCTGGGTAAAGAGCGTTCCTCCCTCGAAGCCATCGTAGATACGCTGGATCAAATGGCGCAGGGTCTGGAAGATGTTTCTGGGCTGCTGGAGCTGGCTGTCGAAGCCGACGACGAAGAAACCTTTAACGAAGCCGTGGCAGAGCTCGACGTGCTGGAAGAGAAGCTGGCGCAGCTGGAATTCCGTCGCATGTTCTCCGGCGAATACGATAGTGCTGACTGCTATCTCGATATTCAGGCAGGTTCTGGCGGTACCGAAGCGCAGGACTGGGCGAGCATGCTGATGCGCATGTACCTGCGCTGGGCGGAAGCGCGCGGTTTCAAAACCGAGATTATCGAAGAGTCCGAAGGTGAAGTGGCGGGTATCAAATCCGTCACCATCAAGATTATTGGCGATTACGCTTACGGCTGGCTGCGTACCGAGACCGGCGTTCACCGCCTGGTGCGTAAGAGCCCGTTCGATTCCGGCGGCCGTCGTCACACCTCCTTCAGCTCCGCGTTTGTCTACCCGGAAGTCGATGAAGATATCGATATCGACATCAACCCGGCGGACCTGCGTATCGACGTTTACCGCGCATCCGGCGCGGGTGGTCAGCACGTTAACCGTACGGAATCTGCGGTGCGTATTACCCACATTCCAACCGGGCTGGTAACACAGTGCCAGAACGACCGTTCCCAGCATAAGAACAAAGACCAGGCCATGAAGCAGATGAAAGCGAAGCTTTATGAGCTGGAGATGCAGAAGAAAAATGCTGAGAAGCAGGCGATGGAAGACAACAAGTCCGATATCGGCTGGGGCAGCCAGATCCGTTCTTACGTCCTTGATGACTCCCGCATCAAAGACCTGCGTACCGGGGTTGAAACCCGCAACACGCAGGCGGTGCTGGACGGCAGCCTGGACCAATTTATCGAAGCAAGTTTGAAAGCAGGGTTATGAGGAACCAACATGTCTGAACAACAAGCACAGGGCGCTGACGCGGTAGTCGATCTTAACAACGAACTGAAAACCCGCCGCGAGAAGCTGGCAGCGCTGCGCGAGCAGGGCGTGCCGTTCCCGAACGATTTTCGTCGTGACCATACCTCAGACCAACTGCACGCAGACTTCGACGGTAAAGAGAACGAAGAGCTGGAAGCGCTGAACGTTGAAGTGTCCGTGGCGGGCCGCATGATGACCCGTCGTATCATGGGTAAAGCGTCCTTCGTGACTTTACAGGACGTTGGCGGCCGCATTCAGCTGTACGTCTCTCGTGACGACCTGCCGGAAGGCATCTACAACGAGCAGTTCAAAAAGTGGGACCTCGGCGATATCCTGGGCGCTAAAGGTAAACTGTTCAAAACCAAGACCGGTGAACTGTCTATCCACTGCACCGAACTGCGTCTGCTGACCAAAGCCCTGCGCCCGCTGCCGGACAAGTTCCACGGTTTGCAGGATCAGGAAGCGCGCTATCGTCAGCGTTACCTGGATCTCATCTCTAACGATGAATCCCGTAAGACCTTCAAAATTCGCTCCCAGATCATGGCCGGTATTCGCCAGTTCATGGTTAACCGCGACTTTATGGAAGTAGAAACCCCGATGATGCAGGTGATCCCCGGCGGTGCCTCTGCCCGTCCGTTCATCACCCATCACAACGCCCTGGACCTGGACATGTACCTGCGTATCGCGCCGGAACTGTACCTGAAGCGTCTGGTGGTTGGCGGTTTCGATCGCGTGTTTGAGATCAACCGTAACTTCCGTAACGAAGGTATCTCCGTACGTCATAACCCAGAGTTCACCATGATGGAACTCTATATGGCGTATGCGGATTACAAAGATCTGATCGAGCTGACCGAATCCCTGTTCCGCACCCTGGCGCAGGACATTCTGGGCACCACCCAGGTGCCTTACGGTGAAGAGGTGTTCGACTTCGGCAAGCCGTTCGAAAAACTGACCATGCGCGAAGCGATCAAGAAATACCGTCCGGAAACCAACATGGCGGATCTGGATAACTTCGACTCTGCGAAAGCGATCGCTGAAAGCATCGGTATTAAGGTTGAGAAGAGCTGGGGCTTGGGTCGTATCGTGACCGAAATCTTCGAAGAAGTGGCCGAAGCGCACCTGATTCAGCCGACCTTCATCACCGAATACCCGGCGGAAGTGTCTCCGCTGGCGCGTCGTAATGACGAGAACCCGGAAATCACTGACCGCTTCGAATTCTTCATCGGTGGCCGCGAAATCGGTAACGGCTTTAGCGAGCTGAACGATGCAGAAGATCAGGCGCAGCGCTTCCAGGATCAGGTTAACGCGAAAGCGGCAGGCGACGACGAAGCGATGTTCTTCGACGAAGACTACGTGACCGCGCTGGAGCACGGCCTGCCGCCGACGGCTGGCCTGGGTATTGGTATCGACCGTATGGTGATGCTGTTCACCAACAGCCACACCATCCGCGACGTGATCCTGTTCCCGGCGATGCGTCCGGTGAAATAAGCCGTTAAGACGTAAAAAAAGCCCCGTGCGTTTATCGCCGGGGCTTTTTTATTGCGCCGCGAAGGCGCTGAGTTTTTCACGCGCGGTGTTCGCTTCCTGCACCATCCACGGGCTAAATGCCCACGGTGTGGCGTCCAGCGCGCGGAATAGCGTGTCCAGCTCCACCCACTGATACTCCATCACTTCATCGTCATTGATTGCGAGGGTATTCGTTACGCGGGCGGCATAGACCGGGCAGATTTCGTTTTCAACGATCCCTGACGGGTCGGCTTCACGGTAGCGGAACTCCGGGGCAATGGGGGTGATGTCTGTGATTTCGGCGCCGACTTCAAAGCGGCAGCGGCGGATAATCGCCTGCTCTGTCGCTTCGTCGGCCTGTGGATGACCGCAAACGGAGTTGGTCCATACGCCGGGCCAGGCTTTTTTACTTAATGCGCGCCGGGTGATCAGACATTCTCCATTAGCGTTAAACAGCCATGAAGAGAAGGCCAGGTGTAGCGGGGTGTGTGACGTGTGCGCGGCGTACTTCTCCTGAGTGCCAATCACCTTTCCCTGGTCATTTACCAAAATAACGTGTTCTTGAATACTCATTGATGCTCCAGTGCCAAAATGCTTAATGGTTCAGCACCATCAGCGGAATTATTATACTGCATTCTTATGCGAACGGTTTGGCCCACAGAGCGGAAAAGGGCATGACCCGCATCAGTTTGGGCTGCTATCATAGTGCGCCATTCACGCTGACCGAGGAGCTGTTTTGTTTGCAGGAAGCCTGACGAGAAACCCGATCATTGCCGTTTTCTGCCTGACGCTGACGCTACTTGTAGCAGGATGCTCGGGGAGTAAATCTTCGGATATGGGCAGTTATTCCGGTGCAGTCTATACCGTTAAGCGCGGGGACACGCTCTACCGCATCTCACGCGCCACGGGAACCAGCGTGAAGGAGCTGGCGCGCCTGAATAATATCTCTCCACCGTATACTATTGAGGTAGGGCAGAAGCTCAAGGTTAACGGTGGTTCCTCCTCAGGGAAAAAGTCCTCAACGCGTAAAACAGCCAAAGTCACGCCATCCTATCAGGTGCCTAAATCATCCTGGCCGCCGGTCGGTCAGCGCTGCTGGATCTGGCCTGCAAGCGGAAAAGTGGTTGCGCCGTACTCGCTCTTGGAAGGTGGCAATAAAGGTATTGATATCGCTGCCGCACGCGGCACACCGGTTTACGCTTCAGGGGCCGGAAAGGTGGTCTATGTCGGTAACCAGCTTCGTGGATACGGTAACCTGATCATGATTAAGCATGGTGAAGACTACATTACGGCGTATGCGCATAACGACACGATGCTGGTCAATAACGGCCAGAACGTGAAGGCGGGGCAGAAGATTGCGACCATGGGCAGTACCGGGACGGATACGGTGAAGCTGCACTTCCAGATCCGCTATAAGGCCACGGCCATCGATCCGCAGCGTTATCTTCCGGCGCAGGGCAGTAAGCCGAAGTGCTAAGTGATTATTTAATCGCCACTTAGTGGGGGAAAGGCTTGTATGAAGAGGCGTAAGGTCTATAATGCCTTACGCACCTCAAAGCGGGCGTAGTTCAATGGTAGAACGAGAGCTTCCCAAGCTCTATACGAGGGTTCGATTCCCTTCGCCCGCTCCAGAATTTCCCCAAGTAGAACCGTTCAAAAACTTTCTTTATTTCAGTAGGTTGCTCAGTAGCGCTGACTAACTTGTTTAGGCGTTATGTCCTGTAGAGCATTGACGTCCTCCCTGCACACGAAATGCAGGTAACCCTCTGACAGTCTTATGAAATCGCTGTGCTTCGCTTGTCTTCTAACCTCTAAGGGGCTTAATGGTTTCTGTTGTCTAAAACCAGAAGAGAAAGAGCCAGCGTGGCAGCTGGCTATGTTTTTAGTATGGTGATGCGGTTAAATAGACAGGGACGGAGTAGATCGAGCCACCTGCCAGATAATCCGCAGGGCTGTGAAAGGTGTAAATGGTTCCCTTCACGGAAAGGTAGATCGCATTATTCTCGACCTTCTTCAATGCATCTTTGTCCGTGGTGATCATGAAAGGCTGGTGATCGTTCTCCAGACTCGCCATAAACGCTTTATCATCTTTGGTTACATCATAGAGATAGAAACGGTAGGAAAAGCCTGTGGTGGCTCCTGCACTCGCTTCTGTGATGTAAAGATTAGCCAGATTGTTAACTTTCACCTTCTTAATAATCACTTGCTCAAGTGGTGAGAAGTACAGCAAGTTGTATATCCCATAGGCGACAACAGCCAACAGGATCAGAAGTAGATACCGCTTCTTAAAAACCTGTGCGTTTTGCATAGTCGATACCCGCTCTTATCCAGTACTGGTCGTTAGGATCATCACCGTAAGGCGTTGAGCCAAACCAATCACCAAAAGCCGGATCCGTTGTTCCTGCGCGGCTTTGCGCCCATCCTGCGCCTCTAAGTAATACTTCGCCGGAAATCCCCGCAGCGTGGCCAACAGCACCATAATGGAAGTTTCCGAAGCTCTCGAACTGTCTCCCGTGCTGTTTGTAATCCCACGGACCATGGCCTCTTACCTGCTGATAAAACCATGCATAGGTAAGGGCTGACGGGCCGCGGTGAAAGCGAGCCATCATCATATTATTGACGATATTCACACCTGGCGGGGCGAAAGATGACACATCAAAAGGCGGATGAGGTGATGCTGCTAATGTTGGGTATCTCACGCTTGCGCTCTCTCATTCCATGCATCGGTAAACTGAACGTTGCCATCGCAGTATTTCCACGTGATTTTTTCATAGCGAAGTTCTACACACTCGAGGTGGTTGTGCTTCTCTTTGGTCGGATCTTTGGTGTCGTGCATCACTGGAGAAACGCCGACAACTCTCACACTTTCAAGCAGGATGTTGAAGTATTCCGCTTCCTGTCCTGCGTCGTTGATCTTATACCATTTGAACTCAGCAGATTTAAGCGTCTGACCAGTAGCAACAGCTTTATAAAGATAAGGGGAGGAGCTATCAAACTCTTTTTGAATTAGCACGGCAGAGTGCTTGCGGGTTCCTGTGATCTTTCCAGTCATTAAGTCCGTTGGAATGCTGAGATTATGGGAAAATCCAGTGATCTCAATGCTGCCCTCACGATCCTGAACATCTACAGACCCTTTAATATCTGCGCCACCGTCATCTTTAAGCCATAGGTAAGCTGGAATAGCCATTTTCACTTTTCCTCATGCTGTTATAAAAAAAACCATAGAGAAAGTGTACCTATGTGTGAGAGGGCAATAAACGATTAAATCTAACAAAATCATTAATTTAAACGTGATTAAATTTGAGTTAAGTTAAACTAAAGGGAAGGTAGGCATTGCACCCTCTCGATTATTGCAAAGCCCGTATGTAATCTGGCAAGGCTTTCAATTGGCTATCTTTCATCGCCGGAACAGGAATACCCCTATCAGTCTTTCCTGTACTGGCGTACCTGCTTCCCCCTTTCGTTCATTGTTATGATCGGTTGTCGGCATAACACGCTAAGTTGCACATTTCCTGTACCCTGGATACCCTGAGATTAATCCTAATAACTCAAGGGTGAGTATGGCTACCGGGAAGAGAAAGAACCAAAAGGAATCACCTGAAGAAGAGTTAGATCGCTTGCTGGATGAGCTTGAACTCACAGAGGAGCAACGGGAGTTTATCGAATCCATGCGGGAGGATAAGGGCGATCCCAGTAGTGAGTAACGCTTGCCTTCAGCCGAACGAATACGAATGGCCGCGTAACGGCATTGTAAAGATTTCTTCTCCTCACGAGGGCTTCCGTCAGCGTCGATGGCTCAGCGTACCGTGCCAGAAATTGTCCTGAAATGATGCGGTATTCAGACCGGATCGGACTACTATTCATTATGATTTATCAATGCATTATACCCTGACCATGTGCATGTAAAATCGCGGAGCCGGGAGAGTTGACGGCAATGTAAAAGAAATCATGAGGAAAGAAATATGGCTGCTACAAACGGTATGATTGATACTGATGACGCTGTAATTTTACTCATCGACCATCAGAGTGGCTTATTCAACACGGTACGTGATGTGCCTGTACCAGACCTTCGTAATTATGTGACAGCGATAGCCAAAGTTGCCACGCTTTTAAATATCCCGGTGATCACCACGGCCTCTGTTCCTGACGGTCCCAATGGCCCGCTCATCCCGGAAATTCACAAATATGCACCCCATGCCGTGTATGTTCCACGCACCGGGCAGATTAATACCTGGGATAATCCGGCGTTTGTGAAGGAAGTGGAAAAGACGGGCAGAAAGACCCTGATTATTGCCGGCACGCTCACCAGCGTCTGCATGGCGTTCCCTGCGGTTAGCGCTGTCCAGGAGGGGTATAAGGTTTACTGTGTTGTGGGTGCCTCGGGGAACTGGTCCAAAATCGCGACCGATACCACCATCGCGCGCGTGGCTCAGGCGGGGGCGATCCCTACCGATACGTTTGCCATTGTCGCTGAATTAATGAGAACCTGGAACCGCGCGGAAGGTTCTCGCTTTGCTGAGATCCTGGCAGAGCATGTCTGTCCGGAATATAAGTGCCTGATTGAAAGTTTCGGCAAAGCTCAGGAAATTGCCAGAACGGGCCCGGAAACCAATCTGGAGCATTATAAGTAAGGCCGGATAAACTTGAACAAAATTCCTGGATTTTATCGTCCTGTACCTGAACGTATTACAGGTGCAGGACGTAGCGGTGCCTTATTCCGGACGTCGCTGAATTGTCAGAGATATTAAGAGGGGCTGAACCGCGCATAATTTAAAATTAAACCCTCTTTATTTTTACGTCATCAGGCGCCCCTGTTATATCTGTCGGCAAATTTTTTATTTCCCGGATCGCAGATGAAAACACGACTCCTCCTGTGCGCGGGCTTATTTGCCGCCTCCAGTGCCCATGCCAGCGCCCTCTATTTTTATGAAGCCGGCACCGAAGATACCGCGCTTGCCGGAGCAGGGCAGGCGGCTCATGCGCAGGACGCCTCGACAATCATGACTAACCCTGCTGGCATGACGCGCCTGCCGGATCATATGGTCACCGGTGGGTTACAGGTTATGGATGGCTCCATCGATAACCAGCTGGATAACCATGCCCATCAAAGCCCCGGCGACGTGATGAAAACCATCCCGAATGCCAGCGCCTTTTATAGCCAGAAAATAAACGATGATCTTTATGCCGGGATCGGGCTTTACGGTAATTACGGTCTGGGGATCGATTACGGTAGCTGGGCGGGCGACAGGCTGATTAAAAAGAGCACCCTGGTCGCAATGACGCTCAGTCCGTCACTGGCATACAAGCTCAACGACCGCCTCTCAATAGGGGCGTCCGCCAACGTTAATTACGGTTATTTCTCGCTGACCCGCAACGTTAATGATAATGACTATCGGCAGCATGATGAGGACTGGGCCATGAGCTATCGGCTTGGGTTACTCATGCAACTGACCGACCAGACGCGAGCCGGTATTACATGGAACAGCGAGACGAACTATCGCTACTCTGTTAACGGCAAAGCTCGCATGCAGAATGGCGCCTACGACCTGCCGGTGTCGGCACAAATCAGCGCGCCGCAGCAAATCATGCTCAGTCTTGTGCATGATATTAACCCGCGGTGGTCGGTTATGGGCGATCTCGGCTGGCAGGACTGGAGCCAGTTCGGTGCGCCGCAAATCGTCGTTGGGGACAGGCAACTGAACAACGTCAGCCGCATGAAGGATACGTGGCACGGCGCGGTGGGCGTGCAGTATCGTCCAACACCTCAGTGGCGACTGAATGCCGGTGTGGCGTTCGACAGCTCGCCGTATGAGAGCCAGAGTGATGTGGCTTTAACCTTACCCACCGGCGATGAGTGGCGATTTGGCACGGGAGCCCAGTATCAAATCACCCCGGCCAGCAATATTGGTATTGCCGTGTCGTATCTTCATATGCAGTCGTCGCATGTGAAATCGCCGACGGCGTTTGCCGGAAGTTACGATCATCCTTATCTTTGGTTTGCCAGCGTCAACTACAGCTATCAGTTTTGATCGGCTAACCGCTTAAAATATATGGTCTATAATGGCAGATATTGAATGTCAGAAGGTTGTACCATGCATGTTTTACCGCCTGTTCGACCCGAAAAATCCATCGAACGACTGACCGCCATCCTTGAGCCGATAGCGGAGAAAGTGCACGTTGTTCCGCGTAAGCGACTTACCTGGTTACGGAAGGGGAAACAGCAGATGTACCTCTTTCTGGAAGGGGAGTTGTCCCTGCTGCGGGCTTCGGATGGACTGGTGGTAGTGACCGTTTACGAGCCGCATTTGTTTGGTATTGCAGAGATGATCCAGCCTACGCAGGGGCATCTTCTCCGTGCGGAAAGGGAGTCGACTATTTTACGTCTCGATGCGGACAAGGCGGCTGAGTTGTTTCGCGCCGAGGGCGTCTGGGAGGATGTCGCCGCGCTGCTCTCATACCATACGGCCTATTTAATATTCCGTGATGCCCAGGTACTCCAGCAGCGTACCTATTCCGTTATTCGTAACCACCTTCAGGAAATGATTTTGCTCCCGGAAGAGACGCGTCTGCGTACCACGATTCTGGAATATATTCAGGATCGTACGCTGCTCTCTCGCAGCAGTATACTCAATGTATTATCCGCCCTTAAGCAGGGCGAATATATCGCCTTTAAGCGCGGTGGATATCTGCTTGAGGTCAGACATTTACCCGAATCATTCTAGCGAAAGTTTAAAATTAAACAGAAATGGAATTAACGCTGCCGTTAATTTTCTATATCGTTTGCTTTCTCAGATTTAACTTTATCAAGTAAACGGTATTTTTATGAAAAAGACAGTTATCGCATTGATTATGGCTAATGCATTTACCGCCACTTCCGCGTTCGCCGCTGCTGATGCGGGCACCTGGTATAGCGGGGCGAAATTCGGCTGGTCTCACTATTTTGATACCAATATGGGTTCAAAAGCGTTTGAGAACACGCATTCCGACCACTTCGATTTTGACCATGATAATGTCGGTGGGGGTGTTTATACGGGTTATCAGATTACCCCATGGCTTGCGGTAGAAGGCGGTTATGATTATTTAGGCAACATGCAGATTAAAGGTCAGCATGGCGCCGGGGCGCAAATGAAGACGCAGGGCCTGCAAATGTCTCTGAAGGCCAGTTATGCCCTGACTAATGACTGGGATATTTACGGCCGTGCCGGCTCAATGGGCTATCGCGCTGAATCCGATGTAAGTGGTCACAATCGTTTTGAAACCGGTGTGCGCCCGCTTGCAGCCGTGGGTACTGAATACGCTTTCAATAAAAACTGGGCGGGTCGCCTGGAGTATCAGTGGGTAAGCAACGTGGGCAATGTTAACCAGATTGGCGTAAGCAGCGACCTGAGTTCCGTCACCGCAGGGCTTAGCTATCGCTTTGGTCAGTACGACTGATGCCCGTGATATACCCATTAATAAAAACCCGGCTGCTTATGTTGCCGGGTTTTTTATTTTCAGCTGGTGAATAACGGTTCAAGAATGATATGAATATTTTGCAGGCCCGTGACATTATTATCTTTCAGGTATTGCTGATTTACCATATCTAACTGTTCCAGTTTGGTCAGCGAGGCATAGACGCGTTGAACGGCACTGTCCGCAACAAAAATTTCTTTTGCGGTGGTGTCCTGTAGATACTGTGATTTTACGCTACGCGTTAAGGTCTCGATCTGCTGTTTATTTTCCTGATAAAGAGACGCGATATGCGATATCTGTACCTGCGGCGGTTTTTCCCCCGGCAACACCAGTGGAATTTGCAGATGATTAATTTTTTCAACATTGTCTGGTTGAGGAGAACTACAGGCTGTTAATGTGCTGAGGGTTAATACAGCGAAAAAGAACGGCAGGCTCTTCATCGAATTACTCCGGGGAAATAACTGGACTCAGCATTATCCCTTAAGGCCGCAGCGACGAAAGAATAAACTTATTTATTTATAAACGTTATTTTCATAGGTTAAAGATAAGCCTGGTGATAGCCTCCTTTCCCCCCATGTACCGCCAGCGTGAATATAACGCCTCGAGGAAGTATGAAATTTAAAACGCTCGTTAGTGCGATGGCCATTGCTGGTCTGCTATTAGTCTCGTTGACCTCATTGCCTGTCCTGGCACAAAAGGAAGGGAAGGGAGCCACTGCCCATACGAAAGAGATGAATGCTGCACTTTATGGTCAACTGCCCTTCTTTGATAAGACCGATTTCCGAAATGCGCACAAAGGCTTTATTGCCCCGCTGCCACCCGCGGTGATTAAAGGCGAAAAAGGCGCCGTTATCTGGAACCCCCGGAAATACGCTTTTATCAAAGAAGGGCAAAAAGCGCCGGATACCGTCAACCCGAGCCTGTGGCGTCAGGCGCAGCTGAATAATATTGGCGGTCTGTTTGAGGTCACGGAAGGCGTCTACCAGATCCGCAACCTCGATCTGTCGAATATGACGATTATAGAGGGCAAAGAGGGGATCACGGTTATCGATCCGCTGGTGTCTGCGGAAACGGCCAAAGCGGGCATGGATCTTTACGTTAAACATCGTGGCAAACGCCCGGTTGTTGCCGTTATTTATACCCATAGTCATGTCGATCATTATGGCGGCGTGCGTGGCGTAGTCGATGAAGCGGGAGTGATAACCGGCAAAGTGAAAGTCTATGCTCCAGCAGGTTTTATGGAAGAGGCGGTATCGGAAAATATCATGGCCGGAAATGCCATGAGCCGCCGTGCCAGTTATATCTACGGAAACCTGTTAAAGGCCAATGTAAAAGGTCAGGTAGGGGCGGGTCTGGGGACGACCACCTCAGCCGGGACGGTCACGCTTATCGCGCCCACTCACGCCATTACCGAAGACGGGCAGAAAGAGATCATCGACGGTCTCACCTATGATTTTATGCTGGCGCCGGGGTCGGAAGCGCCGTCTGAAATGCTCTGGTATGTGGAAGAGAAAAAGCTGATTGAAGCAGCAGAGAACGTCACTCACACCCTGCACAATACTTACTCGCTGCGCGGGGCGAAGATACACGATCCGCTGGCATGGTCAAAATACATCAATAACGCCCTCGATCGTTGGGGGGATAAAGCGGAAATTATTATCGCGCAGCACCACTGGCCCACATGGGGTAATAAGAAAGTGGTGAAGCTGATGAAAAGCCAGCGTGATATCTACCGCTATATCAACGACCAGACGCTGAGGCTGGCGAATAAAGGGCTGACGAGGGATGAGATAGCCGCTAATTTCGCCCTGCCTTACGGGCTGGCAAAATCCTGGGCAGGCCGTGGCTATTACGGCTCGGTAAGTAACAATGTCAAAGCCACCTATGTCTACTATCTTGGCTGGTTCGACGGAAATCCGGCGACGCTCAATGAACTGCCTCCGGTCGAGGCAGCGAAAAAATATGTCGATTACATGGGCGGAGCCCGCGCGATCCTTGAAAAAGCCCGGGTTGATTATGCCCGGGGAAATTACCGCTGGGTGGCGCAGGTAGTGAGTAAAGTCGTTTTTGCCGATCCAAATAATAAGGCGGCGCGCGAACTGGAAGCGGACGCGGTTGAACAGCTGGGATACCAGGCCGAGTCAGGACCCTGGCGTAACGCCTACCTCACCGGTGCGCAGGCGTTGCGTAACGGCGTGAAGAGGATGCCGACGCCCAATACCGCCAGCCCGGATGCGGTTCGTGCCATGTCGACTGAGATGATTTTTGACTACTTCGGCGTTCACCTTAACGGCGTCAGAGCTGCGAATGCCAGAGGGATTTTTAACGTTGATCTGGGTCGCGAGGGCGGCAGGTACAAGCTGGAGCTGGAGAATGGCGTGCTGAACCATATCGCCAACGCTCAGGCAGAAGATCCGGATGCAACCATCACGCTCAGCCGCGAAACGCTGAATAAAATCATCCTCAAAGAGACCACGTTGAAAAAGGCGCAACAGGCAGGAGAGGTGA
Source organism: Enterobacter sp. Res13-Sevr-PEC09-46 (assembly GCF_015672585.1). Classification (NCBI taxonomy): domain Bacteria; kingdom Pseudomonadati; phylum Pseudomonadota; class Gammaproteobacteria; order Enterobacterales; family Enterobacteriaceae; genus Enterobacter; species Enterobacter sp. Res13-Sevr-PEC09-46. Next base: position 247,363 of record NZ_JADABR010000015.1, on the reverse strand, counting down.
CGATCGTCGGCAATGCCGCGAAGGTAAACGAAATGCTGCGCTGCATGGAGAGCTTCAGCTTCTGGTTTCCTGTCGTCACCCCTTAAACGTAAAAAAGGCTGCTTTCGCAGCCCTTTAGCATTCGCCTGCAACAATTTGCCGGGTGGCGGCTTCGCCTTACCCGGCCTACACTCTGCGCGCCTTGAGCGCTAGATGACGCCATCCCCGCCGTCTGAACACCACACCTGCCCGGAGGTGTATGAACACTCATCCGAGGCCAGGGTGACATACAGCGGTGCGATCTCCACGGGCTGTCCCGGGCGTCCCAGAGGGGTACTCTCGCCAAAATGTTTCACTTTTTCCTGTGGCTGCCCACCGCTGGGCTGAAGCACGGTCCAGTAAGGTCCCGGCGCTACCGCGTTCACGCGGATCCCCTTCGGTCCCAGCTGTTTCGCCAGCGCTTTGGTGAACACCGCGAGACAGGCTTTGGTCTGCGCATAGTCAAGCAGTACGGCGCTCGGTTTAACCGCCTGAACGGAGGAGGTGTTAATGATGGAAGCAGGGGCTTTCATATGGCGCAACGCCGCCTTTGTGATCCAGAAAGGCGCATAGACGTTGGTCTTAAAGGTCGCGTCAAAATCTTCCGTGGTCAGTTCTTCCAGCGATTCACGGTACTGCTGGCGGCCTGCGTTATTCACCAGGATATCCAGCCCGCCCAGTTTTGAGACGGCCTGCTCCACCAGGTTCTGACAAAAAGTTTCGTCCCGCACATCGCCCGGAAGCGCGACGGCATTCCGTCCTTCCGCTTTAATCAGGGCGATGACTTCCGCTGCGTCTTCTTCCTCTTCCGGCAAATAGTTAATCGCGACATCTGCCCCTTCGCGGGCATAGGCAATGGCTACAGCGCGTCCTATGCCGGAATCGCCCCCGGTAATTAGCGCCTTCTTACCGGCAAGACGACCATGCCCTTTGTAGCTCTTCTCGCCGTGGTCGGGTACGGGTTCCATCTCTGAGGCCAGGCCCGGTGGCGTCTGAGGCTGCTCCGGGAAAGGTGGCGTTGGGTAAGCGTTCGTACGTTGTTCATTATCACTCATAGCTAACTCCTTGTTAGGGGTGAGATTTGATGGATAGTTACAGCGTTAACGCTTCGCTGAATTATTTTTGCAAGTGGCTGACCCGCACTACGGGTGGGGATGATTTTTTATCGAGCGAGCCGCTAATACTGATCATGTTGTCAGGTTCCACGGTTCTGTCGTCAAATACGGCTTTCGGGATAATAACGTCGATTTTCCCGGTTTTATCCTGGAATACGTATTTATCGCCATTGCCATCAATAAGATTGCCGCGCAATGAAATAGAGGCACCATCATGCATCTCTTTCGCCTGAGTAATGGTCATAATGCGCGCATCATCGGTACCACGATAACCGCTGTCCAGCGCATGCGGCGGTGGCGGCGCGTCACCCTTTTGTAACCCGCCGTTATTATCTGCCCATGCAGTAGGGATAATTAATATAAACAAGGCTGAAATCACTGATAATTTCATCTGATATCCTTCATTTTGGATGTCTTGACTTATTAAGTATTGTTGCTATTCCTTTATGTGGCAAATGTGATAAGTCTTAAAAGCATTTGCACAGGAAAATCATAAATTTCGGCAATTAAGCGAAACGGTGACCACAGCCATGGAACCAAAAAATGAAAAAGTGCCTGGGATAAAAGAGAGTAGCCGTTTACTGACGTTTGAGTATGCATTTCGCCAGGTGGGTTTTATTGTGCTGTTAGCTATTATCGTGGCCGCGATAGCCGGCCTGTTTTCCAGCGGCGCGGTCAGCGACGTGGAGAAAACAAACGAAGCAAAATCCCTGACCCTGAGCTATGAGCGCTTCGGTCGCCGCCAGACCGAATCGCGGATGGCACTGACGTTTCCGGTGACGTCTGAGGGGAAATATACCCTCAGCATGACCAGCGAAAGCAGCGACGCATATGAGCCCGGCAGCGTCTGGCCACAGCCGGACAACATGTACAGCCGGGGGAATACCCTGTTTCTCGTCTACGATCGTTTACAACAGACCGATAAATTTACCGTTTTGTTATTCATCACGCCGTCAAAAGCAGGGAAGTGGACAAACAGCATCCGCGTAAACAACGAGCCAGATATCCGTTTCTGGCAGTTTATTTACCCCTAGGAGTCAAATATGGACATGGTTTTTCGTGCCCTGGCAATTTACCTGTTTCTGGTCATTGTGTTTAAAGTTGCCGGGCGACGCGCTCTGCTACAAATGACCAGTTTTGACCTTATTTTGCTCTTAATTATCAGTGAGGCGACACAACAGGCGCTGCTTGGCGAAGATTTCTCCGTCACCGGAGCAATGATTACAATAACGACGCTGGTGGTTGTGGATATTATTTTTGGCCTGCTGAAAAAATATTTTTCCACTGTTGAGAATATTCTTGATGGCACGCCGGTGATATTGGTGGAGAACGGTGTTCCCCTTGCCGATAAACTGAAAAAGGTCGATGTGTCCTGTGATGATATATTGGTATCAGCCCGCCAGAATCACGGCATTACAGAATTGAAGGAGATTAAATACGCTATTCTTGAGCGTAATGGTCATATTTCTATTATTCCTGACGAAAATTAAGGGGCAATGCGATGAGCAACCTTATTCACGACAGCAACAGCACCATCAGCGAGCTGACGAAAAAGCTCGCCACTCAGCTTACGGACAGAGGTTTGCGGTTAACCACCGCAGAGTCCTGTACCGGCGGCAATCTCGCTGTTGCGCTTTGTGCCGAAGAGAACACGGCGGAATTTTATGACGTTGGCATGGTGGTGTTCAGCGATGCGGCGAAGGAGAGGATCCTCGGCGTGCGGCACGAAACCATTGAGCGCTTCACCGCCGTCAGTGAACAAACGGTGACCGAGATGGCCGCTAAAATTCGCGAAATTGCCGAGGCGGATATCGGCCTTGCCATCAGCGGCTATGCGGGACCGGAAGGCGGCGACGATGGCACCGCAGCCGGTACGGTCTGCTTCGGCTGGAATATTCGCGGAAAGACGGAAACCCGCACCGTGCTGTTTTCCGGTGAATGTCAGGATGTGGTGGATAAAGCGGTGCGTTATTCCCTGTCTGAACTGATCGAAATACTCTCCGGCTGGGATAACGTCTGAAACAAGGGGAAAGGCTATGGCTGTGATCGTTATTACCGGCGGTACGGCGGGCGTGGGGAAAGCCACGGCGCTGCACTTTGCCAAAGCGGGCTACGATGTGGGCATCATTGCCCGCGACGAGCAGAGCCTGCGCTCCACAGAAGAGGAGTTGCGCCGTTTTGGGATCAACGCCCGTGCCGTTCAGGCCGACGTGGCCGACAGCAAGGCGGTGACCGATGCTGCTAACGAGATTGAATACCGGCTTGGGGCCATCGATGTGTGGGTGAATAACGCTATGGGCGGGATGCTGGCGCCGTTTCGCACCATGTCCCCGGAGGAGTTTCGCCGCGTCACCGAGGTGACCTATCTGGGCTATGTTAACGGCACCCGCGCCGCGCTGGAGTTAATGACCCCACGCGATCGCGGAACGATTATTCAGGTTGGCTCCGCGCTGGCCTACCGTTCCATTCCCTTGCAGTCAGCCTACTGCGGGGCGAAAGCCGCGATCCGCGGATTTACCGATGCCGTGCGCACCGAACTGATGCATGAAAACAGCCGGGTGCAGATCGCAATGGTACAGATGCCTGGCCTCAATACGCCGCAGTTCGAGTGGGCGAGGAATAAATTTGCCTGGGCGATGCGCCCGGTTCCTCCCGTTTTTCAGCCGGAAGTAGCTGCCAGCGCTATTTTTAAGGTGGCGCAGAAACCGGTGCGGGAACTGTGGGTGGGCAGCAGCACCGTCCAGTCGATTGTCGGGCAATTTCTTTTCCCCGGCTTTCTGGATCGGCTGATGGTTAAAAAGGCCTGGGAAGGGCAGATGACCGATACGTTAAATGCGGATGACCGTCAGGACTATCTGGATCAGCCGGTTAACGACCTGCATAAAATCCACGGGCACTTCACCGACGAAGCAAAAGAGCGCGCTATCAGCGTCACCTCCGGCATGCCGGGGAAAGTGCTGCTCGGCTCCCTTGCCGTCACGGGCGCGATCGTGGCCCGTCTGCTGCTCTCGCGGAGACGATAATCAGCGCAGTGCGGTACGATCGGTCCAGAACCAGCGGTAGCCATAGCCGCTGAGGTTAAGCGCGACGGTTTTGCCGCACACCAGCGCGTCGTTGTAGCGTTTGTCCGCAAGGCACGCGGTCCAGGTCGCATGCCGGATCCCTCTGGCGGTAAAATTAACGGGCTTATCGCTGAAGTTTACGAAGGTCAGAATGCTGCGCGTGTCGGTTTCGTAATAGATCCCCAGTACCGCATCGCTGTCGATATTAATAAGACGAAACGGCGCGACGCCGATCTCAGGGAACTCCGAGCGCGTATTGGCGATATCGATAATGCAGTGCAGGAGTGAGTTGCGGTGCAACAGCGAATCCGCCACGTTGATTTTTTGATAGCGGTACGGGCCGTGGTCAATCATCGGGGCGACAAAAGTTTCCGGGTCGGCATCTGAGAAACCGCCGCCTTGCGATCCGGCCCACTGCATCGGGGTGCGTACGGCGTAACGCTCCTCAAGATCCAAATCATCCCCCATACCAATCTCATCCCCGTAGCGCATGACCGGTACGCCCGGTAGCGAAAACAAGACCGCATGGCAAAAGGCCAGCCGCTTTCGATCGCCATTAAGCATCGGCGCCAGACGGCGGCGGATACCTCGCTGATACACACTCATCTCTTCATCAGGGGCAAAGGTATCGATGACGGTCTGCTTCGCTTTTTTTCCTATCCCTTCCAGATCCAGCTCATCATGATTGCGCAGCCAGTTGGCGAAGCAGCAGGAGTCCGGCGGCACAATCATCTTCTTCACCGCGTTGCGCAGCGGTCGTGCGCTCTTCTCTGCCAGGCTGACGTAAAAGTACTTATTGAGCCAGAAATTCAGCACCAGGTTGAGCCGGTCGTTCTGACCAAAATAATCTTTGTAGGCCTCGACCTCCACGTCGACTTCGCCGAGCAGGATCGCGTCCGGGTTACGCTGCCCGATAAGACGGCGCAGATGCTCCAGGATCCACAGGCCGCGTTTTTCATCCCCACGTCCGGCCTGTTTTGTCAGGTGCGATGCCGCATCCAGGCGAAAGCCCGACACCCCGAGCTTTAGCCAGAAGATGATGATGTTCTCAATCTCCTTTAGCACCGCAGGGGAGGCGAGATTGAGATCCGGCTCGTGGTGATAAAACATATGCCGGTAGTATTGCCCCGCCTCGTCGTCCCATGTCCAGATGCTCTTCTCCACGCCGGGGAACATCGGTGGCGTATCGTCGTCGTCCGTGTCGGACCAGAGATAATAGTCACGGTAGGGTGACTGGGGGTTGCGGCGGGCCTGTTGAAACCAGGGATGCGCATCCGAGGTATGCTGGATCAGCAGCTCAATAATGACCTGCATCCCCAGCTCCCGCGCCTGTTCAATAAAGGCGATGATATCGTTGAGCTTGCCGAAGCGGGGATCGACCTGCAAATGGTCGCTCACGTCATAGCCTTCATCGAGAAAAGGCGTGAGGTAAAACGGGGTGATCCAGATAACCGTCGCGCCCATCCGGCGGATGTAGCGCAGCTTCGCGGTGATTCCGGCGATGTCGCCACAGCCATCGCCGTTAAGATCGTAAAACAGGGCGGTATCAATCTGGTAAATAATGGCGCGTGTATGCCAGCCTGCCATAGCAATCCTTAATGATAACCTTCGGTATCAGACACTTTGCCCCGGAAGACGTAGTAGCTCCAGGCGGTATAAACCAGGATCACCGGGATGATTAACAGCGTACCAATCAGCATAAACAGCTGGCTGGCAGGCGGCGCGGCGGCTTCCCACAGGGTGATGTGCGGCGGAATAATGTGTGGCCACAGGCTGATGCCCAGGCCGCTAAAGCCGAGGAAGATAAGGCCCAGCGTTAACAGGAACGGACGGGCATGGCTGTCGGGATTGCGCGTCAGCCGCCAGATCCACAGGCTGAATACCGCCACCAGAACCGGAACTGGCAGGAACCAGAAGAAGTTAGGCAGAGTAAACCAGCGCTCGGCGACAAACTGCCAGCCGAGCGGGGTCCAGATACTTACCACCGCAATAACGGCGATCAGCGCCAGCAGCACGTGGCGGGTCAGCTCGCGCATCCGGTTTTGCAGCGCGCCTTCGCTTTTCATGATCAGCCACGTGGTAGCCAGCAGGGTATAAGCGACAATTAAGCCCAGCCCGCAGAACAGATTAAACGGGGTGAACCAGTCCAGCGAGGAGCCCACAAAGCGACGCCCTTCCACGTCAAAGCCGTTGATCATCGCGCCAACCACGATCCCCTGGCTGAAGGTTGCCAGCAGGGAACCGCCGGCAAAGGAGTAGTCCCAGAATTTGCGGTGTGAAGGGGTCGCCTTAAAGCGAAACTCAAACGCCACCCCGCGGAAAATAAGCCCGATCAGCATGGCCGTCAGCGGGATGGTCAGGGCATCGATAATCACTGCGTAGGCCAGCGGAAACGCGCCGAACAACCCTGCACCGCCGAGAACCAGCCAGGTTTCATTTCCGTCCCAGACCGGGGCGACGCTGTTCACCATCACGTCGCGCTCTTTGGCATCGCCCACAAAGCTGAACAGCATGCCGATACCGAGATCGAAACCGTCCATGATGATGTACATCAGCGTGGCGAAGACAATAATGGCAAACCAGATGACCGGGATATCGACGCCCATCAGATCTTCTCCTCTTCCGGAACGGACTCGGCGGCGGACAGCGGACGGGCAGGAGTGCCCGACGTATTAGACGTTAGCGTGCCCACAGGCTGCGGACCTTTCTTAATCAACCGGGCGAGATACACATAACCCACGCCAAACACCGAACAGTAGACCACGATAAAGGCCAGCAGGCTGATGCTCATCTGCAACGTGCTGTGCAGAGACACCGCATCTATCGTGCGCAGATAGCCGTAAACGACCCACGGCTGGCGGCCCACTTCGGTGGTGACCCACCCGGCGAGCAGCGCGAGCAGTCCGGCAGGCCCCATACAGAGGGCAAACCAGTGGAATGGCCGCGAGTGATAGAGTCGACGGCGATAGCGCAGCCAGACGCTCAGCACGCCAAGGGTAATCATCAGCAGCCCCATGCCGACCATAATGCGGAAGGACCAGAAGACGATGAGCGAGTTAGGGCGGTCCTCTTTCGGGAAATCCTTCAGCGCCGGGACCTGTTTATCCAGGCTGTGCGTCAGGATCAGGCTGCCGAGCGCGGGAATTTCAAGCCCGTATTTGGTGCGTTCCTCTTCCATATCCGGTACGCCAAACAGCAGCAGCGGGGTGGCCTCGCCGGGCGGGTTTTCCCAGTGGCCTTCAATCGCGGCGATTTTGGCAGGCTGGTGCTCAAGCGTATTCAGGCCGTGCATATCCCCAACCACGGCCTGAATGGGCGCGACCAGCAGCGCCATCCACATGGCCATGGAGAACATTGTGCGAATAGCGGGCGTATCGTTACCGCGCAGCAGATGCCATGCCCCGGATGCGCCCACAAACAAGGCGCTGCACAGGAAGGCGGCGATGGACATATGGATCAGGCGGTAAGGGAATGAAGGGTTAAAGATAATGGCCAGCCAGTCTTCGGGAATGACCTGACCGTTCTGAATACTGAAGCCCTGCGGGGTGTGCATCCAGCTGTTAGAGGCGAGGATCCAGAAAGTGGACATCAGCGTGCCCAGCGCCACCATGCAGGTGGCAAAGAAGTGCAGGCCGGGGCCGACCTTGTTCCAGCCGAACAGCATCACGCCTAAGAAACCAGCTTCCAGGAAGAAGGCGGTTAGTACTTCATAGGTGAGCAGAGGGCCGGTTATGCTGCCTGCGAACTGGGAAAAGCCGCTCCAGTTAGTCCCAAACTGGTAAGCCATGACCAGCCCGGAAACCACGCCCATACCAAAGTTGACGGCGAAAATTTTCAGCCAGAAATGGTATAGCGAGCGCCAGACATCATTTTTGGTGCGAAGCCACATGCCTTCGAGAACCACCAGATAGCTCGCAAGCCCGATGGTGATCGCCGGGAAGAGAATATGAAAAGAGACGGTAAAGGCGAACTGTATCCTGGCCAGATGAAACGCATCAAGCTCGAACATGCTCCGTACCTCTGGAACTGATAGCGCACAAGGCATTGCCAGACAGCCTCAGGCTGCCTGGCAAAACCGGTTACGGTTTTTTCTTACCTGCACCAAGCTCGGCACCGGTAAGCGGATCGGCATTGGGGTCGGATTTCGTGCGTGCGCACATCGCTTTGACCAGCGTTTCCTGCTCTGTAGTGAGCGTTACGCTTGCGCCGCCGTCACCGCCATCGACCGCTGGCTGAGGAGATTCCACGTAGTCGAAGTGCTTATCGCTGTTCCAGCTGCCGCGAACTTCTCCCCCCTCAGACATATTGTAGTACTTGTTGGTGTACTCTTCGATTGGCGGCAATTTACCCGGTGGGAAATTGTTACGGATCGACTGGAGCGCCTTCTCAAACGAGAGCTGGTGTGCTGCCTCACGCGTCATTAAAAACGCCAGCGCATCTTTAACACCCGGATCGTCCGTTACGTTAATAAGCCGTTCGTAGATAATTTTGGCGCGCGCCTCGGCCGCTATGTTAGAGCGCAGATCCGCGGTCGGTTCGCCAATGGTATCCACGTACGCTGCCGTCCACGGTACGCCTGCGGAGTTAGTAAGCGGAGTACCGCCGCCGTAGAGCAGGGAGGTGATATGACTGTCGTTGCCGTTCTCGGTCATGGAGCGGTACAGTTCCGCTTCATTTTCAACGCCTTCCGCCAGTTCGCCTTTCGCACCCTTATTGAGCATACCCACCAGGGTGCCGATAATTTCCAGGTGACTTAACTCCTCGGTCGCGATATCCATCAGCATATCTTTACGACCGGGATCGTCGTCGCTTAATCCTTGCGTAAAGTAACGACATGCCGCGGCAAGTTCGCCCTGTGGCCCGCCAAACTGCTCAAGCAGAAGATTGGCCAGGCCCGGATTCGGTTCGGCTACGCGTACCGTGTATTGCAGCTGTTTTACGTGTCGAAACATACATTCTCCCTCTTTCGTTATTTTTTCGCTTCAACGCCGTCCGCGTCGGAGCGCAGCAGGAACTGTTCCGTCGTCTGTGGAATATGCTGGAGCAGCCAGTCTGCCATCTGGCGCTCTTCTTCCAGAATGGATTCAAGGGCTGGAATGGAGGCGGTATCGCCTGCTTGTTTGGCCGCAGCCAGCAGAGAGGTGTAGCAGGCAATTTCAAACTGCTCAAAAACGTAGCCGCTGATGGAGCCTTTAACAATTTCGTCGGAAGGGAACATGCCGCCAATGGACTGGCCGAGCGCCGCCATTTTGCTCATGGAATCTTTTATGACCGAACGGGAAATATCATTGCGGTCGAGAATTTCTTCCAGCACGGTAATTTGGTGTTTAGTTTCATTAACGTGTTGTTCAATTCGTGCACGTAAGTCGGGATAATTATCAATACGGCTGGCCATTGATTCCAGCATGGATTCGGCTTGCTTTTCCATCGCATGGGCATCGCGTAGCCAATCATGGTAGTGTTCTACATGATTCATAATTAACTCCTGTGATTTATTTTTTGGTTAATTTTTGGTGCTGATGCTCATCAAATTATTATTTATCCTTTCTGGGCTTTTTGATTAATATTACCGACAGCCAGATCGGTTAATTTGAGATCGGTTTCTTTTTCTTCTTCCAGCGTTTCGGCAAGAAGTTTAACGGCTTTTTTATAGCCTAATTGTTCAGCCAGGGTGGCCAGGGTGCCGTAGCTGGCAATTTCGTAGTGTTCAACTTTCTGTGCGGCAGCAATTAATGCAGCGTCACGTACTTCATTTTTCTCAGTGCTCTCAATAACTTCGTTGGCTTCTTCAATTAAGCCTTCCATCGCAACGCATTTCATGCGCTTCAGTTTGAGACCGGATTCCTGCTCAATAATCTGATCGATACGTTCGATCTGTCCCTGCGTCTCTTCGAGGTGAGCCGTGAACGCGGCACTCAGCTTCTCGCTGGATGCGGCGCGAGCTAATTTGCTTAGCGCGCGGGTCAGCTGCTTCTCAGCGCTGTAGGTGTCGGATAACAGGTGAATAAATACATCTTCAACAGTTTTCATATTCATATTTTCGCTCCAGTGAAATAAAGGGAAGGTACTGCGAGCCGACGGGCCCGCAGCATGCTCTCGGTATATTTATAAGAGCTTTAAATAAGATCAGGAGTTATCAGATTTACGGCCTCCGCCGTGACTACTCTGTCCCCCTTTCTTACCCGCTTCAGATGCGCGTTGCGGATCGTTTTTGAAATTACCGCCGCTGTGCTGGCCGCCTTTACGTCCAGCTTCTGATGCCTTTTCACGGTCTTCAGCGAAATTACCGGAACCACCACGATGTTGCTCTGCCATATATCAACCCTCATGTTGCGTTTATGTCAGGAGATACGATAAGTAATTCGTATCAGTTGTCGTTCAGAAATTAACATTAGTCGTTATGTGAGAAGAGTCAAATTTCTTGTCTGGGTTGTTTTGCGGTAATTTTGCAGGGAGTGAAGAAATACCGCTTCGTTACGAGTTTTAAAAACGGATGGGAAATCCATCAGTTAGATGAAAATAAATCCGGAGGTTAAGATTGCGCTTAGCTAATAATCCTAATGTGAACGTGGCGTGAATTATTACAAGAATTGACACAGCGCAAAAATATATCTTCGCAACGGGTGTTCTTGTATTCGGAATAATCCTATGAACGTGAAGAAGTCATGCGCTGAAAAGAGTGTGGCTAAACCTTGTTTTTGACGTGGTCAGGCGGATCGGGTGAGGGTATGCTTCTTTTGTCACCACAATAATTACAGAGGCAATGTCATGGATCAGGAGCTACTGGATGCGGGGTACCGGGCCTATACCGGTGAGAAAATCGATGTCTACTTCAACACCGGGATCTGCAAACACTCGGGCAACTGCGTGCGCGGCAGCGCGAAGCTGTTCGATCTGAAGCGTAAACCATGGATCGCGCCGGATGAAGTAGATGCAGAAACGGTTATGCGCGTAATTGATACCTGCCCGAGCGGTGCGCTGAAGTACCGCCAAAAATAAGCGAGGAACCATGGAAATTCTTGAAGGCCATAACAAGTTTTACGTCAACAACGCCGAAGGCAATCAGGTAGCGGAGATCGTCTTTGTCCCGACCGGCGAGCATCTGAGCATCATTGAGCACACCGATGTGGATCCGAGCCTGAAAGGGCAGGGTGTGGGTAAACAGCTGGTGGCGAAGGTGGTAGAGAAGATGCGCGGTGAGAATCGTAAAATTATCCCGCTGTGTCCATTTGCGAAGCATGAGTTTGATAATACGCGGGAGTATGACGATATTCGGGCGTAGTACAGATGCCCGGCATTGCGCCGGGCAGCATACTCAACCCACAAACATCACCGACACACACAGCACACCCACAATCAGCGTCAGCAGGTTACCGATGGAGCGGTACGGTTTTAATGACGGGATCAGGTACGTCGACAGCGTCGGCATGATGAACAGGATCATGGCGATAAGCGGACCGCTGATGGCATAAATCATTGAGATCGCATTCGGGTTGATGCAGCAGACCGCAAAGGTAATCAGCGACACGCCGAGAATCGAAATCGCGCGGTTAAAGGCGCGGCTTTTCTTCACACTCACCTGATTCAGCGACGATTTCACAATTTCCGTTGCCCCTTCAATCACGCCAAAATAGGTGCCGAGGAACGATTTCGACATCGCAATAATCGCCACGATAATGCCGGAAATGCCCAGCCATGCCGGGGACGATGGCATCATCGACAGCGCGGACAGGATCGTCACCCCTTCCTCTTTTGCCGCCACGATATACGACGGTGGAATCGAAAGCAGGCAGCTGAACACAAAGAACAGCACGCTGAGGCAGATGATCAGGTACGCCACTTTCATGATTTTTTTGCATTTACCCATCGCCTCTTCACCGTATTTCTCGCGACGGTCTACGGCGAAGGTCGAGATGATCGGAGTATGGCTAAAAGCGAAAACCATCACCGGGATCGAAATCCACACCTGGTGCAGCGTATGCTGGTCGAAGGCCATCTGGCTGGTCAGCAGCGACGGCTGCCAGCTGCCCGTCAGATACAGCGAGACAAACAGGAAATAGGCGATCAGCGGAAAGACAAGGAAACCCATCACCTTAATGGTGATGTGCCGCCCCATCAGGAAGATCAGATTCAAAATCAGCACTACGCCAAAGCTCACCAGCATCCGCATGCCGGTATCCACCGTCATCCGTTTCGCCAGCTGTTCAGTGAGTGAGTTGGTTATCGCCACCGCGTAAATCAGAACTACCACAAAGAAGGCCACAAAATAGAGTGTGGTGATCAGATTGCCGATCTTTTTGCCGTAGTAATGCGAAACGGCACCGGTGATCCCTTCGTTGCCTTTCGTCTTCGACGACAGAATAAATTGCGCCAGCGCTTTATGCGGCCAGTAGGTTAAGGGATACGCCACAAGGGCGGTGATCAGCAGGACAATCGCGCCAGCAGAGCCGAGCTGAATGGGCAAGAACAGGGTTCCTGCGCCCACGGCAGTGCCGTAGAGGGCGAAACTCCAGAGAGTCTCTTCTTTTGACCAAATTTTCGACATTAGAGCAACGTATCAACTATAAAACGAACAAAAAGGAGTGCAATTTACCATAATTATGCGTCGAGGTCGCCGTTGCTTCGCAGGGGGTGGGCCGGAGCAGGTCTCCGGCCGGAAGGTTATTCGCTTGCCAGGGCGCGTCGTTGCTGGCGACGCTTGATGATTTTCTCCCGCAGGGTGTCGTACGCCCAGTTGTAGAGCATGGTGTACGGTAGGAAGAACAGGAAGAAACCAATTTCCAGCGTAAAGGCCTGGAGCAGCGTCACGCCCAGCACGGCGGCAACGATGGTTACGCCAATCACAATAAAGCCGCATTCAAAACCCAGCGCATGCAGGGCGCGCACTTTCGCCGTGCGCTTCACCCGCTGGACGGGCCAGAAACGGTCGAAGCCAAAGTTATAGATAATGTTCCAGAGCATTGCCGTGGTCGCCAGAATAATGGTGAGACCCCCCATTTCAACCACCGAGCGCTGCATTAGCCACGCGGCCGTCGGGGCGAGGATCGCCGTGGCAATGCCTTCAAAACAGACGGCATGGAAGATCCGCTCCGGCAATTTACGTTGGAGTGCATCCTGATGTTGCATATTTACCTCATATTGACGCCAGTATGGGCGTTGATGCGGCCTATTCTTATCGCTTAAGGTGATATATAAAAGATAGTATCCATCGATAAAGTAGATACATCATGCGTTATTCTCCCGAAGCACTGACCGCGTTTGTTGAAACTGTCGCCGCGGGTTCGTTTTCTGCTGCGGCAAGACGGCTGCGTAAAAGCCAGTCCACCATCAGCACCTCCATCGCCAACCTTGAAGCTGACCTTGGCTTTGATCTGTTCGATCGCTCGGCGCGTCACCCGGTGTTAACCGCCCAGGGTGAACAGGTGCTGGGCTATGTTCAGTCGATACTCGCCGCCAGCGCGCGCCTGGATGAGCTGGCCGTATCGTTAACCGCGCAAACGGAGGCGCGTTTTACCTTTGTTCTCTCCGATACGCTTAACCCGGCCGTGCTGGAAGAGATGATGAGCCAGTTCGACCAGCGTTTTCCGCACACGGAATTTGAGTGCCTGATTGGAGAAGAGGAGGACGTGATCGATCTGCTGCAAAAGGAGCGGGCGCAAATTGGCCTGACGGAAGCGCGCGACAGCTACCCGACCGATATTGGCGCGACCCGTCTGCCTATGCAGACGCGGATGGCCATCTACGTTTCTGCCGGACATCCTCTGGCAGGGCAACATGAGACGCAGGCGGACGAGCTGCATGGCTGGCGCGAGCTGCGGTTGAGCACCTATCTTGAACGGGAAGCGCCCCTTTCGCGCGGGCCGGTCTGGTCTGCGCCGAATTATCTGTTACTGCTGAGCATGGCGGTACAGGGCTTTGGCTGGTGCGCGTTACCCTGCGCGCTGGTCGACGAATTTGCCGCGTCGAAATCGCTGGTGCAGCTGAACGTGCCGGGCTGGCCGAGGTCGATTGCCATCGATCTGGTATGGAACAAACGAACCCCGCCCGGCGTCGCCGGAAGCTGGCTGCGCCAGTACTTGCAGGACGCACGATAATCCTGTGACTAAACTCACTATTTTTAAACATTTGCGTCAATTGTTGATAACAATCCTCTACTATCTTCATGTCATTTTGCACAGAGGTCGTGATGAAAGATGTCGTTATAGTGGGTGCGTTACGTACGGCTATCGGCTGTTTTCAGGGAGCGCTTGCGCGTCACTCTGCGGTTGATCTCGGCAGCGTGGTGGTAAGAGCGCTGGTGGAACGCAGCGGGGTTGCCGCACATGAAATTGATGAGGTGATCCTGGGCCAGGTGCTGACCGCTGGCGCGGGACAAAACCCTGCGCGCCAGGCGGCGCTGAAGGGCGGCCTGCCTAATACCGTTTCGGCAATTACCATCAACGACGTCTGTGGTTCAGGCTTGAAAGCGCTCCATCTTGCGACGCAGGCCATCCAGTGCGGTGAAGCGGACGTGGTCATTGCCGGCGGGCAGGAGAATATGAGCCGTGCCCCGCATGTCCTGACCGACAGCCGGACCGGCGCGCAGCTCGGGAACAGTCAGCTGCTTGACAGCCTGGTTCACGACGGGCTGTGGGACGCCTTCAACGACTACCATATGGGCGTAACGGCGGAAAACCTGGCGCGGGAATACGGTATCAGCCGCGAGCTTCAGGATGCATATGCCCTCAGCTCACAGCAAAAAGCGCGTGCAGCGATCGACTCCGGGCGTTTTCGCGATGAAATTGTCCCGGTCAGTACCCAGCGCCAGAACGGCGAAGCGCTCATCGTCGATACCGACGAGCAGCCGCGCACCGATGCCAGCGCAGAAGGGCTGGCAAAACTCGATCCGGCCTTTGAAACGCTCGGTTCCGTAACGGCAGGCAACGCCTCATCCATTAACGACGGTGCGGCGGCGGTGATGATGATGAGTGAAAGCAAAGCCCAGGAGCTGGCGCTGCCGGTGCTGGCGCGGATCAAAGCGTTTGCCAGCGTGGGCGTTGATCCCGCGTTAATGGGGATCGCCCCGGTCTATGCCACGCGCCGCTGCCTGGAGCGGGCGGGCTGGGAGCTGAACGATGTGGATCTGATTGAGGTCAACGAAGCTTTTGCTGCACAGGCGATCTCGGTCGGGAAAATGCTGGAATGGGATCCGCTGCGGGTCAACGTCAACGGCGGAGCCATCGCGCTGGGCCATCCCATTGGCGCCTCCGGCTGCCGCATTCTGGTGTCGCTGGTCCACGAAATGAAAAAGCGTAACGCCCGAAAAGGGATCGCAACGCTCTGTATTGGCGGGGGGCAGGGGGTGGCCCTGGCTATCGAACGGTAATTTCTCCCTCTGCGCACAGAAACCTCCCACGGGAGGTTTTTTTGTGTCCGCAGAATCCTTTTTTAACACTTCTGCGTTCTTTCTGAAGCCCGCAATAATTATTGCGCGGTTAATTATTGGCTTTGTGAAGTGCTTAATGTGATCTCACGCCTGAAATTTACGGTTAATACCCTTTTTTTGTTGATGGGGTTCACGTCGATCTTTGCCAAAAAAAATGAAACAAATAATTTCGATCCTTGTCACTAAAATAACGGTGCATAAAAAATAAACTCAAGTTTCATAAAAACGAAACGTTATTTTAATTGAGGGTTTTTTCATGTTTAAGAAATCTCTGCTCCTTGCTTCCCTTATTAGTGCCTCTTTTGCGGCTAGCGCCGTTACCGTCGATCTGCGTCACGAATATATTGACAGCGGCTCGAATGCCGACCGTGTTGCCGTCTCGCACCGCTTTGATAATGGCTTTGGTTTTTCAGTCGAGGCGAAGTGGAAATCAGGCGGGGACAAGGCAGATCAGCCATTCGCGGATGTAGTGGGGAACGGTCACGAAGATCAGATAAGCTGGCGCTGGAAAGCGACAGACAATATCGCCCTGACCCCTGCGTTTACGATTGAAAGCACAGACAGTCGCACCATTTATAAACCGAATCTGCATGTGCAATATAGCTTCGATAATGGCTTCTACGTGGCTGCGCGTTACCGTTACGAATATACCCGCTACCCGTCAAGCTCAAATAAGGACGATGATAAAGTTAACCGTGGCGATGCGTGGGTCGGTTGGGTATTAGGTAACTGGCGTACCGAGCTGAACTATGTTTACGCGAAAAGTTCTGAAGGCGTGGCCCGAAATAACAATAAAGATTATTCCAACGAATATAACGCCAAGCTGGCCTACAAATGGGATAAAAACTGGGCACCGTATGTGGAGGTGGGCAACGTGGGGGTTAAAGACACGGACGAACGCCAGACCCGGTTCCGTTTAGGCGTGGCGTACTCCTTCTGATAATTTATCTTCTTCGCTAAAACTGCCGGGTGGCGCTTCGCTTACCCGGCCTACACCTTCCTTCCACTCCGTCGTTTCGTATGTCGCGCAATCACCCAAAAAAAAGCCCTCCGAAACGGAGGGCAAGGCCAGTTACAGAAACACTAACTCAAATCAGACATGCAACATTTCAGGTTGCTCAGGGAGTTTCGCGATATAGAGGGCCGGTTTGCCGTCTTTATCGGAACTGTACAGCACCGCTTTTTCGTCCGGCGTGAAGGACGGATGCGGGTGGGTTACCTGGCGGCTGTTCGCCACCGTAGCCCATGAGGTGTCATGACGGGCGATGCGGTAACAGGCTTTCTTCGCCACGTCAAAGGCATACAGATAAGGATCGTTATCAATGGTGTAGCCGCCGGTGTCTTTCACATCGACAGGCGTACCGGAGCCGTCGCCAACCAGCAGGGTGCCGTCGACGTTGCTCATCAGATGCGAACAGGCGGGCATGTTCATTACCGCTTCATTCACGCCGGTGTCCGGGTTGAAGCGGGAGATGGTGCGCCCTTGCTGACCTTTCAGGTAAGAAACGTAGATCAGCGCGGACCCGTCCGGCACCCAAAATTCATGTGTACAGCTTTCACCTTCCGCGTGCGTTTTCACTTTCCGCACGTTGCTGCCATCTTCGTTCACCAGCCACATGCGGGCGTCGACCAGGTCGTGCGGCCCTTCATGACAGAAGGCCACGGTATTGTCATCGAACGGGCGATAAATCGGATGTCCCAGCCAGATCTTCTCGTCATGAATGGTGGTGCTTTCACCCGTTTTCAGATCAACGCGCAGCAGGCGGCAGTGCGGCCCTTTGTGGAAGAAGTCGTGGAAAATTTTCCAGTCGTTGAGTGGCGTCCAGTCGCGTCTGGCAATCTCAATACCCACCAGTTTGGTGCAGTCGCTGTTCGCGACCCAGGTGCCGTAGCCGACCCACTCTTCCGGAACGCGGTACACTTCGCGCTCTGCCAGCGTCTGTAAATCCACCTCCAGCAGGGTGCGATCGTTCTTCACATAGTAGAGGGATTTATCGTCCGGAGAGAGAAACCCGCCAAAGGTGTTATCGCCCGCGCCTTCGGTCAACTGTACCGCTTCGGCTTTTTTCAGATCCAACAGGTAATAGTTCCAGTGACCGTCGAACTCCCCGGCGAACAGCAGGTGGCTGCCATCGTTAAAGAAGCACTTCTGGTAAAAGTAGTTGCGATGACAGGTTACTTCCGGTGGGGTCAGGCGGGTGACTTCCACGCCTGTATCCGGATCGCGGCTGACCTCGTAGTTCAGCTTGACCCGCATACCTTTAGCCATAATGCACTCCTTTGAACGCGTAATGTAGGTTGAAAACTGGGTGTTAAATTATCAAAACGTTGTTTCATTATGTGTGACTGACAGCGCACTTTCTCAGTTTCATTAACCAGATTGAGGGTCTTAAAGATTTATCGTGATCGAAACACCATTTCTGGCATAAACAAGCAGAAAAAATGAAACGTTGTTTTAAATGCAATTGAAAACCCCGTGGTCAGGGGATAATATGTGTTCATCACGAAAACGGAACGTTGTTTCGTTATTTATCTTTGCCTTCGGGCACGATCAATTCTGGAGGTTTACGTGGACGTCAGACAAAGCATCCACAGTGCGCACGCTAAAACGCTGGATACTCAGGGGCTGCGCAGTGAGTTTTTAGTTGAGCAAGTGTTCGAAGCCGACAAGTACACCATGGTCTACAGCCATATTGACCGCATTATTGTGGGCGGGATTATGCCGGTAGCGAAAACCGTCTCCGTGGGCGGTGAAGTGGGCAAACAGCTGGGCGTGAGCTACTTCCTCGAACGCCGTGAACTGGGCGTGATTAACATCGGCGGGCCGGGCACCATTACCGTCGATGGCCAGTGCTACGAAATTGGTCACCGCGATGCGCTGTACGTCGGCAAAGGCGCGAAAGAAGTGATGTTCGCCAGCATTGATGGCAGCAAACCGGCGAAGTTTTACTACAACTGCGCCCCGGCTCATACGACTTACCCCACCAAAAAAGTCACGCCAGCGGACGTTGCCCCGGTGACCCTTGGCGATAACCTCACCAGCAACCGTCGCACCATCAACAAATACTTTGTTCCGGATGTGCTGGAAACCTGCCAGCTCAGCATGGGGCTGACCGAGCTTGCGCCGGGCAACCTGTGGAACACCATGCCGTGCCATACCCACGAGCGGCGCATGGAGGTCTACTTCTATTTCAACATGGATGAAGACGCCTGCGTGTTCCACATGATGGGACAGCCGCAGGAGACGCGCCATATCGTTATGCACAACGAGCAGGCGGTCATTTCGCCGAGCTGGTCTATCCACTCTGGTGTGGGAACGAAAGCCTATACCTTTATCTGGGGTATGGTCGGTGAAAACCAGGTCTTCGATGACATGGACCACGTCGCTGTTAAGGATCTGCGCTAGTCGCAGGCAGTTAAGTATATATCTGCCTGTTGCTGACAGGCGCTGAACGATTAAGGAATAAACATGATTCTGGATGCATTTTCTCTGCAAGGTAAAGTGGCTGTGGTTTCCGGTTGTGACACCGGGCTGGGGCAGGGTATGGCGTTAGGTCTGGCGGAAGCGGGCTGCGATATCGTCGGGATTAACATCGTTGAGCCAACGGAAACCATCGAGCGCGTCACCGCACTGGGCCGCCGTTTCCTGAGCCTGACCGCGGACCTGCGCAAAATCGATGCGATCCCTGAGCTGCTGGATCGCGCGGTGGCGGAGTTTGGGCATATCGATATTCTGGTCAACAACGCCGGCCTGATCCGTCGTGAAGACGCGATTAACTTCAGCGAAACGGACTGGGACGACGTGATGAACCTGAACATCAAGAGCGTGTTCTTTATGTCCCAGGCGGCTGCGAAGCACTTCATCGCCCAGGGGAAAGGCGGCAAGATCATCAATATTGCCTCCATGCTCTCTTTCCAGGGCGGCATCCGCGTGCCGTCTTACACCGCATCGAAGAGCGCCGTGATGGGCGTGACCCGTCTGCTGGCGAACGAGTGGGCGCAGCACAACATCAACGTCAACGCGATTGCGCCGGGCTACATGGCCACCAACAATACCCAGCAGCTGCGTGCGGATGAAGAGCGCAGTGCAGCTATCCTGGAGCGTATTCCAGCGGGCCGCTGGGGTCTGCCGAGCGATCTGATGGGCCCGGTTGTGTTCCTGGCGTCCCCGGCTTCGGATTACATTAACGGCTACACCGTTGCCGTTGACGGCGGCTGGCTGGCTCGTTAATCAGCCCGAATAAAGAACCTCTGCCCTCAGGCAGAGGTTTTTTTTTGCGCCAAAATTGGCTTTATCCATATCCTTAAAGATGAAAAATCCATACTGAAAAGGAATGGATGATGGGTGTCACACATTTATTGCTTAAATATTAACTAATTAATAAAAAATAAGGTTAAACCACCCTGATTTGAAATTGTAATGTCCATCACAGATCGGTATGTCGTAGCGAAATAATCCATATCTTCACCAGTTCCGGCCTGACACTTTCTTCCGGTATCTCGTAATTTCACTTAACGAATTTCGCTGTTGAGGCAGGAAACTATGACATCTGTAAATGACTCTACCCTTATGCCCGCTGCGCTGCGCGATACCCGACGCATGAACCAGTTTGTTTCTGTTGCGGCCGCCGTAGCCGGTTTACTGTTTGGTCTGGATATCGGCGTTATCGCTGGCGCACTGCCCTTTATTACCGACCACTTTACGTTAAGCAACCGCCTGCAAGAGTGGGTGGTGAGCAGCATGATGCTGGGTGCGGCCATCGGCGCACTGTTTAATGGCTGGCTGTCGTTCCGTCTCGGGCGCAAATACAGCCTGATGGTTGGGGCGATCCTGTTTGTTGCCGGTTCCATTGGCTCGGCGTTTGCCATCAACGTTGAGGTGCTGCTGCTCTCCCGCGTGCTGCTGGGCGTGGCGGTGGGTATCGCGTCCTACACCGCGCCGCTTTACCTCTCCGAAATGGCGAGCGAAAACGTGCGCGGGAAGATGATCAGCATGTACCAGCTGATGGTGACGCTCGGGATCGTGCTGGCGTTTCTGTCGGATACATACTTCAGCTACAGCGGCAACTGGCGGGCAATGCTTGGCGTGTTGGCGCTGCCTGCGGTGCTGCTGATTGTGTTAGTCATTTTCCTGCCGAACAGCCCGCGCTGGCTGGCGCAAAAAGGGCGTCACGTGGAGGCGGAAGAGGTGCTGCGAATGCTGCGCGACACGTCTGAAAAAGCGCGTGAAGAGCTGAACGAAATCCGCGAGAGCCTGAAGCTGAAGCAGGGCGGCTGGTCGCTGTTTAAGGCAAACCGCAACGTGCGCCGCGCGGTGTTCCTCGGCATGCTGTTACAGGCGATGCAGCAGTTCACGGGGATGAACATCATCATGTATTACGCCCCACGCATCTTTAAAATGGCCGGTTTTACCACCACCGAACAGCAGATGATCGCCACGCTGGTGGTAGGGCTGACCTTTATGTTCGCCACCTTTATCGCGGTGTTCACCGTTGATAAGGCCGGACGTAAACCGGCCCTGAAAATTGGCTTTAGCGTGATGGCGCTCGGCACCTTAATACTCGGCTACTGCCTGATGCAGTTCGATAACGGCACGGCGTCAAGCGGCCTCTCCTGGCTCTCCGTCGGCATGACCATGATGTGCATCGCCGGTTACGCGATGAGCGCCGCGCCGGTGGTGTGGATCCTGTGCTCTGAAATTCAGCCGCTGAAATGCCGTGACTTTGGTATCACCTGTTCCACCACCACCAACTGGGTGTCGAACATGATCATTGGCGCGACCTTCCTGACGCTGCTGGATGCGATTGGCGCGGCAGGCACCTTCTGGCTCTATACGGTGCTGAACGTGGCATTTATCGGCGTGACCTTCTGGCTGATTCCGGAAACCAAAGGCGTGACCCTGGAGCATATTGAACGCAAGCTGATGAGAGGGGAGAAACTACGTAATATCGGCGTGTAATGTCATTGCCCGGTGGCGCTTCGCTTACCGGGCCTACGATAGCCTGTAGGCCGGGTAAGGCGTAGCCGCCACCCGGCTTTGTGTTTACCGCATCGCACGTCTCAAAATACGCTCCGCCTGATGCTGGAAGTCAGCGGCCGTCTCTTCCACGGTTTTCTGCCCGTAGTCGATATACTGCAAAGAAGTACCGAACTGCGCCACAATCTGTGGGTCGTCAAAGTATGGCGAGACGGTGAGTTTCGCCGGCAGCGACTGCGCCAGGCGCAGGCCCGCCACGGATGGATCGTCCTCTTTAATGGTGCCGTCTTCGGTCAGATACTGCACCGCCACTTTGCTCAACGGCACGCCGCGCTCAAGACCCAGCGTATCGACCCCTTCTTTGCTGTTGAGCAGGAAGTTAATCAGCTTCGCTGCCGCTTCCGGGTTTTTGGTTGTCTTACCAATCGACAGCATCTGCGCCGGTTTGAAGAACAGACCCGCGTCGGTGGCTCCCGGCAGCATTGGGTAGCTGCCGAGCTCCAGTTTCGCCGGTGGCTTCAGGTTGTCGGAATATTTGTTGATGGTGGAGTTCCACATGTAGGTGCCGCCCCATTCACCCTGGATCCACGGCTTCATCTCATACATGTTGCTCTTACCGAACGAGGCATAGTATTTGGTGTCCGGCATGACGTGGCTGTCGATCAGCTTTTTGTAGGTCTGGAAAAACTCCACCCACTGTTCCTTTGTGTAGCTGAACTTTTTGGTTTTCTCATCCACCGCAGGAATGTTGTACTTCTGGATCATGTACGAATTCAGCAGCGCCAGCGTATCCTGGTGCTCCAGGATCACCGGGTAGTATTGCTTGCCGAGCTTGCTCTCGAAGGTTTTACCGGCCGCCATCAGCTCGTCCCAGGTTTTCGGGTACGCAATACCCGCTTTTTTCCAGGTTTCGTCATTGAAGTAGAACACGCGCGCCGTCACCGAGATCGGAATGCCGTTCAGCTTGCCGTCCACGGTGGTGGTTTGCAGCTCTTTGGGATCGAACTGCGACAGGTCGATCACGTCCTTCATCTTGTTCAGATCGTAGAAGCCGTCACCGGTTTTGGAGAAGATCGGCAGCCAGTTCCAGTTGGTCTGCATCACGTCCGGCTCGGTGCCGCCCGCAATCTGGGTGGTCAGACGGGAGAGGTGACCGTCCCAGCCGGTGTATTCCGCTTTTACGTTGATGTCCGGGTTCTGCTTATGGAACTCTTCCAGCGCTTTCAGAGTGACCTGGTGACGGCCATTGCCGCCCCACCAGGACATCCGTAAATCCACATTCTGCGCCATCGATGGCAAAGCGGTAAGGCCCAGGGTCGCGGAGATTGCTGCGCTTAAAAGCACTTTTTTCATTTTTATCACTCCATCAGAGAGAGAGGTTCTGTTCAGTTTTTGCGTCAAAAATATGACACTTGTTCATCTCAAACGTGAAATACACCTTACGATGAAGCCCTTTATCAATCATTGGCTTAGCTTCATCGGACGGGATTCGGGCGGTCAGTTCGTAGTCCGCGACCTTCAGGTACACAAAGAATTCGTGGCCCATGTTCTCCACGCGCACCATCTCCCCGCTACAGCCGCCATTCGGGAAGGGCTCATCAGAGAGCGACACAAATTCCGGGCGCACGCCGTAGAAGATCTCCTGACCCGCGTAAGCCGCGACTTTCTCCTGCTTCTCCGCGTTCAGCGGCATGGTTTCATCGCCAATGGCGATGTGCAGCTGGCCCGCTTTTTCGACCAGCACGCTTTTGCGTATATTCATCTCCGGCGCGCCGATAAAGCCCGCCACGAACATGTTCTTCGGCTTGTGGTAGAGGTTGTCCGGCGTGTCCACCTGCATGATATGGCCGAGCTTCATCACGCAGATGCGGTCGCCCATGGTCATCGCTTCGGTCTGGTCGTGGGTCACGTAAACGGTGGTCGCCGGTTTTCCTGACTTCTTCAGCTGCTTGTGCAGGTCAGAAATACGGATACGCATCGAAGCGCGCAGTTTGGCGTCGAGGTTTGAAAGCGGCTCATCGAACAGGAACACATCCGGCTTTTTCACAATCGCACGGCCTACCGCCACGCGCTGCGCCTGGCCGCCGGAAAGCTGGCGTGGCAGGCGGTCGAGCAGCTCTTCCAGCTCAAGAATTTTGGCGGCTTCATTCACCTGAGACTCAATCTGATCTTTCGGCAGTTTGCTCAGCTTGAGACCAAAGGCCAGATTCTCGCGCACCGTCATGTGCGGATAGAGGGCGTAGTTCTGGAACACCATTGCAATACCGCGCTCTTTCGGCGCGAGGTTGTTCACGATCTTGTCGCCGATGCGCACCTCGCCGCCGCTGATGGTTTCCAGCCCCGCCAGCATGCGCAGGGTCGTGGATTTGGCGCAGCCGGACGGCCCGACAATCACCATGAATTCCCCTTCAGCAATTTTAAGATCGATAGCGTGTACCGCTTTAAAGCCGTTGGAGTAGACCTTTTCCAGCTTGTTGAAAATAACTTCAGCCATGGTATTTCCCTCTTAACCTTTAATTCCGCTGCTGGTGACGCCCTGTACGAAGTAGCGCTGTGCCAGGAAGAAGACAATGATGGATGGCAGAATGGAGATGCTCGCCATTGCCAGAATTTCGTTCCACGGCGCGCCTTCGGTGACGTCGATGGACATTTTCAGCGCCAGTGCGATGGGGTATTTATCCACGCTGTAGACGTAAATCAGCGGCCCGATAAAGTCGTTCATGGACCACATGAACTGGAACAGGGCGACGGAGATAATGGCCGGTTTCAGGATCGGCACCACCACGTACCACAGCACCTGAATGGAGTTACAGCCGTCTATCTGCGCCGCCTCTTCCATGTCACGCGGGACGCCGCGCAGGAACTGGATCAGCATGAAGACGAAGAACCCCTGAGTGGCGAAGGCCAGCGGCAGGTACAGCGGCATATAGCTGTTGAGCATGCCCATTTCACGGAACATCAGGTACTGCGGGATCAGCAGCACGGTGCTGGGCAGCAGCATGGTGGTGATGAGCGTGGCGAACCAGAACTTCTTCCACGGGATCTCGAAGCGGGCAAAGCCGTACGCCACGATGGTGGAGGAGATAATGGTCAGGATCACTTTCGGGATCACATACTTAAAGGTATTCAGCATGTAATGGCCGAAGTTGTACTCGGTGCCGGTTTTCCAGCCGTTTACGAAACCATCCCAGGTGGCGTGGGCAGGCCACAGGCTCAGGGTGGTGAAGATCTCGTGGTTCGGTTTAAACGACGCGGAGAACATCCACACCAGCGGGTAAAGCATCAGCAGGCCGACAACCAGCAGGATCACATAGCGAACGGAGGCGTTGATTTTCTCTCTGCGCAGCGTGCGGGCCACTTCGCGTTCGGCGACGCTTCTTGCCGTGGAGAGTTGTTGAATATCAGCCATTTTTGCCTCCTTTATCGGCGGAGTAGAACACCCAGTATTTCGACGACTTAAAGGCGATACCGGCGAAGACGGCCACCACCAGGAACAGGACCCACGCCAGCGCCGCGCCATAGCCCATATCGAAATACTTAAACGCGGTGTCGTAGATGTAGAGCGAGAACAGATAGGTCGAATAGGTTGGCCCGCCGCCGGTAATCACGTACGGCCCGGTAAATTCCTGGAACGCCTGCGTGGTCTGCATGATGAAGTTGAAGAAGATCACCGGCGTAATCAGCGGCACGGTCACCTTCATGAACATCTGCCATTTCGATGCGCCATCGATCATTGCCGCTTCATACTGGGACTGCGGTACGTTTTGCAGCGCGGCCAGGAAGATGACCATCGCGGAACCGAACTGCCAGACGCGCAGCAGGGTAACGGACATCAGCGCCAGCGACGGTTCGCCCAGCCAGTTCACCGGATCAAAGCCAAATACGCCGATAAAGCTGTTCAGCAGGCCATCGATGGCAAATAAGGCGCGCCACAGTACGGCAATGGCGACGGAGCTGCCGAGGATCGACGGAATATAGTAGGCAGTGCGGAAAAAGCCGATGCTGCGTAATTTAAAGTTCAGGACAAAGGCAATGCCTAATGCAAAGGCGAGCTTTAACGGGATGGTTAAAAATACATAGGCAAAGGTCACGCCCATGGATTTCCAGAAGAGCGTGTCTTCGGTAAACATGTAGCGATAGTTTTCGATGCCGTTAAACACCGGCGGACTCATCAAATCGTAATCCGTAAAGCTGAGGAAAAACGATGAGACGAAGGGGAATGCCGTAAAGAGTATCAGCCCGATGATGTAGGGTGATATCCATGCGAGCCCCAGCAGCTTGTTTTCATTCATACATACCTACCTGGCAATCAATGGTTTAATACGAAATCTGCTTTGTTACATTTTCCCAGGCCTGCGATGCGCGGCATGAGAGCTGAAATTCAGGGTGTAACGTCTGGCAACGGCGAAATCTACGTTTGTTTTTTAACGCTTTTTTATCTTTCTTCGTGCTGTAAGCGCTTCTGGTTTCAAAAGAGCTGAACCGGTGTTCTTGGATACTAAAACGTCGTTTTATTTTATATTATTGCGATTTATTTCTGCGTCATTCGCTTAATGGTGGAAATGTGATCGGCGTCGAAACGCTGTTTCAATATAGTGAGGGAGGTGGCATTTTTGACTTTTTACGGACTTTCGCCGCGGGCCATGAGGAAGAGATAACGAAGCAAAAGGGGAGCGGGAATAAGAATAGTCACGCAGCGTGGCTAACTACCAGATCTGATAGCAGGTCTACAGATGTACCAATTCGTCATTCAGATAATTCTTACATTCTTGTATGATTTGTTACACCGGAACCAGTCAGGCAGAATTTCACTGCATCCTTAAAAGAAGAACAGTTATGTCAGCGATGGATTTCAAAAAACATACGGATCTCAACTTTCCTCACTATGCTCCCCCGGCGGTCAGCGCTAAAGAAATAGATCTTCTGGGTCTGCTGGACGTCCTGCTGGCAGCAAAAAAACGCATCATCACCATTGTCTTTGCATTTGCACTGGTCGGCCTGGCAATCGCCTTTCTGATACCGCAAAAATGGACCAGTAAAGCGGTCATTACGCCCGCGGAACAGACGCAGTGGAGTTCGCTACGCCAGATGATGGTGGCGCTCCAGGTGCTTGATGTCGATGTGAAAATTACCCGTGCGGATGTGTTTAATCTGTTTATCAAAAAGTTTCAGTCCCAGTCTCTGCTTGAAGAGTACATGAAGAGCTCACCTTACGTGATGGCTCAGCTCGATGGCGCTCAGGTTGACCCGCTGGAGCTGCACCGCGCGGTGGTCAATATTGCCGAAAAGATGAAGGCTGTTGATAACACGCAGGAAAAAAACGCTGATAAAGCACCGTACCTCTCCTGGACCTTAAGCTTCACTGCCCCAACGGCAGAGGACGCGCAGAAAGTGTTGAAGGGTTACATTCAGTACATCTCCCGCATCGTCGAGCAGGAAACCATGCAAAGCATTCGCGATCAGCTGATCCTGAGAACCAAAACGGTTCAGCAGCAGCTGGAGCTGGATCGGGTCCGTCTGACCAATATCCACAATACCAACCTGCAACGCCTGAACTACTCGCTGGAAGTGGCGAACGCGGCGGGGATCAAAAAGCCGGTCTACAGCAATGGACAGGCGGTGAAAGACGATCCGGATTATTCCGTCGCCCTCGGTGCGGACGGGATTGCGCAGAAATTGCAGATTGAAAAAAATCTGAAGGATGTTTCTGAGCTGAACGCCGATTTCCAGAACCGCGAATACTATCTGGCACAGCTGCAAAAACTTTCCTTCGAAGATGTGAGCCTGGAGCCGTTCAAATACCAGCTTTCACCTTCTATGCCGGTGAAAAAAGATGGCCCGGGCAAAGCCCTGATCGTGCTGCTGGCGTGTATTCTGGGTGGTCTGTTCGCCTGTGGCAGCGTGCTGCTGCGCGAGGCAATGAGCACCCGCAACCCGCTGCCGGAACAACTTCCTGAGCCGGTTACGGAATAACATCAAAAAAGGCGCTCAACTGAGCGCCTTTTTTTATTTCAGGAAATCTTCGCGAACCGGCGTAAAGGTATCCAGCAGGGTGCCGGGTTTCAGGCAAACGCAGCCGTGCATCACGTGCGGCGCTTTATAGAGGGTGTCGCCCGCCATCACCACATGCTTCTCCTCGCCAATGGTGAACTCAAATTCCCCCGAGAGAACGTAGGTGAGCTGCTCATGCGGATGGTTATGCATCGGGCCAATCGCGCCTTGCTCGAAATTCACTTCCACCGCCATCATCCTGCCGTCGTGCGCCAGAATACGACGCGTCACGCCGTTGCCCAGATCCTCAAGCGTGGTCTCTTTATGGAAAATAAACATATTTTCGCCCTGTTATGTAATGAAACATTGTTTCAATTAATTTATCTCACCCGCGGCGAAAAGGAAACGTTTAGCCAAATAACTGGAAAGGCGATCACAAGTTTGCTTCACTGGGTGAAACGCACAGGAGGAAAGATGAAAACGATCGGTCTGTTAGGGGGCATGAGCTGGGAATCAACGATCCCGTACTACCGCCTGATTAATGAAGGCGTCAAACAGCGTCTGGGCGGTCTGCATTCGGCCAGCCTGCTGCTGCACAGCGTGGATTTCCATGAAATAGAAGCCTGCCAGTCGAGCGGGGAGTGGGACAAAGCCGGGCAGATGCTGGCGGACGCCGCGCTTGGGCTGGAGCGTGCGGGCGCGCAGGGTATTCTGCTGTGTACCAACACCATGCATAAGGTGGCGTCGCACATTGAAGAGCGCTGTTCGCTGCCGTTCTTACATATCGCGGATGCCACCGGGCGTGCCATACGTGCCGCCGGCATGACGCGCGTGGCGCTGCTGGGGACGCGCTACACCATGGAGCAGGATTTTTACCGCGGGCGGCTGAGCGGCCAGTTCGGGATTGAAAGCCTGATCCCGGAAGAGGCTGACCGGGGGCGCATTAACCAGATTATTTTTGACGAGCTGTGTCTGGGCACCTTCAGCGAAACGTCGCGCGCCTGGTACGTCAGCGTGATTGAGAAACTGGCGCAGCAGGGGGCGGAAGGGGTCATCTTCGGCTGTACCGAAATCGGTCTGCTGGTGCCGGCAGACCAAAGCCCGATACCGGTCTTCGATACCGCCGCCATCCATGCCGCCGATGCGGTGGAGTTTATGCTGTCATAGTGGTTTTTGCAGGTCAGGTAAGCGAAGCGCCACCTGACGCGCGTGCGCAATCAGGTGTTCACTAAACGCATCAACCAGCGCTGAGGCGGGCCGGTGCAGCGGGCGGATCAGGCTCACGGTAAAGGGAACGGAAACGCTAAAACGGCGCAGAACCACGCCGCTGCTGGCGTAGTCCATGGCCGTGAGCGGGTTCACCACCGAAATACCCACGCCCGCGCGCACCATCGCGCAAATAGACGCCGCACTGTGCGTTTCCATCACCATCCGCCGCTTCACCTGATGTTCGGCAAACAGGCCATCCAGAAGCTGCCGGTAGCTGTCGGTCTGCGACAGGCTGATATAGTTCTCACCGTGAAAATCCGCCGGCGTCAGCTCCGCTTTGTGGGCAAGCGGGTGGCTGGCAGGTAGCACGCAGACCTCATCCAGCGACAGCAGCTCCGTGCGTTCCGTTCCCGCTGGCGTGACGAGGGTTTCGGTCAGACCCAGATCGTGGCGCTGGGCCGAAAGCCACTCCTCCAGCAGCGGCGACTCCTGCGGCACGATGGTCAGGCTGACCTCCGGATAGCGGGCCAGAAAAGGCTGTAACAGTACCGGCAGGAATGACTGGGAAAAGACCGGCAGGCAGACGATGGACAGCTCACCCTGGCGGAACTCCCTCAGGCTCTCTGCCGCGCTTACGATCCTGTCCAGCCCGTACCAGGAGCGCTGAACCTCCTCAAACAGACGTAAACCCTGCACCGTTGGATGCAGCCTGCCGCGGGTGC
This sequence comes from Enterobacter sp. Res13-Sevr-PEC09-46, assembly GCF_015672585.1. Lineage (NCBI taxonomy): Bacteria > Pseudomonadati > Pseudomonadota > Gammaproteobacteria > Enterobacterales > Enterobacteriaceae > Enterobacter > Enterobacter sp. Res13-Sevr-PEC09-46. The sequence goes on along the minus strand of NZ_JADABR010000015.1, from coordinate 217,844 downwards.
GTTCAAACAGCTTCAGCCCCAGCACTTTCTCAAAACGCGCCAGCTCGCGGCTGACCGTCGGCTGCGAGGTGTGCAGCATGTGCGCGGCTTCAGTGAGATTGCCGGTGGTCATTACCGCATGAAAAATCTCGATATGGCGTAGGTTAACGGCGGGCATAGGGCACCTGATGGCTGAGCGTTGTCCATATCATTTTTGCATAGACTCACGATAAAACGATATTTTTTATTCTCTTCAGGCTATGGCGTAATGATAAAAAACAGATTTACGGAGACGACCATGCCACGCCCACTCAACCAGACTGAGACCGATTTAAACGCCGATAACCTGCTGCGCCTGCCTGCCGAATTCGGCTGCCCGGTGTGGGTCTACGATGCGCAGATTGTCCGCGAGAAGATCGCCGCGCTGCATCAGTTTGACGTGGTGCGTTTTGCGCAGAAGGCCTGCTCGAATATTCATATTCTGCGCCTGATGCGCGAGCAGGGCGTGAAGGTTGACTCCGTATCGCTGGGTGAAATCGAACGTGCGCTGGCGGCCGGGTTTGATCCGAAAGCTGACAGCGACGCGATCGTCTTCACCGCTGACCTGATAGACGACGCCACGCTGGCGCGCGTGCACGAGCTGCAAATCCCGGTCAATGCCGGTTCGGTGGATATGCTGGAACAGCTTGGGCAGGTCTCTCCTGGCCATCGCGTCTGGCTGCGCATCAACCCGGGCTTTGGTCACGGTCACAGTCAGAAAACCAATACCGGGGGCGAAAACAGCAAGCACGGGATCTGGTATGCCGATATGCCTGCGGCGCTGGAGGTTTTACAACGCTACAACCTCAAGCTGGTGGGCATTCACATGCATATCGGGTCCGGCGTGGATTACGGCCATCTTGAGCAGGTCTGTGGCGCCATGGTGCGTCAGGTTATCGATTTTGGTCAGGATCTGGAGGCGATCTCCGCCGGGGGAGGGCTTTCGATTCCTTACCGCGAAGGGGAAGAGGCGATCGACACGGATCACTATTACGGCCTGTGGAGCGCCGCGCGTGACAGCATCGCCGCCCATCTGGGCCATGCAGTGAAGCTGGAGATTGAGCCGGGTCGTTTCCTGGTTGCCGAAGCTGGCGTGCTGGTGGCGCAGGTGCGGAGCGTGAAGGAGATGGGAAGCCGTCACTTTGTGCTGATTGATGCTGGCTTCAACGATCTGATGCGCCCGTCCATGTACAGCAGCTATCATCACATCACCGCGCTTGCCGCCGATGGCCGCGATCTGGTCAACGCCCCACGCATCGAGACCGTTGTTGCTGGCCCGCTGTGTGAATCCGGTGACGTCTTTACTCAGCAGGAAGGCGGGAAAGTCGAAACCCGTTCGCTGCCAGAGGTAAAACCGGGAGATTATCTGGTGCTGCATGATACCGGCGCGTACGGGGCGTCTATGTCTTCCAACTACAATAGCCGCCCGCTGCTGCCGGAAGTGCTGTTTGATAACGGCGTGGCGCGGCTGATTCGCCGTCGCCAGACCATTCAGGAGCTGCTGGCGTTAGAGCTGGTCTGATTAAACCAGGGCCCTGTTGTCACCGAATCGCGTAACACCAGGGTGCCGGTGAACGGCGGGATCGCTTCAACCGGCTGGTTTTTTGCCAGCCGGATCGCCTGGTCGATCGCCGTGACGATCATGTTGTCGATCGGCAGATACACCGACGACAGGGCAGGCTCCAGCCACTTTGCGCTGGGGGCATCGTCAAAACCAAACAGCGAAATATCCTGCGGGAGCTTCAGCCCGGCCTGGTGTAATGCTTTGGAGGCGCCGAGGGCCATATCATCGTTACAGGCAAACAGGGCGCTGAACGATGTCTTTTCCGCTATCAGCTCCTTGCACAGCTCGTAACCCCGCGTCATGCCTGCATCGCCGTATTTAATCCGCCGCTCGTCGAGACGAATACCGTGCTTCTCCAGCGCCTTACGGTAGCCCATCAGTCGCGCTTTACCCGTTGGCGTGTGGATCGGGACGGTGATACAGGCGATCTCCCGGTGGCCCTGGCTTATCAGGTAATCCACCGCTTTGAAGGCTGCGTCCTGCTGTTCAAAGAAGACGCAGCGATCCGCCGCCTGGCTCACTTCACGGTTAATGATCACCAGCGGCGTCTGCACGCTGTTGATCAGCTTCAGGATCGTCTTTTCGCTCATGTAACGCGTGTACAGCACGATGGCGTCGCACTTGCGGTCGGCGAGCATCTGCACCGCCTGTTCTTCCTGTTCAGGGGCGTCGTGACCGTCGGTAACAATCAGCTGTTTTCCGTGCTTTTCGGTCTGCCGTGACGCCTGCTGTAGCAAACGACCAAAGTAAAAACCGTCGAACGTCGAGACGACCAGACCAATGCTGTTGCTGGTCTGGTTAGCCAGCGAACGCGCGAGAAAGTTCGGACGATAGCCCAGCTCCTCCATCGCGCGAAATACCTGCTGACGCGTGCTCTCTTTAACCTGACCTGTGCCGTTCAGCACGCGCGAAACGGTGGCCTTCGACACGCCCGCACGCAGTGAGACATCCAGCATTGTTGCCATTCGAAATTCCTGTTTCCACGTAATGGTTTGCAGTTTAACACAGACCATCCGGCGCATAAGCGACGTGGGAAGGGCAAAACCCCATAACGATCACGCTTTTCGGTAACGATCCTCGCCCGCGGGATAAATGCCTGTCACTGGCATGCCAAAATGGTGATAAATCGCAATCCGGAATACCTCTTACCTCATTGAGAGCTTAATCACAGAACAAAGCGCCTGTGGACGCTATTTTTGGCATACCAATAGTATCCGGCTGTCCATCTTATTCAATAAAAGCCCTTTTACTGAGGTATTACCCTATGGCATTTCAGGAAAAACTGATCGACGCTCTGGGCAGTTTTGCCACCACCTTCAACAGCTATCGCTATATCCAGGCGATTAAGTCTGCGTTTATTACCTTAATGCCGGTCATCATTGTGGGGGCGTTCTCGGTACTGATCTCCAATATGGTGCTGGATCCGAAAAACGGCCTGGCGAGCTTTCAGTCGCTGTCGTTTCTGGCGGCGTTAAAGCCGATCACCAGTGCGCTGAACTATGCCACGCTCAACTTTCTCAACATCGGCGCGGTGTTTTTAATCGGCATTGAGCTGGGGCGTATTAACGGCATTAAGTCCCTGTTCCCCGGCCTGCTGGCGGTGATCTGCTTTATCTGCGTGACGCCGACCACGGTGGAAATGCTGGTGGACGGCGAGATGCACGTGGTGAAAGACGTGCTGCTGCGCCAGTTCTCGGATACCCGCAGCCTGTTCCTCGGCATGTTTATCGCCATCCTGTCAGTGGAGATTTACTGCTGGCTGGAAAACCGCAAGGGGCTGAAAATCAGGATGCCGGACACGGTGCCGCCGAATGTCGCCGCGTCGTTCTCTGCGCTGATCCCGGCCATTATCACCACCACCGCCATCGCCACCTTTGGCTTCGTGTTTCATCGGGTTACCGGAATGTATCTCTACGACGCGGTTTACCAGGTGGTGCAACAGCCGCTGGAGCGCGTGGTGCAAAGCCTGCCGGGGATCCTGCTGCTGATGTTTGTCGCCCAGCTGTTCTGGGTGATTGGTATTCACGGCAACCAGATGATCAAGCCGATCCGCGAGCCGCTGCTGCTGGGGGCAATCACTGTCAACATGAGCGCGTTCGAGCAGGGCAAAGAGGTGCCAAACATCATCACCATGCCGTTCTGGGATGTGTATATGAGCATTGGCGGCTCAGGGCTCACTATCGGTCTGCTGATCGCGGTGATGATTGCCACCAAACGCAAAGAGATGAAGGAGATCGCCAAGCTCTCCATCGGTCCTGGCCTGTTTAACATCAACGAGCCGGTGATCTTCGGGATGCCAGTCATGCTCAACCCGATCCTGGCTATCCCGTTCATCATCACGCCGCTGGTGACGGGCTCGATTGGCTACTTTGCCACCGTGACCGGATTTGCCGGGAAAGCCGTGGTGATGGTGCCCTGGACCACGCCGCCGCTGATCAACGCCTGGCTGTCAACCGCGGGCTCCATGGGGGCGGTGATCACCCAGTTTATCTGCATCGTGACTGCGGTGATCATCTATCTGCCGTTTGTGAAAATTGCCTCACGCCGCGCAGATCAGGCCGCACTGCAACAAGCCACCGATAACGCATGAGGACAGGATGAGCATAAAACAGATAACCATACCGCCAGATTTTATGCTGGGCGCGGCGGCATCGGCCTGGCAGACCGAGGGCTGGAGCGGCAAAAAGCCGGGGCAGGATTCGTGGATCGATCTCTGGTACAAGAACGATCGTCACGTCTGGCACAACGGCTACGGCCCGGCGGTGGCAACCGACTTTATCAATCGCTTTCGCGAAGACGTGGCGCTGATGAAGCAGGCGGGACTGACGCACTATCGCACCTCGATCAACTGGTCGCGCTTTTTGACCGACTATGAAAACGCCACCGTAGATGAAGAGTACGCCGCCTATTACGACGCGCTGTTCGATGAAATGCACCGTCAGGGCATTGAGCCGATGATCTGCCTGGAACACTACGAATTGCCGGGCGTGCTGCTGGAGACCTACGGCGGCTGGGCGTCGAAGCACGTCGTCGAGCTGTTCGTTCGCTATGCGGAAAAGGTGTTTGAGCGCTTTCACGGCAAAGTCACCCGCTGGTTTACCTTCAACGAGCCGATTGTGGTCCAGACGCGCGTCTACCTCGACGCGCTGCGCTGGCCCTATGAGCAGAACACCAGCACCTGGATGCAGTGGAACCACCATAAGGTGCTGGCGACGGCGAAAGTGGTGAAGCTGTTTCGCGAGAAAGGGTATGACGGCTCGGTGGGCTGTATTCTTAACCCGGAAGTGACCTATCCGCGCTCGCGCGCGCCGCATGACGTGCGGGCGGCAGAGATGTACGATCTGTTCTATAACCGCGTCTTTCTCGACCCGCTGGTGCACGGGCGCTATCCGCAGGCGCTTTTTACCCTGCTGGCGCAGCATCAGGTGCAGTGGGAATACACGGCTGACGAGCTGGCGCTGATTGCCGACAACACCGTCGACGAGCTGGGCATTAACCTCTATTACCCGCATCGCGTCAAAGCCCCGTCCCGCGCCTGGCACCTGGAGACGCCGTTCCACCCGGCGTACTACTACGAGCCGTTCGAGCTGCCGGGGCGGAGGATGAACACCTCCCGCGGCTGGGAGATCTTCCCGCGCATTATTTACGATATGGCGATGCGGATTAAAAACGAGTATCGCAACATTGACTGGTTTGTGGCGGAAAGCGGGATGGGCGTGGAGAACGAAGCGGAGTTTCGCAATCGCGACGGCATTATCGATGACGCATACCGCATCGCGTTTATCAGCGAACATCTTTATTACACGCTGCTGGCGCGGGAGGCGGGGGCTAACTGCCACGGCTATATGCTGTGGGCCTTCACCGACAACGTCTCCCCGATGAACGCGTTTAAAAACCGCTACGGGCTTATTGAGATCGACCTTGAAAACCATCGCGCACGGCGGGCAAAGAAATCGGCATCCTGGTTTCGCCAGCTGCGCGATGAGCGTGTGATGACGCTCAGGGTTGACGATGAATGGAAGTAAGCCTTCTGGTAAAATAGCGCACAAACTGGCCGGGAGGACGTCCGGCCCGCGCATTAACTGAAAAACACAGGTGAAAACGTGGATAAGGCTGTCATCCTGCCGGAAAAAAAACAGTACCAGGAGATTGGCGAGGATTTACGGGCGCAGATTATCCAGGGGCATTATCCCGTGGGATCGCGTCTGCCGCCGGAGCGCAACATCGCCGAGACGTATGGCGTGAGCCGCACTATCGTGCGCGAGGCGCTGCTGATGCTTGAGCTACAGGGGACGGTGGATATTCGCCAGGGGTCTGGCGTGTACGTGATGCGCATTCCGGAGGAGCATGAAAACGAGGAAGAACGTTTTCTGAACAGTGACGTGGGTCCGTTTGAAATTCTCCAGGCGCGTCAGCTGCTTGAAAGCAACATTGCCGCCTTTGCCGCAAAAATGGCGACGCGGGCGGATATCGACAACCTGCGCCGCATCATCGAGCAGGAGCAACGGGCTATTGCCGCCGACGATCGCAGCCAGGACAACAACAAAATGTTCCACCTGGTACTGGCGGGGGCCACACAAAACCAGATGCTGCTGGCGACCGTTGAAAGCGTCTGGCATCACATGGACAGCAGCCCACTGTGGCAGCAATTCAACGGCCACATCGCCAGCCGCGCATGGCGGCTGAAATGGCTCGGCGACAGGCAAACCATTCTCGCTGCGCTCCGCCGCCGCGACGTGATGGGGGCGTGGCAGGCGATGTTCCAGCATCTTGAAAACGTCAAAAAGAGCCTGCTTGAGCTGTCAGACGAAGACGCGCCCGATTTTGACGGCTATCTCTTTGAATCGGTCCCCCTTTTCCAGGGGAAACTGGTGTGAATATACTGCCGCTTCACGCTGCGCCGCAGTTTACACAGCGGGTGATCGACTGGATCTGGAACGCGTTTGGTGAAGGTATGCCGCGTGCCTTTTTCCAGAGCATTGTTGAGCACAGCCTGACGCCGGGCGAGTTACCGCTCACCTTTATTGCCGTTGAGGATGACCAGCTGCTGGGCACCGTTGGGTTGTGGCGTTGCGATTTAATTTCCCGGCAGGATCTCCACCCCTGGCTGGCTGCGCTGTATGTCGATGAAGCCGCCCGGGGAAACGGGCTGGCGGGAAAACTTCAGCAGCATGTTATCGGCTACGCGCGACGCGCCGGGTATCACGAGCTTCATCTCTGGTCTGCCTGCCGCGACTTCTACGAACGTTACGGCTGGCACTACATCGGCGATGCGCTGGAATACCCGGATAAAACCGTCCATCTCTATCGCTGTTCGCTCACGGCTTCCGCGGGCGATACCACCGAGTGACGGCGCACTAAGGTTGGGCTGAACAGGTGGGTAATTTCCGGTGGCGGGCGATGCTCGGCCAGCGCTAACGCCAGTTCTGCCGCCTGCGTTGCCATGGTCACAATCGGGTAGCGCACGGTGGTCAGGCGAGGACGCACGTAGCGCGACACCAGCACATCATCAAAGCCAATCAGCGAAATTTCTGCCGGGACGTCAATCCCGTTATCATTCAGCACGCCCATTGCGCCGGCGGCCATGGAGTCGTTATAGCTGGCCACGGCGGTGAAATTCCGCCCGCGGCCCAGCAGCTCCGTCATCGCCTGCTCGCCGCCACTCTCATCCGGTTCTCCGTACGCCACAAGACGATCGTTGCACGGCAGACCGGCTTCGCGCAGCGCGTCGTAATAGCCCTGAAGGCGATCTTCCGCATCGGAAATTGGGTGGTTGGAGCACAGATAACCAATTCGGGTATGGCCCTGCTGGATCAGATGACGGGTTGCGAGCCATGCGCCGTAACGGTCGTCGAGCGCCACGCAGCGGGTTTCAAAACCGGGAATAATGCGGTTGATAATCACCATCCCCGGCATCTGTTTCATCAGATGGATCAGCTCGGCGTCGGGGATCATTTTTGCATGGACCACCAGCGCCGCACAGCGATGACGGATCAGCTGCTCAATGGCCTGGCGCTCTTTCTGTTCATTGTGGTAGCCATTACCAATCAGCAGGAAATTTCCGGTGTGATAAGAAACTTGTTCTACGGCTTTGACCATTGCACCGAAAAACGGATCGGATACATCCCCGACCACCAGCCCGATGGTTTCTGTCGACTGCTGGGCAAGGGCGCGCGCGTTGGCGTTAGGGTGATAATTCAGGTTTTCCATGGCGTCCTGCACGGCCTGGCGCGATGCATCACTCGCTTTAGGGGAGTTGTTGATCACGCGGGAGACGGTCGCGACGGAAACACCGGCCAGACGAGCCACATCCTTAATTGTCGCCATTCAATACCTTCTTATAGGGGTAAGCGTTTACACACTAACTAGTGTTGCGGAAAAGCGGCGCGCATTCAAGGGGAGCGGGTAAGCGTCCTCTGCAAACGTGAAGCAGAACATCCCTCGCGGTGTAATCGTTACACGGCCAGTCATGTCTGAATAATGTCAATCTGAACCTTTAGTTACACTTTGCCTCAGGCTGTTGCGATTGTCCGTTAGCAACGATGCGTAGTGAATTGCTAGAGTCGAGATCCCAGAGGTATTGATAGGTGGAATCAACTTCGGTTGATTAACACGATTTACACCAACCTGCGTTTTACGCAGGTTTTTTTTTGCCTGTAAGTTCAACCTGTAACAGCAAAAGAGAATATTCACACCTGGTTGCACTTCGGCTCATTCCCTTGCGTTTTCCCGCTGGCGAAGCCTGTCGCCGGAGGCCACAATCAAGATCCCAGAGGTATTGATTGGTGAGAATTCCTGGTACGTTTTCGTACTCTTCTCTTGCACCAACCTGCGCGGATGCGCAGGTTTTTTTTCGCCTCTGTTTTTGCTATCGCTCCCTCACTACTTCTCGTGTAATCTGCCACCATTTATACCTTTCACACTGGCTGGCAAAGGGAGTTGAAATGCTTTTTGGGTTCTTCCGCACACTGTTTCGTGTCCTGTTTCGCATCCGCGTGACTGGCGATACGCAGGCACTCTATGGCGAGCGTGTGCTTATCACACCGAATCACGTCTCTTTTCTTGATGGCGTATTGCTGGCGCTGTTTTTGCCCGTGCGGCCCGTCTTCGCGGTTTACAGCTCCATCAGTGAAAAATGGTACATGCGCTGGCTCAAACCGCTGATTGATTTTGTCCCGCTCGACCCAACCAAACCGATGATGATTAAACATCTGGTGCGTCTGATAGGGCAGGGGCGCCCGGTGGTTATCTTCCCGGAAGGGCGTATTTCAGTGACGGGCTCCCTGATGAAAATTTACGACGGGGCCGGTTTTGTCGCGGCGAAGTCTCAGGCCACCGTCGTGCCGCTACGCATCGACGGGGCTGAGCTAACCTTTTTCAGCCGTCTGAAAGGGCTGGTGAAGCAGCGTCTGTTCCCGAAAATTACCCTGCATATATTACCGCCGACGTCACTGCCGATGCCCGAGGCGCCGCGCGCGCGCGACCGCCGTAAAATCGCCGGGGAAATGCTGCACCAGATTATGATGGAAGCGCGCATGGCCGTTCGCCCGCGCGAAACGCTGTATGAATCGTTGCTGTCGGCGCAGTATCGCTACGGTGCGAAGAAAAACTGCGTCGAAGACATCAATTTTACGCCGGATACCTACCGTAAGCTGTTGACCAAAACGCTGTTTGTCGGGCGTATCCTGGAAAAGTACAGTAAACAGGGCGAAAAGATCGGCCTGATGCTGCCAAACGCGGGTATCAGCGCGGCGGTAATCTTTGGTGCCGTGTCCCGGGGCCGCATTCCGGCGATGATGAACTACACGGCGGGCGTGAAAGGGCTCTCCAGCGCGATTACCGCAGCACAAATCAACACAATCTTTACCTCCCGCCAGTTCCTGGATAAAGGCAAGCTGTGGCACCTGCCGGAACAGCTGACGCAGGTGCGCTGGGTGTTCCTGGAAGATCTGAAAGCAGACGTCACGACCGCTGACAAGCTGTGGATTTTCGCGCACCTGCTGATGCCGCGTCAGGCGCAGGTTAAGCAGCAGCCGGAAGATGATGCCATTATCCTCTTTACCTCTGGCTCTGAAGGTAACCCGAAAGGTGTGGTTCACAGCCACAAAAGCATTCTGGCGAACGTCGAACAGATTAAAACCATTGCTGACTTTACCGCCAACGATCGCTTTATGTCAGCGCTGCCGCTGTTCCACTCATTTGGTCTGACCGTGGGTCTCTTTACACCGCTGCTGACCGGTGCCGAGGTGTTCCTCTACCCAAGCCCGCTGCACTACCGCATTGTGCCGGAACTGGTTTATGACCGTAACTGCACGGTGCTGTTCGGGACGTCCACCTTCCTCGGTAACTACGCGCGCTTCGCCAACCCGTATGATTTCTTCCGCGTACGCTATGTGGTGGCGGGCGCGGAAAAACTCCAGGACAGCACGCGCCAGATCTGGCAGGACAAGTTTGGCCTGCGCATTCTGGAAGGCTATGGCGTGACGGAGTGCGCGCCGGTGGTCTCCATCAACGTTCCGATGGCGGCTAAACCGGGAACGGTTGGCCGCATTCTGCCGGGGCTGGACGCACGTCTGCTGGCGGTGCCGGGTATTGAAGATGGCGGACGTCTTCAGCTGAAAGGGCCGAACGTCATGAACGGCTATCTGCGTGTGGAAAACCCGGGCGTGCTTGAGGCGCCGACGGCCGAGAACGTCAATGGCGAGGTTGAAACGGGCTGGTACGACACGGGCGATATCGTGCGCTTCGACGATCAGGGCTTCGTGCAGATCCAGGGACGTGCAAAACGCTTCGCCAAAATCGCCGGGGAGATGGTCTCTCTTGAAATGGTCGAAACGCTGGCGACCGCCGTCTCGGCGGAGAAAATGCATGCGACCGTGGTGAAAAGTGATGCCAGTAAAGGCGAGGCGCTGGTGCTCTTCACGACAGACGGTGAACTGAAGCGTGACGCGCTGCTCAGGTATGCACGCGAACACGGTATCCCCGAGCTGGCGGTTCCCCGCGATATTCGTTACCTCAAACAGTTACCGGTGCTGGGCAGCGGTAAACCCGATTTCGTGACCCTGAAGGGCATGGTTGAAGAGGCGGAACAGCAAAATGCGTGAGTCAGTGCACACTAACACTTCAATCTGGTCGAAAGGCATGATGGCGGTTATCGCCGCCCAGTTTCTTTCCGCGTTCGGCGATAACGCGTTGCTGTTTGCCACGCTGGCGTTGCTGAAAGCTGAGTTTTATCCCGACTGGAGCCAGCCGATCCTTCAGATGGTGTTTGTGGGTGCTTACATCGTATTTGCGCCGTTTGTCGGCCAGGTGGCGGACAGCTTCCCGAAAGGTCGGGTCATGATGTTTGCCAACAGCCTTAAGCTTCTGGGCGCGGCAAGTATCTGCTTTGGTATCAATCCGTTCGTCGGCTACACGCTGGTGGGCATTGGCGCGGCAGCCTACTCTCCGGCGAAGTACGGCATTCTGGGTGAACTCACCACCGGTGATAAGCTGGTGAAGGCCAACGGCCTGATGGAGTCCTCCACCATTGCGGCTATTTTGCTGGGCTCAGTGGCGGGCGGCGTACTGGCAGACTGGCATGTGCTCGCCGCGCTTGGCATCTGCGCCCTGATGTACGGTGGCGCGGTGATCGCCAACCTGTTTATCCCCAAACTGGCCGTGGCGCGTCCGGGGCAATCCTGGCGCTTCGGGCCAATGACCGGCAGCTTCTTCAACGCCTGCCGCGTACTGTGGCGTAACGGTGAAACACGCTTCTCGCTGATGGGCACCAGCATGTTCTGGGGGGCCGGCGTTACGCTGCGTTTCCTGCTGGTGCTGTGGGTGCCGGTGGCGCTGGGCATTACTGACAACGCCACGCCGACTTACCTGAATGCCATGGTCGCCGTCGGGATTGTTGTCGGGGCCGGGGCTGCGGCAAAACTGGTGACGCTGGAAACCGTCGGGCGCTGCATGCCTGCGGGGATCCTGATCGGCGTCGGCGTTCTGTTCTTCTCCCTGCAACATGCCCTATTGCCTGCCTATGCCCTGCTGTTGCTGATCGGCATGTTAGGCGGTTTCTTTGTGGTGCCGCTAAACGCGCTGTTGCAGGAGCGCGGCAAGCAGACCGTTGGGGCGGGTAACGCCATTGCGGTGCAAAACCTTGGTGAAAACATGGCGATGTTACTGATGCTGGGGATTTACTCGCTGGCGGTAAAAGCAGGTGCGCCGGTCGTGGCAATCGGGGTAGGATTCGGCGCGCTGTTCGCGCTGGCGATTAGCGGTCTGTGGGTCTGGCAGCGTCGTCGTTGAATTGTGCGGCCTGATGCCCTCACCCCGGCCCTCTCCCACAGGGAGAGGGTGAAAACCCTAAAAACGGCAACGTGCGTTGCCTTTTTGCTTTTATTACGGTGCCGGGTAGGTGTATACCTGATGCACCGCTTCAATCTCCGCTAATACCTCTTCACTCAGGTTCAGATGGAAACTCTCAATATTGGTTTTCAACTGATCCATCGTCGTGGCGCCGAGCAGGGTACTCGCCACAAACGGCTGGCGACGCACGAAGGCCAGCGCCATCTGCGCCGGATCGAGTCCGTGACGTTTCGCGATATCCACATAGGCCGCAACGGCTTTTTGCGTCTGCTCGCCGCTGTAGCGGGTGAAGCGGCTGAAAAGCGTGTTACGCGCGCCAGCCGGTTTCGCGCCGTTCAGGTATTTGCCCGTCAGGGTGCCGAAGCCCAGGCAAGAGTAGGCGAGCAGCTCCACCTCTTCGTACTGCGTCACCTCCGCCAGACCCACTTCATAACTGCGGTTCAGCAGGCTGTACGGGTTCTGAATGGTCACTATGCGCGGCAGATCGTGTTTATCGGCCAAATGCAGATAGCGCATCACGCCAAACGCCGTCTCGTTGGAAACGCCAATGTAGCGGATCTTACCCGCCCGCTGGCACTCCGTGAGCGCTTCCAGCGTTTCCAGCAGGGTAACTGCCGGAGCACTTTCGTTCCAGGTGTAGCCAAGCTTACCGAAGCAGTTCGTCGGACGCTGCGGCCAGTGCACCTGATAAAGATCGAGATAGTCGGTTTGCAGGCGCTTGAGGCTGGCATCCAGCGCGGCACGGATATTCTTGCGATCGAGGATCTGGTTAGGGCGGATCCCGGCATCGTTATTACGGGAAGGGCCGCTGACTTTGGAGGCGATGACCAGCTTTTCGCGATTGCCGCGTTTCGCCAGCCAGTTGCCGACATACGTTTCAGTAAGACCTTGTGTTTCCGGGCGGGGAGGAACGGGGTACATCTCCGCCACGTCAATCAGGTTAATGCCCTGGCTGACGGCGTAATCGAGTTGTGCATGGGCATCGGCTTCGCTGTTTTGTTCACCAAATGTCATGGTGCCCAACCCCAGTTGGCTGATCTCCAGAGCGCTGTGGGGGATACGGTGATAATGCATAGCCGGTTTCCTTTTTTTGACATACAGACTGCGTCAGGAACCTCCCGACAAAGGAATATAAACATGGCAGAGGGAAGGCAAAAGGGGAAGGAAAAAATCAAAAAGGCCAGCAAGCTACTGACCTTTATCTGTTTAACGCTCGATGATCTGGGAGACTTCGTCGCGATTAATCTGCATTTGATTGCCTTCGCGATCGCGGTAACTCACCAGACCGGTATCGTCGTCGACTTCGGGTTTGCCATCGGTCAGGATCATACGACCATCTTTCGTTGACATGACATAGTCGCTGCTGCAACCCGATACCGCAAACGCTAAACCGACTGCTGAGATAATTACTGCCCATTTTTTCATCGTTCTCATCCTCACCTGGCTCGTATCAAATCATAGTGTAGTAATAACCTGATATTACGACAGGTGAAAGGGGGGAAATCTTAAAAAGGAGGAGATTATGTTAGCCGGAGCGCAAAATTGGTAAAAAACTATGTTTTCAACAGGAAGTGGCGTGCCAGCAGCGCCCCGGTGAAATTCTTTTTAAGATAGAAACCGCGCGGCAGCGTCAGGATCGGTTCGCCCTGTGCGCCTACCGCTTCAGTGAGCGCTTTGCTGTTGGCGGCTTTGGGACGAAGTTGCAGCACTTCGCCATGCCGGGCGGTGATACGCTCAACCTGTCCCAGCACAATCATGTCCATCAGCTCTTCCCAGTCCTGGGAAAGCTGTCTCTCCTCTTCTTCATTCGGGCTCCAGAGCAGCGGGGCGCCAACGCGACGCTCAGCCAGCGGGATCTGCCTGTCGCCCTCAACGGGTACCCACAACACCCGCTTCAGCTTATGCCTGACGTGGCTGGTTTCCCATGTCACTCCGCTGTTACCCGTGAGCGGCGCAACGCAGACAAAGGTGGTTTCCAGCGGCCGTCCCTGGCTATCGATGGGGATCGTCTTCAGTTCCACCCCCAGCGCCGCAAAATCTTGCTCGGGTTTACTGCCCGCGCTTGCGCCCAGCCAGCGTTCCAGCAACACGCCGATCCAGCCCTTATCACGCTTTAGATCGTTAGGTATCGTCAACCCCGCCATCACGGCCAGCTCGCCCAGTGAATAGCCTGCCAGGCGTTGTGCCTGCTGGAGCAACTGGGCTTCACTGACGGGAGAAGAGAGCAGTGGGGCGAGAGAATGCATGCTAACGACCTTTTGATTAAAAAATGAGCTGATATTTTATCCCTTGTGGACAGAGTTTACCTTTTTCTGTGCACCTATTCCATGTGGATGATTTATATCATCTTTTTTAGAATATAATCCGTCCCGCGGCGGCTAAAAAACAGGTTGTGCAATTCTGGTCACTGACAATAAACAGGATCTTACACCATGTTATCCACAGAAAAATGGGATAACTGGGAATAACTGCCACTACTGTTTCAATTTACAGCCTTGACGTGCGATGAAAATCGAATTTTCACACAAATTGTGCCTAACTTATTGGCACAAACTGTGGATAAAACCGACGCTGTTCGATCTTTCATCAGCAGGAGGATCTTTGATGTGATGATCGTCACGTTTATCGCCCTGGATACCCTTAATTTCAATATAATCATATGAATTTAAATGATTTATTATAAGCGGGGTAAATTGGCGGCTCGTCGGGCTACAAGGTTGTTCATCGGTAATTCCGCACTTCTTCACAACTATATCCACAGAAAAGGTGAATAAAAATGGTCTCTGTCGCCCGCATCTGTTTATAACTCCGCACTAAATTGTGAGTTATTCAAATGTTATTAGGTTGCAGGCCTGTAAGAGAGTGGTTTACCGCCTCCCTGTAGTGTGAAACAATCATTCATATATCAGATTTAGTTTGGGGTAGTCCGGTGATTGATGACGATGGCTACCGCCCAAACGTAGGAATAGTAATTTGTAATCGTCAGGGCCAGGTGATGTGGGCCCGGCGATATGGTCAGCACTCCTGGCAGTTCCCGCAAGGCGGGATCAATCCCGGAGAGTCCCCAGAACAAGCGATGTACCGGGAGCTGTTTGAAGAGGTTGGTTTAAGCCGAAAAGATGTTCGCATCCTGGCTTCGACCCGCAACTGGTTGCGTTACAAGTTACCGAAACGTTTGGTGCGTTGGGACACAAAGCCGGTTTGTATCGGCCAGAAACAGAAGTGGTTTCTTTTGCAGTTGGTGGGCAACGATTCAGATATCAATATGCAAACCAGCAGCACGCCAGAGTTTGATGGCTGGCGCTGGGTAAGCTACTGGTATCCGGTTCGTCAGGTCGTGTCATTTAAGCGCGATGTATATCGTAGGGTGATGAAAGAGTTCGCAAGTGTCGTGATGCAGCTTCAGGAGACGCCTCCGAAGCCACAGAGCGCACCTGCCTGGCGACGTAAAAGAGGTTAAGCTACGCAAATCATGCTCACCCGCTTGCGAGAAATAGTTGAAAAGGTTGCCAGTGCGCCTCGCCTCAACGAGGCGCTGAATATTCTGGTGACGGACATCTGTCTTGCGATGGAAACCGAGGTCTGTTCGGTCTACCTGGCCGACCATGACCGACGTTGCTACTACCTGATGGCAACCCGCGGTTTAAAAAAACCACGGGGACGCACCGTCACGCTCGCGTTTGATGAAGGTATTGTTGGCCTGGTCGGGCGACTGGCGGAGCCAATCAACCTTGCCGATGCGCAAAAACATCCCAGCTTCAAATATATCCCTTCCGTCAAAGAGGAGCGGTTCCGCGCTTTCCTTGGCGTGCCGATTATTCAGCGCCGTCAACTGCTTGGCGTGCTTGTTGTCCAGCAACGAGAGTTGCGGCAGTACGACGAAAGCGAGGAGTCTTTCCTCGTCACGCTGGCAACGCAGATGGCTGCGATCCTCTCCCAGTCTCAGCTGGCAGCCCTTTTTGGGCAGTATCGTCATACCCGCATCCGCGCGCTTCCGGCCTCGCCGGGCGTCGCGATTGCCGAAGGCTGGATGGATGCCACGCTCCCCCTGATGGAGCAGGTCTATGAAGCCTCGACGCTGGATGAAGCGCTTGAGCGCGAACGGCTTACCGCTGCGCTGGAAGAGGCGGCAAATGAGTTTCGTCGCTACAGCAAACGCTTTGCCGCTGGCGCGCAAAAAGAGACGGCGGCCATTTTCGACCTCTACTCACACCTGCTTTCCGATGCGCGTTTGCGTCGTGAGTTATTTGCCGAGGTCGATAAAGGTTCGGTGGCAGAGTGGGCGGTTAAAAAGGTCATTGAAAAATTTGCCGAGCAGTTTGCGGTGCTGACTGACGGTTATCTGAAAGAGCGCGCCGGCGATTTACGCGCGCTTGGGCAACGTCTGCTGTTCCACCTTGATGATACTATTCAGGGGGCGAATGCCTGGCCGAGCCGGTTTGTGCTGGTGGCTGATGAACTCTCGGCGACGACGCTGGCGGAATTACCGCAGGACAGGCTGGCGGGCGTGGTGGTGCGCGATGGCGCAGCTAACTCCCATGCCGCCATTATGGTGCGCGCGCTCGGTATTCCGACCGTGATGGGGGCGGATATTCAGCCCTCCGTACTGCACCGCCGTACGCTGGTGGTGGACGGATACCGCGGTGAGTTGCTGGTGGATCCTGAGCCGGTTCTCCTTCAGGAGTACCAGCGTCTTATCAGCGAAGAGAATGAATTAAGCAAGCTGGCGGAAGATGACGTCAACCTGCCCGCGCAGCTCAAGAGCGGTGAGCGGGTGAAGGTGATGCTCAATGCTGGCTTAAGCCCTGAGCATGAAGAGAAGCTCGGCAGCCGCATCGATGGCATCGGCCTCTACCGCACCGAAATACCGTTTATGCTGCAAAGCGGCTTCCCGTCAGAAGAGGAGCAGGTGGCGCAGTATCAGGGCATGTTGCAGATGTTTAACGACAAACCCGTCACGTTGCGCACCCTGGACGTCGGCGCGGATAAGCAACTGCCCTATATGCCCATCAGTGAAGAGAATCCCTGCCTCGGCTGGCGTGGGATCCGCATAACCCTCGATCAGCCGGAAATCTTCCTTATCCAGGTTCGTGCGATGCTGCGTGCCAACGCGGCCACGGGGAATCTCAGCATTTTGCTGCCGATGGTCACCAGTATTGACGAGATCGACGAAGCGCGGCGGTTGATAGAACGTGCAGGGCGCGAAGTGGAAGAGATGATCGGCTATGCGATCCCTAAACCCCGTATTGGCGTGATGCTTGAAGTGCCTTCGATGGTCTTTATGTTGCCGCAGCTGGCGACCCGCGTTGATTTTATCTCCGTTGGCACCAACGACTTAACGCAATACATTCTGGCGGTCGATCGCAACAATACGCGCGTTGCCAGCATCTACGACAGCCTGCATCCGGCGATGCTTCGTGCCCTGGCGATGATCGCCCGCGAAGCCGAGCAGCATAATATCGACCTGCGCCTGTGCGGTGAAATGGCCGGCGATCCGATGTGCGTGGCGATCCTGATTGGTCTCGGTTTCCGTCACCTGTCAATGAACGGACGTTCCGTTGCGCGTGTGAAATACCTGTTACGTCACATCGAACAAGATGAGGCGCGCGAACTGGCCGCGCGTAGCCTGGAAGCACAGCTGGCAGCCGAAGTGCGCCATCAGGTGGCTGCGTTTATGGAGCGACGCGGCATGGGCGGTTTGATCCGGGGCGGCCGCTGATCCCCACAAAATAATGACGGCTCCGACGACCCCCTCTCCCTTGAGGGAGAGGGATGGGGTGAGGGGGAACAGCGCGCATGAAACCCTATACACATCTTTTACATCTCAGGCGCATCCTCCACGCCTGCCTTATGCTATGATTCGCAACTTTGGAGCACCTGCCAACGGCGGGAATGCAATTCACCCGCTGTCCACTTTCAGCGGAATAACAACATCTTGTGGTGACAGATGAACAGTGGTTATCTGCATTTTCCGGAATTCGATCCGGTTATTTTCTCAATAGGACCTGTAGCGCTGCACTGGTACGGTCTGATGTACCTGGTGGGCTTCGTCTTTGCCATGTGGCTTGCTGGCCGTCGCGCCAGTCGTCCAGGCAGCGGCTGGACGAAGAACGAAGTGGAAAACCTGCTTTATGCCGGCTTCCTCGGCGTGTTCCTGGGCGGTCGCATCGGTTATGTCCTGTTCTATAATTTCCCGGTATTCCTGAACGACCCGCTTTATCTGTTCCGCGTCTGGGACGGCGGCATGTCCTTCCACGGCGGGCTGATTGGTGTGATCCTGGTCATGGTGATCTTCGCCAGACGCACCAAACGGAACTTCTTCCAGGTGGCTGATTTTATTGCGCCGTTAATCCCGTTTGGGCTGGGCGCAGGGCGTCTTGGCAACTTCATCAACGGTGAACTGTGGGGGCGTGTCGATCCGAGCGTGCCGTTTACCATGCTGTTCCCGGGTTCCCGCGCGGAGGACATCGCGCTGCTGCCTTCGCATCCTGAGTGGCAGTCCATTTTCGATACCTACGGCGTTCTGCCGCGCCATATGTCACAGCTCTATGAGCTGGCGCTGGAAGGCGTGGTGCTGTTCATCATCCTGAATCTGTATATCCGCAAACCGCGCCCAATGGGGGCTGTCTCCGGTCTGTTCCTGATTGGCTACGGCGCGTTTCGTATCATCGTCGAGTTCTTCCGCCAGCCGGATGCGCAGTTTACCGGTGAATGGGTACAGTACATCAGCATGGGGCAGATCCTCTCCATCCCGATGATTGTCGCGGGTGCCATTATGATGATTTGGGCGTATCGTCGTCGTCCACAGCAACAACTTTCCTGAGGAATCATGAAACAGTATCTTGAATTGATGAAAAAAGTGCTCGACGAGGGCACGCCGAAAAACGACCGCACCTGCACCGGTACGCTCTCCATTTTTGGCCACCAGATGCGCTTCAATCTGCAAGAAGGCTTTCCTCTGGTGACAACGAAGCGCTGCCATCTGCGCTCGATCATTCATGAACTGCTCTGGTTCCTGCAAGGCGATACCAACGTTGCTTATCTGCATGAAAACAATGTCTCCATCTGGGACGAGTGGGCAGATGAGAACGGCGACCTGGGGCCGGTCTACGGCAAGCAATGGCGCGCCTGGCCTACCCCGGACGGCCGCCATATTGACCAGATCACGACCGTCATGAACCAGCTGAAAAATGACCCGGACTCGCGCCGTATCATTGTCTCTGCCTGGAACGTGGGGGAACTGGATAAAATGGCGCTGGCGCCTTGCCACGCGTTTTTCCAGTTCTATGTGGCGGACGGCAAGCTCTCCTGCCAGCTCTATCAACGCTCCTGCGACGTGTTCCTCGGCTTGCCGTTTAACATCGCCAGCTACGCGCTGTTGGTGCACATGATGGCGCAGCAGTGCGATCTTGAAGTGGGCGATTTTGTCTGGACGGGCGGTGATACCCACCTCTACAGCAATCATATGGAACAGACGCATCTCCAGCTGACGCGCGAACCGCGTGCATTGCCGAAGCTGGTGATCAAACGTAAACCGGAATCGATCTTCGATTACCGTTTTGATGATTTCGAGATTGAGGGTTACGACCCGCATCCCGGCATTAAAGCTCCTGTCGCCATCTGATACGGCAAATCCTGACACAACCGGTGCTCTTTAGCGCCGGTTTTTTTTCACGCCCGTTTTGTTTTTCGAGCCTGTTTCCAGAGATGATGCAACGCGTTGCAACGGGTGAAAATCTCCGGAAAGCGGCTCGTAAAGTTCTGGTTTGACGCTCGCACCGTTTTTGCTATTCCGCCACACTCCCGCCATGAAAAACGAACAAGGCTTTACGCTTATCGAAACCCTTATCGCCGTTTCGCTGACAGTGATCCTCAGCGCCACAGGGCTCTATGGCTGGGACAGCTGGCAGCAGCGGCAGCGGCTTTGGCAAACCGCCTGCCAGGTGCGGGATTACCTGGTGTTTTTGCGCAATGACGCCAACCATCACAACAGCGAGCACAGGATCGCGCTGCATAACGACGGTGAAAAGGAGTGTCTGGCCAGTTCAGCGGTGACCGGTTGTGACCGCGGCGGACCGTTCGTGATGAAGCCGATGTGGCCCGAGGTCACGATAAGCGACATAACCCCTGCGCTGGGATTTTACGGTTTAAGGGATACCGCATGGGCCGGACATATCCGCGTGCAGAGCCGCGCTGGTAGGTGGTGGGTTATTGTCTCAAATGGCGGACGTATCAGGCTGTGTAATGCCGCAGGAGAAGGTGCATGCCAGTAAATCGAAAAGGGTTTTCCCTGCTGGAAGTGCTTATTGCGATGACGATAAGCAGCATTCTGTTACTCAGCACGTCACGTTTTTTACCGGGGCTACAGCGGGGTGTTTTACTGCAATCCGGACAGCAGGAGCTGGAGGATGAGGTCTGGCAACGTCTGTTCGCGATCGGTAAACAGTTTCAGAGGGCAGGATATTGTGCAGGGCATTGCCAGGGGCAGGGGATGATCATCGGCAGGCAAGGACGATGTGCGATTGTGCTATGGGATGCGAACAGCAACGGCCAGTGGGATAGCACCGCGTCAGAAAACGACAGTACGGGATTCCGGCTTGAGTCCGGATCGCTTGAAACGCTGCGGGGCGCCACATCCTGTGACGGTAAGGGATGGGATAAGCTCACCGACCCGGATCGGGTCCTGATAGAGCAATTTATGGTCACTAAAACCGATCGACCTGGCTTTGCGCCGGTCATCAGTATCGAGCTGCGTGCCCGCCGTAAAGGTGAACTGACCGCACCCTTTTCGGCTCGCCATACCGTAACGGGGTTTAATCTGTGAATCGTCAGCGGGGCATGTCATCGCTGGCGCTGGTCCTGCTGTTGCTGGTGCTCGGCACGCTGATCCTCACCGGATTAAATCAGCAGCTGCAAACCTTTAGTACGCTGGTGAGTGGCGAGAGTTTGTCTGTTCGCCAGCAGGCTGCCGTGCAATCTGCACTGGAGTGGGGGCGCGTTCAGAAATGGGCTTTACAGCCAGAGGTTCAGTGCAAACAGACACAACGTTTGCGGGTCTGTGTAAGGCTGTTTGGGGCGCGTGTGTTGCTTATTGCAGGCAATGACGATCTGTTGCTATGGCGAGGCGGGGACATCGCGGAAGGGCAGATACGCTTTTCCGCCCACGGCTGGAGTGATTTCTGCCCCCTTAAGGAAAGTACGCTATGTCAGTTACCCTGAGCAGACAAAAAGGATTTAGCATGGTTGAGGTTTTGCTGGCAATGATGTTGCTGGTTGTGGTTGTGACGGCGTTATCCGGCTATCATCGCGCGCTGGCAGCCCGGTATGCGGCGCTTAGCCAGTATCGTCAGCTATGGCATCATGCGTGGAATCAGTCGCAGATCTCAACATTAACGCTCCCGCCGGGCTGGCAGGTCAGTCGGGGGCAGACAACACAGTCCGGATGTGTCAGCATCACGGTCACACTTATTTCTCCTATGGGGCGGCAGGGCGCGTTGACGCGTCTGCATTGCCCGGTTAGCCGCTAGTCGGGAGCGTTTATGCTAAGGGTTTACCACTCAAATCGTCTGGATGTGCTGGAAGCACTGATGGAGTATATCGTTGAGCAAGAGCGTCTTGACGATCCGTTTGAGCCAGAAATGGTGCTGGTGCAGAGCACCGGTATGGCGCAGTGGCTGCAAATGTCCCTTTCGCAGAAATTTGGCATTGCGGCCAACATCGATTTTCCGCTGCCCGCGAGCTTTATCTGGGAGATGTTTGTTCGCGTCCTGCCGGATATTCCTGAGCAGAGCGCCTTCAACAAACAAAGTATGGCCTGGAAACTGATGACGCTGCTGCCGGACATGCTGGCGCATGATGAGTTTGCCATGCTGCGGCACTACCTGAATGACGACACCGACAAGCGTAAACTTTTCCAGCTTGCCTCACGTACTGCCGACCTTTATGACCAGTATCTGGTTTACCGTGCAGAATGGCTGATTCGCTGGGAAGCGGGAGAATTAGTCGATGGGTTACCGGAAGCGCAAATCTGGCAGGCGCCGCTCTGGAAAGCGCTGGTCGAGCATACCGGGAAACTCGGTCAGCCTAAGTGGCACCGTGCTAACCTGTACGATCGCTTTATCTCAATACTTGAGAACAGCGCAGAACGGCCAACCCGTTTGCCGTCACGCGTGTTCATTTGCGGTATCTCCGCGCTGCCGCCTGTCTACCTGAACGCGCTAAAAGCGCTCGGTAAGCACACTGATATCCATATCCTCTTTACCAACCCGTGTCGGCACTATTGGGGGGATATTCAGGATCCGCGCTGGCTATCACGGCTGGTCACCCGTCAGAGAAAACGCCTCTTTGAGGAACGCGCCGTGCCGCTGTTTAAAGACAGTGAAAATGCGGCGCAGCTTTTTGATGAAGAGGGGATTCAGAACCTGCCGAACCCGCTGCTTGCCTCGTGGGGCAAGCTCGGACGCGACTATATTTATCTGCTTTCTGAAATCACCTCTTCGGGAGAAGGGGATGTGGATGCGTTTGCGGATATTACGCCGGACAGCCTGCTGCACAATATTCAGCTTGATATTCTGGATTTGGAAAACCGTGCCGTTGCCGGGATCACTGCCGAAGAGTTTGCGCGAAGCGACAAGAAGCGAAAACTGGATCCTGACGATCGCAGTATCGCGATCCACGTTTGCCACAGCCCACAGCGTGAAGTTGAAATTCTTCATGACCGCCTGCTGGCCGTGTTACAGGACGATCCAACCCTGACACCGCGCGATATCGTGGTGATGGTGGCGGATATCGACAGCTACAGCCCGTTTATTCAGGCGGTATTTGGCAGCGCAACGGGCGACCGCTATCTGCCCTACGCAATCTCTGACCGTCGCGCTCGTCAGTCACACCCGGCGCTACAGGCCTTTCTCAGCCTGCTTTCGCTGCCTGATAGCCGGTTTATCTCTGAGGATGTGCTGGCACTGCTGGATGTGCCTGTTCTGGCCGCACGTTTCAACATTAACGAAGAGGGGTTGCGCTATCTGCGCCAGTGGGTCAACGAATCTGGTGTCCGCTGGGGTATCGACGATGATAACGTCCAGGAGTTCGAACTCCCTGCGACCGGCCAGCATACCTGGCAGTTTGGCCTGACGCGCATGCTGCTGGGGTATGCGATGGAGAGCATCCACGGCGAATGGAATGACGTGCTGCCGTACGATGAATCCAGTGGGTTGATCGCGGAACTGGTTGGTCACTTAGCCTCGCTGCTTATGCAGCTCAACCGCTGGCGCCGTGCGTTGATGCAGCCCCGCCCGCTCGAAGAGTGGCTGCCGATTTGCCGCGAAATGCTGAATGATTTCTTTCTGCCGGACAGCGAAACTGAAGCCGCCATGGCGCTTATCGAGAAGCAGTGGCAGGCCATCGTTGATGAGGGGGTTAATTCGCACTATCACGAGGCGGTTCCTCTTTCGCTTCTGCGTGATGAGCTGACGCAACGTCTCGATCAGGAGCGCATCAGCCAGCGCTTCCTTGCGGGGCCGGTGAATATTTGTACCCTGATGCCAATGCGTTCAATCCCGTTCAAAGTGGTCTGTCTGCTTGGCATGAACGACGGTATTTATCCGCGTGCGCTTCCACCTCTGGGTTTTGATCTCATGAGCGCACAACCGAAGCGGGGCGACCGCAGCCGCCGCGATGATGACCGTTATCTCTTTCTTGAGGCGCTGGTGTCTGCGCAAAGCAGGCTGTATATCAGCTATATCGGTCGTTCAATTCAGGACAACAGCGAGCGTTTCCCGTCTGTGCTGGTGCAGGAGCTGGTGGATTACATCGGACAGAGTCACTATCTGCCGGGCGATGAAGCCTGCAACTGCGACGAAAGCGAACGTCGGGTGATAGCGCATATCACCTGTCACCATAGCCGTATGCCGTTTGATCCTGTCAATTACGTTCCTGATGAACTGCAAAGCTACGCCCGCGAGTGGCTTCCCGCCGCGAAGAAAGCGGGGACGCCGCAAACCGATTTTATTCAGACGCTCGAACCGCGCGTCATAGATACCCTCTCGTTTGAGCAGCTACAGCGTTTTTGGGCGCACCCGGTCCGGGCTTTTTTCCAGCAACGCTTGCAGGTGAATTTCCGCTCTGAAGAGAGCGAAATCCCCGATGCGGAACCGTTTATTCTTGATGGGCTGGAGCGTTTTAAGCTTAATTCCCAGCTTCTGAATGCGCTGGTTGACGAAGAAGACGCCAGTAAACTGTTCCGACGTTACAGGGCGTCGGGATTACTTCCGTATGGTGCATTCGGCGAAATCGTCTGGGATGCCCAGTGCGAGGAGATGCGAGCGCTTGCTGACCGCGTTATCGCGTGTCGGCAGCCGGCGAGCAGCATTGAAATCGATCTCGATTGTAACGGTATGCACCTCAGCGGCTGGCTCACGCACGTGCAGTCTGACGGGCTGCTGCGCTGGCGGCCATCCATGCTCAGCGTTTCACATGGCCTGCAACTCTGGCTCGAACATCTTGTCTACAGTGCGAGTGGTCACGAAGGTGAAAGCCGGTTGTTTGTACGTAAGGACGGCGAATGGCGTTTCCCGCCGATGGAGCCTGAGCAGGCGTTGACGTATCTGTCGCTTTATATTGAAGGTTACCGTCAGGGCATGAACAAACCTCTGCTTTTGCTGCCTGAAAGTGGGGGGGCGTGGATAAAAGCCTGTTACGACGCGCAGAATGATGCCATGTTAACGGATGAGGCTTCGCTCCAGAAAGCGCGCAGCAAGTTTTTGCAGGCCTACGAAGGGAACATGATGGTACGTGGCGAAGGTGACGATGTCTGGTATCAACGTTTATGGCGAACGCTGGAGCCAGAATATTTCGACATTATCACCCAGGAGGCGCAACGCTACCTGTTACCGTTGTTCAAATTTAATCAGTCCTGAGTACTGTATAAAAATTGCGCAGTATGAGGTGTTCATTTATGATGCACCTCTTATCACGGACTGATGTACCCAAAGAAAGAGATGCTGGCGTGTCCAGCACGCACGTTGTTAATGATGTAGCCGTGATAAAGAGGTCGTAATGCCAGGCAGCACCTTGTTCAAAGCGTTTGTTTTGTTTATCGCCCTTTGGGCTCCCGTCACTCAGGCCGATTCCGGTTGGCAACCTGTCAAGGAAACAATCCGTAAGAGCGATAAGGACACCCGTGAGTATCAGGCGATTCGTCTTGATAACGGGATGACCGTGCTGCTGGTTTCCGATCCTCAGGCGGTGAAATCGCTCTCCGCGCTGGTTGTGCCGGTGGGTTCGCTGGAAGATCCTGACGCCCATCCTGGACTGGCGCACTACCTTGAGCACATGACGCTGATGGGCTCTAAAAAATACCCACAGCCTGACAGCCTGTCCGAATTTCTGAAAATGCATGGCGGCAGCCACAACGCCAGTACCGCGCCGTATCGCACCGCGTTTTACCTGGAAGTGGAAAATGATGCGCTTGATGGGGCGGTGGACCGTCTGGCGGATGCCATCGCCGCACCGCTGCTGGATAAAAAATACGCTGACCGTGAACGTAATGCCGTGAACGCCGAACTGACGATGGCGCGCACGCGAGACGGTATGCGCATGGCGCAGGTTAGCGCTGAAACCATCAATCCGGCGCACCCGGGTTCGCGCTTCTCAGGCGGCAACCTTGAAACACTGAGCGACAAGCCCGGTAGCCCGGTGCTCGATGCGCTGCATGCGTTTCGTGAAAAATACTATTCCGCCAATCTGATGAAAGCGGTTATCTACAGCAATAAACCGTTGCCGACGCTGGCAAACATGGCCGCGCAGACCTACGGCAGGGTGCCAAATAAAAATATCGATCTGCCGCAGATTAACGTGCCGGTTGTCACGGACGCGCAAAAAGGCATTGTTATTCACTATGTGCCGGCCTTGCCGCGCAAGGTGTTACGCGTTGAATTCCGTATTGATAACAACACGGCGCAGTTCCGCAGCAAAACCGACGAGCTGGTGACGTATCTTATCGGCAACCGCAGCCCGAGTACGCTCTCCGACTGGCTGCAAAAGCAGGGGCTGGTGGAAGGTATTCGCGCTGACTCCGATCCCGTTGTAAATGGGAATAGCGGCGTGCTGGCCATCTCCGCGACGCTGACCGATAAAGGGCTGGCTCACCGGGACGACGTCGTTGCGGCCATTTTCAGTTATCTCTCTCTGCTGCGCGACAAAGGGGTCGATAAACGCTACTTTGACGAGCTGGCGCACGTGCTGGATCTCGATTTCCGCTATCCCTCTATCACGCGTGATATGGACTACGTTGAGTGGCTGGCAGATACCATGATCCGCGTGCCGGTGGAACATACGCTGGATGCGGTAAATATTGCCGACCAGTATGACGCCGGAGCGCTCAAAGCGCGTCTGGCGATGATGACTCCGCAGAATGCCCGCGTCTGGTATATCAGCCCGAACGAACCGCATAACAAAATGGCCTACTTCGTTGATGCCCCGTATCAGGTTGAAAAAATCAGCGAACAGACCTTCGCGGGCTGGCAGAAAAAGGCGGGGGAAATTGCGCTGAAGTTACCGGAGCTTAACCCCTACATCCCGGACGATTTCTCGCTGATCAAACCCGCAAAGGCGTATCCGCACCCGGAGCTGATTGTTGATGAGCCGACGCTGCGCGTGGTCTACACCCCAAGCCGCTATTTCGCCGACGAGCCAAAAGCGGATGTCAGCGTGGTGCTGCGTAACCCCAAAGCAATGGACAGCGCCAGAAACCAGGTGCTGTTTGCGCTTAATGATTATCTGGCCGGTATTGCTCTCGATCAGCTCAGCAACCAGGCTGCCGTTGGTGGTATCAGTTTCTCCACCAACGCCAATAACGGCCTGATGGTGAATGCCAACGGCTATACCCAGCGTTTGCCGCAGCTGTTCCAGGCGCTGCTGGACGGTTATTTCAGCTATGCGCCTACGGAAGAACAGCTCGAGCAGGCTAAGTCCTGGTATGCCCAGATGATGGATTCTGCCGAGAAGGGTAAAGCCTACGATCAGGCGATTATGCCAGCACAGATGCTGTCGCAAATTCCGTACTTCCAGCGCGAAGATCGCCGCGCGTTATTGCCCTCAGTCACCTTAAAAGAGGTGCTGGATTACCGTGATGCGCTGAAAACCAATACCCGTCCGGAGTTCCTGGTTGTGGGGAATATGAGCGAAGATCAGGCTAAAACGCTGGCGCAAAACGTCCGTGCGCAACTGGGTTCAAAAGGCGATGAGTGGTGCCGTAACCAGGATGTGCTGGTAGAGAAAAAGCAGAACGTGATCTTCGAAAAAGCGGGAAGCAGCACGGATTCCGCGCTGGCCGCGGTGTTTGTCCCTGTCGGTTATGACGAATTTACCAGCTCTGCCCGGAGTGCGGTTCTCGGTCAAATTATTCAGCCGTGGTTTTACAACCAGCTGCGCACCGAAGAGCAACTGGGCTATGCGGTATTCGCTTTCTCTATGAATGTGGGCCGTCAGTGGGGGCTGGGCTTCCTTCTGCAAAGCAGCGACAAGCAACCCGCTTACCTGTGGCAGCGTTATCAGGCATTCTTCCCGCAGGCGGAAGCAAAACTGCGCGCCATGAAGCCGGAAGAGTTTGCCCAAATCCAGCAGGCGGTTATCGCCCAGGTGATGCAGCCGCCGCAGACGCTGGGTGAAGAGGCCTCGCAGCTGAGCAAAGATTTTGATCGCGGTAATATGAAATTTGATTCGCGTGATAAAATAGTGGCCGAAATAAAACAGCTGACGCCACAAAAGGTTGCCGATTTCTTCCATCAGGCGGTAGTAAAACCGCAGGGTATGGCCATCCTGTCTCAGGTTTCTGGCAGCCAGAACGGGAAAACGGACTACGTAAAATCAAAAGAGTGGACCGTCTGGAAGAGCGTCAGCGCGCTGCAACAAACTATGCCCTGGAGTAAGAAAGAATGACCCATACCGCTGAGCCGCTTGATCCCCTAAGTTTACCTCTACAGGGTGAGCGACTGATTGAAGCCTCAGCGGGAACGGGAAAAACCTATACCATCGCCGCGCTCTATCTGCGTTTGCTGTTGGGGCTCGGCGGCAACGCCGCTTTTTCGCGCCCGTTAAGCGTGGAAGAGCTGCTGGTGGTAACCTTCACCGAAGCGGCCACTGCCGAGCTGCGTGGCCGTATTCGCAGCAACATTCATGAGCTGCGCATCGCCTGTTTGCGTCAGACGACGGATAACCCCCTCTACGCGAGCCTGCTGGACGAGATTGCGGATAAGCAACAGGCTGCGCAATGGCTGCTGCTGGCCGAGCGGCAAATGGATGAAGCGTCCGTCTTCACCATTCACGGTTTTTGTCAGCGCATGCTGAGCCTGAATGCGTTTGAATCCGGCATGCTCTTTGAGCAGCAGCTTATTGAAGATGAATCCGAGCTTCGCTATCAGGCCTGTGCGGATTTCTGGCGTCGTCACTGTTATCCATTGCAGCGCGACATTGCCGAAGCGGTTCACGCCCTGTGGAAAGGTCCGGAAGAGCTTCTTCGCGCCATCGACCGTTACCTGCAAGGCGAAGCGCCGGTCATTAAATCTCCGCCGCCTGCCGATGAAACGCTGGCCTCGCGCCATGAAAAGATCGTCGCCAAAATTGCGGCGCTTAAGCAGAAGTGGAATGAGTCGGTTGGTGAAATTGATGCAATCATCGAAAACTCAGGCATCGACAGACGCAAGTTCAACCGTGGGAACCAGGGGAAGTGGATCGAAAAGATCAGCGCCTGGGCCCAGGAGGAGACGCGGGGCTACCAGCTTCCGGACGCACTGGAAAAGTTTTCGCAGCGCTTTTTGACCGAGCGAACCAAAGCCGACGGCATTGTGCCTGAGCATCCCCTGTTTGTGGCGATTGATGCGCTGCTTGCGGAGCCATTAACGCTCAATGACCTGATGATCACCCGCGCCATGACGGAGATCCGCCAGGCCGTCGCGCGCGAAAAACGTCGCCGGGGCGAGCTGGGGTTTGATGACATGCTGAGCCGCCTGGACGAGGCGCTGTCCAGCGAGAATGGTGAAGCGCTCGCCAGCGCGATCCGTACCCGTTTTCCGGTGGCGATGATTGACGAATTTCAGGACACCGACCCTCAGCAGTACCGCATTTTTCGCCGCATCTGGCGACAGCAGCCCGACACTGCCCTGTTGTTGATTGGCGACCCTAAACAGGCGATTTACGCCTTCCGTGGGGCAGATATCTTCACCTATATGAAAGCCCGTAGTGAAGTTGTCGCGCATTACACGTTAGACACTAACTGGCGTTCCGCTCCGGGGATGGTTGAGAGCGTCAATGCGCTGTTCAGCCGTATGGAGACGGCGTTCATGTTCAATGAAATCCCTTTCCTGCCGGTAAAATCCGCCCCAAAAAACGCATCCCTGCGCTTCGAAGTCAGTGGCGCGGTGCAACCCGCCATGACCTTCTGGCTGCTGGAAGGGGAAGGCTATGGGGTCGCCGACTATCAGGCGGCGATGGCCCAGCACTGCGCCGCGCAAATCCGTGACTGGCTGAGCGCAGGCGCGCGCGGCGAGGCGCTGCTGTGGAAGGGGGAACAGGCGAATCCAGTTAAAGCCTCTGATATTACCGTGCTGGTGCGCAGTCGTCAGGAAGCGGCGCTAATCCGCGATGCGCTAACGTTGCTGGATATTCCGTCAGTGTATCTTTCTAACCGCGACAGCGTGTTCGACACGCTGGAAGCCCAGGAAATGCTCTGGCTGCTTCAGGCGGTGCTGGCCCCGGAGCGCGAAAATACGCTTCGAAGCGCGCTGGCCAGTTCCATGCTGGGGTTGAACGCGCGCGATATTGATGAGCTCAACCATGACGAAAACGCATGGGATACGGTGGTGGAAGAGTTTGTCCATTACCGTGAACGCTGGCAAAAACGCGGCGTCATGGCGATGCTGCGCGAATTGATGACGCGGCGCCAGATTGCCGAAAATATGCTGGCGTCATCGGGCGGTGAAAGGCGTCTTACCGATATTTTACACATCAGCGAACTGTTGCAGGAAGCCGGCACCCAGCTTGAAAGTGAACATGCCCTCGTGCGCTGGCTGGCGCAGCAAATCGCGGATCCAAACAGTAACGCCTCAAGCCAGCAGATGCGTCTTGAGAGCGATAAGCATCTGGTGCAAATCGTCACCATTCACAAATCGAAAGGTCTCGAGTATCCGCTGGTCTGGCTGCCCTTTATCGCCAACTACCGCGTTCAGGATCAGGCCTATTATCATGACCGCGAGACTTTCGATGCGGTGCTCGATCTCAGCAAGGCGGAAACCAGCGTTGAGCTGGCGGAAGCGGAGCGTCTGGCGGAGGATTTGCGCCTGCTTTACGTGGCGCTGACCCGTTCTGTCTGGCATTGCAGCCTGGGCGTCGCGCCGGTTTTCCGCCGTCGCGGGGAGAAAACAGGGGAGAGCGATTTCCATTTAAGCGCCTTAGGGCGGCTTATTCAGCGTGGTGAGCCTAAAGATGCGGCGGGGTTGCGCCTCTGTATTGAGTCGCTTTGCGGAGACGATATCGCCCTCCATATCCCTTCTCTGCCAGACAACAGCCGCTGGGAAATGGCGCAAGAGCCCGCGACCGATCTTAACGCGCGCCAGATCACACGGGTGCTTGCCGACGACTGGCGCGTCACCAGCTATTCTGGCCTGCAACAGCACGGGCAAAGTATTGCGCAGGATCTCATGCCGAAGCTGGACGTGGATGCCGCAGGGGTGGGCGATGTTCCGGTTGAACCGACGTTAACTCCACATCAGTTCCCACGCGGCGCGTCGCCGGGCACCTTTTTGCACAGCCTCTTTGAAGAGCTTGATTTCACCCAGCCTGTCAGTGAGGAGTGGGTGCTGAAGATGTTGCAGAGCGGAGGCTATGACGCGCACTGGCAGCCCGTTCTCACTGACTGGATCAACGCCATTTTGCAGGCGCCGCTGACGGCGCAGGGCTTCTCTCTTCGCCAGTTAACGGCCAAAAATAAGCAGGTTGAGATGGAGTTTTATCTGCCCGTCGCAGGCCCGCTTAAGGCCGACGCGCTCGATGCGCTTATCCGTCAGTACGATCCGCTCTCAGCCGGTTGCCCGCCGCTGAACTTCCGTCAGGTGCAGGGCATGCTGAAAGGGTTTATCGACCTGGTCTTCCGTCACGAAGGACGGTACTACCTGCTGGATTACAAATCGAACTGGCTGGGCGAGAACAGCGAAGCCTATACCCAGCAGGCGATGGCGGCAGCCATGCAAATGCATCGCTACGATCTGCAATATCAGCTCTATACCCTGGCGCTGCACCGCTATTTGCGCCACCGTATTGCGGATTATCGCTACGACGATCATTTTGGCGGTGTCATCTATCTGTTCCTGCGCGGGGTTGATGCTGCCGATCCGCGCTCCGGGATCTTCAGCACCCGTCCGGATGCGGAATTGATTAATAAAATGGATAACCTGTTTGCAGCAAACGCGGAGGAGATGGCATGACGATGCAGGACTTATTGCTGGATGCGGTAGAGCAACGCGTGCTGCGTCAGCTGGACGTGCAGTTTGCCATGATGATTGCCGCTGACCAGCCCGCCGTGATGCTTGCCGCTGCCCTGTTGAGTAAAGACGCCGGAGAGGGGCATGTGTGTCTGCCGCTCTCGCGTCTGGTGGTTGACGAGAAAATGCCGCCTGTCCTCCAGTCCTGCTTTGCGCTGCTGGGGGAAAGGGTGGACTGGCAGAAAATTTTGCGTGAATCGTCAGCCGTCGGGCCGGGAGACAACCAGGCACCGCTGATCCTCACGGGGGAGCGCTTATACCTGAACCGCCTGTGGCGAAACGAACTGACGGTAGCGCGATTCTTTAGTGAGACCAATGCGCAGCTTCCCTGTGACGAAGCGCAGCTTCGTCAGACGCTGGACAGGCTGTTTGACTCCGGTGAGGCCACAGACTGGCAGAAAGTGGCGGCAGCCGTCGCCCTGACGCGGCGGATCTCGGTGATATCCGGCGGCCCGGGAACCGGGAAAACAACGACCGTCGCAAAGCTGCTGGCAGCCCTGATACAGCTTTCAGGCGAGCAGCGATGCCGTATTCGTCTGGCGGCGCCCACCGGGAAGGCCGCGGCGCGTCTGACCGAATCACTGGGCGGTGCGATGCAACGGCTGCCGCTCACCCAGGAGCAGCTTGCGCTTTTCCCGGGTGAAGCAAGTACTCTGCACCGTCTGCTCGGCGCGCAGCCGGGTAGCCAGCGGCTGCGCTACCATGCGGGCAATCCGCTGCATCTGGACGTGCTGGTGGTGGATGAAGCCTCCATGATCGACCTGACCATGATGTCGCGCCTGATCGATGCGCTACCACCCCATGCGCGCGTGGTTTTCCTGGGCGATCGCGACCAGCTCGCCTCTGTAGAAGCCGGGGCGGTGCTGGGAGATATCTGTACCTACGCCAGTTACGGTTATACCGCCGCGCGGGCGCAGGAGCTCGCCCGTCTGACCGGTTGCTCGCTTGAACCCGATCACACGCCGATCGCGGGCGCACTGCGTGACAGCCTGTGCCTGCTGCAAAAAAGCTACCGTTTTGGTAGCGACTCCGGCATCGGCCAGCTGGCTGCGGCGGTCAACCGTGGCGACAGGCACGCCACGCGCACGGTGTTTGACGGTTCCTTCACTGACATTGAAAAGAAATCGCTGCAAAGCGGGGAAGAGTATCAGGCTATGCTTGAGGAGGCTCTTCAGGGATACCAGCATTTTCTGAGCTGCGTGCAGCAGCACAGTCAGCCCGGGCAGGTCATCGCCGCATTTGGCGAATACCAGCTTCTGTGCGCATTGCGGGAAGGGCCGTTTGGCGTCACGGGCCTGAACGACAGGCTGGAGCAGCTGCTGGTGCAGAAGCGCAAAATTAACCGTCAGCTGCATTCGCGATGGTATGAGGGCCGGCCAGTGATGATCTCCCGCAACGACAGTGCGCTGGGGCTGTTCAACGGCGATATCGGCATTGCGCTCGATCGCGGTAACGGACTGCGCGTCTGGTTCCAGCTACCGGACGGCAGCGTGAAGTCCGTCCAGCCCAGCCGCCTGCCAGAGCATGAAACGGCATGGGCGATGACGGTACACAAATCTCAGGGCTCCGAGTTCAACCATGCGGCGCTGATCCTGCCGACCCAGCTGTCGCCGGTCGTAACCCGCGAGCTGGTCTACACCGCCATTACCCGTGCGCGCCAGCGTCTGTCGCTGTATGCGGATGAGCGCGTGTTGAGTCAGGCGATAGCCACCCGTACTGAGCGCAGAAGCGGATTAAGCGTGATATTTGAATCTGTCTGAGTGAACGCCCTCTCCAGCAGGAGAGGGTGACTGTTATCCCAGGTCCGCCATTAACACTTTCGAGCGGCGCTGGTAGTTGTACATCTCTTTCTTACTTTCCGGCAGGGAATCAATATCCACCGGCGTGAAGCCGCGCTCCTGGAACCAGTGAATGCTGC
This sequence comes from Enterobacter sp. Res13-Sevr-PEC09-46, assembly GCF_015672585.1. Lineage (NCBI taxonomy): Bacteria > Pseudomonadati > Pseudomonadota > Gammaproteobacteria > Enterobacterales > Enterobacteriaceae > Enterobacter > Enterobacter sp. Res13-Sevr-PEC09-46. Next base: position 184,462 of record NZ_JADABR010000015.1, on the reverse strand, counting down.
GCGTGGTAAGCACGAACAGCTTGCTCAGACCCATCTGGCGCGCCTGTGCCGCCACGCGTTCAAGCAGCAGCTCCCCCCGTGAGGAGCTACGGTAATCAGGATGCACGGCGACGCATGCCATTTCGCCAATCTGCTCTTCCGGGAACGGATAAAGCGCCGCACAGGCAATGGTCAGGTTATCCCGCTGAATGATGGTGAACTTGTCGATCTCCATCTCCAACTGCTCGCGGGAGCGGCGAACCAGAATGCCCTGTTGTTCCAGCGGACGGATCAGCTCCAGAATGCCGCCGATATCGTTGATGGTGGCACGGCGGATCTGCTCGGCGCTCTCCATGACGATCTGCGTACCGATCCCGTCCCGGGAGAACAGCTCCTGCAACAGCGCGCCGTCTTCCTGATAGCTGATCAGGTGGCTGCGGCGCACCCCGCTACGGCACGCTTTAACGGCGCCGCGCAGAAAACGCACGGTACCGGAATAGTAATCGCCTTCTGCTTCCAGCGCTTCGACGCGCGCCTGGGCTTCATTCGGAAAAAGTTCTGGCACAATCACGCCCTCATCGTTCACGACACCCTGTGAGGAACAAAAGCCGATCATTTTTTCCGCTTTCAGCTTGATGGCCAGCTGGGTGGCAATCTCTTCTGAGGTCAGATTAAAACTTTCACCCGTTACGGAGACGGCAACGGGTCCCATCAGGACGATCGCGCCATTGTCTAACTGGCGGTGAATGGCTTCTTCATCAATACGGCGGATGCGGCCGCTGTGGCAGTAATCCACGCCATCGTCCACGCCGAGCGGCTGAGCGATGATAAAGTTGCCGCTCACCACGTTGATGTGCGCGCCCTGCAATGGCGTATTATTCAGGCTCATCGACAGGCGGGCGGTGATATCGAGCTGTAACAGACCCGCCGCCTGTTTGACCAGCTCGAGGGTTTTCGCGTCCGTCACGCGGGTATGTTTGTGGTAGATCGGCTCATGGTGATGGGCGGCCAGGTTGGCTTCGATTTGCGGACGTGCGCCATACACCACCACCAGACGGATGCCGAGGCTGTGCAGCAGGCCGATATCATTGACGATGCTGGAAAAGTTTTCATGCTCAATGGCTTCGCCGCCAAGCATGATGACAAACGTTTTTCCCCGATGGGTGTTGATATAGGGAACAGAATGGCGGAATCCCTGGACCAGTTCGGTTCTGCGTTCCTTAACCATGACACAACCCTTAGTGAATGTTTATTCGTAATTTCTGTATTTTTATTCGATTGTGACCGCGTGTGCAAGCCTAAATTTTCTGCGACCCACAGAAAATAATAAGTAATCCGTGCGTTAACGTATGATTGTTTACCCTTTTATAGATGACAGTTTATGCGTCATTCGTTAAAGTTTTCGGTCAATTTGGGCGTTTTGTTCATCAATCAGATTTCTTGCTCGGGAGAAGCATGTCGGGATCCAATTCAGCAATAAGCCGCCGCCGCCTGTTAAAAGGGGCCGGGGCGATGTGGTTGCTTAGCGTCAGCCAGGTGGGTCTTGCCGCCACAAGCCAGGTAGTCGCGGTGCGCGTCTGGCCGTCGTCGACCTATACGCGCGTGACGATCGAGTCCAATCGCGTGCTGAAATACAAGCAATTTGCCCTCAGCAATCCTGAACGTGTGGTGGTTGATCTCGAAGGTGTAAACCTCAACTCCGTGCTTAAAGGCATGGCAGCTCAGATCCGTGGCGACGATCCGTTTATCAAATCGGCGCGCGTCGGGCAGTTCGATCCGCAAACCGTGCGTATGGTGTTTGAGCTGAAGCAGAACGTGAAACCTCAGCTCTTTGCCCTTGCGCCTGTAGCCGCCTTTAAGGAGCGTCTGGTGATGGATCTCTATCCGGCGAATGCGACGGATATTCAGGATCCGCTCCTGGCATTACTTGAGGATTACAACAAAGGCGATCTCGACAGCCAGGTTCCGCCAGCGCAAAGTGGCCCACAGCCGGGTAAGGCGGGGCGCGATCGCCCGATTGTGATCATGCTCGATCCTGGCCACGGCGGAGAAGATTCCGGCGCCGTCGGGAAATATCGCACCCGCGAAAAAGATGTGGTGCTGCAAATTGCCCGTCGTCTGAAGGCCTTGATCGACAAAGAGGGCAATATGCGCGCCTACATGACGCGCAACGAAGATGTCTTTATCCCGCTGAAGGTCCGCGTGGCAAAAGCGCAAAAGCAGCGCGCGGATCTGTTTGTCTCTATTCACGCGGATGCCTTCACCAGCCGCCAGCCGAGTGGATCTTCAGTGTTTGCCCTGTCAACGAAAGGGGCGACCAGTACCGCCGCGAGATACCTGGCGGACACGCAGAACGCCTCGGATTTAATCGGTGGCGTGAGCAAAAGTGGCGACCGTTACGTCGACCATACGATGTTTGATATGGTGCAGTCGCTGACCATTACCGACAGCCTGAAGTTTGGTAAAGCGGTGCTGGGCAAGCTGGGCCGGGTCAACAAGCTGCACAAAAACAGCGTCGAGCAGGCCGGATTTGCGGTCCTGAAAGCGCCAGATATTCCATCCATTCTGGTCGAAACCGCGTTTATCAGTAACGTGGAAGAGGAACGTAAGCTCAAGACGGCTAAATTCCAGCAGGAAGTGGCGGAGTCGATTCTGGCGGGGATCCGGGCCTACTTCTCAGACGGGGAAACGCTGGCGCGGCGGGGGTAGGGCATTAAGCCGGGTATCATGCCCGGCATTTTCACAAACGCCAGATACAAAAAAACACCCTTCAGGGTGTTTATTGTTTTAAGAAGTGTTGGTTGCGGGGGCCGGATTTGAACCGACGACCTTCGGGTTATGAGCCCGACGAGCTACCAGGCTGCTCCACCCCGCGTCCGTCTTTCTACACTTGTAGAAACTTACTTCTTCAAATTTGATTGGTTGCGGGGGCCGGATTTGAACCGACGACCTTCGGGTTATGAGCCCGACGAGCTACCAGGCTGCTCCACCCCGCGTCCGTCTTTCTACAGTCGTAGAAGATACTTCATCAAATTTTAATTGGTTGCGGGGGCCGGATTTGAACCGACGACCTTCGGGTTATGAGCCCGACGAGCTACCAGGCTGCTCCACCCCGCGTCCGTGGAAGCGCACTATACTCGGATAGGTTTGTGATGCAACCCCTTTTTCACATAATTCATTATTTTGTATGCAAAATGAACGGCAAAAGCCACTTTGGACTATTTTTTGTGCAGAATTTGCCAAAGGGAAGGCGATTGCATTTCATTAACACGGTGGGTTTGTTATCTTCATCTCGCGGAATTGGGCAACTAAAAGACGAGATATAATGAAAGGACGTTGGGCGAAGTATCTGATGACAGGCGCAATGGTGGCGATTCTTGCGGCCTGCTCTTCCAAACCGACCGATCGCGGTCAACAGTATAAAGACGGGAAGTTATCCCAGCCTTTCTCTTTAGTTAACCAGCCAGACGCCGTGGGCGCTCCGATCAATGCCGGAGACTTCTCCGAGCAGGTCTACCAGATCCGCACTGCTTCTCCGCGTTTATACGGTTCGCAGAACAACGTCTATAGCGCCGTGCAGGACTGGCTGCGTGCAGGCGGTGATACCCGCAATATGCGCCAGTTTGGTATCGATGCCTGGCAGATGGAGGGGGCGGATAACTACGGTAACGTCCAGTTTACCGGTTACTACACCCCGGTTGTCCAGGCGCGACACACACGCCAGGGCGAGTTCCAGTATCCCATTTACCGTATGCCGCCGAAACGCGGTCGTCTGCCGTCCCGCGCCGAGATCTACGCTGGCGCGCTGAGCGAAAATTACGTGCTGGCCTACAGCAACTCCCTGATGGACAACTTCATTATGGACGTGCAGGGCAGCGGCTATATTGATTTTGGCGACGGCTCGCCGCTGAACTTCTTTAGCTACGCCGGGAAAAATGGCCATGCCTATCGCAGCATCGGTAAGGTGCTCATCGACCGTGGCGAAGTGAAACGAGAAGATATGTCGATGCAGGCGATCCGCGAGTGGGGCGAAAAACACAGCGAAGCGGAAGTGCGTGAGCTGCTTGAGCAGAACCCATCGTTTGTCTTCTTCAAACCGCAGAACTTTGCGCCGGTGAAAGGGGCGAGCGCCGTCCCGCTGATTGGCCGCGCTTCTGTGGCATCGGATCGTTCGATTATCCCGGCAGGTACTACGCTGCTGGCGGAAGTTCCACTCCTCGACAACAACGGCAAATTCAATGGCAAGTATGAATTACGCCTGATGGTGGCGCTGGACGTGGGTGGGGCGATCAAAGGCCAGCACTTCGACATTTATCAGGGCATCGGCCCGGATGCCGGCCATCGTGCAGGCTGGTATAACCACTACGGACGCGTGTGGGTGCTGAAGGCAGCGCCGGGTACCGGAAACGTATTCAGCGGCTGATTGTGGTATTCTGAGGGCAAGACGGATTACGGTTCAGGGTGAGGAATACCTCACCCTTTTTACATCTGAGGTTTTATGTCTGTGGTAATCAGCGATGCCTGGCGCCAGCGTTTCGGCGGCACGGCACGGTTATATGGTGAAAAAGCCCTGCAACTGTTCGCGGATGCGCATGTCTGCGTGGTGGGCATTGGTGGTGTGGGTTCGTGGGCGGCAGAAGCGCTGGCGAGAACCGGCATTGGCGCAATTACGTTGATTGATATGGATGACGTCTGCGTCACTAACACTAACCGTCAGATCCACGCCCTGCGTGATAACGTCGGTCTGGCGAAGTCCGAGGTGATGGCGGAGCGTATTCGTCTCATCAACCCGGAGTGTAGTGTGACGGTGATCGACGACTTTGTGACGGCAGATAACGTCGCGGAGTACATGAGCAAAGGCTACAGCTATGTGATTGATGCCATCGACAGCGTGCGGCCAAAAGCGGCGCTGATCGCTTACTGTCGTCGTTACAAGGTGCCGCTGGTGACAACGGGCGGCGCGGGTGGACAAATTGATCCGACGCAGATCCAGGTGGCGGATCTGGCGAAGACCATTCAGGATCCGCTGGCCGCTAAGCTGCGCGAGCGCTTAAAAAGCGACTTCAACGTGGTGAAAAATAGCAAAGGCAAGCTGGGCGTGGACTGTGTGTTCTCGACAGAAGCGCTGGTTTATCCGCAGGCGGATGGTTCGGTCTGTGCAATGAAAAGCACGGCGGAAGGGCCAAAGCGGATGGATTGTGCCTCAGGGTTTGGAGCGGCCACCATGGTGACCGCCTCCTTCGGCTTTGTGGCGGTCTCTCACGCCCTGAAGAAGATGATGGCGAAGGCGGAACGTCAGGCCTGAGCCTCACGGGCGGCATCCAGCACCGCGTCGTTTAGCGCAATCAGTCCCTGACCGCGCGAGGCGCTAAGCTGCGCGCGAAGTCCCAGCTCATCAAACAGCGCCAGCGGAGAATGCGCCAGCAGCTCTGCGGCGCTTTTCCCTTCGATTGCGGTCAACAGCACCGCCAGCAGACCGCGAACAATGCGTCCCTCGCTGTCGCCGAAGAAATGCAGTTTCTCACCGGATACGCTAAACCCAAGCCAGACGCGGTTCTCGCAGCCTGCGATCTCCTTCGCCTGTGATTTCAGCTCGTCTGACAGCGTGGGCAACTGTTTACCCAGCAGGATCAGCTGACGATATTTATCTTCCCACTGCGTGAGCGGGACGAAGGTCTGTTTTAACGTCTCTTCAGTAATAACGGTGCCGAACGGGTGTCCGGCTAAAGCTGAACTTGTCATTAATCCACCAGTAATTCCAGGGCGCGGTCGACGGCGGAAACCAGCGCATCGACGTCGCTTTTTGTATTGTACGGTGCAAACGAGGCGCGCAGGGTACCGCTTACGCCAATGGCCGCCAGCAGCGGCTGGGCGCAGTGCTGTCCGGCACGCAGGGCAATGCCGTATCCGGCAAGCAACGTCACCATGTCGCTATGGTGCACGCCCGCGAAATCAAAGGCGAGCAGGCTGGAGTCCTGGACGCGGAACGAGCGAAAACCCGGACGTTTTTTCAGTTCTTCTTCCGCCAGCGTCGCCAGACCCCGGCTCCAGCTTTCAGCCTGAACCACGTCCGTTTCTGCCAGCCATTCGAGCGCTGCGCTCAGACCGATAACCCCGGCCACGTTTGGGGTACCGGCTTCCAGGCGGTAGGGCACATCCTGCGTTTTAAAACCGTCGAAGGTGACTTCGGTAATCATCTTGCCGCCGCCGAGCCACGGCGTCATCCGGGCCAGCAATTCAGGTTTGCCGTACAGCGCGCCGATACCGGTTGGCCCGTACAATTTGTGTCCTGAGAAGGCATAGAAGTCGATATCCAGCGCCTGAACGTCAGCCGGAAAATGCACCACACCCTGCGCACCGTCGACCATCACCACCACGCCGCTGGCATGGGCAATCTCAATGGCACGCGCCAGATCCGGGCAGCCGCCGGTGACGTTGGACATCTGCCCCAGCGCCAGAATACGGCTGCGCGGCGTAATCAGCTCAGGCAGACGCGCCACGTCAGGCAGGAAGTCCGCACCCAACGGGAGCTTTACAACCTGTGCCCCGGTTTGTTCGGCCACCATCAGCCAGGGTACCAGGTTGGCGTGGTGTTCCGCCTCGCTGACGATGATCTCATCCCCGGGCTGCAACAGCGGACGCGCGTAACATTGCGCCACCATGTTAATGGCCTCGGTGGTGCCCCGCGTCCAGACAATGTTCTTACCGCTGTCAGCATTGATCACGCGCGCGACCTGATCCCGTGCGGCTTCGTATTGCGCCGTTAAGCGCTGCGCGTCGGCATACTGGCTGCGGTGCACGTTCCCGGCGCTCAGGGTGTAAAACTGGCGGGTTGCCTCAATCACCGCCTGCGGTTTAAGGGCCGTGGCGGCGCTATCAAGATAAATGCCGGCATCGGCCAGCGCAGGAAACTGTGCGCGAAACTGCGCAGGACTGAAAGCGTTCATGGAATTCCTCATATCGATTCTACGATCGTCGCGCAAATTCATCGGCAGGGCAAGGAAGTTGATATCTATCAGATTTGTCTGCTTATCCTGGCGAGTCTGAAAAAGCAGGTTATGCTAAATAGTGTTAGGCGGATGTTTTAGCCTGTTATAAATCGAGGTTTGAATAGCATTAATTGCTAAAGGAGATAATCATGAAAAAGACAGCTGCAATCATTTCTGCCTGTGCGTTGACCTTTGCCCTGAGCGCCTGTTCTGGTAATAACTACGTAATGCATACCAACGATGGTCGATCTATCGTCTCTGAAGGGAAACCGACAACCGATAATGATACCGGGATGATTTCTTACAAAGATGCTAACGGGAACAAACAGCAGATCAACCGCAGTGACGTGAAAGAGATGAAGGAAATCGAGCATTAACAGTTAGATAAGCGAAAAAAAAGCACCGCAAGTTGGCGGTGCTACATTAATCACTATGGACAGACAGGGTAAATGTACAGGAAGTGAAAAATTGGTAGCGTTGCTACCGTGGTCTGAATCGCAGACCAATTGCAAACACAACAACACAACATCACAACCGTAAGCCAAAAGCCCTTCAGAACACGCATTCCAAAAAAAGCTTTTCGTTCCGGCTCAGGAAGTGCCGCCACTATAGGTATTTGCTGGTAGTTCCTCAACGGACAAATTATAATGGCTCAGATAAAAAAAACTAATAGGTTAAACGTTGTTTCCTATATGTTAAATCTCGTTAACATCTAAGCCAGATAACCATGTCCAAGCGATTGCCACCCCTAAATGCATTACGTGTTTTTGATGCAGCAGCACGCCACCTCAGCTTCACCCGCGCAGCCGATGAGCTTTTTGTGACACAGGCCGCAGTAAGTCATCAAATCAAGTCTCTGGAGGATTTTCTGGGGCTTAAGCTGTTCCGTCGACGCAACCGTTCGTTGCTGTTGACCGAAGAGGGGCAGAGCTATTTTCAGGATATTAAAGAGATTTTTTCCCAGCTGACGGAAGCCACTCGCAAGCTTCAGGCCCGGAGCGCAAAAGGCGCTCTGACTGTGAGTTTATTGCCCAGTTTTGCCATTCAGTGGCTGGTGCCGCGACTCTCAAGCTTTAACTCAACTTATCCGGGAATCGATGTCCGAATCCAGGCGGTGGACCGTCAGGAAGACAAGCTGGCAGATGATGTGGACGTGGCGATTTTTTACGGTCGCGGTAACTGGCCGGGCTTGCGTGTGGAAAAATTATACGCAGAATATCTGTTGCCGGTCTGTTCACCGCTGCTGCTGACGGGGGATAAAGCGCTCAAAACACCCGCCGATCTGGCGCAACATACGCTTTTGCACGATGCTTCGCGTCGCGACTGGCAAACTTATACCCGCCAGTTAGGTCTTAATCATATAAACGTGCAGCAGGGGCCCATTTTTAGCCACAGCGCGATGGTGCTACAGGCTGCCATTCACGGGCAGGGCGTGGCGTTGGCAAACAACGTTATGGCGCAGTCCGAAATTGAGGCAGGCCGTCTGGTTTGCCCATTTAACGATGTACTGGTCAGCAAGAATGCATTTTATCTGGTTTGTCATGACAGTCAGGCAGAACTGGGTAAAATAGCCGCTTTCCGGCAGTGGATACTGGCGAAAGCGGCAAGCGAGCAAGAAAAATTCCGCTTCAGGTATGAACAATAACGTTTGTGTGCCGGGCACGCATCAATTCAGGACTTAAACATGACCAGCCGATTCATGCTGATTTTCGCCGCGGTGAGTGGCTTTATTTTTGTAGCTCTGGGCGCGTTTGGCGCGCATGTCTTAAGCAAATCTCTGGGCGTTGTGGAGATGGGGTGGATCCAGACCGGCCTTGAATATCAGGCGTTCCACACGCTGGCAATTTTTGGGCTGGCGGTGGCGATGCAGCGCCGCATCAGCATCTGGTTTTACTGGAGCAGCGTCTTTCTGGCGCTGGGTACCGTACTGTTCAGCGGCAGTCTTTACTGTCTGGCGCTGTCGCATTTACGCCTGTGGGCGTTTGTTACACCTGTCGGCGGCGTCAGCTTCCTGGCGGGTTGGGTGTTAATGTTTATCGGAGCTATCCGTCTGAAACGCAAGGGCGTTGTTCATGAATAAGGTTGTTTTATATTGTCGCCCGGGGTTTGAGAAAGAGTGCGCCGCGGAAATCACCGATAAAGCGGCGAAGCGTGAAGTCTTCGGATTCGCTCGCGTCAAAGAGAACGCGGGCTATGTGGTATTTGAATGCTATCAGCCTGATGATGCCGACAAGCTGGCGCGCGAACTGCCGTTCAGCTCATTGATTTTCGCCCGTCAGATGTTTGTAGCGGGCGAACTGCTGAAAGATCTTCCGCCGGAAGATCGCATCACGCCGATTGTTGGCCTGTTGCAGGGTGTGGTGGAGAAGGGCGGCGATTTGCGCGTGGAAGTGGCCGACACCAACGAAAGCAAAGAGCTGATGAAGTTCTGCCGTAAGTTCACCGTGCCGCTGCGCGCGGCGCTGCGTGATGCGGGTGTGCTGACAAACTACGAGACGCCAAAGCGCCCGGTCGTGCATATCTTCTTTATTGCGCCAGGATGTTGCTACGCCGGCTACTCGTATACCACCAATAATTCGCCGTTCTTTATGGGGATCCCGCGTCTGCGCTTCCCGGCAGATGCGCCGAGCCGTTCAACCCTGAAGCTGGAAGAGGCGTTTCACGTCTTTATCCCGGCGGACGAGTGGGACGAACGTCTGGCAAACGGCATGTATGCCGTCGACCTTGGCGCGTGCCCGGGCGGCTGGACCTATCAGCTGGTGAAACGCAATATGTGGGTTTCGTCTGTGGATAACGGCCCGATGGCGCAAAGCCTGATGGATACCGGGCAGGTCACCTGGCTGCGTGAGGACGGCTTCCGCTATCGCCCGAACCGCAACAACATCTCCTGGATGGTGTGCGACATGGTAGAAAAACCGGCGAAAGTCGCGGCGCTGATGGCCTCCTGGCTGGTGAACGGCTGGTGTCGTGAGACGATTTTCAACCTCAAGCTGCCGATGAAAAAGCGCTACGAAGAGGTGTCGCAGAACCTGGCCTATATTCAGCAGCAGCTGGACGAACACGGGATTAACGCGGAAATCCAGGCGCGTCAGCTTTATCACGACCGCGAAGAAGTGACGGTCCATATCCGTCGCTGGTGGGCGGCAGTGGGTGGGCGTCGCGACGAGCGATAACGTTTGTAACGCCCGGTGGCGCTGCGCTTACCGGGCCTACAAAATCGTGTAGTTGTTTTAACGTTCTAACCTTAACTGCTGTAAATTCCCGTCCAGCTGTAAATCCGTCTGTAGCGTCGCCACCTCCCGGCAGATAAACGCCATCTCTTTATGCGCCTCCAGCTTTTTGCGCCATTTTTCCGGCACTTCATCAAGCCTGGCGTAAATTCCTTCCAGACTCTGAAACTCCGTCAGCAGCTGTGCGGCGCTTTTGGGTCCAATACCGGCGACACCCGGCACTTTAGAGCTGCTGATCCCCGCCAGCCCCCAGTAATCCGGCAGTTGCTCAGGCGATACGCCAAACTCGCTGGCAATGAATGGCGCGTCCAGCCAGCGTTTTTGAAAGTAGTCCCGGATGCGGATCGTTGGAGAGAGCAGCTGGCAGTAGCCTTTGTCGGTTGAAACGATAGTCGCCTGATGCCCGGCGCTCGCGACTTTAACCGCCAGCGTTGCGGCTAAATCGTCAGCCTCATTACCGTGGGCGCCCCAGCACGGAACGCCGCGCTGCTCAAAGGCCGCGCGGATAGCGGGCATTTCTGCGTGCAGATTGTCCGGCATCGGCGCACGTCCGGCTTTGTAGTCCGGCAGGCGCTGGTGCCGCCAGCCGGTATTGCGTGCTTCATCGTCGAATACGGCAACAGCGTGGGTGGGTTCGCTATGGCGAATGAGCTGCTCCAGCGCGTGTAAACAGGTGTCCTTGCAGGGGGTGCCCTGTACCGCATGAATACGGCGAATCAGGTTAAGTGCATCGACGATAAGCAAATGAACGGCCACAGATAATCTCCCTTCTGTCTGATAGGTGAAGGGTAACACTGAGCGCAGCATGAAACTATGAATGGTGGGGAAAACAGGAAGAAGCCTCGCAAAACGAGGCTTCCTGAGAGGCTTAATCGCAGGTGACGATCTTCATCGCCAGGCCACCGCGGGAGGTTTCGCGGTATTTGGCGTTCATATCTTTACCGGTTTCGTACATGGTTTCGATAACCTTGTCGAGGCAGACGCGCGGTTCGCTGGTACGACGCAGCGCCATACGGGCCGCGTTCACCGCTTTCACAGAGGCGATGGCGTTACGCTCGATGCATGGCACCTGGACCTGTCCGCCGACCGGATCGCAGGTCAGCCCCAGGTTATGTTCCATGCCGATTTCCGCCGCAATACAAACCTGCGCAGGACTTGCGCCCAGTAATTCGGCCAGACCCGCCGCCGCCATAGAGCAGGCGACGCCCACTTCACCCTGACAGCCCACTTCCGCGCCGGAAATCGAGGCGTTCATCTTGTACAGTGAGCCAATCGCACTGGCGACCAGCATATACCGCGCGAGTGAGTTTGCATTCACTTCACGGATAAACTTGTCGTAATACGCCAGAACCGCCGGAACAATTCCGCACGCCCCGTTGGTTGGCGCGGTGACGACGCGGCCACCCGCGGCGTTCTCTTCGTTCACCGCCAGCGCGAACATGTTGATCCAGTCGACGACGGCCATCGGGTCGGTGGTGGTTTTGTCGGTGCTGACCAGCATGCGGCGCAGCGCAGCCGCACGACGCGGAACACGCAGTTTACCCGGCAGCACGCCTTCGGTGGTGATCCCGCGCTCAATGCCGCTGCGCATCACTTCCCAGACGTTAGCGAAGTGCTGTTCCAGCTCCTCTTTGCTGTGCAGGGCCAGCTCGTTTTTCATCATCAGGCCGGAGAGAGAAAGCCCTGTCTCCTGGCAGTGACGCTGTAAGTCGGCCGCGTTTTTGTAAGGGTACGGCACATCAACGGCAGAATTGGTGCTTTGACCAAAATGGTCCTCGTCGACGATAAACCCGCCGCCGATGGAGTAATACGTCTGGCTGTAAACCGCTTTGTCGCCGGCCAGCGCGGTAATGCGCATGCCATTCTCGTGCAGCGACAGGTTATCCGCATGGAAATTCATGCAGTGATCAACCGGGAATTCAACCTCATGCTCGCCGTTCGCCAGCAGCAAACGACCGTGGGTGTTCACGTCCTGGATAAAGCCAGGTATTGCATCAATATCAACGGTATCCGGCAGATTACCCGCCAGCCCCATGATAATGGCAATATCGGTATGGTGGCCTTTACCGGTCAGGGAAAGGGAACCATATACATCGACAACCACGCGGGTGATGTCGTGCAAAATGCCGCGTGCAATCAAGTCATCCGTGAATTGTTTACCGGCTTTCATTGGTCCGACGGTGTGAGAGCTAGAAGGACCAATACCGATTTTGAAGATATCGAATACGCTAATCATGATGCGTCCATTGCTTCAGTCAGAGGGGAGAAGTGCGCCGTCCGCAGACGGCGCAGGAGGTATTAGCTGAACAGCGAGTAGAAAATAGCGGAGATGGCAATCAGGCCCATCACAACAACGAACACGTTGCTGATATGGCCGCTGTATTTACGCATCGCAGGCACTTTCTGAATCGCGTACATCGGCATCAGGAACAGGATCATCGCGATAATTGGGCCGCCCAGGGTTTCAATCATGCCCAGAATGCTTGGGTTCAGGGTGGCTACCGCCCAGGTGGTCACCAGCATGAACAGCGCAGTGATTTTGTTCAGACGGTTGATTTCAATGGTCTTGCCTTTACCACGCAGAGATTTAATCACCATGCCGTTGAAGCCTTCACGTGCGCCCAGGTAGTGGCCCAGGAAGGATTTGGTGATGGCTATAATTGCGATGATCGGCGCCATCCACGCAATCAGCGGTGCGTTAAAGTGGTTTGCCAGGTAAGACAGAATAGAGATGTTCTGCTCTTTCGCCGCCGCCAGATCCGCCGGGGAGAGGCTCAGCACGCAGCTGAACACGAAGAACATTACGGTCAGTACCATCATGATGTGCGCGCGAGCCAGGATGCTGGAGCACTTCTTCTCTGCGCCATTGCCGTACTCTTCACGCTTCGCTACTGCGAAGGAAGAGATGATTGGCGAGTGGTTGAAGGAGAACACCATAACCGGGATCGCCAGCCACAGGGTCAGCAGCAGACCGTTGCCGGTCGTGGATGCGCTGCTCAGAGACAGGGTTTCCAGCGCAGCGCCGTTCCACTGTGGGATCAGGTACAGAGCCAGCACCATCAGAGCCGCAACAAACGGGAACACCAGCACGCTCATCGCTTTCACAATCATCTGCTCGCCGAAGCGCACGATGGTCATCATACCAACGATCAGGATCAGGGACAGAATCGCACGCGGCGGCGGGGTCATCTGAAGCTGGTGCATCATAAAGCTTTCTACGGTGTTGGTGATAGCAACGCTGTACACCAGCAGAATCGGGTAAATCGCGAAGAAGTAGAGCAGGGTAATCAGCTTACCTGCGCCGACGCCGAAGTGTTCTTCGACGACTTCAGTGATGTCTTCGCCCGGGTTTTTACCGGACAGCACGAAGCGGGTCAGGCCTCGGTGCGCAAAGAAGGTCATCGGGAAGGCGATGAGGGCCATGATGATCAGCGGGATCATACCGCCGACACCTGCGTTGATAGGAAGGAACAGTACACCAGCGCCGATTGCTGTGCCGTACAGGCCAAGCATCCACATGGTATCCGTTTTGCGCCAACCGCTTCGGGATTCAATCGAAGCAACGGTGCTGGTTTGAGTGGTTTCCATCTGTATCTCCTGGAGGAAGCAAATTGTCAGGTTTTTAGTCAAATCCGATGAAAAAGCGCCTGACGGTAATATGAAATTCGTTCAGTGACGGTTTTTTAATAATTTTTGCCCGTAACTATTGGCGGGCGGAAAGATACATTCTAGTTATGAATCTATCAGTGATCGCGATCCCAAATGCAATAATCCACTTGTGATGTGGGTATCTTTAGACCATTTATCTGTTAAAAAAACATCAAAGAGAATTTACGGGCGCGAAGGCTACCATTAACGACATGTTTTCGAAAAGGTCGACCCGCGAGATAGGTGTCTTTCGCTGTAAAGAAATGGGATTTTAGGATTTTCTGGCGGGTAATTTCGATTAAGACTGATTATTTACGGTTTCAAAAACGAGGTAATCGTTTGCGCAGGCGTCAGATTTGTTAATAACATTGAAGATCGCTATGAATTGCAACACGAATAAAAAAGCCGGATGACGATCCGGCTTGAGAGGAGAGGAATGTCGCTTTACTTGATGATTTCGTAACACGGAATATAGGCAGAGCCTGGAAGCTTCATGCGGTGCTGAGCGACAAAGCCCTGCAACATATCATCCATGCGGCGCATCATCTCCGGATCACCGTGGATCTTATACGGGCCAAACTCTTCAATTGCGCGTATCCCCACCTCTTTCACGTTCCCCGCCACGATGCCAGAGAAGGCGCGACGCAGGTCGGCAGCCAGCACTTCCACCGGCTGATCCGGATAGAGTTTGAGGTTCGCCATGTTCTCATGCGACGGCTCGAAGGGGATCTGAAGATCCGGTGCGATACGGATGGACCAGTTAAAGCTGTAGGCATCCCCGGTATCACGACGATTCTCTTTCACCAGCGGCATTGCTTTTTTCATCTGACGGGCCACTTCTGCGGCATCGTCAATAATAATGCGGTAGTGACGGCGCGCGTCTTCGCCCAGCGTATGCACGATAAACTCGTCCAGCACGCGGAAGTAGTCGGCGCTCTCTTTCGGGCCGGTCAGGATCAGCGGCAGAACCTGATCTTTGTTGGCCGGGTTCATCAGGATCCCGAGCAGATAAAGCAGCTCTTCCGCCGTACCTACGCCGCCCGGGAAGATAATAATGCCGTGCGCGATACGGACAAACGCCTCAAGACGTTTTTCGATATCCGGCATAATAATCAGTTCGTTAACCAGCGGGTTAGGCGGCTCAGCGGCGATGATCGACGGCTCGGTCATGCCGATAAAACGGCCTTCTTTATAGCGTTGCTGCGCGTGACCTACTGCCGCGCCTTTCATTGGTGCTTCCATCGCGCCAGGACCGCAACCGGTACAGATATTCAGTTCGCGCAGGCCGAGCTGCGTCCCCACGCGGCGGGCATACAGGTATTCGGTTTCGTTAATAGAGTGACCACCCCAGCAGACGACCATGTTCGGCGCTTCGCCCACGTGCAGGGCGCG
Source organism: Enterobacter sp. Res13-Sevr-PEC09-46 (assembly GCF_015672585.1). Lineage (NCBI taxonomy): Bacteria > Pseudomonadati > Pseudomonadota > Gammaproteobacteria > Enterobacterales > Enterobacteriaceae > Enterobacter > Enterobacter sp. Res13-Sevr-PEC09-46. Next base: position 169,224 of record NZ_JADABR010000015.1, on the reverse strand, counting down.
GGCGTTACGCAGAATGGAGAAGACCAGGTTGGTGATATGAACGGAACTTTCCAGGTCAAGATGCTGGAAACGTCCGGCGTTGCTGATCTGTCCGTTAACAAACAGAATGTCGCGCAGCACGGCAAACAGGTTGGCCTGAAGTGAGCGAATAATACGCCCGTCGACAAAAGCGTCTTCCGGCGGGTTGATCACTTCCAGCTTCACCCCGCGCTCGCGGCGCAGCACGTTGATATCAAAACTTTCGAAGCGGGACAGCAGCTCTTTACTGTTGTCGGTCAGGCTTCCGGAGTTCAGTACGGCAAGTGAACAGTTACGAAACAGTTGATAAAGGTCGCTACTGGCGGTGCGTTTAAGCATGTCCACTTCCAGCTGCGACAACATATCCATAGAGCCAAGCGGGCTAATATGTGTAATCAAGTGAGCTCCTTATGGGACGATTATCGTCTTTCCCTGTTGATTACAATAGCCCTGGCTTATGACGTTTCACAACACTTCGGGCGGAATACCGCCCGCATATTGTGAAAATATTTATCTTACTGGCGCACCAGCCGTCCGGTGGCAGGCACAAAATCGGTATTGGTGCGCCACGGATTGATATCCAGACCGCCGCGACGGGTGTAGCGGGCGTAAACGCTCAGCTTTTCGGGCTGGCAGAAACGCTGGATGTCGTTGAAGATGCGCTCCACGCACTGCTCGTGGAATTCGTTGTGATGACGGAATGACACCAGGTAACGCAGCAGCTTTTCACGATCAATCTGCGGGCCGCGGTACTGGATCTGTACCGAGCCCCAGTCCGGCTGATGGGTGATAAGGCAGTTGGATTTCAGCAGATGGCTGACCAGCGTCTCGTTGACCACTTTTCCGCCCGCCGCGTTTTCCAGGTAGTCGGTGCTAAATTCATAGCTTTCCACCTCAATGTCCTGATCGTCGATGCAGGTGCCGTGGAAATGGGCGACAGGCTGTCCTTCCAGCTCATGCAGACGGTATAACGAGACGGTTACGTTCCCCTGCGCGCACGCGCTTAAATCACGTTCAAGCGTCTGTTGTACCTCGTCCCAGCTGTTGAATTTGGTCTGGTTAAAGCTGTTGAGATAGAGCTTAAAGCTCTTGGATTCGACCAGGTTTACGCTGGCGTAATCCAGCTCGACGTGGCCCACGGCCACCTGCGGCAGACCGCGCGCATTCAGCCAGGAGAGTTCGTACAGCGTCCAGATGTCGCCGCCGACAAACGGCAGCGCGTCAGCGTGCAGCCCGAGCGGATCGCGGTTCAGACTGCGCGGCACGCCCTGCAACAGGCTTGCATCGTAGGTGTCGCGGTAATCGGTCGATTTACCCAGCGTTAAGCCCGTTAACGCCTGATGATTTTCGTAAGACATGTTTCATAGCCACTTTACAGGTACACTTATGGGCTGAGTTTATCCTGTCTTACAAGAAGAGAGAAATCGGTGGATATCGAAACTGCAAATGCCCTGACGTCCTTCACGACCCGCTATTGCGATGCCTGGCATGAAAAGCGGGGGACGTGGCCGCAAAGTACTGACTTATATGGCGTGCCGTCACCGTGCATTATCGCTTCGCAGGATGATTACGTTATCTGGCAACCGAAACAGTTCACGGGCGAGCAGAATGTAAATGCGGTTGAACGCGCGATGGACATTGTGATACAACCTGCGCTTCATGCATTTTATGCCACGCAGTTTGCCGGGGATATGACTGCATGTTTTGCAGGACAGCCGTTGACGCTGCTGCAAACCTGGAGCGAAGACGATCTGCAACGCGTTCAGGAAAACCTCATTGGTCACCTGGTCACGCAAAAACGCCTTAAGCTCTCTCCGACTCTTTTTATTGCGACGCTCGACAGTGAACTGGACGTCATTTCTGTCTGCAACCTGTCTGGTGAGGTCATCAAAGAGACGCTCGGCACCCGCAATCGCGACGTTCTCGCGCCTTCACTTGCGGATTTTCTTACCCAAATTGAGCCGCTTCTGTAATCCATGATGCTACTGGACGTGTGAGAGATCTCTTACACGCTCTGTGAGACATCGCCGAAACAGTTAGCGTTGCCTTAGGAATTTCAGATTAATATTAACTTTTCTTTCAACAGGTTAGTGGTTTTCTGAAAGGGAATCCCCCGTTTCGCCTGGCTTACATTGCTTACAAGGTGGGTTGTAAGACGAAGCAGAATAGCGGATTCTATCTGTGTCGACAGGATGCCGACACGAGAAACGAACATCAGGATGATGGCGTTTCTTACCAGGGACACGTCAGGATGACGCCGCAGGAAGGCTTCAGGATGAAGCAAAGTGGATCACGCAGGATGCGTAAGGGACACCTCCAGGAAGGAGAACGAGAGCCGGTCAGGATGGTCGGTGGGTCAGGATGGCCAGGACGTTTCAGGATGAAACCTACACATCAGGACGATGTGAGCAGGAAGCAAAAGGTAAAGGGATGACCAGGCCTTCGGGCATCAGGAAAAGTTGTCACGGATGAGCAGGGAGCACGTATTGTAGCTGGAATGCTGCGAAACGAACCGGGAGCACTGTTTTTACAGTGCTCCCTTTTTTTATTTCTGTCGTCCGCAATGCTATGCTTCGCGCCATTCCGTTTTTCAGTTGAGGTATATATGTCGCATCATGACAACGTTCGTGCGCAGTTGCACGCCATCGAAGCCCTTATGCGCCAGCATCAGCTGTGGCAGGATAACGCGCCGCAGCCAGACGCGTTCGCCAGCACCCAACCGTTTTGTCTGGATACGCTGGCCCCGTTCGAGTGGCTCCAGTGGGTCTTAATTCCGCGTATGCACGCGCTGCTGGAAGGTGGTCGCGCGTTGCCCGCGTCTTTTGCCGTCTCTCCCTATTACGAAATGGCGCTGGAAGCGACCCACCCGGCGCGTGCCATGATGCTGGTGGAGCTGGAAAAGCTCGATGCGCTTTTCGCCGGTGACGATGCATGACGCTTGAGATCCTTTATCAGGATGAGTGGTTAGTGGCGGTGAATAAACCGTCCGGCTGGCTGGTGCACCGTAGCTGGCTCGATCGCGATGAGAAAGTGGTGGTCATGCAAACCGTGCGCGATCAGATCGGTCAGCACGTCTTTACTGCTCATCGTCTGGATCGGCCAACCTCTGGCGTTCTGCTGATGGGGCTTTCCAGTGAGGCGGGTCGACTGCTTTCGCAGCAGTTTGAGCAGCACCAGATGCAAAAGCGCTACCACGCCATCGTGCGTGGCTGGCTGACGGATTCCGCCACGCTTGATTATCCGCTGGTGGAGGAACTGGATAAAATCGCCGATAAATTTGCCCGCGACGATAAAGGCCCGCAGCCTGCGGTGACCGACTATCGCGGTATGGCGACCACAGAACTGCCGGTGGCGACCAGCAAATTTCCGACCACGCGATACAGTCTGGTTGAGCTTTTGCCCAAAACCGGGCGCAAGCACCAGCTTCGCCGTCACCTTGCGCACCTGCGCCACCCGATTATCGGCGACAGCAAGCACGGCGATCTGCGCCAGAACCGCAGCGCGGCCGAGCACTTTGGCTGTAACCGGCTGATGCTGCACGCCAGCGAGCTACGCCTGACGCACCCGTTTACCGGCGAACCGCTGACTATTCGCGCGGGGCTGGACGAGGTCTGGATGCAGGCGCTGTCACAGTTTGGCTGGCTGGGACAACTCCCCGAAAATGAAAGGGTTGAGTTTGCCGCAGGCAACGTTCAGGATGAACAGCAAGCGCAATAATTACGGGAGCAAAGCATGGCTGAAGTAGGCATTTTTGTCGGCACGATGTACGGCAACTCGCTGCTGGTGGCGGAGGAAGCGGAAGCAATCCTTGTAAACCAGGGCCATAAAGCAACGGTCTATGAAGATCCGGAGCTGGCGGACTGGGAAAAGTATAAAGATAAATACATCCTGGTGGTGACCTCCACCACCGGGCAGGGCGATCTGCCGGACAGCATCGTCCCGCTTTTCCAGGGCATTAAAGACCAGCTCGGCTATCAGCCAGATGTTCACTATGGCATCATCGCCCTCGGCGATAGCTCTTACGCTAATTTCTGCGGTGGCGGTAAACAGTTCGACGCGCTGTTGCAGGAACAGAGCGCTCAGCGCGTCGGAGAGATGTTGCTGATTGATGCGGGTGAACACCCTGAGCCAGAAAGCGAGTCAAACCCGTGGGTCGAGCACTGGGCAACGCTGCTTAAATAACCCTGCGCTATACCAATGGTAGGCCGGGTCAGGCGTAGCCTCCACCCGGCATTACACCCCGCCCCAAACGCCATTTCCGTGAACCACCTTCCACTCCTCTGGGCTTATGCCCTAAACAACCTCCCTCACGCCCTTCAATACTGTGTTTTTGCACGGTGAGGTGAAGAGGCACTCCTTCATATACTTTTCCCGTCACTATAAAACGGCTTCTGGCCGTACCAAAACCAAACACAAATCTCTCATTCTGATTACCCTACAGGTGCTGTACAGAATGAACCAGGCGAAAGCTATGTTTCAGGAGTGCAACAATGAGTACATTAAGCCACGCGGCGAGCAGCGCTGAGAAGCGCACCAACGCCCGCTACTGGATAGTGGTGATGCTGTTTATCGTCACCTCTTTCAACTACGGCGACCGTGCCACGTTATCCATTGCCGGCTCTGAGATGGCAAAGGACATCGGACTTGATCCGGTGGGTATGGGTTATGTTTTCTCCGCATTTTCATGGGCCTACGTAATCGGCCAAATCCCTGGCGGCTGGCTGCTGGACCGCTTTGGTTCAAAACGGGTCTATTTCTGGTCCATTTTCATCTGGTCGATGTTTACCCTGTTACAGGGCTTCGTGGATATCTTCAGCGGCTTCGGCATTATCATTGCGCTCTTTACCCTCCGCTTCCTGGTGGGCTTAGCGGAAGCGCCATCGTTCCCTGGCAACAGCCGTATTGTGGCCGCCTGGTTCCCGGCACAGGAGAGGGGAACGGCGGTAGCCATCTTTAACTCGGCGCAATACTTTGCGACGGTTATTTTCGCGCCAATCATGGGCTGGCTGACGCACGAAGTGGGCTGGTCGCACGTCTTCTTCTTCATGGGCGGGCTGGGGATCGTCATCAGCTTCATCTGGCTGAAAGTGATCCACGAACCAAACCAGCATCCGGGCGTGAACAAGAAAGAGCTGGACTACATTGCTGAAGGTGGGGCGCTGATCAACATGGATCAGAAAACCCAGAAAGCTAAAGTTCCGTTCAGCCAGAAATGGGGGCAGATCAAACAGCTCGTCGGCTCACGAATGATGATCGGTATCTATCTCGGCCAGTACTGCATTAACGCCTTAACCTACTTCTTTATCACCTGGTTCCCGGTTTACCTGGTGCAGGCGCGTGGGATGTCGATTCTGAAGGCGGGGTTTGTCGCCTCCGTGCCGGCCATCTGCGGCTTCGTGGGTGGGGTGCTTGGCGGGGTCATCTCCGACTGGCTGATGCGTCGTACCGGTTCGCTGAATATTGCGCGTAAAACGCCAATCGTGCTCGGCATGCTGCTCTCCATGACCATGGTGTTCTGTAACTATGTCAGCGCGGAGTGGATGATTATCGGCTTTATGGCGATGGCCTTCTTCGGTAAAGGCATTGGCGCACTGGGCTGGGCGGTGATGGCAGATACCGCGCCGAAAGAGATCAGCGGCCTGAGCGGCGGTCTGTTCAACATGTTTGGCAACATTTCCGGCATTGTCACTCCAATCGCTATCGGTTACATCGTCGGCACCACTGGCTCCTTCAACGGCGCGCTGATTTATGTAGGCGTCCATGCGCTGGTGGCGGTACTCAGTTATCTGGTGCTGGTGGGTGACATCAAACGAATCGAACTGAAACCTGTTGGGGAGCGCGGATGATGACAACGCAATCAAGCCCGATCGTGACGGAGATGAAGGTCATTCCGGTGGCGGGGCAGGACAGCATGCTGCTCAACATTGGTGGCGCGCATAATGCCTGGTTCACCCGCAACATTGTGGTGCTGACCGACAGCGCAGGGAATACCGGCGTCGGGGAAGCGCCTGGCGGAGAGGTGATTTACCAGACGCTGGTCGACGCCATCCCGCAGGTGGTTGGGCAGGAGGTCGCCCACCTGAACAAGGTGGTTCAGCGGGTGTATAAGGGTAACCAGTCGGCGGATTTTGATACCTTCGGCAAAGGCGCCTGGACGTTTGAACTGCGCGTTAACGCGGTGGCGGCGCTGGAGGCGGCCCTCCTCGATTTACTGGGCAAGGCGCTGAACGTGCCGGTCTGCGAACTGCTGGGGCCAGGCAAACAGCGTAATGCGGTAACGGTGCTGGGCTATCTGTTCTACGTTGGCGACCGGACGAAAACCGATCTGCCGTATCTGGAACGCTCGCCGGGCAGCCACGAGTGGTATCACCTGCGTCATCAGGAGGCGCTCTCTGGCGAGGCGGTGGTACGCCTTGCAGAGGCGGCGCAGGATCGCTACGGCTTCAAAGACTTCAAGCTGAAAGGCGGCGTTCTGCCCGGCGAGCAGGAGATTGACAGCGTGCGCGCGTTGAAAAAACGCTTCCCGGAGGCACGCATCACCGTCGATCCGAACGGCGCCTGGCTGCTGGATGAAGCTATCACGCTGTGCAAAGGGCTGGGCGACGTGCTGACCTACGCGGAAGATCCGTGCGGCGCCGAGCAGGGATTTTCTGGCCGCGAGGTGATGGCCGAATTTCGCCGCGCTACCGGGCTGCCGGTTGCGACCAACATGATCGCCACCAACTGGCGTGAAATGGGCCATGCGGTGATGCTGAATGCGGTGGACATACCACTGGCGGACCCGCACTTCTGGACCCTTTCCGGCGCGGTGCGCGTGGCGCAGCTGTGCGATGACTGGGGGCTCACCTGGGGCTGCCACTCCAATAACCATTTCGACATTTCGCTGGCGATGTTTACCCACGTTGGCGCGGCGGCGCCGGGCAACCCGACCGCCATCGATACGCACTGGATCTGGCAGGAAGGCGAAGCGCGCCTGACCAAAAATCCACTTGAAATCAAAAACGGCACAATTGCCGTACCGGATGCGCCGGGGCTGGGCGTGGAGCTTGACTGGGATCAGATCCACAAGGCGCATGAAGCGTATAAAAAACTGCCGGGCGGCGCGCGCAACGACGCAGGCCCGATGCAGTACCTTATCCCCGGCTGGACATTTGACCGTAAGCGCCCTGTATTTGGACGTCACTGATAAAAGGATCGAACGATGAGCACATTTTCTACCCCTGTAGTCACCTCCATGCAGATCATTCCTGTCGCGGGACATGACAGCATGCTGATGAACCTGAGCGGCGCCCATGGGCCGTTCTTCACCCGTAATATTGTGGTGATCAAGGACAACTCAGGGCATACCGGTGTCGGTGAAATCCCGGGCGGGGAGAAGATCCGTAAAACGCTGGAGGACGCCATTCCGCTGGTGGTGGGTAAAACGCTGGGCGAGTACAAAAATGTGCTGACTCGCGTGCGTACGACCTTTGCCGATCGTGATGCGGGTGGCCGTGGTCTGCAAACGTTTGATCTGCGCACCACTATCCATGTGGTCACGGGCATTGAAGCCGCGATGCTGGATCTGCTGGGCCAGCATCTTGGCGTCAATGTCGCCTCCCTGCTGGGCGACGGCCAACAGCGCAGCGAAGTGGAAATGCTCGGCTACCTGTTCTTTATCGGCAACCGCAAACTCACCCCGCTGCCGTACCAGAGCCAGCCGGACGAAAAATGCGACTGGTATCGTGTGCGTCACGATGAAGCGATGACCCCGGACGCGGTAGTGCGCCTGGCGGAAGCCGCGTATGAAAAATATGGCTTTAATGACTTCAAGCTGAAAGGCGGTGTACTGGCGGGTGAAGAAGAAGCAGAGGCGATCGCCGCGCTGGCGAAGCGCTTCCCGCAGGCGCGCGTCACGCTGGATCCGAACGGTGCCTGGTCGCTTGATGAGGCGATAAAAATCGGTAAGCAGCTTAAAGGCGTGCTGGCCTATGCGGAAGATCCGTGCGGTGCAGAGCAGGGGTTCTCCGGACGTGAAGTGATGGCGGAGTTCCGTCGCGCCACCGGGCTGCCAACCGCCACCAACATGATCGCGACCGACTGGCGTCAGATGGGGCACACGCTCTCGCTGCAATCGGTGGACATTCCGCTGGCAGACCCGCACTTCTGGACGATGCAGGGCTCGGTTCGCGTGGCGCAGATGTGCCATGAGTTCGGCCTGACCTGGGGCTCGCACTCCAACAACCACTTCGACATCTCGCTGGCGATGTTCACCCACGTGGCGGCTGCCGCGCCGGGCAACATTACCGCCATCGACACCCACTGGATCTGGCAGGAGGGCAACCAGCGCCTGACCAAACAGCCGTTTGAAATCAAAGGCGGTATGGTACAGGTTCCTGCTACGCCGGGTCTGGGCGTAGAGCTGGATATGGACCAGGTCATGAAAGCGCATGAGCTGTACCAGAAACACGGCCTGGGGGCGCGTGATGACGCGCTGGCGATGCAATACCTGATCCCAGAGTGGACATTCGACAATAAACGTCCGTGCATGGTACGATAAGCGCATTGGGACCGCTCCCATGAGTGGTCCCTTACGTGGTGTATGCTTAACGTAACTAACATGCGTAAGGATGGCTTATGAAAATTGTTATCGCTCCGGACTCGTATAAGGAAAGCTTGAGCGCGCTGGAGGTGGCGACAGCGATAGAGGTCGGTTTTCGCGACATTTTCCCGTCAGCGGACTATGTCAAATTACCGGTTGCCGATGGTGGCGAAGGGACGGTGGAAGCGATGGTGGCAGCCACGCATGGGCGTCTTGTCCATGTTCCCGTTACCGGGCCTTTGGGTGAACGCGTGGAAGGGTTTTTCGGGTTATCCGGAGACGGGAAAAGCGCCTTTATCGAGATGGCGGCAGCGAGCGGTCTGGAGCTTGTTGCTCCCGCAAAGCGTAACCCGTTAATCACCACCTCCTGGGGAACCGGGGAACTGATCCGTCATGCGCTGGATGCGGGCGTTAAGCATATCATTATTGGCATTGGAGGCAGCGCGACCAATGACGGTGGCGCAGGCATGGTGCAGGCGCTGGGCGTAAAACTGCTGGATGCGAAAGCGCAGCCCGTAGGGCCGGGCGGCGGCGAACTGGCAAGCCTTGCGCATATCGATCTTAGCGGGCTGGATAAGCGGCTGGCAGACTGTCGAATTGAAGTGGCCTGCGATGTAACCAACCCTCTGATCGGCGAGACAGGCGCTTCTGCGGTATTTGGTCCGCAGAAAGGGGCGATGCCGGAGATGATCAGGACGCTGGACAACGCGCTGGCGCATTACGCAAAAATTATCGCCCGGGATCTGGATATTGACGTCTTAAACCTGGCGGGCGGCGGTGCGGCTGGCGGAATGGGGGCGGCGCTGTATGCATTTTGCGGCGCACAGCTCCGTCAGGGGATTGAGATTGTCACCGATGCCCTGCATCTTGATGAACAGGTCGCGGACGCCGATCTGGTGATCACGGGCGAAGGGCGTATCGACAGCCAGACGATCCACGGCAAAGTGCCCGTTGGCGTGGCGAGAGTCGCGAAACGCTATAACAAGCCAGTTATCGGCATTGCCGGCAGCCTGACGGCGGATGTTGGCGTGGTGCATGAGCATGGACTGGATGCCGTATTCAGCGTGATCTACACCATCTGCTCGCTGGAGGATGCGCTGGAAAATGCGCAACAGAATGTACAGTTGGCCGCAAGGAATATTGCGGCGGTGATAAAGATGGGGCAGGGGATGTCGCGTTAACGTTCGTGCTCCTGTAGGCCCGGTAAGCGAAGCGCCACCGGGCTTTGGTCTTAGCTCCCCAACACCTTCATTGCTTCCCGCGTCACGTTGTCCATCTCGTCCAGCAGCTCCAGGAACTCCGGTTCGAGATCGGATTCTGGCGTACCCGCGCGGAGCTGCTGTTCAAGCAACTGGCAGAGATTTTTCAACCGCGGTACGCCGCTGTAGCCGCAGCTGCCATGCAGTTTATGAATGGCTTCCAGCAGTCCTTCGGGGTTTTCACCCACCAGCTGTTCTTCAACCTTGTTACGGATCTCAGGCAGGAAGTCCACCAGCATTTGCAGCATATCGCGGGCCAGATCCGGTTTACCCGCCGCCTGGCGCAGCGCCAGTTGCCAGTCAAACGTGGCATTCTGGTTAATGCTGATCTCCGGCGATTCAGCTGTAATGGTGTATGTCCCGCCAATGTGCCCCGGCTTGTAGCGCAGCAGCAGGCTGTGCAGCTTCTCTTCGTCGATCGGTTTCGCCAGATAATCGTTCATGCCCGCACCCAGCAGTTTCTCCTTTTGCCCCGCCATCGCGTGCGCCGTCACGGCAATCACCGGCGTCTGCTGCTGGTGCGGAAGCTGGCGAATCAACTCGCAGGCGCGGATGCCATCCATGCCCGGCATCTGAATATCCATCAGGATCAGGTCGAACTGCATCTGTTTGGCTTGTTCCACGGCTTCGGCGCCGCTGGTACACAGCTCAACATGCTGAACCTGATCCTCAAGCAGCACGCCAATCAGCTTCAGGTTCGCCGGGTTATCGTCCACGGCCATCACCGTCATCGGCAGCTTATGTTCGTCGTTTTCCAGCGGCAGGGACTGATGCGTCAGACGGCAATATTCGGTCAACGCAGGTAACAGCCGTGTGGCGGTGAGGGGTTTCAGCAGACACGCCGCCGCTCCGTCGTTTTTCAGCTCTTCGGCGTTGATTTGGGCGTGGCACGGCAGCGCCAGCAGCAGGTAGTCCGTCATTGAGGCCGCCTTCGCCAGGCGTTCCTGCTGCATGGTCAGTTCTCCGGTAAACGTCACCGGAATCCCCAACAACAGGATATCGTAATGATCGTTCGCCAGCGCGGAGAAGGTCGGGCTGTAGATGACCTCCAGCGGCGTGCTGCTTAATACATCAAGCGTACACTGCGCCGCCGCGGCGTTCGGTTCCACATAGGCCAGACGCATCCCTTTCAGGCAGCCGGTGACCGGGCCGTCGGTCTGCACGTTCGGGTTAAGATCAAGGTTGATATGGAACCAGAAGGTTGAGCCCCGGTTAGGCTGGCTGTGGAAGGAGATATCGCCTCCCATCTCTTTCACCAGCTTTTGGGTGATCACCAGCCCCAGGCCCGTTCCGCCGTGACGACGGGAAATGCTCGCATCGGCCTGGCGGAAAGCCTGGAACAGACGCGTCTGATCGCGCTCCGGAATACCGATGCCGGTATCCCGGATCTGCACTTCAATCTGGACTTTGTTATTACTGAGCGCCCTTTTTTCGACCAGAATGTCGATGTTGCCGCTCTCGGTGAACTTAATCGCGTTGCCCACCAGATTGGTAATGACCTGTTGCAGGCGCAGCGGGTCGCCAATGACGTTATCCGGCACATCATTTTTAATATTGAGCGTCAGTTCCAGACCCTTATCATGCGATGAGTGGGCAAGAAGCGTGACCACGTCATCCAGCGTGCTGCGCAGCGGGAAGGGAATACTCTCCAGAATCAGCTTGCCCGCTTCCAGCTTCGAGAAGTCCAGTACGTCGTTAATAATGGTCAGCAGGTTGTTGGCTGAGCGTTCAATGGTATGCAGATGGTCACGCTGGGTCGGGTTCAGCTCGCTTTTGAGCGTCAGACGGGTGAAGCCAATCACCCCGTTCAGCGGCGTGCGCAGCTCGTGCGACATGTTCGCCAGGAACTCAGACTTAATTCGTGCCGCCTCCTGCGCACGTTTTTTCGCCAGATCCAGCTCCACGTTCTGGATCTCCATCTGCTCCAGCGTTTCGCGCAGGTCAGAGGTGGCCTGGTCAACGTTGTGCTGCATCTCTTCGTGATAAGCCGCCAGCGACATCGCCATTGAGTTGATGCCATTTTTCAGCATATCCAGCTCGCCGAGCATAAAGCCTTCCACGCGGCTGTCGAGCTGACCCCGGCGGATCCGGTCAACGGTATTCACCATGTTGCGGATAGGCCCCGTGACGTCGCGCATCAGTCGCCAGCCGAAGATCAGCGCGATGCCGATACAGAACAGCATCATCACGCCGGAGATGAATATTTCTTTGTACTGCTGGAGCCGTACCGACTTAAGATCCAGCTCCAGCGCCACATATCCCAGCATATTATTGCTGGACTTCGCATCGGACTGGGCGGATTCATCGGGTGAATAGCTTTCGGAGATAATCGGCGTGCGCAGGATCATGATATCGCCGCGCCGCAACACCGTAAGGTGACGCGGGAAGGGGGTACCATCCGGGATTTTCAGCGACGTGGGATCCAGATGGAAATTCGAGGTGACGAACAGACGGTTATGCTCATCGTAAACGGAAATGGCGCGCACAATCTCTGAATGACGGCGGTGCAGCACGCTGATTAACTGACCAATGGATTCACGGTTTTGCAGGTTCATACCGTACTCGCTGGAGACGGCCAGCGGTTCGATAATGCTGGCCCCGGCATCTTCAAGTTGTCTCTGCAAATCGTTATAGCGATGCACCACAAAGAAAATGCTCAGCAGCAAACCGATGAGAACGGTAGGAGCGAGGATCAAAATCATCATGCGCGCGCGCAGGCTGTAGTTGGTCATGGAGTTCCGTTATGGGACAATCAGGCTAATTATGTTTATTTGAGAACAATCTCGGCGATGGCGCAATTCTACTCTGCAAAACGACGCGTGACGACGCGTCAGATCATAACTGTTGAAGCCACGGACCTCGATCCTTTTGGACAGGGGGTGGCGCGTCACAAGGGTAAGACACTGTTTATCACAGGTTTGCTGCCAGGAGAACGCGCAGATATTACGCTGACGGAAGAAAAACGTCAGTATGCGCGCGGTCAGGTCAAGCGCCGTCTTAATGATAGCCCGGAGCGCGTGATGCCTCGCTGCCCCCATTTTGGCGTCTGCGGTGGCTGCCAGCAACAGCATGCCAGCACAGAATTACAGCAAAAAAGTAAAAGCAGCGCGCTGGCCCGCCTGGTCGGACACGACGTGAATGACATCATTGCCGATCGGCCCTGGGGCTACCGTCGCCGCGCTCGCCTGAGCCTCAGCTACCAGTCCAAAACCGAGCGGCTGGAGATGGGTTTTCGCAAAGCCGGCTCCAGCGATATCGTCTCTGTCACGCAGTGCCCTGTTTTGGTGCCCCATCTTGAGGCGTTGCTCCCGGACGTGCACCACTGTCTTGCATCGCTGGATGGCGTGCGTTCGCTGGGCCATGTCGAACTGGTGCTGGCCAACAGTGGCCCGCTGATGGTACTGCGCCACACCGCGCCGCTGTCAAAGGCAGATCGCGAAAAACTGGAACGCTTTTCGCATTCTCATGAGCTTGCGCTTTTCCTCGCGCCGCAAAGCGAGATACTTGAGCAGGTCAGCGGAGAAGCGCCCTGGTATGCGTCAGACGGGCTACGCTTAACGTTCAGCCCGCGGGATTTTATCCAGGTTAACGACGGCGTGAACCAGCAGATGGTGGCGAACGCGCTGGCGTGGCTGGACGTACAGCCCACTGACCGGGTGCTCGATCTGTTCTGCGGTATGGGGAACTTTACCCTGCCGCTGGCCCGCAAAGCAGCAAGCGTGGTCGGGGTGGAAGGCGTTGAGGCGCTGGTGGTGAAAGGCCAGGAAAACGCCCAACAGAACGGCTTGCAAAACGTGACATTCTTTCATCAAAATCTTGAGGATGATGTTACTCAGCAACCGTGGGCTAAGCAGGGCTTTGATAAGATCCTGCTCGACCCGGCGCGCGCAGGTGCGCCGGGCGTGATGCAGCATATAATTAAACTCGCGCCTGAACGCGTGGTCTATGTTTCCTGTAACCCGGCGACGCTTGCCCGTGACAGCGAAGCATTATTGAGCGGGGGTTACCAGATTCGACGTCTGGCAATGCTGGACATGTTCCCGCACACTGGTCATCTGGAATCGATGGTGTTGTTCGAGCACATCTAATGAGTTTGGCTTGTCGACTTCGACAGGCCCTTGTCCCTAAAGGAGAGGACGATGGTTGCGGTAAGAAGTGCACATTTAAATAAAGCTGGTGAGTTTGACCCTCAAAAATGGATCGCAAGTCTGGGGATTTCCAGCCAGCAGTCGTGTGAACGCTTAACCGAAACCTGGGCCTATTGTTTACGCACAACGCAGGGGCATCCGGACGCTGAACTGCTGTTGTGGCGCGGCGTGGAGATGGTTGAAATTCTCTCCATGCTGAACATGGATATCGAAACGCTACAGGCCGCACTGCTGTTCCCCCTGGCGGACGCCGACGTGGTGACGGAAGACGTCCTGCGTGAAAGCGTCGGCCAGTCCGTCGTGGCGCTTATCCACGGCGTGCGTGACATGGCAGCCATTCGTCAGCTTAAAGCCGCGCAAACGGACTCTGTCTCTTCCGAGCAGGTGGATAACGTCCGTCGCATGCTGCTGGCGATGGTAGATGATTTCCGCTGCGTGGTTATCAAGCTGGCCGAACGGGTTGCCCATCTGCGTGAAGTGAAGGATGCGCCGGAAGACGAGCGCGTCCTGGCCGCTAAAGAGTGTACGAATATCTATGCGCCGCTGGCGAACCGTCTCGGTATCGGGCAACTGAAGTGGGAGCTGGAAGATTACTGCTTCCGCTATCTGCATCCGGCGGAATACAAACGCATTGCAAAATTGCTGCACGAACGCCGCATTGACCGTGAGCACTATATCGAGGAATTTGTCAGCGGGCTGCGCCAGTCGATGAAAGAGGAGAATGTGCGCGCCGAGGTCTACGGGCGTCCAAAGCACATCTACAGCATCTGGCGCAAAATGCAGAAGAAACATCTCGCCTTTGACGAGCTGTTTGACGTGCGCGCCGTACGTATCGTGGCGGAGCGTCTCCAGGACTGCTATGCCGCGCTGGGGATAGTGCATACTCACTTCCGCCATCTGCCGGATGAGTTTGATGACTACGTCGCCAACCCCAAACCAAACGGCTATCAGTCTATTCATACCGTGGTGCTCGGCCCTGGCGGCAAAACGGTGGAAATTCAGATCCGTACCAAACAGATGCACGAAGACGCCGAGCTGGGCGTGGCGGCGCACTGGAAATACAAAGAGGGTACCTCCGGCGGCGGTCGCTCCGGTCACGAGGACCGTATCGCCTGGCTGCGTAAGCTGATTGCGTGGCAGGAAGAGATGGCCGACTCCGGCGAAATGCTCGACGAAGTGCGCAGTCAGGTCTTCGACGATCGCGTCTACGTCTTTACCCCGAAAGGGGATGTTGTTGATTTGCCGGCAGGCTCCACGCCGCTCGATTTCGCCTACCACATCCACAGCGATGTGGGGCACCGTTGCATCGGGGCGAAGATCGGCGGACGTATCGTACCGTTTACCTACCAGCTCCAGATGGGCGATCAGATTGAAATCATCACCCAGAAGCAGCCAAACCCAAGCCGCGACTGGCTGAATCCGAACCTCGGTTACGTTACCACCAGCCGTGGGCGCTCTAAAATCCACGCCTGGTTCCGCAAGCAGGATCGTGACAAGAACATCCTTGCCGGTCGTCAGATCCTGGACGACGAGCTGGAACATATCGGGATAAGCCTGAAAGAGGCGGAGAAATTCCTGCTGCCACGCTACAACTTCAACGAGCTCGACGAACTGTTAGCGGCGATTGGTGGCGGCGATATCCGCCTGAACCAGATGGTGAACTTCCTGCAAGCGCAATTCAACAAGCCAAGCGCAGCGGAGCAGGATGCGGCGGCGCTGAAACAGCTCCAGCAGAAAACCTACGCTCCGCAGCAGCGCAGCAAGGACAATGGCCGCGTGGTGGTTGAAGGGGTGGGTAACCTCATGCACCATATTGCCCGCTGCTGCCAGCCGATCCCGGGAGACGATATTGTCGGCTTTATCACCCAGGGGCGCGGGATCTCGATTCACCGCTCCGACTGCGATCAGCTTGCAGAGCTGCAATCGCATGCGCCGGAACGTATCGTGGAAGCCGTCTGGGGGGAGAGCTACTCGGCGGGTTACTCGCTGGTTGTGCGCGTCACTGCCAACGACCGCAGCGGCCTGCTGCGCGACATCACCACCATTCTCGCCAACGAGAAGGTCAACGTGCTGGGCGTTGCCAGCCGCAGCGATACCCGCGAGCAGCTTGCCACCATCGATATGACTATCGAAATCTATAACCTTCAGGTGCTGGGCCGCGTACTCGGCAAACTGAACCAGGTGCCGGATGTGATTGACGCGCGTCGTCTGCACGGCGGCTAAACATCCTCTTCTGTAGGCCGGGTAAGGCAACGCCGCCACCCGGCTCAGGCATTTAATGGAATCTGTTATGACTCAAATCGACCGCCTGCTCGGCATCATGAAACGCCTGCGCGACCCGGAAAACGGCTGCCCGTGGGATAAAGAGCAGACTTTCGCCACCATTGCGCCTTACACGCTGGAAGAGACCTACGAAGTGCTGGACGCGATTTCGCGCGAGGATTTCGACGACCTGCGCGGTGAGCTGGGCGACCTGCTGTTCCAGGTGGTGTTCTACGCGCAGATGGCGCAGGAAGAGGGGCGCTTTAACTTTGACGATATCTGCGCCGCTATCAGCGACAAGCTGGAGCGTCGTCATCCGCATATTTTTGGCGATGCCTCCGCAGGCAACAGTGCGGAAGTGCTGGCGCGCTGGGAGCAGATAAAAAGCGCCGAACGCGCTGAAAAATCCCAGCACTCGGCGCTGGACGACATTCCCCTGAACCTTCCCGCGCTGATGCGCGCGCACAAAATTCAAAAGCGCTGCTCGGCGGTAGGGTTTGACTGGAACTCTCTCGGCCCGGTGCTGGAAAAAGTGCACGAAGAGATCGACGAAGTGATGCATGAAGCGCAGCAGGCCGTTGTGGATGAAGCAAAGCTGGAAGAGGAGATGGGCGATCTGCTGTTTGCGACCGTCAACCTTTCGCGCCACCTCGGTGTAAAAGCGGAAACCGCCCTGCAAAAAGCGAACATTAAATTCGAACGACGCTTTCGCGAAGTTGAGCGGATTGTGGCCTCGCGCGGCCTGGAAATGAGCGGGATTGACCTCGACGCGATGGAAGAAGTCTGGCAGGAAGTAAAACGCCAGGAACATGATCTCTAACGAGATTTTGCGATCAAGCGCAATTTGTGTGATTTTTTAAATGACAAGCGCTTGATTTGCGTCAAAAACATTTACCCAAAAGGGGCTATTTTCTCACTCCTTATGTTTGTCATGGCCTGGAGTGGAGACGGAGAATGAAAGTTTGTGGCGCTCGTCGTGTTCGGGTATACTACTTTCCCGTCCTGGTTATTCCATCGTTTCACCCTAACTTCTCAGGTTCAGCATGACAACGAACTATATTTTTGTGACCGGCGGGGTCGTATCCTCTCTGGGTAAAGGCATTGCCGCAGCCTCCCTCGCAGCCATTCTTGAAGCCCGTGGCCTCAATGTGACCATGATGAAACTGGATCCGTACATCAACGTCGATCCTGGCACCATGAGCCCAACCCAACACGGGGAAGTGTTCGTTACTGAAGACGGCGCTGAAACCGATCTGGATCTTGGCCACTACGAGCGTTTCATCCGTACCAAAATGACCCGTCGTAACAACTTTACGACTGGCCGTATCTACTCTGACGTTCTGCGTAAAGAGCGCCGTGGTGACTACCTGGGCGCGACCGTGCAGGTCATCCCACACATCACTAACGCCATCAAAGAACGTGTCCTTGCCGGTGGCGAAGGGCATGACGTTGTGCTGGTTGAAATCGGCGGTACCGTAGGGGATATCGAATCCCTGCCGTTCCTTGAAGCGATTCGTCAGCTGGCGGTAGATATTGGTCGTGAGCACGCGCTGTTCATGCACCTGACGCTGGTGCCTTACATGGCGGCAGCAGGTGAAGTGAAAACCAAACCGACTCAGCACTCTGTTAAAGAGCTGCTCTCCATCGGTATTCAGCCTGACATCCTGGTTTGCCGTTCCGATCGCGCGATTCCGGCGAACGAACGCGCGAAAATTGCATTGTTCTGTAACGTGCCTGAAAAAGCCGTTATTTCAATGAAAGATGTCGATTCCATTTATAAAATCCCGGGCCTGTTGAAATCACAGGGGCTGGACGATTATATTTGTAAACGATTCAGCTTGAACTGTCCGGAAGCTAACCTGTCTGAATGGGAGCAGGTGATTTACGAAGAAGCCAATCCGGGCGGCGAAGTGACTATCGGTATGGTCGGCAAGTACATCGAACTGCCGGATGCCTATAAGTCAGTTATCGAAGCGCTGAAACACGGTGGTCTGAAGAATCGCGTCTCTGTGAACATCAAGCTGATTGATTCACAGGATGTGGAGACGCGCGGCGTTGAAATTCTTAAAGATCTGGATGCTATCCTCATCCCTGGCGGCTTCGGCTACCGTGGTGTTGAAGGCAAGATCGCCACTGCACGCTATGCGCGTGAAAACAATATTCCATACCTCGGTATCTGCCTGGGTATGCAGGTTGCGCTGATTGAATTTGCGCGCAACGTAGCGGGAATGGAAAACGCGAACTCTACGGAATTTGTGCCAGACTGTAAGTACCCTGTTGTGGCGCTGATTACGGAATGGCGCGACGAAGACGGTAACGTCGAAGTCCGTACCGAGAAGAGCGATCTGGGTGGCACCATGCGTCTTGGCGCACAGGCCTGCCAGCTGTCCGACGATAGCGTGGTACGCAAGCTGTACGGCGAGCCGGTCATCACCGAGCGCCATCGTCACCGCTATGAAGTCAACAACATGTTGTTGAAACAAATTGAAGCTGCGGGTCTGCGTGTTGCGGGCCGTTCCGGGGATGATCAGTTAGTCGAGATCATCGAAGTGCCTAACCATCCGTGGTTCGTGGCCTGCCAATTCCACCCGGAATTTACTTCAACGCCGCGTGACGGGCATCCGCTGTTTGCAGGCTTCGTGAAAGCCGCCAGCGAGTACCAGAAGCGTCAGGCGAAGTAAAAAAGTTAGAACGGCAACGCGTACCTTTGGTACGCGTTGTTTGTCTGGAGTTTTAGTTTAACTTGTACTGAGGAAAATCTAATGTCCAAAATCGTTAAAGTCATCGGTCGTGAAATCATCGACTCCCGTGGTAACCCGACCGTTGAAGCTGAAGTTCATCTGGAAGGTGGTTTCGTCGGTATGGCAGCGGCTCCATCAGGTGCTTCTACAGGTTCCCGCGAAGCGCTGGAACTGCGTGATGGCGACAAATCCCGTTTCATGGGCAAAGGCGTACTGAAAGCGGTTGGCGCTGTTAACGGTCCTATTGCTCAGGCTATCGTTGGCAAAGATGCTAAAGATCAGGCTGGCATCGACAAGATCATGATCGATCTGGACGGTACTGAAAACAAATCTAACTTCGGTGCGAACGCAATCCTGGCCGTTTCCCTGGCGAACGCCAAAGCGGCAGCGGCAGCTAAAGGCATGCCACTGTTCGAGCACATCGCTGAACTGAACGGCACCCCAGGCAAATACTCCATGCCTGTACCAATGATGAACATCATCAACGGTGGTGAGCACGCAGACAACAACGTTGATATTCAGGAATTCATGATTCAGCCAGTTGGCGCGAAGACCCTGAAAGAAGCGGTACGTATGGGTTCTGAAGTGTTCCACAACCTGGCTAAAGTTCTGAAAGCTAAAGGCATGAACACGGCTGTTGGTGACGAAGGCGGCTACGCGCCAAACCTGGGTTCTAACGCAGAAGCACTGGCTGTTATCGCTGAAGCGGTTAAAGCAGCAGGCTACGAGCTGGGCAAAGACATCACCCTGGCGATGGACTGCGCAGCATCTGAATTCTACAAAGACGGTAAATACGTTCTGGCTGGCGAAGGCAACAAAGCGTTCACCTCTGAAGAGTTCACTCACTTCCTGGAAGACCTGACCAAACAGTACCCAATCGTTTCTATCGAAGACGGTCTGGACGAGTCTGACTGGGATGGTTTCGCATACCAGACCAAAGTACTGGGCGACAAAATCCAGCTGGTTGGTGACGATCTGTTCGTAACCAACACCAAGATCCTGAAAGAAGGCATCGAGAAAGGCATCGTTAACTCCATCCTGATCAAATTCAACCAGATCGGTTCTCTGACCGAAACGCTGGCTGCGATCAAAATGGCGAAAGACGCTGGCTACACCGCGGTTATCTCTCACCGTTCTGGCGAAACTGAAGATGCTACCATCGCTGACCTGGCTGTTGGTACCGCTGCTGGCCAGATCAAAACCGGTTCTATGAGCCGTTCTGACCGTGTTGCTAAATACAACCAGCTGATTCGTATCGAAGAAGCGCTGGGCGAAAAAGCACCTTACAACGGTCGTAAAGAGATCAAAGGCCAGGCATAAGCCTGAACCTTCGTTCTTATGAAAAAACCCGCTTCGGCGGGTTTTTTGTTTTCTATAGCAGAAGCGGCAACGTGGCGCTTGCCGTTTGCTGGCTAACGTCACCGTAATGGCTGTCTACTGCAATAAGGGAAGTGGTTAGCAGTTCAACCAGTAGCATCACGCCAACCTTGGCGTTGAGCGCACCCGCGCTCAGCGGTCCCTCGGGTTTGGCTGCAACCAGCTGTAAATCGCTCAGGGAGGCCAGCGGGCTGCGAGGCGTATTGCTGAGTGCCAGTACCTTAACGCCCCTCTTGCGGGCGAGTTTCACCACGTGAAGCAGATCCCGTGTAGAGCCGGAACTTGAGATGGCCACCACCAGCGTCTCTTTCGAGAGCGTCGTCGCATTCATGGCGGCGCGATGCATATCGCTAAACAGCTGTGCAGGTTTGCCGAGTCGCAGCAGCTTGTAATGCAAATACTCCCCCAGAATCGCGCTGGCCGCCACTCCGTAAATTTGCACTGACTGCGCCTGATGCAGGGCCAGTGTCGCCTGTTCAAGCTGGGCCCGGTCGAGGAGTTTTGCGGTATCTTGCAGCGCCTGGACAGACTCATCCACCACGTTATCTATTGCATCTCCTGCCTGACGCTCCGGCAAACCCTGCTGAATATCCAGCGCAAGCGCCATTTTAAATTCGTTATATCCCTTACAGCCCAGCGTGCGGCAAAGGCGTGTGACGCTGGCCTCGCTGGTGCCGCTTTCACGCGCCAGCTCGGTGATCGTCAGGTAGAGCACTCTGGCAGGATCGTTGAGGACAAACTCCCCCAGTTTTTGTTGCGTTGGGCTGTACCCGGAAGCCTCCTGGCGTAGCTTCAGCAGCAGGTTTTCATGGTCCGACATGCTAGATCCTTAATGCGTTTCTCTGCCAACTAGTGTGGCGGAAAGCGGGGGAGAGATGCCAGTCATTTCGAAAAAGTATGATCGGTGTCCTGGTTTTTGGTGGTAATTTTCACAATTAAAAATATATATGGTAAAAATTTTCATCAATAACCAGGGGGATAAAAAAATGATGCAAATGTTCAGCGGAACGTCTTCCGGCGGATGGTTTGAAAAAGCGCAGCGCTTCGGCAAATCCTTTATGTTACCCATCGCCATACTGCCCGCAGCAGGTCTGTTGCTGGGGATCGGCGGGGCGCTATCGAATCCAAATACGCTTACTGCGTATCCATTTTTAGACGTTGGCTGGCTACAGGCCATCTTTACCATCATGAGCAGCGCAGGCTCGATTGTGTTTGCAAACCTGTCGGTACTGTTTGCTGTTGGGGTCGCCGTTGGGCTGGCGAAAAATGATAAAGGCACGGCAGGGCTGGCGGCGTTGCTCGCTTATCTGGTGATGAATGCCACTATCAATGCGCTGCTGATCCTGACCGGAAAACTGGCGCATGAGAACCCGGGCGCCGTAGGGCAGGGCATGACGCTGGGTATTCAGACGCTTGAAACGGGCGTGTTTGGTGGGGTAGTTATTGGGCTGGTGACCTGCGCACTGCATCATCGGTTTAATAAAATCGCGCTTCCGCAATTCCTGGGCTTTTTTGGCGGCTCACGCTTCGTTCCCATTATCAGCTCACTGGCGGCGATACTCGTCGGCGCGC
This sequence comes from Enterobacter sp. Res13-Sevr-PEC09-46, assembly GCF_015672585.1. Lineage (NCBI taxonomy): Bacteria > Pseudomonadati > Pseudomonadota > Gammaproteobacteria > Enterobacterales > Enterobacteriaceae > Enterobacter > Enterobacter sp. Res13-Sevr-PEC09-46. The sequence goes on along the minus strand of NZ_JADABR010000015.1, from coordinate 147,266 downwards.
TGATGACCGTGGTCTGGCCGAATTTTCAGAAGCTGATCTTTGGCCTCGGCGGGCTGGTGGATGCCACCGGCTATCTGGGGACGTTGCTGTACGGCTTCATCCTGCGCATGCTTGGCCCGTTTGGTTTGCACCACATCTTCTATCTTCCGTTCTGGACCACCGCGCTTGGCGGCAGTGAAATTGTTAACGGTCACCTGGTTGAGGGCACGCAGCGGATCTTCTTCGCCCAGCTCGCCGACCCGAACACGCAGCATTTCTATGAGGGTACGTCGCGCTTCATGTCCGGGCGCTTTATTACCATGATGTTTGGTCTGCTCGGCGCCTGCCTTGCGATGTACCACACGGCCAGGCCGGAGAACAAAAAGCGGGTTGCCGGGCTGCTGCTCTCTGCGGCGTTAACCTCATTCCTGACGGGAATTACCGAGCCCATAGAGTTCTCATTCCTGTTTATTGCCCCGGTGCTGTACGTCATTCATGCGCTGTTTGACGGGCTGGCGTTCATGCTCGCGCACATGCTGCACATCACCATCGGACAAACATTCTCCGGCGGGTTTATTGATTTCGTGCTGTTCGGCATTTTGCAGGGGGAAGCGAAAACTAACTGGATGTTCGTCCCGCTGGTGGGCGTACCGTGGTTCTTCCTTTACTACTGTACCTTCCGCTATCTGATCAAACGTTTTGATTTTGCCACGCCGGGCCGTGAAAAGGAGGCGTTGGCTGACGAGGCTACCCTGCCGCAAAGCGAGCGCGCCGCGGCGGTGATCGCCGGGCTGGGAGGAAAAGACAATCTGGATGACGTTGACTGCTGCGCCACGCGCCTTCGCGTCACGGTGAAAGACGGTAGCAAAGTCAATGAATCTGCACTGAAAGCGACCGGCGCCCGCGGCGTAATCGTCCGCGGCAACGGTGTCCAGGTCATCTATGGACCGCACGTCACCATTATCAAAAACGAAGTAGAAGAGATCTTATCGTAATGAAAACTGTACTGGATAACCTGAAAGGAAAACTGGTCGTCTCCTGCCAGGCGCTGGAAAACGAACCGCTGCACAGCCCGTTTATTATGTCGCGAATGGCGCTGGCGGCGGCCCAGGGCGGTGCCGCTGCGATCCGCGCCAATAGCGTGGTGGATATTGAGGCTATCAAAGGGCTGGTCTCACTGCCGGTAATCGGCATCATCAAACGAGACTATCCGGACAGCGAGGTGTTCATCACCGCAACGCTCAAAGAAGTGGATGAGTTGATGGCGGTCGGCCCGGAGATCGTTGCGCTGGATGCGACCGCCCGGAAACGGCCCGGTGGCGGATCGCTGGACATGCTGATCGCGCAGATCCGCACCCGTTACCCTTCGCTGCTGCTGATGGCGGATATTGCCACCGTGCAGGAGGCCGTGGCCGCGCAGGCGCTGGGGTTTGATTGCGTCGGAACCACCCTTTACGGTTATACGGCGGAGACTGCGGGCCATTCGCTACCGGAAAATGACTGCGCGTTTTTGAAAGAGGTGCTGTCTGCCGTCACGATCCCCGTGATTGCTGAAGGTAACGTGGATACGCCTGAACGCGCGGCCAGGTGTCTGGCGCTGGGGGCGCACACGGTTGTCGTCGGCGGGGCGATCACCCGACCACAGCAAATTACGGAACGGTTTATGGCGGCAATTGGCGCGCAAAGCACCGATGGAGCATGATCATCTGACGGGGATCTGCGATACTTATCGTTTATCCCTTTAACAGAGTTGACTATGCAGTACCCGATTAACGAGATGTTCCAGACCCTGCAAGGCGAGGGTTACTTTACCGGCGTTCCCGCTATCTTTATTCGTTTACAGGGATGCCCGGTTGGCTGCGCCTGGTGTGATACCAAACATACGTGGGATAAGCTCGCAGATCGGGAAGTATCGCTGTTCAGCATTCTGGCGAAAACCAAAGAGAGCGATAAATGGGGCGCGGGTAGCGCAGAAGATCTGCTTGCCATTATTGGTCGTCAGGGCTGGACGGCGCGGCACGTGGTGATCACCGGCGGGGAACCCTGCATTCACGATCTGATGCCGCTCACCGAACTGCTCGAGAAGAACGGCTATAGCTGTCAGATCGAAACCAGCGGCACCCATGAAGTGCGCTGCTCCCATTCAACGTGGGTCACGGTTTCACCAAAAGTGAATATGCGCGGCGGGTATGACGTACTGTCGCAGGCGCTTGAGCGAGCTGATGAGATCAAACATCCGGTGGGGCGCGTGCGTGACATCGAAGCGCTGGATGAACTGCTGGCGACGCTGACGGACGAAAAGCAGCGCGTGATCGCGCTACAGCCTATCAGCCAGAAAGACGATGCGACCCGTCTGTGCATTGAAACCTGTATCGCCCGCAACTGGCGCCTGTCGATGCAGACGCACAAATATCTGAACATTGCCTGATACTTTTGTGGCCCCGCTTAACGCGGGGCTTTTGTTGTTGGCAGTAAAGCCCAGGTCACGACTGCCGACCCAAGGCAAATCGCACTGTTGAAAAGCAAGGCATACTGCGCGGCACTGGCCGTTCCCATCGGCAGCCATAGCGCGTACAGCGATGCGGTGACCGCGATCCCCATTGCGCCGCCCAGGGAACTGCCCATCTTATAGATCCCAGAAGCCACCCCCACTTTGTTTTCAGGGGCATTCATTACCGCCGTGTCCGTTGAGGGCGTGGCGTAACATCCGAGCCCCAGCCCGAATAAAATATTGCTCAGAAAAACGGTAACAATGTAGACCTCTTTGCTTAAGAAGGTGCATGAAATCAGCGAAATACCTGTTGCGGTCAGCAGCGGGCCGGTCATCATCGGCAGCCTGGCGCCATAGCGCTGAAGCAGTTTTTCACCCACCCGGATCATCGCCAGTACGGTAACCAGATACCCCAGCGTCATCATGCCGGTCTGTAGCGGTGACAGATGATGGCCCTGCTGCAACCAGATGCTGGCGATCATCATGGTGCCAATGCAGCCGTTGAGCAGGAAATTTGAGAATACCGAGGCGCTATAGGCCCGGTTTTTAAACAGGGCGAAATCGATCAGCGCCGCATCGCCTTTCCGCCGCCCGGTAACGATAAAGCACATCAGTGCAATCACGGCTCCACACAGTACAAGAAGCGATAAACTGCTGCTCCAGCCCCAGCTGTGTCCTTTGCTGATAAACAGATTGAACAGCACCAGCATAAGGACAAAACTCACCAGGCCGCTGATATCCAGTTTGTGTCGACACGCATCAGGGCTGCGGCTTTCCGGCGTGGCGCGGATAAGCAATAGCGCGACCAGAGCCACCACCATCGACAGAATAAAAATCCAGCGCCAGCCCAGCGTGGTGGCGATGGCGCCTCCCACAAACGAGCTCAGGCCACTCCCGCCCCATGAACCGATAACCCAGAAACTAATTGCGCGCTGGCGTGCTTTACCTTCATACCAGGTTTTAATCAGCGCCAGCGTGGCGGGCATAATGCAGGCCGCTGATAGCCCCTGTATCGCTCGTCCCAACAGAAACAGGACGGGCTCCCATGAAATGAACAGCAGACCACTCCCGATCATGCTCAGGATCAGGCCAATCATGGTCAGGCGCATGCGCCCATACTTATCGGCAAACCCACCGCAGGCGACGACAAAACAGCCGCTGAACAACGCGCTCAGGCTGACGGCCAGCGTAAGGGTTTCGAGGGCAATATCGAGGCTATTCTGCATGGCCGGAACCACGTTGATAACCGACTGGGCAAACAGCCAGAATGTCAGAACGCTCATGACGATACCCGCCAGCAGCCGATCGTTACCGGCGTAGGCGGATGCGCCTGTCAGGGAAACGGTACTCATAGTGCAGCCCTCCCGGGAAGGTGCGAATCAGCGCAGATAGTGTTCGGTCAGTGCGGCCCACAGCGCCGCGCCGGTGAGGAGAATGTTGTCGTTAAAGTCGTAGCCCGGGTTATGTACCATGCAGCGGTCAGGCTCATCCCCGGCGCCAAGCGTGAAATAGCATCCATTGGGATTTTTCTCGAGCATGAAAGCAAAGTCCTCGCTGCCCATAAACGCATTGACCTCCGCGACGGCATCCTGACCGAACAGATCGGTGGCGACGCTGCGCACCATCTCGTTGGCTTGCGGATTGTTTTTCAGCACCGGGCTGCCGTTAATGTGTCGAATGGTGGCCGTCGCATTGAAACTTTCCGCCTGTGCAACGGCGATATCATGGATACGCTGTAGCACGGTTTGCCGCACGCTTTCATCCAGCGTGCGCACGGTAAGTTTCATCAATACTTTGTCGTTGATAATGTTAGGGGCGTGCCCGGCCTGAATGCTGCCTACGGTAACGACGGCTGGCTGGAAGGGGGTAATGTTGCGCGAAACAATCGACTGCAACGCGATAGTGATATGGCAGGCAACCAGGGTGGCGTCAACGGTATGTTCTGGCACCGCGCCATGACCACCCACGCCGTTAACCTCAATATGAAGGGTATCGGAAGAGGCCATCATGGCGCCATCGCGCAGACCAATTTTTCCGAGGGGCTGTGACGGCATATTGTGCAGACCAAAGATGTGGTCGCAGGGGAACAGGTCAAACAAACCGTCCTCTACCATAACGCGTCCGCCATACAGAAGTTCTTCCGCGGGCTGAAAAATAAGGTGCAGCGTGCCGTTAAAATTACGGGTGCGTGCCAGGTACTCCGCTGCATACAGGAGCGTTGTGGTGTGGCCGTCATGACCGCAGCCGTGGAATTTACCCTCAACGGTACTGCTCCACGCCTTGCCGTTGTTTTCCTGCATTGGCAGCGCATCCATATCGGCGCGCAGGCCCAGGCGTTTATGCCCGTTACCCACCTTCAGTGTGCCGACCACACCGGTTTTCGCCAGGCCGCGATGAACCTCATATCCCCATTCCTGAAGCAGAGCTGCAACGCGATCGCTCGTGTTGTGCTCCTCAAAACCAATTTCAGGATGCTGATGAAAATAGTGACGTAATTCAGTGAACCGGGCTTCGTTGCCACGCAGAGCTTCGATAATTGGATGTGTCATTTTTGTTATCCTTTTTCTGCCAAACGATGATAATTTCGAGTCTATGACGATCGTCCCGCCTGAAAATGCATTTTTTTGTTGTAAAGCGACGGCTTTATTTTGATTGTTTTTCATACAATTCAGTTATGACAAAAAAGATCAGGTCATTTTTTGTCTTTGGTGAGGGGTAAGATGGCGCAACGGGGAGATGAATTTTGGATAGAGATTCAGGACATTCGCCACTGCGTGGAGGATGAAGGCGATACGCTAACGTTGCTCTGGGTGCTGGAAGGGCGGGCAGAGCTGAACACCGATGTGGGACGTGACATCCTGGAGGCCAATACCCTTGCTATCATCAACCGTCATCGGCGCTGGCAGTTCACGAGCGAAACGGCAAATGTCACCCTGCGCGTAACCCTTTCCGGGCGCTGGGTCGTCCAGCTCTGCAATGATTTTTTTGCCCATGATTATGCTGTACCGGCAGAAGCCGGAGGCGTCTGGCCCCAATGCGATGCGCTTCGCGATCTGCTGCGCCAGCTTCTTGTGGTCACCCTCATCAACGACCCGCACCGCTACCGGCTGGAGGCGTACCGCTGGCTGAGCGAGATATTGCTGTTGCTGACCAGCCGCTTTCAACAGCCCGCCCGTATGCTGTCCCGGGAACTTTCATCAGCGCACAGCAAACGCATCGCCCGGGTGATAGAGCGGATCAATGCCAGTTATTCCCGCCGTATTACGCTTGCGGAAATCGCCGCGAGTGAATATGTCTCTGAAGCCTGGCTCTCTCGTCTCTTTCGCAAGGAGGTGGGGATCAGTTTCATGCAGTACATCACCCACCTGCGGCTGGAAAAGGCGGCCGACGCTCTCCGGCTGACGAACCGACCGCTGCATCAGATTGCGCTTGAGCAGGGTTTCGCCAGCACGCGTATGATGAGCGATCGGTTCAGGCGTGTTCACAATATGTCTCCGGGTGAGTTTCGTAAGGCCCGGCGCCAGCACCCGGAGGCGGCACGTATTCGGACGGACAGGCGTGAGCAGCGCTATCCGGTCGCCGTGGACAAGCTGTTTAGCCTGCTCAATGAACCGGTGGCGCGCGGTTGGGGAGCCTCGCCGCTCATCGTTCATCCGCAGCAGGAGCAGAGCCTGGATCTTGAGCAGCTTAATCCTCTTTCTGCCTCGCTGCGCCGTATGCGGGTGGTCATTACCCTGCGTGAGCTCGACGATTTGCTGCGTGAGGACGTTCGACAAAATCTGGAGGCGATAAATGAGGCCATTCCCATTGAGGGGATTGATATCGCCGAACCTTTTCTCAGCAGTCGTCTGTTTGCCACCGGGTGGGATGACCCCCAGATGGCGGGCTACGCCTGCTGGTACAATCTGCATCAGCTCTTCACCTGGCTGGCAAAAAAGCAGTGGACGGTGCTACTGCACACCGGCGTAACGACCCGTCGCGATCTTCTGACCCGTTTTTTACAACAGTCGGTTAATCATTTTTCGCCAGAGATCACCGCGGGCTGGCACTTCGTCATGCACTGGTCAACACAGGCAAGTGAGGAGACCCGGGAGCAGGTCTGGCTGGCCCAGCAAAAGGCAATACGAACTTATCTTCCGCAGGCAAAGTTTGGTTTATGGCACCGATTTGCCCCCGTCAGCGCGGGCGTAAGCGACGATACCCTGTTCAGTTCAGCCATCCTGATGCAGGCCGATTTTCTTGCCTGTTCGGCCGATGCCAATGAGCTTCTCGATCCCGCGCAACTGGGGGCAACCCCTCTCTCCTCAACGGAAAATTATCCGATACTGAAGGTCCGCCAGATCCTCGCTGCCCTTCGCTTGCGTAAATGTTCGCTTCCCGTCTGGCTTCTCTCCTGGAATACCCTCACCGGCAACACGCGGGCGACAAACGGCTGGTTTTTTCGTGGGGCGTTGCTGATGCAGAACCTGCTCGGACTTTCGGAGCAGGTCTGGCTGGCGGGATTCTGGCTCAATTCGGGCCTTCAGGGAGAAGCCCGTGCAAACAACACCATCGATACCTCAAGCCTGGCGCTACAGTATAACCATGGTCTGCCGCGTCCGGTTTATTGGGTACTCTGGCTCTGGCAACGTCTGCGGGGCGAGGTGCTGGTCAATGATAAGCGTGTCCTGCTTACGCGCCATCTCAATGGTTATCAGCTGTTGCTGCGTAATGTGGTGGTTTTTAATCCGCTGCTTTCCAGTGAAGAAGCATTCATCCAGCGTTTTCGCCAGCAGTATCATTTACACCTGAAGGGAATGTGCGGTAAATGGCGAATTAAATGTCATCTGTTTGATCAGCACAACGGCGCGCTCTATCCGTTACTTGAAGGGGTTGGCAGCGAAAGCGGCCCTGATGAAGAGATGTGGCGCTGGATAGCGCATAAAGCGCGTCCAACGCTTTCCGTACGCGATGAACGCCTTTATGACGGCTGGCAACTGAGTGAATCACTGGAGAGTAATGCGCTGGTGCTCTACGAGTTTACGCCGCTCGTGCCTCGTGAGGCCGCAACGGAGGAGATTCACTCCCCGCGGTAGACGCAGCCTGCCGTGCAGGTCTCTTTGATCATCACTGCGCTCAGCAGCGGGACCAGCGGTTTCATCTGATCCCAAATCCATTTCGCCAGCACTTCGCTGGTCGGGTTTTCAAGGCCCGGAATATCATTCAGATAGTAGTGATCGAGACGATCGTAGGTCGGCTTAAACGCAGCCTTCAGTTCGGCAAAGTCCATGATCCAGCCCGTATGGGGATCGACTTCACCGGTGATTTCAAGACGCACCATAAACGAGTGTCCATGCAGGCGGCCACATTTGTGTCCGGCAGGAACGTGTGGAAGGTGGTGTGCGGCTTCGAAGGTGAAATCTTTAAACAGTGTGGTGGACATCATAGCTCTCAGGAATGCGGAAAAAACCGCCGCATAGTACCGGAAAGCACAATTTTTATCATTAACTAAAACGGCTCTGAACGGTCACCGCCTCGTATTCATGGTGTTTATCGGCCTTTATTGTTTTATTTCAAAAAGTTATTTAATCGCTTTTATCGTTAAGAACGATAACTAAAACAGGTTAGTCCATTTGGTTATTTATTATTTCCATCCCTTCTTTAATTGTTATTATCCCCGCCGTTAACCTTATCTTCAGTTTGGATTTATTCGCTTAAAGTCCGCTTTGCTACTGGAACATAACGACGCATGACAACACAGGCCCCACCTTCAAATTTGCTTCCCCTTAACCCGGAGCAACTGGCGCGCCTCCAGGCCGCGACTTCCGATTTTTCACCCACCCAGCTCGCCTGGGTCTCCGGCTATTTCTGGGGAATGCTCAATCAGCAGCCGGGTGCTGTGGCTGGCGTCCCGCCAACGGCCGTTGAAATTCCTGCCATCACGCTTATCTCCGCTTCGCAAACGGGTAATGCCCGTCGTGTGGCCGAAGCGCTGCGTGATGACCTGCTCGCCGCGAAGCTGAACGTTAACCTGGTCAACGCCGGGGATTATAAATTCAAACAGATCGCGTCAGAAAAACTGCTGGTGGTGGTGGCGTCAACGCAGGGGGAAGGTGAGCCTGCGGAAGAAGCCGTCGCGCTGCATAAGTTCCTGTTCTCGAAAAAAGCGCCCAGGCTGGAGGGCACCGCCTTTGCCGTCTTCGGCCTCGGTGATACGTCCTATGAATTTTTCTGCCAGTCCGGTAAAGACTTCGACAGCAAGCTGGCGGAGCTGGGTGCAGAGCGCCTGCTGGATCGCGTAGACGCTGATGTCGAATACCAGGCCGCCGCCGCCGAATGGCGGACGCGCATCGTTGAGGTGCTGAAGGCCCGCGTCCCGAAAGAGACGCCAGCGCAAGCCGCCGTTACCGCAGCGGGCACCGTCAACGAAATCCACACCAGCCCTTACACGAAAGAGGCGCCGCTGACGGCGAGCCTGTCGGTAAACCAGAAAATCACGGGCCGTGATTCGGAAAAAGACGTGCGCCATATCGAAATCGATCTCGGTGACTCCGGCCTGCGTTATCAGCCTGGCGATGCGCTGGGCGTCTGGTATCAGAACGATCCGGCGCTGGTGAAAGAGCTGGTCGAGCTGCTGTGGCTGAAAGGCACGGAGCCGGTCCAGGTGGAAGGTAAAACCTTACCGCTCTCTGAGGCGCTTCAGTGGCATTTCGAGCTGACGGTGAACACCGCCAACATCGTTGAAAACTTCGCCACCTTAACGCGCAGCGAGTCCCTTCTGCCGCTGGTGGGGGACAAGACGAAGTTACAGCATTACGCCGCGACGACGCCGATTGTCGACATGGTGCGTTTCTCCCCGGCACAGCTGGATGCCGACGCGCTGATCGGCCTGCTGCGTCCGCTGACGCCGCGTCTTTACTCCATCGCCTCTTCACAGGCGGAAGTGGAAAACGAAGTCCACATCACCGTTGGCGTGGTGCGTTACGACATCGAAGGCCGCGCGCGGGCGGGCGGGGCGTCGGGCTTCCTGGCCGACCGCGTGGAAGAAGAGGGCGAGGTGCGCGTCTTTATCGAACACAACGACAACTTCCGCCTGCCGGCGAACCCGGAAACGCCGGTGATCATGATTGGCCCGGGCACCGGCATCGCACCGTTCCGCGCCTTTATGCAGCAGCGTGCAGCGGACGAGGCGCCGGGTAAAAACTGGCTGTTCTTCGGCAACCCGCATTTTACTGAAGATTTCCTCTACCAGGTTGAATGGCAGCGCTACGTCAAAGAGGGCGTGCTGACCCGCATCGATCTGGCCTGGTCCCGCGATCAGAAAGAAAAAGTATACGTACAAGACAAACTGCGCGAACAGGGCGCAGAGCTGTGGCGCTGGATCAATGACGGCGCCCACATTTATGTCTGCGGCGACGCCAATCGCATGGCGAAAGACGTTGAGCAGGCACTGCTGGAAGTGATTGCCGAATTCGGCGGTATGGATGCCGAAACGGCGGATGAATTTTTAAGTGAGCTGCGCGTAGAGCGCCGTTATCAGCGAGATGTCTACTAATGAGCGAAAAACATCCTGGCCCACTGGTGGTCGAAGGCAAACTGTCTGATGCCGAGCGCATGAAGGTAGAGAGCAACTACCTGCGCGGTACCATTGCCGAAGATTTAAATGACGGCCTGACCGGCGGTTTCAAAGGCGACAACTTCCTGCTGATCCGTTTCCACGGTATGTACCAGCAGGACGACCGCGATATCCGCGCCGAACGTGCCGAACAGAAGCTGGAGCCGCGTCATGCGATGCTGCTGCGCTGCCGCCTGCCGGGTGGCATCATCACCACCAAACAGTGGCAGGCGATCGACAAGTTTGCCGGTGAAAACACGATTTACGGCAGCATCCGTCTGACTAACCGTCAGACCTTCCAGTTCCACGGCATTCTGAAGAAAAACGTCAAGCCGGTGCACCAGATGCTGCACTCCGTGGGGCTGGACGCGCTGGCGACCGCCAACGACATGAACCGTAACGTGCTTTGCACCTCGAACCCGTATGAGTCCGAGCTGCACGCCGAAGCGTACGAGTGGGCGAAGAAGATCTCCGAGCACCTGCTGCCACGCACGCGTGCCTATGCGGAGATCTGGCTCGATCAGGAGAAAGTCGCGACCACGGACGAAGAGCCGATCCTCGGTCAGACCTACCTGCCGCGCAAATTCAAGACCACGGTGGTTATCCCGCCGCAGAACGATATCGACCTGCACGCCAACGACATGAACTTCGTGGCGATTGCCGAAAATGGCAAGCTGGTCGGCTTTAACCTGCTGGTGGGCGGCGGTTTGTCCATCGAGCATGGGAACAAGAAAACCTACGCCCGCACCGCGAGCGAGTTCGGCTTCCTGCCGCTGGAGCACACGCTGGCCGTGGCTGAGGCGGTGGTTACTACCCAGCGCGACTGGGGCAACCGTACCGACCGTAAAAACGCGAAAACCAAATACACCCTGGAGCGTGTAGGCGTCGAGACGTTCAAAGAAGAAGTGGAGCGTCGCGCGGGGATCAAGTTTGAGCCGATCCGCCCTTACGAATTCACCGGTCGCGGCGATCGCATTGGCTGGGTGAAAGGTATCGATAATAAATGGCACCTGACGCTGTTTATTGAAAACGGTCGTATTCTGGATTATCCGGGCCGCCCGCTGAAAACCGGTCTGCTGGAAATTGCTAAGATCCATAAAGGCGAGTTCCGCATTACCGCCAACCAGAACCTGATTATTGCCGGCGTGCCGGAAAGCCAGAAGGCGAAGATCGAGAAGCTGGCGCGCGATCATGGGTTGATGAATGCGGTTAAACCGCAGCGTGAAAACTCGATGGCCTGCGTGTCGTTCCCGACCTGCCCGCTGGCGATGGCCGAAGCGGAACGTTTCCTGCCGTCCTTCACTGATAAAGTGGAAGCGATTCTGGAAAAACACGGTATTCCGGACGAGCATATTGTTATGCGCGTCACCGGCTGCCCGAACGGCTGCGGTCGCGCGATGCTGGCCGAGCTGGGTCTGGTGGGCAAAGCGCCGGGTCGTTACAACGTGCACCTTGGCGGCAACCGTATGGGGACGCGCATTCCGCGTATGTACCGTGAAAATATTACGGAACCGGAAATTCTTGATTCCATCGACGAGCTTGTCGGGCGCTGGGCGAAAGAGCGCGAAGCGGGTGAAGGCTTCGGCGACTTTACGGTGCGTGCGGGCATCATTCGCCCGGTGCTCGATCCCGCCAGGGATTTCTGGGAGTAACGCATCCTTTGCCCGGTGGCGCTTCGCTTACCGGGCCTACGGGTTTTGTAGGCCGGGCAAACGCAGTGCCGCCCGGCAAAACAGGCAAACGAGGTTCTTATGTCCGTACTCGATCTTAACGCCCTTAATGACCTGCCAAAAGTCGAACGCATTCTGGCCCTGGCAGAAACCAACGCCCAGCTGGAAAAACTCGACGCCGAAGGGCGCGTGGCGTGGGCGCTGGAAAACCTGCCGGGTGACTATGTGCTGTCGTCAAGCTTTGGCATCCAGGCGGCGGTCAGCCTGCACCTGGTGAATCGGATCCGCCCGGACATTCCGGTGATCCTCACCGATACCGGCTATCTGTTCCCGGAGACCTACCAGTTTATTGACGAGCTGACGGACAAGCTCAAGCTTAACCTCAAAGTTTACCGCGCGACGGAAAGCGCGGCCTGGCAGGAGGCGCGCTACGGCAAGCTGTGGGAACAGGGCGTTGAGGGCATTGAGAAATACAATGAGATCAACAAGGTCGAGCCGATGAACCGGGCGCTGAAAGAGTTGAACGCTCAGACCTGGTTCGCGGGCCTGCGCCGCGAGCAGTCCGGGAGCCGGGCAACGCTGCCGGTGCTGGCGGTGCAGCGCGGCGTGTTCAAAGTGCTGCCGATCATCGACTGGGATAACCGCACGGTGTACCAGTATCTGCAAAAGCACGGGCTGAAGTACCATCCGCTGTGGGATCAAGGCTACCTGTCGGTAGGCGACACCCATACCACGCGTAAATGGGAACCGGGAATGGCGGAAGAAGAGACGCGATTCTTTGGGCTGAAGCGCGAGTGCGGGCTGCACGAAGGGTAATGTTTTTTCGCCCGGTGGCGGCTACGCCTTACCGGGTCTACAACGGCACGAAACGTAGGCCCGGTAAGGCGTAGCCGCCACCGGGCTTAACGACATCAGGCTTTCCCCGCTTTCGCCAGCTCCTTCACCAGCGGCAGCATCACCTTCACGACATCCCGGCTGCGGTGCTCAATCCGCTGCGGCAGCGCTTTATCAATGTGCTGCTGATTATCCAGCCGCACATCATGCCAGCTGGTCCCGTCCGGAAAGGCTTTCGATTTGCTGCGCTGCTGATAGCCATCTTTTTTGCCCAGCGCCCAGTTCGTCGCCTCGACGTACAGCACCGGAATGCCCGCCTTATCAAACACTTCACCGTCATTACAGCAGCCTGTGCCTTTAGGATACTGCGGGTTACCGCCCGGATTTGTCGCGGCATAGACGCCATGCGTGCGGGCAAGCGCCAGCGCGCGGTCGCGGGTGAGTTTACGTACGCTGCTCGGCGTGCTCTGTCCGCTATTAAAATAGAGCTTATCCCCCACGATCAGATTATCGAGGTTAATCACCAGCAACGTATTTTTCTTCTCCTCAGCGCTCATGCGCTTAAGGAGATTCTCAGCGCCGAGTTTTCCTTCTTCTTCGCCGCTGGTCGCAACAAAGCGAATGCTGTATTTCGTCGGAATATTCTTCAGGCGTTCGGCCAGCTCAAGCATCACGCCCAGCCCCGCCGCATTGTCATCCAGTCCCTGAAGCGTCAGCCCGCCGAGGTTATTATCGACATCGGCGTCGCTCAACGGCGTGTAGGTATCAAGGTGCGCCATAATAATAATCTGCTCAGCCGCCTTTCCTTCGTGCGCCGCAATGACCGTGCTGCCGGTTACGTTATGCCAGTTCTGCGTTTTATTGCGTGTGGTATAGATGTAGCGGCTGTGGAAAGCGCGAATGTCGCTCTCATAGCCCATATCCGCAAACTGCTGACGAATATAGTCTGCCGAGAGCATCTCGGCTGGGGTTCCGGTCATACGGCCCGGAAAGACCGTCGCAATATGCCGCGCCTGCATACTGGCTATTTCACCGTAAGATTGATTTTTTGCCTGAGCCGGAAGGATAAAGCAAACGCCGAGCGCCAGGGCAACGAATCGGTGGCGCATTGCGGAAAACATAGAGAGTCCTTAAAAACAGAGCAAAATTTTAACCCGCATAGTATGAAACTGTGATCGGGTAGACACAATTTGAATTGCTCCTAAATGCCCGAAATTTCGCGTGTTAAGCACTTTTTGATATTTGCTTTTCCACGGCGTTATTCCATTGAGTAACTACTCATTCCAATTCGTAATTTCATTCGATCTAAGCCGCCCCCTATAGTCCGTTTATTCGTGGTTGTTAGTGAGTTGTTGCCTGTGGACTATCTCCCCCTTTTTGCTGCCTTAAAAGACCGACCGGTACTGGTTGTCGGGACGGGTGAAATTGCCGATCGCAAAATCGCCTTCCTGCAACGCGCCGGGGCGCAGGTGCAGATTGTTGCAGAGGCGGATTTTGAAGAGTCTCAGATCGACAGCGTGGTGCTGGTGATTGCGGCAACCGAAGATCGGCCGCTCAACCGCCGCATCTCCGACGCAGCTCAGGCCCGTCACCGTCTGGTGAACGTGGTAGACGACCAGCCGTTATGTTCATTTATCTTCCCGTCGATTGTCGACCGCTCGCCGCTGCTGGTGGCGATCTCCTCCGGCGGCACCGCCCCGGTGCTGGCGCGCGTGCTGAGAGAAAAAATCGAAGCGCTGCTGCCGACCAGCCTCGGACGCATGGCGGAGAAGGCCAGCTACTGGCGCAACCATTTGAAAACGCGTCTGACCAGCGTGACGGAACGCCGTCGCTTCTGGGAGCGTGTGTTTCGCGGCCGCTTTGCCAGCCTGATGCAGGCCGGTAACGAGACGGCGGCGCAACAAATTCTCGAAGACGAACTGGATAACCCCGGCAGTACGGGCGGAGAGATCATTCTGGTGGGCGCCGGGTCGGGCGATGCCGGGCTGCTCACTCTGCGTGGCCTCCAGGTTCTTCAGGATGCGGATATCGTGTTCTATGACCACCTTGTCACCGACGGTATTCGCGAGCTGATCCGCCGTGACGCGGAGCAAATTTGCGTCGGCAAACGTGCCGGCGAGCACTCCGTGCCCCAGCACGACACCAACCAGATGCTGATTGCCGCTGCGAAAGCGGGCAAGACCGTGGTGCGCCTGAAAGGGGGCGACCCGTTTATCTTCGGTCGTGGTGGCGAGGAGTTGCAGGCGGCAGCCGAAGCGGGCGTCCCGTTCCAGGTGGTCCCCGGCATTACGGCGGCGTCTGCCGTCACGGCCTACGCCGGTATTCCGCTGACCCATCGCGATTACGCCCAGAGCGTGACCTTTGTGACCGGCCACTATAAAGCCGACAGCACGCCGTTTGACTGGTCACATCTCGCCCAGAGCCGACAAACGCTGGCGATTTATATGGGCACGATGAAAGCGGCAGACATCAGCGAACAGCTTATTCAGCACGGTCGCGATGCGACGACGCCGGTAGCGGTGATCTCCCGCGGGACACGCGTCGATCAGCATGTCGCCATCGGCACCTTACAAGACCTTGCAACCCTGGCGAAAGACGCCCCAATGCCCGCCCTGATCGTGGTGGGAGAAGTGGTGCAGCTGCACAGCACGCTCGCCTGGTTCCAACACACAACCGACACAGAAGGCTTTGGCGCTTCTGTTATAAATTTGGCTTAAGGAACGGTTATGGACCAAAAACGACTTACTCACCTGCGGCAGCTCGAAGCGGAAAGTATCCACATTATCCGCGAAGTGGCCGCCGAGTTTTCTAACCCGGTGATGATGTACTCCATCGGTAAAGATTCCAGCGTCATGCTGCACCTGGCGCGTAAAGCGTTTTATCCGGGTACGCTGCCGTTCCCGCTGTTACACGTGGATACCGGCTGGAAATTCCGCGAGATGTACGAGTTTCGTGACCGTACCGCCAAAGCCTACGGCTGCGAGCTGCTGGTGCACAAAAACCCGGAAGGGGTGGCGATGGGCATCAACCCGTTCGTGCACGGCAGCGCCAAGCATACCGACATCATGAAAACCGAAGGGCTGAAGCAGGCGCTGAATAAATACGGTTTTGATGCGGCCTTCGGCGGCGCGCGCCGTGACGAAGAGAAATCCCGCGCCAAAGAGCGTATCTACTCCTTCCGCGACCGCTTCCACCGCTGGGACCCGAAAAACCAGCGTCCGGAGCTGTGGCACAACTACAACGGCCAGATCAACAAGGGCGAAAGCATTCGCGTCTTCCCGCTCTCCAACTGGACCGAGCTGGATATCTGGCAGTACATCTATCTGGAAAATATTGAGATCGTTCCGCTGTATCTGGCGGCCGAACGCCCGGTGCTGGAGCGCGACGGCATGCTGATGATGATCGACGACGATCGCATTGATTTACAGCCGGGCGAAGTGATCAAAAAACAGATGGTCCGTTTCCGCACCCTCGGCTGCTGGCCGTTAACCGGCGCGGTGGAATCCAGTGCGCAGACGCTGCCGGAGATCATCGAGGAGATGCTGGTGTCGACCACCAGTGAGCGACAGGGCCGCGTGATTGACCGCGACCAGGCAGGCTCCATGGAGCTGAAGAAACGTCAGGGTTATTTCTAAGGAGCCGCCATGAATACGACTATTGCCCAACAAATTGCCGATGAAGGCGGCGTAGAAGCTTATCTGCACGCCCAACAGTACAAAAGTCTGCTGCGTTTCCTGACCTGCGGCAGCGTCGATGACGGGAAAAGTACCCTGATTGGTCGTCTGCTGCATGACACGCGCCAGATCTACGAAGACCAGCTCTCTTCCCTGCACAATGACAGTAAACGCCACGGCACCCAGGGCGAAAAACTCGACCTGGCGCTGCTGGTGGACGGCTTGCAGGCGGAGCGCGAGCAGGGCATTACCATTGATGTCGCCTATCGCTACTTCTCTACCGAAAAGCGCAAATTTATTATCGCCGACACCCCGGGGCACGAGCAGTACACCCGTAACATGGCGACCGGCGCGTCCACCTGTGACCTGGCGATCCTGCTGATCGACGCCCGTAAAGGCGTGCTGGATCAGACTCGTCGTCACAGCTTTATCTCTACGCTGCTGGGGATCAAGCATCTGGTGGTGGCGGTGAACAAAATGGATCTGGTGGACTACAGCGAAGCGCGTTTCGACGAGATCCGCCAGAGCTACCTGACCTTTGCTGAACAGCTGCCGGGCAACCTCGATATTCGCTTTGTGCCGCTGTCGGCGCTGGAAGGGGATAACGTCGCCTCTCAGAGCGCGAACATGCCGTGGTACAGTGGCCCGACGCTGCTGGAAGTGCTGGAAACCGTTGAAATTCAGCGCGTGGTCGATACCCAGCCGATGCGCTTCCCGGTGCAGTACGTGAACCGTCCGAACCTCGATTTCCGCGGCTTCTCGGGCACGATTGCCTCCGGCGCAGTGAAGGTGGGCCAGCGCGTCAAGGTGCTGCCGTCCGGCGTGGAATCGGCCATTGCCCGAATCGTCACCTTTGATGGCGATCTGGACGAAGCCGGGGCAGGTGAAGCGGTAACCCTGGTACTGAAAGACGAAATTGATATCAGCCGCGGCGACCTGCTGGTCGACGCGCAGGAAACGCTGGCGGCGGTGCAGGGCGCATCCGTGGACGTGGTGTGGATGGCGGAACAGCCGCTGACCGCAGGCCAGAGCTATGACATTAAAATCGCCGGCAAGAAAACCCGCGCCCGCGTGGACGGCATTCAGTTCCAGGTGGACATCAACAACCTGACCCACCGTGACGTGAGCGAGCTGCCGCTGAACGGCATCGGTCTGGTGGACCTGACCTTCGACGAGCCGCTGGTGCTGGATCCGTATCAGCAGAACCCGGTGACGGGCGGGCTGATCTTTATCGACCGCCTGACGAACGTCACCGTCGGTGCCGGGATGGTGCGTGAGCCAAACGCGCAGGCTGCCGTGGCCTCTGAGTTCAGCGCGTTTGAGCTGGAGCTTAACGCGCTGGTGCGTAAGCACTTCCCGCACTGGGGCGCACGCGATCTGCTGGGAGGCAAGTAATGGCTGCCCATGATGAGAACGTCGTCTGGCATCCTCATCCGGTCACCGTCGCCCAGCGCGAACAGCTCCACGGTCACCGTGGGGTTGTGCTGTGGTTTACCGGGCTGTCTGGCTCCGGTAAATCCACGGTGGCAGGCGCGCTGGAAGAGGCGCTGCATCAGCAAGGGGTGAGCACCTACCTGCTGGACGGCGACAACGTGCGTCACGGCCTGTGCAGCGATTTAGGGTTCAGCGATGAAGACCGTAAAGAGAACATTCGTCGGGTAGGAGAGGTCGCCAGCCTGATGGCGGATGCCGGGCTGGTGGTGCTGACGGCGTTTATCTCACCGCACCGCGCCGAACGTCAGATGGTGCGCGAGCGTGTGGGGCAGAATCGCTTTATTGAAGTGTTTGTGGATACGCCGCTGGCAATCTGCGAAGCGCGCGATCCAAAAGGGCTGTACAAAAAAGCCCGCGCGGGAGAGCTGCGAAACTTCACCGGCATTGACTCGGTTTACGAAGCGCCTGAATCCCCTGAGATTCATCTGGAAGGCCAACAATTGGTAACAAATTTAGTAAGCCAATTATTAGACCTGCTCAGACGGGACGATATTATCAGATCCTGAGACGGTATCGTTCGGGAGCTGTCTTCCCGAGCGATGAGTCACGGTCACAGGATTAGCTATGCGCAACAGTGAAAACTACATGATTACCACCGGGTCGGAACCGTTAACGACCGACGACGAGACGACCTGGTCCTTCCCTGGGGCGATAGTCGGCTTCGCGTCGTGGTTACTGGCGCTGGGTATCCCGTTTTTGATCTATGGTGGTAACACCCTCTTTTTCTTCCTCTACACCTGGCCTTTCTTCCTGGCGCTGATGCCCGTTGCGGTGGTTGTGGGCGTGGCGCTGCACTCCCTTTTCAACGGCAAGCTCCTGTATAGTACGTTCATCACTATCGCCACCGTTGTGGTTATCTTTGGCCTGCTGTTTTTATGGCTGATGGGCTAACTTACGGCATAATTAAAACCCCGCAGTAGAGTCCAGCGGAAAGTTATGGGATGATGATGCCGTTTTTTCAGGGGGCAGGATGGGTAAACTAACGCTGCTGTTGCTGGCTTTGCTGGTCTGGCTGCAATATTCGCTGTGGTTCGGCAAAAACGGACTGCACGACTACAGCCGGGTGAGCGATGACGTCGCGGCACAGCAGGCTACAAACGCCAAACTTAAAGCGCGTAACGATCAACTTTTTGCTGAAATTGATGACCTCAATGGCGGCCAGGAGGCGATTGAGGAACGCGCACGCAATGAACTCAGTATGACTAAGCCGGGCGAAACGTTTTATCGCCTGGTTCCGGATGCGTCTAAACGCAATCAGGGCTCCGCACAAAACAATCGATAATCAGGCCCAGGATTACGACATGGCAGCAACTTTTTCGGACGTCTGTGCCGTGGTGCCGGCCGCAGGTTTTGGCCGGCGCATGCAGACAGAATGTCCTAAGCAGTACCTCTCAATTGGCGATAAAACGATCCTCGAGCACGCCGTGGCAGCGCTGCTGGCGCATGCCCGGGTGAAACGCGTGGTTATTGCCATCAGCCCCGGCGATGCGCGTTTTGCGCAACTCCCGCTGGCAAATCATCCTCAGATTACCGTTGTTGACGGCGGCGCCGAGCGGGCCGACTCTGTTCTGGCGGGCATTCAGGCTGCCGGGAACGCGCAGTGGGTGCTGGTGCACGATGCCGCGCGTCCCTGTCTGCATCACGACGATCTGTCACGTCTGCTGGCCCTGAGTGAAACCAGTAACGTGGGCGGCATTCTGGCCGCCCCGGTGCGTGACACCATGAAGCGTGCCGAACCGGGTAAACCGGCGATTGCCCACACCGTCGAGCGCGTCGATCTCTGGCACGCGCTGACGCCACAATTTTTTCCCCGCGAATTACTCCACGACTGCTTAACGCGTGCGCTTAAAGAAGGTGCGACCATTACGGACGAAGCCTCGGCGCTGGAGTATTGCGGTTTTCACCCAACGCTTGTTGAAGGGCGCGCTGATAATATAAAAGTGACGCGCCCGGAAGACTTACAGCTCGCGGAATTTTATCTTACCCGTACGACCCCTCAGGAGAAGGCATAATGCGTATTGGACACGGTTTTGATGTACACGCCTTTGGCGGCGTTGGCCCAATTATCATCGGCGGCGTGCGCATTCCTTACGAAAAAGGTCTGCTGGCGCATTCTGATGGCGACGTGGCGCTGCATGCGCTGACCGACGCGCTGCTGGGTGCCGCCGCGCTGGGCGACATTGGCAAACTGTTCCCGGACACCGATCCTGCTTTTAAAGGCGCAGACAGCCGCGAACTGCTGCGCGAAGCCTGGCGTCGTATTCAGGCCAAAGGCTACACCCTCGGCAACGTTGATGTGACGATCATTGCTCAGGCACCGAAGATGCTGCCGCACATCCCTCAGATGCGCGTGTTTATCGCTGAAGATCTGGGCTGCCATATGGACGACGTCAATGTCAAAGCGACTACCACGGAGAAGCTGGGCTTTACCGGTCGTGGCGAAGGCATTGCCTGTGAAGCCGTGGCGCTGCTGGTGAAGGCGGCCAAATGACGGATTTCGACAACCTGACGTATCTGCACGGTAAACCGCAGGGCAAGGGGCTGCTGAAAGCCAACCCTGAAGATTTCGTGGTAGTGGAAGATCTGGGTTTTGAGCCGGACGGCGAAGGCGAGCACATCCTGGTGCGCATTCTGAAAAACGGCTGCAACACCCGCTTCGTGGCGGACGCGCTGGCAAAATTCCTCAAAATCCACGCCCGCGAAGTGAGCTTTGCCGGTCAAAAAGATAAACATGCCGTGACCGAACAGTGGCTTTGCGCACGCGTGCCCGGCAATGCCATGCCCGATTTAAGCAAATTTGAGCTTGAGGGCTGTAAGGTACTGGAGTATGCCCGCCACAAACGCAAATTGCGTCCGGGAGCGTTGAAAGGCAACGATTTCACGCTAGTGCTGCGTGAAGTGGCCGACCGCGATGACGTTGAAAAACGCCTGAAGGCCATTACCGAACGCGGCGTGCCAAACTATTTTGGCGCACAGCGCTTTGGCATTGGTGGCAGCAACCTGCTGGGCGCGCTGCGCTGGGCGCAAAGCAGCGCGCCGGTGCGCGACAGGAATAAACGCAGTTTTTGGTTGTCGGCAGCCCGCAGTGCGTTGTTTAATCAGATTGTGAGCGAACGGCTGAAAAAACCGGACGCCAATCAAGTTGTTGTCGGCGATGCGCTACAATTAGCGGGACGCGGAAGCTGGTTTGTGGCAACGGCCGATGAGATGGCCGATGCCCAGTCGCGCGTGGACGCTAAAGCGCTGATGATTACCGCCGCCTTGCCGGGCTCAGGCGACTGGGGAACCCAGGGCGAGGCGCTGGCCGCTGAGCAGTCAGCGGTGGCGGATGCGCCAGAATTACAATCATTGCTGGTGCGGGAAAAAGTCGAGGCGGCGCGCCGTGCGATGCTCCTCTACCCGCAACAGCTGAGCTGGAACTGGTGGGATGACGTAACCGTCGAGTTACGCTTCTGGCTGCCGGCAGGTAGCTTTGCCACCAGTGTTGTCAGGGAACTTATCAACACGTCGGGTGATTATGCGAATATTGCTGAGTAACGATGACGGGATCCATGCGCCAGGTATTCAGACGCTGGCGAAACACCTCCGCGAATTTGCGGATGTGCAGGTCGTGGCTCCCGATCGTAACCGCAGTGGCGCGTCTAACTCATTGACGCTGGAGTCTTCACTTCGCACCTTTACCTTTGAGAATGGCGATATTGCCGTCCAGATGGGGACGCCGACCGATTGCGTGTTTCTGGGCGTAAATGCGCTGATGCGCCCGCGGCCGGATGTTGTGGTCTCCGGCATCAATGCCGGGCCGAATCTTGGCGATGATGTGATTTACTCCGGCACCGTGGCCGCGGCGATGGAGGGGCGTCACCTGGGGTTCCCGGCGCTGGCGGTCTCGTTAAACGGCCACACCCACTATGACACTGCCGCCGCGGTAACCTGCTCTATTCTCCGTGCGCTTGGCCGCGAGCCGCTGCGTACCGGACGTATCCTCAATATTAACGTGCCGGATCTCCCGCTGGACGAGATTAAAGGGATCCGCGTGACGCGCTGCGGCAGTCGCCATCCGGCCGATCAGGTTATTCCCCAGCAGGATCCGCGCGGCAATACCCTGTACTGGATCGGCCCGCCGGGAGATAAATGCGATGCCGGGCCAGACACCGACTTCGCTGCGGTGGATGAGGGTTACGTTTCCGTTACGCCGTTGCACGTAGATTTAACCGCTTATAGCGCGCATGATGTGGTGTCGGACTGGTTAGATCGGGTCGGAGTGAACGCGCAATGGTAAGTAAACGTGTACAAACTCTTCTGGAACAATTACGCGCACAGGGGATCGCCAACGAGCAGGTGCTGGATGCGCTTGCCCAGGTTCCCCGTGAGAAGTTTGTAGATGAGGCGTTTGAACACAAAGCGTGGGAAAACGTGGCGCTGCCCATCGGGCAAGGCCAGACGATTTCGCAGCCTTACATGGTGGCGCGTATGACGGAGCTTCTGGAGTTAACGCCAGACTCCCGGGTGCTGGAAATTGGCACCGGTTCAGGGTATCAGACCGCGATCCTGGCCCACCTTGTGCACCATGTCTGTTCCGTGGAACGGATTAAAGGCTTGCAGTGGCAGGCGCGCCGTCGCCTGAAACAGCTTGATTTACATAATGTATCGACACGCCACGGCGATGGATGGCAGGGTTGGCAGGCTCGCGCCCCGTTTGACGCCATAATAGTCACGGCCGCGCCACCTGAAATTCCCGCTGCACTTCTCTCGCAGCTGGACGAGGGCGGCATTCTAGTTTTGCCCGTCGGCGATGAGCAGCAGCTTTTAAAGCGCGTTCGTCGACGCGGCGGCGAGTTTATTATCGATACCGTGGAAGCCGTGCGCTTTGTGCCTCTGGTTAAGGGCGAGCTGGCCTGAGACTCGGATTTTTCCAGGGTTATTGAGGCAAATTCAGCGTATGGTGTGGCGCGATAGGTTCGTGCCATCACGGTTATTTTTAAGTCACTGGTAGTTAACACATTCCTGGGGGATAAATGAGCGCGGGAAGCCCAAAATTCACCATCAGCCGTGTTGCGGCATTATCACTGGTTTCGCTCTGGCTGGCAGGCTGTACAAGTTCTGACAATGCACCTGCGCCCGTCAGTTCCGTCAATGGAACCAGCGGCTCGGGTAACACGTCCAGCGGAATGTTGATTACCCCTCCGCCTAAAATGGGCACGTCCACGGCGCAGCAAACTCCGCAGATCCAGCCGGTTCAGCGTCCAGTTACGCAGCCTTCGCAGATTCAGCCAGTGGATCAGCCTGTTCAGACCGAAAATGGCCGCATAGTGTATAACCGTAAGTATGGGAACATTCCGAAAGGTAGCTATACCGGCGGCAGCACCTATACCGTGAAGCGCGGCGATACGCTGTTCTATATTGCCTGGATCACCGGGAACGATTTCCGCGATCTGGCACAGCGAAACAACGTCCAGGCCCCGTATGGTCTGGAAGTCGGGCAAACGCTTCAGGTTGGCAACGCGACGGGGACACCGCTTACGCCAGGCAACACCGTTTCAGCGGCCGACGTAACTGCGCAAAATAACAGCGTCACCCCTGCACAAAAAACCACCACGGTGGTTGCTTCACAACCTGTAATTACGTATTCTGAGGATTCAGGTGATCAGAGTGCTAACAAAATGTTGCCGAATAATAAAGGTACTGCGACTGTTGTCACAGCACCGACTACGGCACCTGTGGTTAGCTCTACTGTACCGACTGCAAGCAGTCAGAATGCCAGCTCGTCAATCACCACCTGGCGCTGGCCAACTGACGGCAAGATTATCGAGAACTTCGCTACCTCTGAGGGGGGCAACAAAGGGATCGATATCGCAGGCAGTAAAGGACAGGCAATCATCGCGACCGCAGACGGGCGCGTTGTCTATGCCGGTAACGCACTGCGCGGTTACGGTAATCTTATTATCATCAAACATAATGATGATTACCTGAGTGCCTACGCCCATAACGACACTATGCTGGTCCGGGAACAACAAGAAGTTAAGGCGGGGCAAAAAATCGCTACCATGGGTAGCACCGGAACCAGTTCTACACGCTTGCATTTTGAAATTCGTTACAAGGGGAAATCCGTAAACCCGCTGCAATATTTACCGCAGCGATAAATTGACGGGGCATGCCAGCCAGGGTGTCTCGTCCAGGGATCACGGGTAGGAGCCACCTTATGAGTCAGAATACGCTGAAAGTTCATGATTTAAATGAAGACGCGGAATTTGATGAGAACGGAGCAGAGGCTTTTGACGAAAAAGCCTTAGTAGAAGAGGAACCCAGTGATAACGATTTGGCTGAAGAAGAGCTGTTATCGCAGGGTGCCACACAGCGTGTGCTGGACGCGACTCAGCTTTACCTTGGGGAGATTGGTTACTCCCCACTGCTAACGGCCGAAGAAGAAGTCTATTTCGCACGTCGTGCTTTGCGTGGTGATGTTGCCTCGCGTCGTCGCATGATCGAAAGTAACCTGCGACTGGTCGTGAAAATTGCCCGCCGTTACGGCAATCGTGGTCTGGCTCTGCTGGATCTGATTGAAGAGGGCAACTTAGGTCTCATCCGCGCAGTTGAGAAGTTTGACCCGGAACGCGGGTTCCGTTTCTCAACCTACGCGACCTGGTGGATTCGTCAGACCATCGAACGGGCTATTATGAACCAGACCCGTACGATCCGACTGCCGATCCACATCGTCAAAGAGTTGAATGTTTATCTGCGTACCGCGCGCGAGTTGTCCCATAAACTGGACCACGAGCCAAGTGCGGAAGAGATTGCAGAGCAACTCGACAAACCGGTTGATGACGTAAGCCGTATGCTGCGTCTCAACGAGCGCATTACCTCGGTTGACACCCCGCTGGGTGGCGACTCCGAAAAAGCGCTGCTGGACATCCTGGCCGATGAAAAAGACAACGGCCCGGAAGACACCACGCAGGACGATGACATGAAACAGAGCATCGTCAAATGGTTGTTCGAACTGAACGCCAAACAGCGTGAAGTGCTGGCACGTCGTTTCGGTTTACTGGGGTATGAAGCTGCGACACTGGAAGACGTCGGCCGTGAGATTGGCCTGACCCGTGAACGTGTTCGTCAGATTCAGGTTGAAGGACTACGCCGCCTGCGTGAAATCCTGCAAGGGCAAGGTCTGAATATCGAAGCGCTGTTCCGCGAGTAAGCAACCATTCGTCAGAAAAGGCCCGTCGTGAGACGGGCCTTTTTTATGCCTTACGGCTGCGCCGTTTCGTGCAGAAAACGCCAGGTGATGTTATCCCCTTCCTGATTAAGCACTGCGGTTGACCAGCGCACGTTGACGGGCTGGCCTGGCCGGGTTTGCGTTTCCCGGTAATGGAGCACTGCGCCGTTGTCCCATGTCTGAAGCGTTGTTAACGCATCAATGTCGATCCTGAGCCCCGGTCGGGTTCCCCGCTGCGCATATAAAAATTGGGCAAGCGCGTGATGATCTAAAGGGTTGCCACTCGGTGGAACCATCAGAAAATCCGGACGGAAACGGGCGAGCAGGGCGTCCCGATCGCCTTCGCCTGCACCTAACCAGTTTTCAAGGGCGACGTGAATGTCGAGGATCTCTTGTTCGAAATGGGTCATGGTTGCTCCTGTTGCAGTTGCGCAAGTAACTGCGTGTTGTTAAGACGGTAGACGTACAGTACGGGCAGTAGGGTGATGACTGCGGCAAAAACAAACATCCCGTGCCAGGCGGCCAGCGGCGCGACATAATCCTGCATGAAGCTCAGCGCCTGCGCCAGCAGCAGAGCGCCCGCAAAAAAGCTCAACTGACGATTCAGATTCCATAGCGCGCTGGCATCGGGCATATCTTCCGGTCGCATCGTCAAAAACGCGCTGCTCTGAGCCGTACTGCTGCAAAGGCTTCCCCCCGCGCCCATCAGCGCAAACGCAACGGCAGGTAGCAGCATTGCCGGGCCGACGTTAACTAAAAGCAGAATGCCCGTCGCCTGCAAAAGGCAACCGATGACCACCAGCGGCCGGGGGCCGATACGGTTGAAATAGCGTCCTGTCGCGGTGATAGCCAAAAACGAAGCCACAGACCACGGCAGCATAAGCATGCCCGTTGCGGCGGGTGTCATATTGGCCTCGCTCTGGAGGTAATACATGCCCGTTACGTTCACGCCGATAAAAATGCCGGATACGCACACATAGATAAGCATGGATAAGCGCAACAGCGGATCCGTCAGCAAAGACAGGTTTACTGTCCTGGTGGGGGTTATCGGCGACGGTTCTGTTTTAAGCCACGCGCAGGCCAAAGCAAAGGTGACAATGGCGACGGGCAGGGTGGCAAAAAATATCCAGCGCCAGCTGAATGTCTGAACCAGCATACCGCCCACAGCCGGTGAGCACGCGGGGGCAAGCAGTGCGACCAGCATCACCGCCGAGGAGAGTCTGGCCCGCTCATGAGGCTTAAACTGTTGCCAGGTCAGCGCCTGACCAACCGGGATCAGTAAACCCCCTCCGGCGCCCTGTACGACTCGCCAGGCAATCAGACTTTCCAGCGAAGATGAGAGACCCGCCGCAACGGAGGCCGCGCTAAAGAGAAGCAGTGAGAGCAGGATAACGCGCTTCGGCCCGACGCGGCGCGTCAGGATACTGCTGAAAGGGATGACTAGCGTCAGCCCGGCAATGTATCCGTTACTTACCCAGGCAAGCGCGGAAGGTGTGGTATTGAAAGCACGAGCCATCGCCGGAAAGGCGACGCTGGCAATAAACATGTTTATCAAATCAAGGAAAAAGCCGAGCAGAAAGACGACGGCGATTTTGCTGCGATACGTCATGGAAGTTCCTCCGGTGAGGTGGCGTATCGTATCGGCCCGCGCGTTACGGATAAACGCGACAAAGCACGATATACTGTCAACATTATTTTGACAGTTAACCAGGCAAGCGATGCTTAATTTACAGCGTACGGCGATGTTTATCGCCGTAGCGGACACCGGCAGTTTCACCGCCGCAGCGGAGGCGATGGGGCTGACAAAAGCGGTGGTCAGCTTTCATATTCGTCAGCTTGAAGAGGAGCTGGGCGTCACCCTGTTGCTGCGAACCACCCGACGCCTGACGCTGACCGAGGCGGGGAAGCTCTTTCATCAACGAAGCGTGATGCTGTTACGGGATGCAGAGCGATTGCAGGATGATGTTCGCGCCAACCACGCCGGGCTGACGGGAGAACTGCGGATCACCACCACGCCCGAATATGGCTCGCAGGTGGTGGTGCCTTTGCTGGCTGAATTTAGCCAGCTGCACCCGGACCTTCGCGTGCGGCATGTCTCGTCCTCTTTGCATGCCGATCTTATCGCCGAGCGCTTCGATGTCGCTATCCGGCTCGGCACGCTTGCAGATTCGCGCTACCACGCCGCGTTGATGACCTCCTTCACCATCTTGCCCGTGGCAACGCCAGGCTGGCTGGCAAACCATCCGGTTAACTCTCTGGAGCAGCTGGCGGAAGCGGACTGGATCATTCACGAGCGTTTAACCTCGCCGCTGCGCTGGCAGATGAGAGGCGTTGATGGGCAGCCGGTTTCCTTTGAGATCAAGAGAGCGCCGCGCCTGTATGCAGACAGCGCCCAGGCGCTGAAGGCTTTTGCCCTCGCGGGATGTGGAGTGGCGCTGCTGCCGGAGTGGCTGGTGCGAAACGCACTGGATGCAGGGGAACTGGTCTCGCTGTTACCGGCGTACACGTTCGCTCAGCAGGGCATCTATGCCGTTTATCCTGATGCCCGGCATGTGCCCGCGAAAGTGCGAACATTTATTGATTTTATGCGCGTCAGGGTTACTTAATTCTGCATCATCTTTTTAATGAGCGCTGAAAATTGCTCTCGTTCCGCGCCGTTAAGGCGCCCTAAAAACGCCTCATCCACCTCATTTCCAATCGGTTTACTGCTCTCAAGCAGGGCCTCACCTTCGGCCGTCAGAAAGACAAACCGACGGCGCTTGTCCGCCGGATCGTGCTCGCGCCTGACCAGGCCGCGTGCTTCCATGCGGCTCAGCATTTCTGCCAGCGTCGCTTTGGTGCTCACCGCGACTTCAGTCAGGGCAACCTGCTCAATGCCAGGATTTTCAGCAATTGACCGCATCACCGCATACTGTGGCTTTGTCAGTTCGGGCAATGCGTGCTGCCACTGGGCGGTATGCTGTTGAAAAAGCTGACGTAGCAGGTGGAAAGCTTCTTGTCTTAACTCCATGGACACTCCGACGGAAAAATACTCCCTCTATGATAGCCGCTCTCGGGCTGAATTTTAACGCGAGAGTTTTTTAGCGATTAGTGTGATCGTATACGAACGATCTTGTCAGCAGCAGGATCAAGGCGTAGTTTAATTAATATGTTCGTACACGAACAAACTAATTGAGGTGCTGAATGAGATTGATTGTGGGAATGACGGGCGCAACGGGTGCGCCATTAGGCGTGGCGTTGTTGCTGGCGCTGCGGGAAATGCCGGAGGTGGAAACGCATCTGGTGATGTCGAAGTGGGCAAAAACCACGATTGAGCTGGAAACGCCCTTCACTGCGCATGACGTTGCTGCCCTGGCGGATGTCGTCCATAGCCCGGCCGATCAGGCTGCCACCATCTCCTCCGGCTCGTTTCGCACCGACGGCATGATCGTCATCCCGTGCAGCATGAAAACGCTGGCGGGTATCCGCGCGGGCTACGCCGAAGGGCTGGTAGGGCGTGCGGCAGACGTGGTGCTGAAAGAGGGACGCAAGCTGGTGCTGGTTCCCCGTGAGACGCCGCTCAGCACCATCCATCTCGAGAACATGCTTGCCCTTTCCCGCATGGGCGTGGCGATGGTGCCGCCTATGCCTGCGTACTACAACCACCCGCAAACCGCCGATGACATTACCCATCATATCGTGACCCGCGTTCTCGACCAGTTCGGTCTGGAGCATAAAAAAGCCCGACGCTGGGAAGGTTTGCAGGCAGCGAAACATTTTTCACAGGAGAATAAAGATGGCATTTGATGATTTGAGAAGCTTCTTGCAGGCGCTCGATGAGCAAGGGCAGCTGCTGAAAATTGAGGAAGAGGTAAACGCTGAACCGGATTTAGCGGCGGCCGCCAACGCTACCGGGCGCATTGGCGATGGCGCGCCTGCGCTGTGGTTCGATAATATTCGCGGTTTCACCGATGCCCGTGTGGTGATGAACACTATCGGCTCGTGGCAAAACCACGCTATTTCGATGGGGCTGCCGGCGAATACCCCGGTGAAAAAACAGATCGACGAGTTTATTCGTCGCTGGGACAAATTTCCCGTCGCGCCAGAGCGTCGTGCAAACCCGGCCTGGGCGCAGAACACGGTGGACGGGGAAGACATTAACCTGTTCGACATTCTGCCGCTGTTTCGCCTGAACGACGGTGACGGGGGCTTTTATCTCGATAAAGCATGCGTTGTCTCCCGCGATCCGCTCGACCCCGATCACTTCGGCAAGCAGAACGTCGGGATCTATCGTATGGAAGTGAAGGGCAAGCGTAAGCTCGGCCTGCAACCGGTGCCGATGCACGATATTGCGTTGCATCTGCATAAGGCAGAAGAGCGCGGCGAAGACCTGCCAATTGCCATTACGCTGGGTAACGATCCGATCATCACCCTGATGGGCGCCACGCCGCTGAAATACGATCAATCCGAGTATGAGATGGCCGGTGCGCTACGTGAAAGCCCGTATCCGATTGCGACGGCTCCGCTGACCGGTTTCGATGTGCCGTGGGGGTCGGAAGTGATCCTGGAAGGGGTGATTGAAGGCCGGAAACGTGAAATTGAAGGGCCCTTCGGTGAGTTTACCGGTCACTACTCCGGCGGGCGCAACATGACGGTTGTGCGTATCGACAAAGTTTCTTACCGCACTAAACCGATTTTCGAATCTCTCTACCTGGGCATGCCGTGGACCGAGATTGATTATCTGATGGGGCCCGCCACCTGCGTACCGCTCTATCAGCAGCTGAAGGCTGAATTCCCGGAAGTGCAGGCGGTAAACGGCATGTACACCCACGGTCTGCTGGCGATTATCTCCACTAAAAAGCGTTACGGCGGTTTTGCCCGTGCGGTCGGGCTCCGCGCCATGACCACGCCACACGGTCTGGGTTACGTGAAGATGGTGATTATGGTGGATGAAGATGTCGATCCGTTTAACCTGCCGCAGGTGATGTGGGCGCTGTCATCGAAGGTCAATCCGGCAGGCGATCTGGTGCAGCTACCGAATATGTCTGTGCTCGAGCTTGACCCCGGCTCCAGCCCGGCGGGGATCACTGACAAGCTGATCATTGATGCCACCACCCCTGTTGCCCCGGACAACCGTGGTCACTACAGCCAGCCGGTACAGGATCTCCCTGAAACCAAAGCCTGGGCCGAAAAACTGACCGCGATGCTGGCGGCACGTCAATAAGGAGGAAAAAATGATTTGTCCACGTTGTGCCGATGAACATATTGAAGTGATGGCAACATCACCGGTGAAAGGTGTCTGGACGGTATACCAGTGTCAGCACTGTCTTTATACCTGGCGCGATACCGAACCGCTGCGCCGTACCAGCCGCGAGCATTACCCGGAAGCGTTCCGCATGACGCAGAAGGATATTGATGAGGCGCCGCAGGTGCCGACGATCCCGCCGCTGCTGTAAAAAAAGCCCGGTGGCGGCTGCGCTTACCGGGCGATAATATTGTGCGGTCCTTTGCCCGGTGGCGCTACGCTTACCGGGCCTACGGGTTTTGTAGGCCGGGTAAGGCGAAGCCGCCACCCGGCAAAAAAGACCGCAGAGAACTAAACCAGACTCTTCAACCGATAAATCCACTCCAGCGCCTGTCGCGGCGTCAGGGAATCCGGGTCGAGATTTTCCAGCGCTTCCACGGCCGGAGAGGTCTCTTCCGGAACTGCCAGCAGTGACATCTGCGTACCATCTATCTGCGTCGCCGCCGCATTCGGTGACAAACTTTCCAGTTCACGCAGTTTCTGACGCGCGCGCTTGATCACCTCTTTCGGCACGCCCGCCAGCGCCGCGACGGCCAGGCCATAACTCTTGCTTGCCGCGCCGTCCTGCACCGTGTGCATAAAGGCGATGGTGTCGCCGTGCTCAAGCGCATCAAGGTGGACGTTAGCCACGCCTTCCATTTTCTCTGGCAGCTGTGTCAGTTCGAAATAGTGCGTTGCGAACAGCGTCAGCGCCTTGATTTTATTTGCCAGACTTTCCGCGCACGCCCAGGCCAGGGACAGGCCGTCATAGGTGGAGGTACCGCGTCCTACTTCGTCCATCAACACCAGACTGTTCTCTGTCGCGTTATGCAGAATGTTGGCGGTTTCGGTCATCTCGACCATAAAGGTAGAGCGACCGCTCGCCAGATCGTCCGCCGCACCCACACGGGTGAAGATACGGTCGATAGGGCCAATCTCAACCTTCTGCGCCGGAACGTAGCTGCCGATGTAGGCGAGCAGCGCGATAAGGGCTGTCTGGCGCATATAGGTGCTTTTACCGCCCATGTTGGGGCCGGTAATGATCAGCATTCTTCGCTGCGGTGACAGGTTCAACGGGTTGGCAATAAACGGTTCGTTCAGCACCTGCTCAACCACCGGGTGGCGGCCTTCGGTAATGCGAATGCCGGGTTTGTCAGTAAAGGTCGGACAGGTGTAGTTCAGCGTATCGGCGCGCTCGGCCAGGTTTACCAGGACATCCAGCTCGGCCAGCGCAGCGGCGCTCAGTTGCAGGTCAGCCAGGTGCGGCATCAGGATGTCGAACAGCTCGTCATACAGCTGTTTCTCCAGCGCCAGCGCTTTACCTTTCGACGTGAGCACTTTGTCTTCGTACTCTTTCAGCTCGGGAATAATGTAGCGCTCGGCATTTTTCAGCGTCTGGCGGCGAACGTAGTGAATAGGTGCCAGGTGGCTCTGCCCACGGCTGATCTGGATATAGTAACCGTGTACCGCGTTGTAGCCGACTTTCAGGGTGTCGAGCCCCAGACGTTCACGCTCGCGGATTTCCAGCTTATCCAGATAATCCGTCGCGCCATCGGCCAGCGCACGCCATTCGTCCAGCTCTTCGTTATAACCTGGAGCAATAACCCCGCCATCCCGCACCAGAACAGGCGGCGCATCAATGATGGCGCGTTCCAGCAGTTCGCGAAGCTCGGTAAATTCGCCCATGGTTTCGCGCAGCTTCTGCACTGGCGCGCTGTCGATCTCTCCCAGCTGAGCACGCAGTTCCGGCAACTGCTGGAACGCGTGACGCATACGGGCAAGATCGCGTGGACGCGCGGTGCGCAGTGCCAGGCGCGCCAGGATACGCTCAAGATCACCCACCTGACGCAGCACCGGCTGCAAGTCGGTGTAACGATCCTGCAATGCGGCAATGGTTTGCTGGCGGCCGATCAGCGTGTCGGTATTGCGGATCGGCATATGCAGCCAGCGTTTGAGCATACGGCTGCCCATGGGGGTAACCGTGCTGTCGAGAACCGACGCCAGCGTATTTTCCATGCCGCCAGCGAGGTTCTGAGTGATCTCCAGGTTGCGGCGCGTGGCGGCATCCATGATGATGCTGTCCTGCTGACGCTCCATGGTAATGGAACGGATATGGGGCAGGGCGGTACGCTGCGTATCCTTAACGTACTGCAACAGGCAGCCTGCGGCACACAGCCCGCGCGGGGCGTTTTCTACGCCAAAGCCAATCAAATCGCGCGTGCCAAATTGCAGGTTCAGCTGCTGGCGCGCGGTATCAATTTCGAACTCCCACAGTGGACGACGACGCAGGCCGCGGCGACCTTCAATCAGCGCCGTCTCGGCGAAATCCTCTGCATAAAGCAGTTCTGCCGGATTGGTGCGCTGTAGTTCAGCCGCCATGGTTTCACGGTCAGCCGGTTCACTCAGGCGAAAACGACCGGAGCTGATATCCAGCGTGGCGTAGCCAAACCCTTTACCGTCCTGCCAGATCGCCGCCAGCAGGTTATCCTGGCGCTCCTGAAGCAGGGCCTCATCGCTGATGGTTCCCGGCGTCACGATGCGTACGACCTTGCGCTCAACGGGGCCTTTCGACGTGGCCGGGTCGCCAATTTGTTCGCAGATAGCGACAGACTCACCCTGGTTCACCAGCTTCGCCAGATAGTTTTCAACCGCGTGATGCGGGATACCTGCCATCGGGATGGGCTCGCCTGCCGACGCGCCACGTTTCGTCAGGGAAATGTCGAGCAGCTGAGACGCACGTTTCGCATCGTCATAAAAAAGCTCGTAAAAATCGCCCATACGGTAAAACAGCAAAATTTCCGGATGCTGTGCTTTCAGCTTCAGGTACTGCTGCATCATTGGCGTATGCGCGTCGAAATTGTCGATTGTGCTCATGGAGTTATGATATCCATTTCTTTGAAAATATTACGCTTTGAGCGGC
Organism: Enterobacter sp. Res13-Sevr-PEC09-46; assembly: GCF_015672585.1. Lineage (NCBI taxonomy): Bacteria > Pseudomonadati > Pseudomonadota > Gammaproteobacteria > Enterobacterales > Enterobacteriaceae > Enterobacter > Enterobacter sp. Res13-Sevr-PEC09-46. The sequence continues at coordinate 114,137 of NZ_JADABR010000015.1, read as the reverse complement.
TCAATGGCCGATTGTTCCTTCTATTGTCGCATGAAAAAAAGGTGCGGCGCAGAAAAAAGTCACGACTTTACGAGGCATCTTCCACCATTAATTCAATGATGATTTTCCCGTGCTCGACGCCCACCCGAACCTGCGAGTTGGTGGTAAATCCCGCTTGCTCAAGCCAGTCGCCTTTCAGGCTCAGCGCTGCGTGTACGCTGTAGCGTTTTGGAATTTTCGTTTTACGGTCTTCATGACGTTTTCTGAAGTAACCCACTTTCAAGTGACGATAGGGTTTGGCGATCGCGATCTCTTGCATAAGCTCTCCGGTGAATGCGGTCAAAGGTGGTTATTTATGCCTGTATAAAATACCAGTAAAACGCAGCGGGGGGCGGGGTAATTCTGGAAGGGCGCTTCAGAAAATGGAATGCAATGACTGAAAATGTGCGGATAAAAGGGTATTATAAATGCACTTTATTGTTGAGGACGACGTTATGTCCGGTAAACGTATTTCACGAGAAAAAAAGACGATCGCCAGAATGATCGCCCTGTACGAAAACAGGTGTCCGCACGCCATAAAAGAAGAGGGGCACTATTCGGCGCTCAAGGCTTATGCCGATAAGCGGCTGGATAAATGCGTGTTTGGTGAGGAAAAACCTGCCTGCAAACAGTGCCCTGTGCACTGTTATCAGCCCGCCCGACGGGAAGAGATGAAGCAGGTGATGCGCTGGGCAGGGCCACGTATGTTATGGCGCCATCCGATTCTGACCATCCGTCATCTGATCGACGATCGCCGTCCGGTTCCGGAATTACCCGAAAAGTATCGGCCCAAAAAATAACCGGCTCCGCGCCGCAGTGGGCGACAAATTACGCGCAGGGCGACGTCGCCGGAATGACGGGTTAATTCAGGCTCTCTTTATCGATTCCCAGACGCTTCATGCGCGAGAGCAGGGTGGTACGCTTCAGCCCCAGCCGTTGCGCCGCACCTTTCGGTCCGGCTACCACGCCGTTGGTCTCCTTCAGCACTCGCATAATGAGCTGATATTCATCTTCTCCCTCTTTCGCAAGCTCGGTTGCGGTCACGGTCGTTTCAGAGAGAGTAACCTCTGGCAGGGAGAGCTGGAGCACGTTCCCGCGAGTCAGCAGGACCGCGCGCTCAATGACGTTTTCCAGCTCGCGCACGTTCCCCGGCCACTCCATCGCCGAGAGTGTGCGTAGCGTTTCGGCAGGAATACTGTCGATATTTCGCCCCATCCGGCGGGCAATCTTCGCGGTAAAGGCTTTCACCAGCAGCGGAATATCTTCCGGGCGCTCGCGCAGCGGCGGCAGGCAGATCGGGAAGACGTTCAGGCGATAGTAAAGATCGCTGCGAAACTCGCGGTCGGCGACCATTTTTTTCAGATCGCGATTGGTGGCGGCAATCAGACGCACGTCGGTCTGGATCAGCTTGTTGCTGCCGAGGCGCTCGAACTCCTGCTCCTGCAAAACGCGCAGCAGCTTGGGCTGAAGCTCCAGCGGCATATCGCCCACTTCGTCGAGGAACAACGAGCTTTTATCCGCCAGTTCAAAACGGCCCAGCCGCTGGCTGCTGGCGCCGGTAAAGGCGCCGCGCTCGTGGCCGAACAGGTCGCTTTCCAGTAAGCCCGCAGGCATCGCCGCGCAGTTCATCTTCACCATCCGGCGGCTATTGCGGTTGCTCAGGTTGTGGATCGCCCGGGCAATCAGCTCTTTCCCGGTACCGGTTTCACCGAGGATCAGCACCGTGCTGTCGCTCTGCGCCACCATTTCCACCTGCTTAAGGACGCTGTACATGGCATCGCTGCGCCCGATGATTTCGCCAAACTCGCTGTCCACGTTGTTGAGCTGCTCGGTCAGCGCCAGGTTTTCGTCCACCAGCCGCTCCTTCAGGCGATGGATCTCCTGATAGGCGAGGGCGTTATCCAGCGCAATGGAGATACGCTCGGCGATCTGGCGCAGCAGCTTCAGGTTAGCGGTGGTAAATACGGCTTCATCGCACTGCGCCAGTTTAAGCACGCCGAGCATGGTGTTGCCGGACATCAGCGGCAGCAGGCACAGGGTCTGGATCTTGTTGCCCCAGGTGTTGAACAACATCCGCTCGTAGGGGGCTACCGGATCCTGTTCATTGAGATTGAGCAGCAGGATCTCTTTGCTTTTAAATACCCGCTCGGACAGCGTTCCCGCTTCGTCCACTTCGCTCTGCTCGTGCGCCGGGTTGGCTTCATCAAGGTAGTGGGTGGAGTAGATGTTCAGCTTGCCTTTCCGGTTGCCGCGTAGCGCAATGCTGATGGCATCGATTTTAAAATAGTGATGGATCTCTTTTGACACTTCGCTGACCAACTCATCCATGTCCAGGCGGGAGAGCACGGCGTTGGTGATGGCAACCAGAATGCGGAAGTTATCGCGCTCGCGGCTCAGCAGGTCGTAATCCACGTTATTGGTGACGCGGCTTTGGATCTGCTCCGCGACAACGGCCACAATCTGGGTAAAGGTGTGCAGGCGTTCGTACTCCGCCTCGCTCCAGGGCTGGTCGGTATCGCGGATAAACTCGCAGCCGCCAAAAATTTGCCCTTCCACCGCCAGCGGCAGCATGCTGTAGTGGCCGAACGGGTGGTAAAGATTGCTCTCTGCCAGCTTCGGCCAGGCCTGGCGAAACTGGTCAAAATTGCAGTGCAGCGCTTCCGGGCGGGAGAGGATACGCCGCACCGGGCCGTGGGCCAGAAACGTTTCATCTTCATATTCGAAGATTTTGCCGTTATCACGCGTTGAGAAATAGCTCGCGCGGTGGGTTGCGCTATGCCAGAGCACAATGGCGGCGCTGTCCGCCAGCGCTGATTGCCTGACCAGCCGCGTCAGGGCATCGCTCAGCGCGCCGAGATCGGGCTGTTGTAAAAGTGTGCGCGTGATGTCAAACAGGCCCTGCTGTCCAAGATCACTCATCGGTGTATACGGCATTGTTGCTTTCCAATAGAAACTGGCAAAAAGAGAAATTCAGCGCTGACCGCTTTTGGCGCGGTCTAGCAAATTCGGGGTAACGGTTCAGCGTGCGGCAGATCCAGCGTGCGCTTCACGCCGTAAAGCCCGGTCAGGCGCACCCCTTTGCGCTCAACCACGTCGCCGATGATGGCCGCGTCTTTCCCTAAAGGATGTGCGCGCAGCTGTGCAAGTACGGCTTCCGCCGCCGCGCGTTCCACGCCGATCACCAGCTTGCCCTCATTGGCAAAGTTAAGCGGGTCTAGACCTAGTAGCTCGCACAGCCCGCGCACGGCGGGCTTAACGGGCAGGCCGCGCTCGGTCAGCTCAATCCCGCAGCCGCAGCTTGCCGCGAACTCGTGCACGACGGCATTCACGCCGCCCCGCGTGGCGTCGCGCAGGGCTTTTACGCCCGGCATGTCGCGCAGCGTCTGGATCAGCGGCGTGAGTACCGCGCAGTCACTGCGCAGCTCGCCATCCAGCCCCAGGCCTTCGCGCAGGTTCAGGATGGTTGCCCCGTGGCAGCCCAGCGTGCCGCTGACAATCAGCACGTCGCCTGCGCAAAGCTGCTGCGCGCTCCAGTGAATGTCGGCAGGGATCGCCCCCATCCCGGCGGTGTTGATGAAGAGCTTATCCGCCGCGCCGCGCTGTACCACCTTGGTATCCCCGGTGACGATGGCGATTCCCGCCTCGCGGGCGGTGTGCGCCATGCTGTTGACCACCGCCGTGAGCGTCTCCATTGGTAACCCTTCTTCGAGGATAAACCCGCAGGAGAGGTAGCGGGGGATCGCGCCGCTGACGGCGACGTCGTTTGCCGTGCCGCAGACGGCGAGCTTGCCGATATCGCCTCCCGGGAAGAACAGCGGGTCAATCACGTAGCTGTCGGTAGAGAACGCCAGCCTGTCACCGTGGGCGGTCAGGGCCGCGAGGTCAATACGCGCCTGATCTTCCTGCTCGGCGAGCCAGGGGTTATTAAAGGCTTCCATAAACAGCCGGTTAATCAGCTGCTGCATCGCCTGTCCACCGCTTCCGTGCGCCATTTCCACCGTGTTCATGCTTCACACTCCTGGTTGCGATAGTGATACCACGCGGCGCATGCCCCTTCGGAAGAGACCATCAGCGCGCCAAACGCGGTTTGCGGGTTACAGGCGTTGCCAAATAACGGGCAGTGATGAGGTTTGCATTTGCCGGTGAGTACGTCGCCACAGCGGGCGCGGGGATCGTCGCACACCTGCTGCGGCTGCGGGCGGAAATGCGCTTCGGCGTCGAAGGCGCGATACGTGGGCGTCAGGTGCACGCCGGATTCGGCAATCAGCCCCAGTCCGCGCCACTCGCTGTCGCCTTCGACGCTAAACACGTCGGCTATGGCCTGCTGTGCCCGTCTGTTACCTGCATCGGGCACCACGCGACGATACTGATTTTCCACCGCACTCAGGGCCGCTATTTTCTGCTCAACCAGCATGGTCACGCCTTGCAGTAGATCAAGTGGCTCGAAACCAGCCACCACTAACGGACGATTGTACTGTTCAGCGATAAAACCGTAGGCTTCTGTGCCGATCACCATGCTGACGTGGCCCGGCGCCAGAAACGCGTCGATACCGTTATCCGGCGCTTCAAGCAGGCTGCGCAGCGTGGGAATAAGCGTGATGTGCTGGCAGAAAAAGTAAAAGTTAGTGACGTTGCGGGCTTTCGCCTGCTGGAGGGTAATGGCGGTGGCGGGCATGGTGGTTTCAAAACCCAGCCCGAAAAAGACGACCTTACGCTCAGGATTAGCCATCGCCAGCGTCAGGGCATCCATCGGTGAGTAGACGATCCGCACGTCTGCGCCGCGCGCCTTCGCCTGGAGCAGCGAGCCATTTTTTCCCGGTACACGCATGGCGTCGCCAAAGGTGCAAAAAATCACACCGGGGCGGCTGGCGATGTCGATACAGCTGTCGATGCGCCCCATCGGCAGCACGCACACCGGGCAGCCGGGGCCGTGGATAAACTCGATGTTCTCCGGCAGCAGCTGGTCGAGGCCAAATTTAAAGATGGCGTGGGTGTGTCCGCCGCACACCTCCATGATCCGCAGCGGTTTTTCTTTCGTGTAGTCCAGCAGCGAGGCGCGGGTCTTCAGGCGATCGATAAGCTGCAACACCTGCTCAGGCGCGCGATATTCATCAACGTAACGCATGTGTTAACGTTCCTCCCCATACAACAGGGCGCCCACGTCCGGTTCGACGTCAAACATATTCTGTAGCGCATCCAGCGTGTCGCGGGCTTCTTCCTCATTAATCACGCTCATGGCAAAACCCACGTGGACCAGCACCCACTGGCCGAGACGCGATGCGCCGGTCTCATCGTGGCTGCCTACCAGCGTCAGGTCGACATCGCGCAGGATGCCGCAGACCTCCACTTTGGCCTGATTGCCGTCGATGGAATGAATTTGTCCGGGGACGCCTATGCACATCGTTCGTTCTCCAGCCAGTTCAGCCAGGCGTCCATCCCGTCGCCGCGCGTGGCGGAAACCAGCAGGATCTCAATGTCCGGGTTCACTTCCCGGGCGTAAGCCAGGCACTTATCCACGTCGAAATTCAGGTACGGCAGCAGGTCGACCTTGTTCAGCAGCATGACGGAGGCGGCGGCAAACATATGCGGATATTTAAGCGGCTTGTCTTCCCCTTCGGTCACGGAGAGCACCGCCACTTTATGTCGCTCGCCGAGGTCGAAGCTTGCCGGGCAGACCAGGTTGCCGACGTTTTCAATAAACAGGATACCGTTATCCGCCAGCGGCAGGCGCGGGGCGGCGTCGGCAATCATCTGCGCGTCCAGGTGGCACCCTTTCCCGGTGTTGACCTGAATCGCAGGCGTACCGGTTTCGCGGATGCGCGCCGCGTCGTTTACCGTTTGCTGGTCGCCTTCGATCACGGCGCAGGAGACGCGTTTATTCAGCCGTTTGAGGGTTTCGGTCAGCAGCGTGGTTTTACCGGAGCCGGGGCTGGAGACCAGGTTCAGCACCAGCTGTTCGCGCGCGGCAAAGCGGGCGCGATTGCGGGCGGCGAGCTGGTTATTCTTGTCCAGCACGTTGATCTCCACCTCCAGCATCTGGCGCTGGCTGATGCCCGGCGCATGCGTACCCGCTTCGCCGTGGCCGTAATGCAGGTCGCCCGCGTCGGAACGCTGCGGGGCAAAGGTGATGCCGGTCAGGGCCGCCGCGGGACGCGGGGCAGGAGAAAAGGGCGCGGAGCGAAACGCGGAGTGGGGACGGTGTTCATCCCCTTCTATATACAGGTTGCCTTCAGCGCAACCGCAGGTACTACACATACATTACTCCTTCTCGATTTCGAGGCGTTGGATCTGCATACCGTCATCCGCCACGATGCGCAGCCCGCTGCTCTGGCACTGCGGACAGCGCTGTACCTTCGATGACAGCAGCGTGACGTACTGCTGACACTGCTCGCACCAGCACTCCGCCTGCTGCTCGTCGATATGCAGCTCGCACCCTTCCGCCAGCGTGCCGCGGCACACCAGCTCAAAACAGAAGGTGAGGGCGCTGGTCTCGACGCAGGAAAACGCCCCGACCTTCAGCCAGACGCCGGTGACGCGTTTCGCGTGGTTTTGCACTGCCTGCTGTTCGATAAGTTCCAGTGCCCGCTGGCAGAGGGTGATTTCGTGCATGACGCCTCCTTAATGAATTGCCCCTTCAATGCAATAACGGTGCCAGCTTGATTTGCGTTACGGCATGACGATGTCAACGCTGTCGAAATGACACGTCGACACCGCGGCGGTGACAGTGCGCATCTCTTTAAAATCCATTTAAATCAATAAATTAAAAACTGGCACGAAATCTGCTTAACAGCCGCTAACTCCATTAACCGGATACCTTTTATGACTATTTGGGAAATTAGCGAAAAAGCGGATTACATCGCGCAACGTCATCAGCAGCTCCAGGAGCAATGGCACCTGTACTGCAATTCACTGATCCAGGGGATCACGCTGTCGAAGGCCCATCTGCATCACGCCATGAGCTGTGCGGCGCAGGGGGATATGCGTTTTGTCCTGTTCGGTCACTTTACGATTTACGTCACCCTGGCGGAGACCTTCAACAGCCACACGATTGAGTACTACGTCGAGACGAAAGAGGGCGACAGGCACTGCATCGCCCGGGCGCAGCTGATGGCGGACGGCATGGTGGACGGTCACGTCAGCAACCGCGATCGCCAGCAGGTGCTGGAGCACTATCTGGAGAAAATCGCGCCGGTTTATAACGGCCTCTACGCCGCCGTTGAGCATGACAGGCCAGTCAACCTGAAACAGCTGATCGACGGAAAATCCTCCGCGAACGTGGCCTGAAAAGCGAGTGTCGAGAAGTGTCGATAAGACAGTTTTTTTCGTCAAAAATGACCATCACCAGAGGATGACCCGGTGAACCGTTTTGTAATTGCTGACTCGACGGTCTGTATTGGCTGTCGGACCTGTGAGGCGGCGTGCTCAGAAACGCACCGCCTGCACGGGCTACAGTCCATGCCGCGCCTGCGCGTCATGCGTAATGAGAAAGAGTCTGCCCCGCAGCTCTGTCACCACTGTGAAGACGCCCCGTGCGCGGGCGTCTGTCCTGTCAATGCCATCACCCGCGTTGACGGCGCGGTACAGCTGAACGAAAGCCTGTGCGTGAGCTGCAAGCTGTGCGGCATCGCCTGTCCGTTCGGCGCCATTGAGTTTTCCGGCAGCCGTCCGCTGCATATTCCGGCGAATGCTAATACTGCGAAAGCGCCGCCTGCGCCACCGGCTCCGGCACGCGTGAGTACGCTGCTGGACTGGGTGCCGGGCATTCGCGCCGTTGCGGTGAAGTGCGATCTGTGCAGCTTCGATGAGCAGGGTCCGGCCTGCGTGCGGACCTGCCCGACCCGGGCGCTGGTCCTGGTCAACATCCGCGACATCGCTCGCACCAGCAAACGCAAGCGCGAGCTGACCATCAATACCGACGTCGGCGATCTTTCGCTGCTGCGGGCGCTTAACGAGGGGGCGAAATGAACGCGATAGTTATGATGACCAGCGGTGTGGCCTGGTTTGCCGCCGCCGCTGTCCTGGCGCTGCTCCTCTCCTTCCATAAAACGCTGAGCGGGGTGATCGCCGGTATCGGTGGGGCGGTCGGCAGCCTGATGACGCTGGCGGCGGGCGGGGTTGTCCTGATCGACGGCCAGTCCGTCGACACCCTCATCCCGCTGATTCACCACGCCGTTGAGCTTACGCCGCTGAACGCCATCTGGCTGATAACCTTTGGCCTGTGCGGGCTGTTTATCAGCCTGTTTAATGTCGACTGGCACCGACATCAGCACACCAAAGCCAACGGCCTGCTGGTTAACCTGTTGATGGCCGCCGCGGTCTGTACCGTTATCGCCAGCAACCTCGGCGCGCTGGTGGTGATGGCAGAAATCATGGCCCTGTGCGGCGTGTTCCTGACCGGATGCAGCGCCTCCGGCAAGCTGTGGTTTGCGCTCGGACGTCTCGGTACGCTGCTGCTGGCGCTGGCCTGCTGGCTGGTGTGGCAGCGTTTCGGCACGCTGGATTTTGCCGCGCTTAACGGTCAGCCGCTGGGCAACGACGTCTGGCTGTTGGGCGTAGTCGGTTTTGGCCTGCTGGCCGGGATTATCCCGCTGCACGGCTGGGTGCCGCAGGCGCATGCCAATGCCTCAGCCCCGGCCGCTGCGCTGTTCTCCACCGTGGTGATGAAGGTCGGTCTGTTCGGCATCCTGATGATAACCCTGACGGGCGGTCAGCCGCCGCTGTGGTGGGGCGTGGCGCTGCTGATTGCGGGGATGATCACCGCGTTCGTCGGCGGGCTGTACGCGCTGATGGAGCACAACATCCAGCGTCTGCTGGCGTACCACACCCTGGAGAACATCGGGATTATCCTGCTCGGCATGGGCGCGGGCGTCACCGGGCTGGCGCTCAACCAGCCGGCGCTGATTGCCGCCGGGTTTATTGGCGGTCTGTATCACCTTATCAACCACAGTCTGTTTAAAAGCACCCTGTTCCTCGGTGCGGGCAGCGTCTGGTTCCGCACCGGGCACCGCGATATTGAAAAGCTCGGCGGGATTGGCAATAAAATGCCCGTCATTTCGCTGGCGATGCTGGTCGGGCTGATGGCGATGGCTGCGCTGCCGCCGCTGAACGGCTTTGCCGGCGAGTGGGTGATTTATCAGTCCTTCTTCGCCCTCGGCCAGAGCGAGGCGTTTATCGGGCGTTTACTCGGCCCGCTGCTGGCGGTGGGCCTGGCGATCACCGGCGCGCTGGCGGTGATGTGTATGGCGAAGGTTTACGGAGTCACCTTCCTGGGCGCACCGCGTACGCGTGAGGCTGAGAACGCCTGCTGCGCACCGCTACTGATGGGCGTAAGCGTGGTCGCACTGGCGCTGTGCTGCATCGCGGGCGGCGTCGCCGCGCCGTGGTTGCTGCCGCTGCTGGGCCACGCCATTCCGCTGCCGCTGGTCACGGCGCATACCGTCGTTTCCCAGCCGATGATGGCGCTGCTGCTGATTGCCGCGCCGCTCCTGCCGTTCGTGCTGATGCTGTTCTTCAGACGCGACCGTCTCGCCTCCCGCTCGCGCGGCGCGGCGTGGGCCTGCGGCTACGAACACGAGCAGTCGATGGTCATCACCGCCCACGGTTTCGCCATGCCGGTGAAGGAGAACTTTGCCGCCGTGCTGAAGCTGCGCCACTGGCTGAACCCGGTGGGCTGGGTGCCGGGCTGGCAGGGTGCCGCCGTGCCCGTACTGTTCCGCCGCCTGGCGCTGATCGAGCTGGCGGTGCTGGTGGTGATTGTCATTTCACGAGGAGCCTGACATGAGTCTGTTACTGGCAATTCTTCAGGCGCTGGTGCTGTTCGCCGCCGCGCCGCTGCTGTCGGGCATCACGCGCGTGGCGCGCGCCCGGCTGCACAATCGTCGCGGACCTGGCGTGCTCCAGGAGTACCGCGATCTCTTCAAACTGCTCTCCCGTCAGAGCGTCGCGCCGGATGCCGCGGGCTGGGTGTTCCGCCTGACGCCGTTTGTGATGGTGGGCGTGATGCTGACCATCGCCACCGCGCTGCCGGTGGTGACGGTGGCTTCGCCGCTGCCGGTGCTGGGCGATCTGATTACGCTGATCTACCTCTTCGCCATCGCGCGTTTCTTCTTTGCGATTGCGGGTCTGGATACCGGCAGCCCGTTTACGGGGATCGGCGCCAGCCGCGAAGCGATGCTCGGCGTGCTGGTTGAGCCAATTCTGCTGCTGGGGCTGTGGGTCGCCGCGCAGGTTGCAGGCTCGACCCACATCAGTTTTATCACCGACACCGTTTACCACTGGCCGGTTTCACGTTCGCTCCCGCTGGTGCTGGCGCTCTGCGCCTGCGCGTTCGCCACCTTTATCGAGATGGGCAAGCTGCCGTTCGATCTCGCGGAAGCGGAGCAGGAATTACAGGAGGGGCCGCTCACCGAATACAGCGGCTACGGCTTTGCGGTGCTGAAGTGGGGCATCAGCCTCAAGCAGCTGGTGGTGTTGCAGATGTTCGTCGGCGTTTTCTTCCCGTGGGGGCAGATGACGCACTTCTCTGCGGGCGGCCTTCTGCTGGCCGTGGTGGTGGCTGCGCTCAAGCTGCTTATCGGCGTGCTGGTGATTGCCCTGTTTGAAAACAGCATGGCGCGCCTGCGTTTTGTCGAAACGTCACGCATCACCTGGGCCGGTTTTGGTTTTGCATTTTTAGCGTTCGTCTCCTTGCTGGTGGCGTGATTAAAGAGAGTGTTTATGTCTGAAGAAAAGAAAGGTCAGCAGTATCTCGCCGCATTGCATCAGGCTTTCCCGGGCGTGGTGCTGGAGGAGTCCTGGCAAACCAAAGACCAGATCACCGTCACCATTAAGGTGAACTATCTGCCGGAAGTGGTGGAGTTTCTCTACTACCAGCAGGGCGGCTGGCTGTCGGTGCTGTTCGGCAACGACGAGCGTCAGCTGTGCGGCAACTATGCGGTGTACTACGTGATGTCGATGGAGCAGGGCGAGAAGTGCTGGATCACCGTGCGCGTAGAGGTCGATCCGGCTAAACCGGAATACCCCTCCGTCACGCCGCGCGTGCCTGCCGCCGTCTGGGGCGAGCGCGAAGTGCGTGACACGTATGGTCTGGTGCCGGTTGGCCTGCCTGACGAGCGTCGCCTGGTGCTGCCGGACGACTGGCCGGATGAACTCTATCCGCTGCGCAAGGACAGCATGGACTACCGCCAGCGCCCGGCCCCGACCACCGACAGCGAAACCTACGAGTTCATCAACGAGCTGGGCAGCAAGAAGAATAACGTGGTGCCGATTGGCCCGCTGCACGTTACCTCCGACGAACCGGGCCACTTCCGCCTGTTCGTCGACGGCGAGAACATTATCGACGCCGACTACCGCCTGTTCTACGTCCACCGCGGCATGGAGAAGCTGGCGGAGACCCGCATGGGCTACAACGAAGTCACGTTCCTCTCTGACCGCGTGTGCGGCATCTGCGGCTTTGCCCACAGCACCGCCTACACCACCTCTGTGGAAAACGGCATGGGGATCGTGGTGCCGGAACGCGCGCAGATGATCCGCGCCATTCTGCTGGAGGTGGAGCGCCTGCACTCGCACCTGCTCAACCTCGGCCTGGCCTGCCACTTCGTCGGCTTTGACTCCGGGTTTATGCAGTTCTTCCGTGTGCGCGAGGCGTCGATGAAGATGGCGGAGATCCTTACCGGGGCGCGTAAAACCTACGGCCTGAACCTGATCGGCGGGATCCGCCGCGACCTGCTGAAAGACGACATGATCCAGACCCGCCAGCTGGCGCAGCAGATGCGGCGGGACGTGCAGGAGCTGGTGGACATGCTGCTCAGCACGCCAAACATTGAGCAGCGCACCGTCGGGATTGGTCGTCTTGACCCGGAAATCGCCCGCGACTTCAGTAACGTTGGTCCGATGGTGCGCGCCAGCGGCCACGCCCGCGATACCCGCGCCGATCACCCGTTCGTCGGCTACGGCCTGCTGCCGATGACCGTGCACAGCGAGCAGGGCTGCGACGTCATCTCCCGTCTGAAGGTGCGCATCAACGAGGTATTCACCGCGCTGAACATGATCGACTACGGCCTCGATAATCTGCCGGGCGGCCCGCTGATGGTGGAAGGCTTCACCTACATTCCAAACCGCTTTGCCCTCGGCTTTGCCGAAGCGCCGCGCGGGGACGACATCCACTGGAGCATGACCGGCGACAACCAGAAGCTCTACCGCTGGCGCTGCCGTGCGGCGACCTACGCCAACTGGCCAACCCTGCGCTACATGCTGCGCGGTAACACCGTCTCTGACGCGCCGCTGATCATCGGCAGCCTCGACCCGTGCTACTCCTGCACCGACCGCATGACCGTCGTGGACGTGCGCAAGAAGAAAAGCCAGGTGGTGCCGTACAAAGAGCTTGAGCGCTACAGCATCGAGCGTAAGAACTCGCCGCTGAAATAAGGATTCGCCATGTTTACCTTCATCAAAAAAGTGATCAAAACCGGCGCGCAGACCAGCAGTTATCCGCTGGAGCCGATCCCGGTGGATAAAAACTTTCGCGGCAAGCCGGAGCACAACCCGCAGCAGTGCATCGGCTGCGCGGCCTGCGTCAACGCCTGCCCGTCGAATGCCTTAACGGTGGAAACGGATCTCAAAACCGGCGAGCTGGCATGGCAGTTTAACCTCGGGCGCTGCATCTTCTGCGGCCGCTGCGAGGAGGTCTGCCCGACGGTCGCCATTCGCCTGTCTCAGGAGTACGAGCTGGCGGTGTGGAAAAAAGAGGACTTCCTCCAGCAGTCGCGCTTTGCGCTGTGCAACTGCCGCGTCTGCAAGCGTCCGTTCGCCGTGCAAAAAGAGATCGACTACGCCATCGCGCTGCTGAAGCACAACGGCGACGTCCGCGCGGAGCATCACCGTGAAAGCTTCGAAACCTGTCCGGAGTGCAAGCGTCAGAAATGCCTGCTGCCGTCTGACCGCATCGATTTAACCCGCCATATGAGAGAGGCCAGCTGATGGAAAACCTACTGGGCCCGCGCGATGCTAACGGCATTCCTGTGCCGATGACGGTGGACGAATCCATCGCCAGCATGAAGGCGTCGCTGCTGAAAAAAATCAAACGCTCGGCCTACGTCTACCGCGTGGACTGCGGCGGCTGCAACGGCTGCGAGATTGAGATCTTCGCCACGCTGTCACCGCTGTTTGACGCCGAGCGCTTCGGCATCAAAGTGGTGCCGTCTCCGCGCCATGCGGACATTCTGCTGTTTACCGGGGCCGTCACCCGCGCCATGCGATCCCCCGCGCTGCGCGCCTGGCAGTCCGCGCCGGACCCGAAAATCTGCATCTCGTACGGTGCCTGCGGCAACAGCGGCGGCATCTTCCACGACCTGTACTGCGTCTGGGGCGGCACCGACAAAATCGTGCCGGTGGACGTCTACATTCCGGGCTGCCCGCCGACGCCCGCCGCGACGCTGTACGGTTTTGCCATGGCGCTCGGCCTGCTGGAGCAGAAAATCCACGCCCGCGAGCCGGGCGAGCTGGACAACCAGCCAGCCACTATCCTGCACCCGGATATGGTGCAGCCGCTGCGGGTGAAGATCGACCGCACGGCGCGCAGGCTGGCGGGCTACCGCTACGGACGCCAGATTGCCGACGATTATCTGCGCCTGCTGAGCCAGGGCGACCATCAGGTGGCGCGCTGGCTGGAGGCGGAAAACGATCCGCGACTCAATGAGATCGTGGCGAACCTGAACAGCATCGTGGATGAGGCGCGTATCCGATGAGTGAAACGGTGGTGTTCAGCCAGCTGAGCCGTAAGTTTATTGATGAGAACGATGCCACGCCGGCTGCGGCGCAGCAGGTGGTCTATTACAGCCTGGCGATTGGGCATCACCTCGGGGTGATCGACTGCCTGGAGGCGGCGCTGAGCTGCCCGTGGGCCGATTACCTGGCGTGGATCGCCACGCTGGAGGAGGGCAGCACGGCGCGGCGCAAGATGGAGGGCGTGCCGAAATACGGCGAGATCGTCATCGATGCCAACCACATTGCGATGCTCGCCAACGCCTTTGACGCGGCGCTGAGCAGGCAAACCCCCGAGCAGCAGGCGTGGAGCAAAACGCTGCTTAGCATGCTGCACGATATTCATCAGGAGAGTGCCATCTACCTGATGGTGAGGAGATTACGTGACTGACGTTTTACTGTGTGTCGGCAACAGCATGATGGGCGACGACGGCGCGGGTCCGCTGCTGGCGGAACTGTGCGCCGCAAACCCGCCGGGCAGCTGGGTGGTGATTGACGGCGGCAGCGCGCCGGAAAACGACGTGGTGGCCATTCGCGAGCTGCGCCCGGACAGACTGTTAATCGTTGATGCCACCGATATGGGGCTCAACCCCGGTGAGATCCGCCTGATTGACCCGGACGACATCGCCGAAATGTTTATGATGACCACCCACAACATGCCTCTCAACTATCTGGTGGATCAGATTAAAGACGACGTGGGCGAGGTGCTGTTTCTGGGCATTCAGCCGGACATCGTCGGGTTTTATTATCCGATGACGCCGCCGGTGAAAGAGGCGGTGGACGTGGTGTATTCACGGCTTACCGGGTGGGTTGGGGATGGAGGATTTCCTCAGCTCTGAGCAGTGCCGGGTGGCGCCTTCGCCTTACCCTGCCTACCAAACCCATCTCCCTCTCCCTGTGGGAGAGGGCTGGGGTGAGGGCAACAGGCTACGCCAGATCCCCCCCGTTACTCGCAATCACCTTCTTATACCACCAGAATGATTTCTTGCGCTTGCGGTCCAGCGTGCCGTTGCCGGCGTCGTCCCGGTCGACGTACACAAACCCGTAGCGCTTGCTCATTTCCCCCGTTGAGGCCGATACCAGGTCAATACAGCCCCAGGTGGTGTAGCCCAGCAGCGGGACGCCGTCCTCAATCGCATCAGCCATCGCGCGAATATGCTCGCGCAGGTAGCTGATTCGGTAGTCGTCGTTGATCTCGCCGTTTTCATCAATGACGTCCTTCGCTCCAAGGCCGTTTTCCACCAGGAACAGCGGCTTCTGGTAGCGGTCGTACATCATGTTCATGGTGATGCGCAGGCCGAGCGGGTCGATGCCCCAGCCCCACTCGCTCACCTGAATGTGTGGGTTACGCAGGGACTTCACGATGTTCGCCGCGCTGGTGTTGCCCGCGTTCATGTCCGCCGACGCGCAGCGCGAGGCGTAATAGCTGAACGAGACAAAGTCGACGGTGTTTTTCAGCAGTTCATCGTCGCCCGGGTCTTTCACAATCACCACGCCTTTCTCGCGGAACACGCGGGCGGAGTAGGCCGGATAGCTGCCGCGCGCCTGCACGTCGATAAAGAACAGGTTCTCGCGGTCTTTCTCCAGCGCCATCCACACGTCTTCCGGCTTGCAGGAGTACGGGTAGAAATTGCCGCCCGCCAGCATGCAGCCAACCTGGTTTTCCGGGTTCACCTCGTGGGCGATTTTGGTCGCCAGCGCGCTCGCCACCAGCTCGTGGTGCACGGCCTGGTATTTCACCTGGTCTTCGTTTTCACCTTCTTCAAATACCAGCCCCGCGCCGGAGAACGGGCTGTGAAGCATGATGTTGATTTCGTTGAAGGTCAGCCAGTATTTCACCAGCCCGTTAAACGCTTCAAAGCAGGTGCGGGCGTAGCGGGCGAAGAAATCCACCATTTTGCGGTTGCGCCAGGAGCCGTACTCCGTCACCAGGTGCATCGGCACGTCGAAGTGGCAGAGCGTGACCAGCGGCTCGATGTTGTACTTTTTGCACTCCTCGAACACCGCGCGGTAGAAGGCAATGCCTTCCTGATTCGGCAGCGGTTCGTCGCCGTTCGGGTAGAGGCGGCTCCAGGCAATCGAGGTGCGGAACACCGTAAAGCCCATCTCCGCCATCAGGGCGATGTCTTCTTTGTAGCGATGGTAAAAATCAATCGCCTCGTGGCTCGGGTAGAATTCGTCGTCCCGCAACGAAAACCGTTTTTCCTTGCCGACTTTTACCGCCAGACGGTTTGCGCCGTGGGGGATCATATCGACCGTCGTCAGTCCTTTGCCGCCTTCACGGTAAGCCCCTTCACTCTGGTTGGCGGCAAGCGCGCCGCCCCATAAAAATCCTTGTGGAAAAACAGACATTCTTACCTCGCTTTCAGTTTATGCTTCTGCTGCTTTGTTCTGTACCGGTGCGGTTTGCAGGGCGCGTGCTTTTTCGGCTTCGTCTTCTACCGGGATATCCTCAAACCCTAACAGCAGGGTCAGCACAAACGACAGCACCACCGCCAGACCCATCACGCCAAACACCCAGACGATGGTCATCGGGTTGGCCGGGTCGAAGAACTGCACGCTGGTGAACAGCCCCGGCGCCGCCATCGAGTGGCTGGCAAGACCGGCCATGCCCGCCACCGCGCCGCAGATAAAACCGCTGATCAGGATCGCAATCAGCGGACGCTTCAGGCGTACCGCCACGCCGTACAGGGCCGGTTCAGAGATCCCCGCCATGATGGCGGAGGCCGCCGCGGCCAGCGCCGTCTGGCGCAGTTCCGGGTTTTTGGTTTTCCACGCCACCGCCAGCGACGAACCGCCGAGCGACAGGTTGGCGCCGATTTCCGACGGCATCACCATCCCTTCTTTGCCCGTTTCGGCAATGGTCTGGATGATGGTCGGCGTAAACACGCGGTGCATCCCGGTCATCACCAGCAGCGGCCACAGCGCGCCCATAATGGCAACGGAGAGCCAGCCCAGATAGCCGTGAATGGTGTAGACCAGCGCGGAGATGGCGCTGCCGATCCAGATCCCGAGCGGGCCAATCAGTACGATGGCGAGCGGGGCGGCAATCAGCACGATCAGCATCGGCTTGAGGAAGTTTTTGGTCACCGCCGGGGTAATGCGATCCACCCAGCGTTCGATGTATGACAGGCACCAGGTCATCACCAGGGCGGGGATCACCGTGTAGGTGTATTTCACCGCCGTCACCGGAATGAAGGCGAACTCAACGTGCTCGCCCTGCGCGGCTTTCGCCATCAGCTCGATAAAGCTCGGGTGAACCAGAACGCCCGCGATGGCGATTGCCAGCGACATGTTGGTTTGGAACTTCACCGCCGCGGACGCCGCCACCATCAGCGGCAGGAAGAAGAACGCGCCATCGCCGATAACGGTCAGGATCGTCAGCGTCGGGTCGCCTTTGCCCAGCACGCCGGTCATCTCAAGGATCATCGCCAGCAGCTTGACCATCGACCCGCCGATGATCGCCGGGATCAGCGGAGACATGGTGCCGATCAGCGCATCAAGGATCCCGGCGCCAATGCGGCGCAGCGTGAGCTTCTGTGGACCTTCCGCTACGGCAGGTTGCAGGTTAGCGGGCAGCAGGCTCACCACTTCACGGTATGCCTGGGACACGGTGTTGCCGATGATCACCTGACACTGGTTGTCGTTGCGCACCACGCCGAGCACGCCGCTGATGCTTTTCAGGCGTGCGGCGTCGGTGAGACTTTCGTCTTTCAGGACGAAGCGCAGTCGTGTCATGCAGTGGGTGACGGCGACGATGTTCTCTTTACCGCCCAGCGCGCTGACAACGTCGTTTGCCAGCGCAGCGTAATTTTTTGCCATCGGATGTGATCCTGTTATCGTTGTGTGAAATGTAGGAAACCGGTTTCACATAATCATCATGAGTTTCTTTTAATGAAACAAGACTACTTTTTATGCATTTTTTCGTTTCGTGATGACGATCACTCGTGGCCGTAAAAAGCGTGATAACGCCGCTGCGACAATTTTTCTGCGGTGCAGTACACTGCGCCCATCAGGTTCAGACGGAATAATAATATGACCACGATGCTGGAAGTGGCGAAGCGGGCAGGCGTATCAAAAGCGACGGTCTCCCGGGTACTGTCGGGGAACGGTTACGTCAGCCAGGAGACGAAAGACCGCGTGTTTCAGGCCATCGAAGAGAGCGGGTATCGCCCCAATCTGCTGGCGCGAAACCTGGCGACCAAACGCACCCAGACTCTGGGGCTGGTGGTGACGAACACCCTGTACCATGGGGTCTACTTTAGCGAGCTGCTGTTTAACGCCGCGCGGATGACGGAAGAGAAGGGGCGTCAGCTGATCCTGGCGGACGGCAAGCACAGCGCCGAAGAGGAGCGCGAGGCGATCCAGTACCTGCTCGACATGCGCTGCGACGCGGTAATCATCTATCCGCGTTTTCTGAGCGTGGAAGCGCTGGACGAGATCATTGAGAAATGCGAGCAGCCGATCATGGTGCTCAACCGCCGTTTGCGGAAAAACAGCAGTCACAGCGTCTGGTCCGATCATAAAGCGTCGTGTCAGGACGCAGTATCGCAGCTGATTGCGAAAGGCCACCGGGAGATTGCGTTTATCACCGGTTCGCTGGATTCCCCCACCGGGGTGGAGCGTCTTTCCGGCTACAAGGACGCGCTGGCGCAGCACGGGATTGCAGTTCGCGACGCGCTGATCGCCGAAGGGAAGTGGAACCCGGCCAGCGGCGCGGCGGCGGTCTCTCAGTTGCTCACCCGCGGCGAAACGTTTACCGCGCTGGTGGCGAGTAACGACGACATGGCGATTGGCGCCATCAGGCAGCTGCACGAGAGCGGCGTCGCCACGCCGGGCGCAGTGTCCGTCATCGGCTTTGACGATGTGGCAATCGCGCCCTATATCGTGCCGTCCCTCTCCAGCGTGCGTATTCCAGTAACGGAGATGATTCAGGAGACCATCAGCCGTATGATTTTCATGCTCGACGGCGGTGAGTTTAAGCCTCAGCAAACCTTCTCCGGCGAGCTTATCCTGCGCGACTCCGTCATTGACGGCCTGCATCGCTGACGTCGACATCTGTCATCGTCACTAATGACGATGACAGATCCTTCTCTTTTAAATTTCCCTATAAAATCAATGCATTAAATATTGGCACGGTTTATGAATAGCTTCGCGCATAACAGTAATGCCGGAGAAGCAGATGAACCGTTTTATTATGGCCGATGCCAGCAAATGCATTGGTTGCCGTACCTGTGAAGTGGCGTGCGTGGTGTCCCATCAGGCAGAGCAGGATTGCGCCTCTCTCACCCCTGATACCTTCCTGCCGCGCATCCACGTCATTAAAGGCGTGAATATTTCTACCGCCGCTATCTGTCGCCAGTGCGAAGATGCGCCGTGCGCCAACGTCTGTCCGAACGGGGCGATTAAGCGCGAGAAAGGCTTCGTGCATGTGATGCAGGAGCGCTGCATCGGGTGCAAAACCTGTGTGGTGGCGTGTCCGTATGGCGCGATGGAGGTGGTGGTTCGCCCGGTGGTGCGCAACAGCGGTATCGGGCTGAGCGTGCGCGCGGAGAAAGCCGAAGCCAATAAATGTGACCTCTGCTACCACCGCGACGCCGGTCCGGCGTGTATGGAAGCCTGTCCGACACATGCGCTGGTCTGCGTCGATCGCGACAAGCTCGAACAGATGAGCGCCGAAAAACGCCGCCGCGCGGCGTTCGACACTTCGTCATCGCTGCTGTTTTAAATTGCGATGAGCGTTAACGGCGTACAGCTTCGGGTACGCGGCAAGGTGCAGGGGGTAGGATTTCGTCCTTTCGTCTGGCAGCTTGCGCAGCAGCTGGGGCTGGCAGGCGACGTCTGCAACGACGGAGAGGGTGTCCTGGTGCGTCTCGCGGGCAGTGGGGGTGACTTTACCGCGAGACTGCGCCAGGACTGCCCACCGCTGGCGCGCATCGATCGCGTTGAAACACAGCCGTTCAGCTGGACGACGCTGCCGGACGAGTTTGTCATCCGCCACAGCGAGAGCGGGGCGATGGACACGCAAATCGTCCCGGATGCCGCCACCTGTCCCGCATGCCTGGCGGAGATGCGCGATCCCCGCGAACGTCGCTACCGCTACCCCTTTATCAACTGCACCCACTGCGGGCCGCGGTTTACCATTATCCGCGCCATGCCCTATGACCGCCCGGCCACGTCAATGGCGCCATTCCCGCTCTGTGTGCCCTGTGAAACGGAGTACCGCAACCCGGCTGACCGGCGTTTTCACGCCCAGCCGGTGGCCTGCCCGGACTGTGGACCGCAGCTGGAGTGGCGAGCCGGAGACACTATTGCCACCCGCGAATCGGCGTTAAGCGCGGCGGTGGCGATGCTGAAAGGCGGCGGGATTGTGGCGGTGAAAGGGCTGGGGGGTTTTCACCTGGTCTGCGACGCGCTTAACCCGCAGGCGATTCGGAAATTACGGGCACGCAAGCAGCGCCCGACCAGGCCGCTGGCGGTGATGATCCCGCATGCGGACGATCTGCCGGAGGCCATCCAGACGCTGTTACGTTCACCCGCTGCGCCGATTGTGCTGACGCCAAAAGCCTGCCTTCCTGCGTTTCCTGAGGAGATTGCGCCGGGGCTGAATACGGTTGGCGTGATGCTGCCTGCGAACCCGCTCCAGCATTTGCTGATGCTGGACTGCCAGCGCCCGCTGGTGATGACCTCCGGCAACCTCAGCGGCCATCCACCCGCCATAAGCAACCAGCAGGCGCTGGAAGAACTCAGTGACATCGCTGACGGCTTCCTGCTGCACAACCGCGACATCCTGCAACGGATGGATGATTCAGTGATGGACCAGGAGGGCACGATGCTGCGTCGCGCACGCGGTTTTGTGCCGGATGCCATCACATTGCCCGCCGGATTCCGCGACATTCCGCCCATGTTATGCACCGGCGCGGAGATGAAAAACACCTTCTGCCTGGTGCGTGGCAACCAGGCGGTACTGAGCCAGCATTTTGGCGATCTGAGCGACGAGGGGGTAGAGGCGCAGTGGCGCAGTGCGCTCTCGACGATGCAGGACATCTACGCCTTTCAGCCTGAGCGCGTGGTGTGCGATGCCCATCCGGGATATCACGCCCGACAGTGGGCCCGGACGCAGGCGCTGCCCGTTGAGACCGTGCTGCATCATCATGCGCATGCGGCAGCGTGTCTGGCGGAGAATGGCTGGCCGCTCGACGGCGGGGATGTTATTGCCCTGACGCTGGACGGGATCGGCATGGGCGAGAACGGCGCGCTGTGGGGCGGCGAGTGCCTGCGGGTGAACTATCGCGACTGCGAACGGCTGGGCGGTCTGCCAGCCGTTGCGCTGCCGGGGGGCGATCTGGCGGCAAAACAGCCGTGGCGCAATTTGCTCGCCCACTGTCTGGCGTTCGTACCTGACTGGCAGCAGTACCCGGAAACAGAGGTGGTACAGCGTCAAAACTGGCCGCTGCTGGCAACGGCTGTGTCGCGCGGTATCAATGCGCCGCGGGCCTCCTCCTGTGGTCGTCTGTTCGACGCCGTGGCCTGTGCGCTGGGCATTGAAACGCAACGCTATGAGGGCGAAGCCGCGTGCCGGCTGGAGGCGCTGGCCGAACGCTGCGCAGGGGTTGATCATCCCGTGACGCTCCAGACGGATAACCTTGCGCTGTTCTGGCAACAGTGGCTTACCTGGCGGGCGGAACCCGGCGAGCGTGCCTGGGCTTTTCACGATGCGCTGGCAAAAGGGCTGAGCGAACTGGCGGCAACGCATGCCCGCCGACGGTCGCTCACGACGGTGTGTTTCAGCGGCGGCGTCCTTCACAACCGCCTGCTGCGCGCGCGCCTTCGTCATTACCTTTCTGATTTCACGCTTCTTTTTCCTTCGCGCCTGCCCGCAGGCGACGGAGCGATCTCCTTCGGGCAGGCGGTGGTTGCTGCCGCCCGATCATGTTCACAAGGGATTTAAAATGTTACGACTTTTACGCAATGAACCTCGTGCAGCGTGCCTGCTGCTGGCTCTCGGGATGGCTAACCTGCTGGCCTGGGGGCTGGCGTGGCACACCTTTAGCGGCAGTACGGCGCTGATGGCGGCCAGCCTGCTGGCCTGGTGTTACGGACTGCGTCATGCGGTGGATGCCGACCATATCGCCGCGATTGATACCGTGACGCGTAAAATGATGCAGCAGGGCAAGCGCCCGTCCGGCGTGGGCGCATGGTTTTCCCTCGGACACTCCACCATCGTGGTGCTGGCCTCCATTGCTATCGCCGCGACCGCCACGGCATTTCAGAAAAACATGGCATGGTTCCACGAAACCGGCAGCCTGATTGGCACCGCCGTCTCCGCCACCTTCCTGCTGGCGATGGCGCTGGTGAATATGGTGATCCTGCGCGGCGTCTGGCGCAGTTTTCAGGCGCTGAAACACGGCAGGCCCGTGCAGGGCGACATCACGCTGCCTGCACAGGGCGGCGTCATGAACTGGCTGTTCGGCAAAACCTTCCGCCTCGTCAATAAAAGCTGGCAGATGTACCTGGTCGGTTTCCTGTTCGGCCTGGGGTTCGACACCGCCACCGAAATTGGCGTGCTGGGGATCTCCGCCGCCAGCGCCTCCAGCGGGATGTCGGTGTGGTCGATCATGATCTTCCCAGCGCTCTTCGCCAGCGGCATGGCGCTGGTCGATACGCTCGATAACCTGCTGATGGTGGGTGCCTACGGCTGGGCGTTTAACAAGCCGCAGCGCAAGCTGTACTACAACATGACCATCACCGGGACTTCGGTGGTGGTGGCGCTGTTTATCGGCGGCCTGGAAGCGCTGGGTCTGCTGATGGACAAGTTCTCCCTCAGCGGCAGCGTGTGGGATCTGATTGGCGCGGTGAACGATAACCTGGGCGATGCCGGATTTGTGGTGGTCGGGCTGTTTGTCGCCTGCTGGCTGATCTCGATGGCGAACTATCGCTGGCGCGGTTATGACGCGCTGGTGGTGCGCTCCTGACGCTGAAAGTGTAGCGATAAAAAAAGCCCCGGGACATCGGGGCGGTGGACAACAAAATCCAAAGGTTAAGTAAGCGTGGCAGTACTGTAGGCCGGGTAAGCGGAGCGCCACCCGGCATGACGAGGGTTAAGCTGGTAGCGATTTCAGCAGCGCGAAGGCCTCCTTCATTCTGTCTTCGCTGACGACAAAGGCGCGCATCTGACCGTCGGTATCGGTGCCGCGCGCCACCATGCCCTGAGGCGAAAGGACAATCTCCCAGTCCAGATCCTGACGCTGCGTTTCACCTGCGAGATGCAGCGGTAGTTCCGGCGTTTTTACCTTCACCAGCATGGCGGGTAATTTCACCGGGGCGTTGCCGCCGAGCAGGTTTTTCGCCAGGAACATGGCGCTTAACTGAATCGGTTGCAGGAACGGCAGCACCTGGCCGTTAATTTCCGCACAGTCGCCCAGGGCATAAATGTCCGGCCGGGTGGTTTGCAGGTAGCTGTCCACCTTCACGCCGCGATTGATCTCTGCGCCCGCGCGGTGCGCCAGCGCGGTTTCCGGGCGCAACCCCGTCGCCGCAATAACCACATCCACTTCCACGCTGCGGTTGCGGTCGAGCGTCGCACAAATGCCGGTTTCGGTTTTGCTCAGGCTCTGCAACTGCGATTTCAGCAGCAGATGCACGCCCATGTCGGTCAGACGATGCTGTAAGCGACTGCTTACTTCTGCCGGCATCAGCGCTGACAGAATGCTGGCCGCGTGGTCAACCAGGGTGACGGATTTTCCCGCCCGGCAGAAGTCCATCGCCAGCTCGGTGCCAATCAGCCCGCCGCCGACAATCATCACCCGCGTGGCGTCGCGTAACAGGGTCTCGCTGGCCTGATACTCCTGCTGGCTGTTGAGCGTGACCATCAGCTCGCGGCCCTCAACCGGCGGCACAAACGCCGATGCCCCCGTCGCCAGCACCAGTTTGTCGTACTGCCAGGTTTTATCTTTCGCGTTCACCACGTGGGCGTCGGCGTCGATATCGGTGACCCAGGTGTACGGAAACAGACGCAGGTTAAACTGTTCTGCGAACTCCCCCGCCGTCTGGCGGGTGAGATCGTCGGCGCGCTGATTCTGGCTAATGACGTGGCTTAAATCAGGCTTGTTGTACTCATCCATGCTGTCGGCGGCGATCACCGTCAGCGGCACGTTAGCATCCTGTTTGCGGATATTTTTCACCAGCTGGCGGGCGGCAAAGCCCGAGCCGATAATGACGATGCCGTGGCTCATTTTGCCTCCGTTGCCAGTTCATCAAAGACGTCTTTCCCGAGGGAACATTCCGGGCAGAGGAAGTTGTCCGGCACCTCGCTCCACGGCGTACCCGGCGCGACATCCTGCAACGGCTCGCCCAGCTCAGGATCGTAAATCCACTGGCAGACGCTGCACTGCATGCAAGGGCCGAGGTCGGCAGCGGCAGGAGCGGCTTCTGCTACAGCTTTCGGCGTAACCGCCGCGGCGGGTGCGGTTTCCGGCAGCGGCGCAAGCGCCCACTGGCGGGCAATGTCGCGACCGTGCTGACGACAGATTTCCAGCGCGTCGAGATCCGGACGCCATTTCGCCTTCAGGCTCAGGGACATCTCAAAACCGGCATCCTGTAAACGGGTGGAGAGACGGTCTACCGCGCCGCCGCTCCAGCCGTGTGAACCAAAGGCGCTGGCGCGTTTGTTACGAAAGCGCAGGCCGGTCATCTCTTCCACCAGTCCGGCAATTTTCGGCATCATCACGTTATTCATGGTGGAGGTACCCACCAGCACGCCTTTGGAGCGGAAGACGTTGGTCAATACCTCATTCTTATCGCTGCGCGCCACATTGAAGATTTTCACCGCCACGTTCGGGTCAACTTCGTTGATGCCCTGGGCAATGGCGTCCGCCATCATGCGGGTGTTGTTGGACATGGTGTCGTAGAAGATGGTGATGCGATCTTCCTGATAGTCCGCCGCCCACTTCAGGTACAGTTCGACAATCTGGGTTGGATTTTCACGCCATACCACGCCGTGGGAGGTGGCAATCATATCCACCGGCAGGTTGAAGCCGAGGATCTCGGTGATTTTTGGCGTGACCAGACGGCTGAACGGGGTCAGGATGTTGGCGTAGTAGCGCTGGCACTGTTCGAACAGCTCGGTCTGATCCACTTCGTCGTTGAACAGACGTTCGTCACAGTAGTGCTGGCCGAAGGCGTCGTTACTGAACAGCACCGCGTCACCGGTCATGTAGGTCATCATGCTGTCCGGCCAGTGCAGCATTGGGGTTTCCACGAAGATCAGCTGTTTGCCATTGCCGATATCCAGCGTGTCGCCGGTTTTCACGGTGTGGAAGTTCCACTCCGGATGGTGGTGGTGGCCGTTGATGGAGTCAATGGCGTTGGTGGTGCAGTAGATCGGGGTATCCGGAATGTGGGACATCAGCTCGGTCAGCGCCCCGGCATGATCCTCTTCCGCGTGGTTGATGATAATGTAGTCGATCTCATTCAGATCGATTTCGCTGCGCAGGTTCTGCACGAACTCGCGGCTGAATTTGTGATCGACGGTATCGATCAGGACGTTTTTACCTTCACGAATGAGATAGCTGTTGTAGCTGCTGCCGCGCAGCGTTTTGTATTCCGTCCCGTGAAAATCACGTACTTCCCAGTCACGTTGACCCACCCAATGAATGTTATTTTTAACCAGAATAGACATAGCAACCTCAACTTAATACGGCGTTTTCAAATAAGATGACTGTCATATATCAAGTTGCGTGCCAACTTTTTAACTTGTTGAAAATAATGTGTTTTCGTTTCAACGCCCCCTAATGGGTAGTCATTTTGACTATCTTAAAAATTGTCAATATGACACTATGTATTGTCAAAATGACAGTGAGGCAGAGATGAGCTTTTCCGTAGATGTGCTGGCGAAGATCGCCATAGAACTGCAAACCGGTATTGGTCATCAGGACCGCTTTCAGCGGCTGATCTCCACGTTGCGCCACGTGCTGGATTGCGATGCGTCGGCGCTGCTGCGTTACGAAGGGCGGCAGTTTATTCCGCTGGCTATCGACGGTCTGGCGAAGGACGTACTCGGGCGGCGCTTTACCCTGGAGGGCCACCCGCGTCTGGAAACCATCGCCCGCGCGGGTGACGTGGTGCGTTTCCCGGCAGACAGCGATCTGCCCGATCCTTACGACGGCCTGATCCCCGGACAGGAGAGCCTGAAGGTGCACGCCTGTATCGGCCTGCCGCTGTTTGCCGGGCAGAACCTGATTGGCGCATTAACCCTCGACGGCATGTCGCCTGATCAGTTCGATACCTTCAGCGACGAAGAGCTACGGCTGATTGCTGCGCTGGCGGCCGGGGCGCTGAACAACGCCCTGCTGATAGAACAGCTGGAGAGCCAGAATATTCTTCCGGGTAGCCCGACGGCGTTTGAGCAGGTGGCGCACACCGAAATGATCGGCCTTTCGCCGGGCATGGCGCAGCTCAAAAAAGAGATTGAGATTGTCGCCGCGTCTGATTTGAACGTGCTGATCTTCGGGGAGACCGGCACCGGTAAAGAGCTGGTGGCAAAAGCGATCCACGAAGCCTCGCCCCGTGCGGTGAATCCGCTGGTCTATCTCAACTGCGCGGCGTTGCCGGAAAGCGTGGCGGAAAGCGAGCTGTTCGGACACGTCAAAGGGGCCTTTACCGGGGCGATCAGCAACCGCAGCGGCAAGTTCGAAATGGCTGATAACGGCACGCTGTTCCTCGATGAAATTGGCGAACTCTCCCTTTCGCTCCAGGCCAAACTGCTGCGGGTGTTGCAGTATGGCGATATTCAACGCGTGGGAGACGATCGCAGCTTACGCGTGGATGTGCGCGTGCTGGCGGCGACGAACCGCGATCTGCGCGAAGAGGTGCTGGCGGGGAATTTCCGCGCCGATCTGTTCCACCGTCTGAGCGTGTTCCCGCTCACGGTGCCGCCGCTGCGCGAGCGGGGCGAGGATGTGGTTCTGCTGGCGGGCTTTTTCTGCGAACAGTGTCGGCTCAAAATGGGGCTTTCCCGCGTGGTGCTAAGTCCCGGCGCGAGGACGCACCTGCTGAGCTACGGCTGGCCGGGTAACGTGCGTGAACTGGAACATGCGATCCACCGCGCGGTGGTGCTGGCGCGGGCAACGCGTTCGGGGGATGAAGTGGTTATTCATGCGCGCCATTTCGCGCTGCATGAGGAAACGATGCCGCCCGTGAAGCCGGTGATACCTGAGAGCGTGAACGAAAACCTGCGCGAGGCGACGGATGCGTTCCAGCGTCAGATGATCGCCCGCGCGCTGGAGCAGAATAACCGCAGCTGGGCGGCGTGCGCGCGGGCGCTGGAGATGGACGTCGCCAACCTTCACAGGCTGGCGAAACGTCTGGGGCTGAAGGGTTAAATAATCCCCGCCTGGTAGAAGTCTTGCAGGTTGATCGCGCCGCACAGCCTGCCGTGCTCGTCCACCACCGGCGCGGCGGTGATTTTGCGCTTCATCAGCACCTCTTTGGCTTCAATCGCGCGGCTGTCGGCATTCAGCGTCAGCCCGCCCTGGGTCATTGCTTCGGATACCCGCGCCTCCAGCTTGCCGCCGCCCACCAGCCAGCGGCGCAGGTCGCCGTCGGTGAAGACGCCCTTCACCTGGCGGTCATTGTCGCATACCGCAACCAGCCCCAGCCCGGTGCGGCTCAGCTCCAGCATGGCGTCCATCACGCTGGTGTCGAGTTTGACCTGAGGAATGGCATCGTCCGTGCGCATCAGGTGGTGAACTTTGTTGAGCAGACGAGCCCCAAGCGCGCCCGCAGGATGGGAGCGGGCGAAATCTTCCTCATTAAAACCGCGCGCCTGCATCACCGCCATCGCCAGGGCGTCGCCCATCATCAGCGTGTTGACGGTGCTGGAGGTCGGTGCCAGGTGCATCGGACAGGCTTCGCGCTCAACGGAAATATCCAGGGTTGCTTTCGCGGCCAGCGCCAGCGGCGAACGGGATTTGCCGGTCATCGCTAACAGGGCCACCGATTTTTCTTGCAGGCGAGGGATGATGAGATCCAGCTCTTTGGCTGAACCGGAGTAGGAGATAAACAGCATCACGTCGCGGCTTTCGATCATCCCCAGATCGCCGTGCAGCGCTTCGGCAGGATGCACGAAGAACGCCGGGGTGCCGGTGCTGGCAAGCGTCGCGGCAATCTTCTTGCCGATATGACCGGATTTACCGATACCCG
The DNA here is from genome assembly GCF_015672585.1 of Enterobacter sp. Res13-Sevr-PEC09-46. Taxonomy (NCBI): domain Bacteria; kingdom Pseudomonadati; phylum Pseudomonadota; class Gammaproteobacteria; order Enterobacterales; family Enterobacteriaceae; genus Enterobacter; species Enterobacter sp. Res13-Sevr-PEC09-46. The sequence continues at coordinate 86,156 of NZ_JADABR010000015.1, read as the reverse complement.
CCACGATCACTTTGCCCTCGCAGTGGATAATGGTGTTGGCTGCACGAACAAAATCCTCACCCAGACGCTCCGGCAGGCGGCTGGCTTCCTGTAGCTCCAGCAGCAGGGTCTGACGGCCTGCGTTTAACAGAAAATCACTCATTTTTCTCTCCGGTTACGATCACGTCGATGCCCTTCGCTTCCAGCGCTTTTTTAAATGCCGGATCGATACCTGCGTCGGTAATCAGCTTATCGACGCTTTCAAGGCTACAGACAATGTTGGGGCTTTTACGGCCAAACTTCGACGAGTCCGCCATCAAAATCACTTCCCGCGCGGCGTTGCACATCGCTTTGCTGACGCTGAACACCTCGTTGAAGGTGGTCACGCCCGCGTTGAGGTCGATGCCGTCCGTGCCCATAAACAGCTTATCGAAGCTGAAGTGGTCGAAGGCATTCTCCGCCAGCTGCCCGTGAAACGACGCCGATTTTTTACGAAAGGTGCCGCCGGGCATCAGGATGGTCTGCTCGCTGTCGAACTCTGACAGGGCATTGACGATGTGCAGGCTGTTGGTCATCACGGTGATGTTATTAAAGCGGCTGAGCAGCGGGATCATCTGTAGGACGGTACTGCCTGCGTCGAGGATAATGGAATCGCCGTCCTGGATAAATTTGACGGCGGCTTCGGCAATCAGCGCTTTCTGGTGAGTATTGATCAGCGTTTTGTGGTCGATAGGCGGGTCGGCTTCGTCTTTATTGAGCACCACGCCGCCGTAGGTACGAATGACGGCGCCGGAGTTTTCGAGCAACACCAGGTCCTTGCGTATTGTCGTGCCGGTGGTGTCAAAGTAGTGGGCCAGATCCTCTACCGAGCACTTTCCCTGCTTTTGCAGATGCTCAAGTATGGCCGCCTGCCGCTGACGTGGTTTCATAGGCGCTTCGTTCCTTACGTTGCGAAATGATAATTCCGAAAGTTTATAACTTTCACAACGAAATTATCCATGTTTCAGATTAAGCGCTAATGATAGTGCATTCTGACAGAGTGAATCATGGGGGAAGATCACATCAGGTTGTAAATCATGCAGCGAAATGCCGTCGATCGCCTGGATTTTGGTCGGACGGGCAAACACCGTTACGCCGCGCATGATGAGGGAATCGCAAACCATATTGTTTTCATCCAGCGCAATAGCGACGACAACCCGCGGTTTAAAGCGTCCGCCGGAACGCCCAACGCCCACGCGGCCTTTCTGGCACAGGGCGTCAAAGGCGCGGTTAAACTGATGGATTTGCCAGCCGCCAAACGCCATCTGGCAAAGCCAGGCGAGGGCGGCGACGGTGATGAGTGCGGTGACCATATCGGCTCCTTAACTGCCGGGTGGCGGCTGCGCCTTACCCGGCCTACGGGGATTGTAGCCCAGGTAAGCGCAGCGCCACCGGGGAATGAACTCAGAACATCACCTGCCCACCGGTGACGTTAATCGACTGCCCGGTGCAGTACGAGGCTTTCGGGCTGGCGTAAAACAGCAGCATGTTCAGCACGTCCTGATAATCGCACCCGCGCTTCAGCGGCACTTTGTCGATGTAGTACTGTTCGACGTCCTCCGCTTTGATGCCAAGTTTGGCGGCATACTTCGGCAGCAGGGACTGGAACATCGGGGATTTCAGCAGGTTACCTAGCATCAGCGCGTGCACGGTTATGCCGTATTCGGCCAGATCCAGCGCCAGAGACTGCGTCAGCCCGACGCCGCCAAACTTCGCCGCGCTGTAGCCGGAGTTGTGCTTGCTGCCCACTTTCCCCGATTTTGAGTTGATCTGAATGATGCGACCCTGAATACCGTCGCGGATCATCAGACGGGAAAATTCGCGGGCGCAGAGGAAATAGCCCACCAGATTCACCTGCAACGAGCGATCAAAATCCCCCAGTTCGACATCGCTGATAAAGGCCGCTTTCGCAATCCCCGCGCTGTAGACCAGCAGATCGGTGCGACCAAAAATCTCATCCACGCCGCGGGCCAGCGCCATCACGCTCTGCTCGCTGGTGGCGTCGGCGCCAAATCCATACGCCATCCCTTCGCCAAATTCGGTGTTGATGGCGTCCGCTACGCGGGCGGCTTTCTCACTCTGAATATCCACGACCGCCACGCGGTAGCCCTCTGCGGCAAGCCCATGGCAGAGGAACTCGCCTAAGGTTTGTCCCCCACCAATGACAACGGCAACCTGACTCATGTGTCTCTCCTTTATTACGAAATAAATTTTAACGTGCAGCCTGGGGTGACAGCCTGTGGAACCGGCCCCTCAACGTGAACCGTGCCGGGATACTCCGCCCGCGGCTGGCCGTCGAAACGCAAGGTGATGTGCCCCAGCTCGCGCAGGTTTTGCTCGGCGACGTCACCGACGGCGGTTACGGCATAGCGCGCCTTGCCCAGCTCCAGCTGGCCACCGGCCTTCAGCTCGCCGTTTAACTCGCCGTGGCAGTGGATAAAGCAAAACTCTTCGATATCTGCCGGGGCGCCTTCGCGGAAGGTGATCAGCATCTGGTCGCTCAGCGCATCGGCTGCGCTCTGGCCGATGCGGGTAATGGTGGTCTGGTAAATCACGGTCATGGCAGGAACCTCTTATTGATAAATAAAGCCGGAGACAAACCAGGCAATTAGCACCGTTGGCGCGCCCGTCAGGAAGCGGCTCACCAGCACGGAGGGGACGCCCACGCGCACGGTCTCCTGGCGCGCTTCCGCCAGTGACAGCCCGACGGGGATGAAGTCGCACGCCGCCTGAGCGTTAATGGCAAACAGGGCGGGCAGGGCGAGGTGCGGAGGGATGTTCCCCAGACCAATCTGCACGCCAATCAGCACGCCGATGACCTGGGCAATCACCGCGCCCGGGCCGAGAAACGGCGACAGCAGCGGGAAGGAGCAGATCAGCGCCAGCGTCACCAGGCCGAGCGGGTGGCTGGCGAGCGGGGCGAGGCCGTGGGCAATCCAGTCGCCGAGGCCGGAGGCCATGATGATGCCGATCAGCGCCGAGACGAACGCCATAAACGGCAGAATGGTTTTCAGCACCGTGTCGATGGTGTCGCGCCCGGACTGAAACAGCACCGCCACGGCGGACCCCATCCCCATCCCGACCTTCGCCAGCAGGCCGTCGCTCTGCTCGGTGATTTTTTTGCTGGTGTCGTACTCGCGCGGGGCCGCTTTTTGCGGTGCGGATGTGCCATTCACCAGCGTGATGTTGTCCTCCTTCACCCCAGAGACATAAATGTCCTCAAGGATGTACTGCGCCAGCGGGCCTGACTTGCCCGTGGAGTGAATATTCACCGTCGGAATGCGGCGCTTCGGGTAGATGCCGCAGCGCAGCGTGCCGCCGCAGTCGATTACCGCCACGCCGATTTCCGCTTCCGGCGGCTCACCCTCTTTGAAGCCGTCGACTGCTTCCCAGCCGGTCAGCTCGCGCAGCGTGTCGACGATCGCCGGGCGCGTGCCGGCGGTGATGTAGACGATCTTTTTGCCTTCGGTGGCGTCGAACTCCAGCGGGCCGCCCCAGCCGCCCGTGCCTTTATCTATGCGGATCCGGTTCATACTGTGGCTCCCGAAAGCTGGACTTTCTCATCAAGCTGAATGCCCATTTTTTTCTCAAAAATGGCGGTAGTGAGGTCCGTTACCCAGCCGCGGAAGAAGTTGGTCACCAGGCCGACCAGCAGATAGCTCACCGCCAGCGGGCCGAGCGGCAGTCCCAGCGTAGTGAGACCGCTGGCAATCCCGAGGTAAACAAACAGCTCGCCGGGGTTAATGTGCGGGAACAGGCCGTTCATTGAATGGCAGCTGTAGGAGGCGGCGGCGTAATAACTCGGCTTGTACTTCTCTGGCATAAAGCGGCCGAGGCTTAAGGTCATCGGGTTGCAGAACACAAAGGTGCCGATGAAGGGCAGGATCAGGTAGCGGGACAGCGGATTGCCGGCACAGCGCTGGGCGAAGCGTTCAATACGCTGCTGGCCGATAAAGTTAATCAGGGCGTTCATGATCACCAGCAGGCTGATCAGCAGGGGCAGGATCCCGGTCACCATGCCGGTGAATACCTCGCCGCCTTTCTGAAACAGCCCGATGAACCACTCGGCGCCGTGGGTGATGGTTTCTATCATTCTTCTCTCCTGTAGGGCGTTTGTTTTTGTCTATCTGCGGCTAATAATAATCACTTTGAAAGGTTTTAAAGTGTTAATCAGATCTCACAATGAAAGAAAAATGTATTATTTTGAAAGTTTATTGGTGAGGTGAATAATTTTTGGTGGAAAAAAGCACGGATTTGCGTCGGGGAGGTGCGTACCGCTTCCTTGAGGAGTTGGGGATGCTTTACCATACTGGGTTCTTACCGAACTCGTTAAATGGATGCCACATGTTCAAGCGTCGTTATGCAGCGCTGTTGCCTGCGCTTATTCTCCTGTCCGCCTGTAGTAGCAAACCCAAGACCGAAGCCGCTCAGCCAACGGCGGGCGCGCCTTCCGGAGGATTCCTGCTGGAGCCGCAGCACAATATGATGCAGATGGGCGGCGACTTCGCGAATAACCCTGCGACCGAACAGTTCATCGATAAAATGGTGAGCAAGCACGGTTTTGACCGCCAGCAGCTGCATGCCATTTTGTCTCAGGCGAAGCGTCTGGACTACGTGCTGCGCCTGATGGACAGGCAGGCGCCGACAGCCCAGGTGCCGACCGGGCCAAACGGCGCGTGGCTGCGCTATCGCAAACAGTTTATTACCCCGGACAACGTGCAGAATGGCGTGGTGTTCTGGAATCAGTATGAAGACGCCCTGAACCGTGCGTGGCAGGTCTATGGCGTGCCGCCGGAGATCATCGTCGGTATTATTGGGGTCGAGACCCGCTGGGGACGCATTATGGGTAAAACCCGCATCCTTGATGCGCTGGCGACGCTCTCCTTCAACTACCCGCGCCGCGCCGAGTATTTCTCTTCCGAGCTGGAAACCTTCCTGCTGATGGCGCGAGACGAACAGGACGATCCGCTCGATCTGAAAGGGTCGTTCGCCGGGGCAATGGGCTACGGCCAGTTTATGCCGTCCTCCTATAAGCAGTACGCGGTAGATTTTAACGGGGATGGTCACATCAACCTGTGGGATCCCGAAGACGCCATTGGCAGCGTGGCCAACTACTTCAAAGCGCATGGCTGGACGCCGGGCGGCCAGGTGGCGGTGCAGGCGAACGGCGAGGCGTTTGGTCTGGAAAACGGATTTAAAACCAAATACAGCGTGGCGCAGCTGGCAGCGGCAGGCTTAACGCCGTCGCAGCCGCTGGGCAATGTTGACCAGGTGAGCCTGCTGCGCCTGGATGTCGGAACCGGTTATCAGTACTGGTTCGGGCTGCCGAACTTCTACACCATTACCCGCTACAACCACAGCACGCACTATGCGATGGCGGTGTGGCAGCTGGGGCTGGCGGTGTCTCAGGCGCGTGTGCCGGCAGCGTCACCGTTTAGCCAGTAAGTTACCCTGACGGGTAGGCCGGGTAAGGCAACGCCGCCACCCGGCATGGCTGCATGCACGGTGCGGCCTGATGCCCTCACCCTGACCCTCTCCCACGGGAGAGGGGAATTTTGCAGAAACATTTCGCCACACTCCCATTTCACTCCCACCGTTTACATCTTAATCGTCTTTCATTATTGTTATGTTATAACATTCTTTTGAATTGAGATTTCCATGTCCCTGTTTTCGCTCTCATCCCCGGTTCGGCTGCTGCTGGCGCTGGTGCTCATTCTGTTTCTCGGCCTGGCCGTGCGCTGGGCGGTGGCGTTGCCATGATCGTGATGAACGACCTGGTGGCGGGTTACGAACGTCAGCCCGTTACGCGCGCGCTGTCCGGCGTGATTGAACGCGGGAGCATGACCGCTATCGTCGGGGCCAACGGCTGCGGCAAATCCACGCTGCTGAAAACGCTCGCCGGCTTTATTCCGCCCGTCAGCGGTACGTTTCGCTGGCAGGGGAGACGTCCGGTGGTGGGCTGGCTGGCGCAGCGTCACGCGCTGGAGGCGCAATTTCCTCTGACCGTGCAGGACGTGGTGAGTATGGGCTGCTGGCCAGCAATTTCTCTGTTTGCCGGTTTTCGTCGGGATACCCGCATGCGCATTGCTGGCGCGCTGGAGCGCGTGGGGCTGGAGTCCATGGCGCTCTCCACCATTGATGAACTTTCCGGCGGCCAGTTTCAGCGCATGCTGTTTGCCCGCGTTTTGGTGCAGCAGGCGCCGCTGGTGATGCTGGATGAGCCTTTCACCGGCGTCGATGAAGCGACCTGCAACGTGCTGATGGATCTGATGCTGGAGATGTATATGCAGGGGCAGACCCTGCTGGCGGTACTGCACGACAGCGAACGCGTCTCGCGCCACTTCCCACAAACGCTGCGGCTGGATGCTGATACGCCGCACTGGAAAACCGAGCGGGTGAGGGTGGCATGATCTGGCATCTCTTCTTCCAGCCGTTTATTGAGTACGGCTTTATGCGGCGCGCGCTGGTGGTTTGCCTGGCGCTCTCCGTCAGCACCACTGCGCTGGGCGTATTTCTTCAACTGCGTCGGATGAGCCTGATGGGGGACGCCCTTTCTCACGCCATTTTGCCGGGTGTCGCGGTGGGCTATCTGCTCAGCGGGATGTCGCTGCTGGCAATGACTGTCGGCGGGTTTATTGCCGGGATCGCCGTTGCGCTGGTGGCCGGGCTGGTCAGCCGCCGCACGCCGCTTAAAGAGGATGCCAGCTTCGCGGGGTTTTACCTGGGCTCGCTGGCGCTGGGCGTCACGCTGGTGTCGCTGCGCGGTTCAAATGTCGATCTGCTTCATCTTCTGTTTGGCTCCATTCTCGCCGTGGATAGCGCGTCAGCCCTGTTCGTGACGGGCGTTTGCATGTTCACGCTCCTCACGCTGGCGATTTTTTATCGGGGGCTGGTCAGCGAAGCGTTTGATACCGCGTGGTTGCAGGTGAACGCGCGCTGGCTGCCCGGGATGTTACACGGTCTGTTTCTGGCGCTGCTGGTGCTCAACCTGGTAGCCGGTTTTCAGGTGCTCGGCACGCTGATGGCCGTCGGGCTGATGATGTTACCCGCCGTGGCGGCACGCTGCTGGGTGCGCACACTGCCAGGGTTACTTTTGATGGCGGGTATCAGCGGTATTTTTTGCGCGTGGCTGGGCTTAAGCCTTTCCTGGGCAGTGAGTCTGCCCGCCGGGCCCTCCATTGTGCTGACCGCCAGCGCATTGTTCTTTATTTCAGTTTTATTTGGCACGCGCAGCAGGCTGGCGGATAGCCTGCGGGCGCTTTTTTAACGCAAGGGGAAACGATGAAACGTACAGGATTAGCCGTGGCGCTCGCGCTCGGCATGATGACGCACGGCGTAATGGCGAAAACGCTTAATGTGGTGACCAGCTTTTCCATCCTGGGAGACATCACGCAGCAGGTTGGCGGCGATCGTGTGAAGGTGACGACGCTGGTGGGGCCGGACGGTGATCCCCATACTTTCGAACCTTCGCCCAAAGACAGCGCGGCGCTGAGTAAAGCTGACGTGGTGGTGGTCAATGGGCTGGGGCTGGAGGGCTGGCTCGACCGTCTGGTGAAAGCCTCCGGATTCAAAGGCCAACTGGTGGTTGCTTCGGACGGCGTGAAAACGCACACGCTGGAAGAGGACGGTAAAACCGTGACCGATCCGCACGCGTGGAACAGCGCGGCGAACGGCGCGCTGTATGCGCAAAATATTCTCTCAGGGCTGGTGAAGGCCGATCCTGAAGATACGGCGGCGCTTGAAGCTACCGGTAAACCCTATATTGCGCAGCTCTCTCAACTGGACGGTTGGGCTAAAAAGCGTTTCAGCGACATCCCACAGGCGAAGCGCAAAGTGCTGACCAGCCACGACGCCTTCGGCTATTTCAGCCGCGCCTACGGCGTGACGTTTATGGCGCCGCAGGGGCTGTCGTCTGAGAGTGAAGCCAGCGCGGCGCAGGTAGCGGAGATCATCAATCAGATTAAAGCTGACGGCGTGAAAACCTGGTTTATGGAAAACCAGCTTGACCCACGCCTGGTGAAGCAGATTGCGACCGCCACGGGCGCCCAGCCGGGTGGTGAACTTTACCCGGAAGCGCTGTCCGCGAAGGGCGGCGTGGCGGACACCTACGTCAAGGCGTTTCGCCACAATGTGGACACCCTCGCTAACAGCATGAAATAAGCGTCTCTCTGGCCGATGCGTCCGCATCGGCTTTTTTCTGAAGCCCCCTCGTAAAACCCGACGCGCATCCCCATATTTGATGAGAAAGTGCTATCTTGTGCTGCATGTTTTTCTAAGGCCTGGAGCGAGAATGACTGACCATGAATTGATGCAGCTAAGCGAAGTGGTGGGGCTGGCGCTGAAACAGCGCGGCGCGACTCTCACGACCGCAGAATCCTGCACCGGCGGCTGGGTGGCGAAAGCAATTACCGATATTGCTGGCAGTTCCGCCTGGTTTGAACGCGGCTTTGTGACCTACAGTAACGAGGCGAAAGCGCAGATGATCGGCGTGCGTGAAGCCACGCTTGAGCAGCATGGCGCGGTCAGCGAGCCGGTGGTGATCGAGATGGCGATTGGCGCGCTGAAAGAGGCGCGCGCAGATTACGCTATCTCCATCAGCGGTATCGCGGGGCCGGACGGCGGCAGCGACGTGAAGCCTGTCGGCACCGTCTGGTTTGGCTTTGCCACCTCAAAAGGTGAAGGGATCACCCGCCGGGAATGCTTCAGCGGCGACCGCGAAAGCGTGCGTCGTCAGGCAACGGAATACGCGTTAAAAACGCTCTGGCAACAATTTCTACAAAATACTTGATACTGTATGACTATACAGTATAATTGCCTCAACAGAACAGAAGTCCATGGTGAAGCGCAGTTGCTTCTCCCGGCATGACAGGAGTAATAATGGCTATCGACGAAAACAAACAGAAAGCGTTGGCGGCAGCACTGGGCCAGATCGAAAAGCAATTCGGTAAAGGCTCCATCATGCGCCTGGGTGAAGACCGTTCCATGGATGTGGAAACTATCTCCACTGGTTCGCTTTCTCTTGATATCGCACTGGGCGCTGGCGGTTTGCCGATGGGCCGTATCGTAGAAATCTACGGTCCGGAATCCTCGGGTAAAACTACCCTGACGTTGCAGGTTGTTGCGGCGGCACAGCGCGAAGGTAAAACCTGTGCGTTTATCGATGCCGAGCACGCGCTGGACCCGGTCTATGCCCGTAAACTGGGCGTTGATATCGACAACCTGCTGTGCTCCCAGCCGGACACCGGCGAGCAGGCACTGGAAATTTGTGACGCGCTGGCGCGCTCAGGTGCGGTTGACGTGATCATCGTCGACTCCGTTGCGGCGCTGACGCCAAAAGCGGAAATTGAAGGTGAAATCGGTGACTCTCACATGGGCCTCGCGGCACGTATGATGAGCCAGGCGATGCGTAAGCTGGCGGGTAACCTGAAGCAGTCCAATACGCTGCTGATCTTCATCAACCAGATCCGTATGAAAATTGGTGTAATGTTCGGTAACCCGGAAACCACCACCGGCGGTAACGCTCTGAAATTCTACGCTTCTGTCCGTCTGGATATCCGCCGTATCGGTGCGGTGAAAGAAGGGGATAACGTAGTCGGTAGCGAAACCCGCGTGAAGGTTGTGAAGAACAAAATCGCAGCACCGTTCAAACAGGCTGAGTTCCAGATCCTCTACGGCGAAGGTATCAACTTCCTCGGCGAGCTGGTTGACCTGGGCGTGAAAGAGAAGCTGATTGAAAAAGCGGGCGCATGGTACAGCTACAACGGTGACAAGATTGGTCAGGGTAAAGCGAATGCTATCTCCTGGCTGAAAGAGAACCCGGCGGCGGCGAAAGAGATTGAGAAGAAGGTGCGTGAACTCCTGCTGAACAACCAGGACTCTAAACCTGATTTCGTGGTCGACGGCGCGGATGCTGAAGAAACCAACGAAGACTTTTAATCCTCTCGGATAAAAATGAAGGGCTGCTGATGCGGCCCTTTTTGCATTTCTGAATCGACAGGTTTTTTATGAGTGAACCGACATCACGCCGACCAGCCTACTCACGCTTGCTGGATCGGGCCGTGCGTATTCTTGCCGTGCGTGACCATAGCGAACAGGAGCTGCGGCGGAAACTGTCAGCGCCCGTCATGAGCAAAAACGGTCCGGAAGACATTGATGCCACCGCGGAAGATTATGACCGCGTGGTTGCCTGGTGCTACGAGCATCACTATCTGGATGACGGCCGTTTTGCCGCTCGCTTTCTAGCCAGCCGTGGTCGTAAAGGCTATGGGCCAGCGCGTATCCGCCAGGAGCTGAACCAGAAAGGGGTAGCCCGTGAATCGATTGAAAAAGCCATGCGCGAAAGTGAAATTGACTGGTGCGAACTGGCGCGTGAGCAGGCGGTACGAAAGTACGGTGAGCCGCTGCCGCGTGAATTTTCAGAAAAAGTTAAAATCCAGCGCTTTTTGCTCTACCGCGGCTTCCTGATGGAAGATATTCAGGATATCTGGCGTAATTTTACCGATTGAACGCATGCGGGATTTTACTTCCCACTAAAGAAAACTTATCTTATTCCCACTTTTTCCAGTAGCTGGTCCGTCCAACTGTTTACAGATACAGATCTGCTGCGACATTTCGTTAGCTTGATTTCAGGATAATTATGAGCAAGAGCACCGCTGAGATCCGTCAGGCGTTTCTCGATTTTTTCCATAGTAAGGGACACCAGGTTGTTGCCAGCAGCTCCCTGGTACCGAACAATGACCCGACTCTGCTGTTTACCAACGCCGGGATGAACCAGTTCAAGGATGTGTTCCTTGGTCTCGACAAGCGTAATTATTCCCGCGCCACAACCTCACAGCGTTGCGTGCGTGCGGGCGGTAAACACAACGATCTGGAAAACGTCGGTTACACCGCGCGCCACCACACCTTCTTCGAAATGCTGGGTAACTTCAGCTTCGGCGACTATTTCAAACACGATGCCATTCAATACGCGTGGGAACTGCTGACCGGTGAAAACTGGTTCAATCTGCCGAAAGAGCGTCTGTGGGTGACCGTGTATGAGACCGATGACGAAGCGTTCGACATCTGGGAAAAAGAAGTGGGTATCCCGCGCGAACGTATCATCCGTATCGGTGACAACAAAGGCGCGCCTTACGCGTCTGATAACTTCTGGCAGATGGGCGACACCGGCCCTTGCGGTCCGTGCACCGAGATCTTCTACGATCATGGCGACCACATCTGGGGTGGCCCTCCGGGAAGCGCGGAAGAAGATGGCGATCGCTACATTGAGATCTGGAACATCGTCTTCATGCAGTTCAACCGTCAGGCCGACGGCACCATGGAGCCGCTGCCAAAACCGTCCGTAGATACCGGTATGGGCCTTGAGCGTATCGCGGCCGTTCTGCAACACGTTAACTCCAACTATGAGATTGACCTGTTCAGCACCCTGATCAAAGCCGTTGCTGAGGTAACGGGCGCAACCGATCTGAGCAACAAATCACTGCGCGTTATCGCAGACCATATTCGTTCCTGTGCGTTCCTGATTGCTGACGGCGTTATCCCGTCGAATGAAAACCGTGGCTATGTGCTGCGTCGTATCATTCGTCGTGCGATCCGCCATGGCAACATGCTGGGCGCGAAGGACACCTTCTTCTATAAACTCGTTGGGCCACTGATTGGCGTGATGGGCTCTGCCGGCGATGAGCTGAAACGCCAGCAGGCGCAGGTTGAACAGGTTCTGAAAACCGAAGAAGAGCAGTTTGCCCGTACGCTGGAGCGCGGTCTGGCGCTGCTGGACGACGAGCTGGCGAAACTCAAGGGCGACACGCTGGATGGCGAAACCGCTTTCCGCCTGTACGACACCTACGGCTTCCCGGTTGACCTGACCGCGGACGTTTGCCGCGAGCGCGACATCAAAGTTGACGAAGCAGGCTTTGAAGCCGCAATGGAAGAACAGCGTCGTCGTGCGCGTGAATCCAGCGGTTTTGGCGCGGACTACAACGCGATGATCCGCGTTGATAGCGCGTCTGAATTTAAAGGCTACGAAGAGCTGGCCCTGACCAGCAACGTAACCGCGCTGTTTGTTGACGGTAAAGCCGTAGACAGCATTAGCGCGGGCCAGGAAGCGGTTGTTATCCTGGATAAAACGCCGTTCTATGCGGAATCGGGCGGTCAGGTTGGCGATAAAGGCGAACTGAAAGGCAATGGCTTCAGCTTCAGCGTAAGCGATACCCAGAAATACGGTCAGGCGATTGGTCACCAGGGCAAACTGGTTTCCGGCTCTCTGAAAGTGGGCGAGGGCGTTCAGGCCAACGTTGACGAGGCTCGCCGCGCGCGCATTCGTCTGAACCACTCGGCAACCCACCTGATGCACGCAGCCCTGCGCGAAGTGCTGGGTACGCACGTTGCACAGAAAGGTTCTCTGGTTAATGACAAAGTGCTGCGTTTCGACTTCTCGCATTTTGAAGCGATGAAGCCGTCTGAAATTCGTGCGGTGGAAGACCTGGTGAATGCCCAGATCCGCCGTAACCTGCCAATCGAAACCCACATCATGGATCTTGAGGCAGCGAAGAAGAAAGGTGCGATGGCGCTGTTTGGCGAGAAATATGACGACCGCGTTCGCGTGCTGAGCATGGGCGACTTTTCTACCGAACTGTGTGGCGGTACTCACGCATCCCGCACCGGTGACATCGGCTTGTTCCGCATCGTTTCCGAGTCGGGGACGGCGGCAGGCGTGCGCCGTATTGAGGCGGTGACCGGGGAAGGCGCAATTGCCAGCCTGCATGCGCAGAGCGACCAGCTGCACGAGATCGCGCAGTTGCTGAAAGGCGATAGTCAGAACCTGGGCGAAAAAGTGCGTGTCGCGCTGGATCGTACCCGTCAGCTGGAAAAAGAACTCCAGCAGCTGAAAGAACAGGCTGCGGCGCAGGAGAGCGCAAACCTCTCCAGCAAAGCGGTAGACATTAAGGGCGTCAAACTGCTGGTCAGCGATCTGGCGGGCGTTGAGCCTAAGATGCTGCGTACCATGGTCGACGATCTGAAGAACCAGCTTGGTTCGACGGTTATCGTGCTGGCAACGGTCGCAGAGGGTAAGGTTTCTCTGATTGCGGGCGTCTCTAAGGATGTGACGGATCGTGTTAAAGCAGGGGAACTGATTGGCATGGTCGCCCAGCAGGTGGGTGGCAAAGGTGGCGGTCGTCCGGACATGGCGCAAGCCGGTGGTACGGATGCGGCGGCACTTCCCGCGGCATTAGCCAGCGTTGAAAGCTGGGTAAGCGCGAAACTGTAATAACTACAAAGCACAAGCAGACGCCATAGCGGTAACGTTATGGCGTCTTGCTCACTGCGCTATCGATAACGATAAAGTCAGGTTGAGTTTGTGTATATCGGCTAAACTTACGTTTAACAGAATGTGATGCCGTGACTGCTTACACTTTACGTGTTTGTCATCGCTTACTTTTTGGCGTTATATGATGGATAATGCCGGGATACAAGAGACCCGACTCTTTTAATCTTTCAAGGAGCAAAGAATGCTGATTCTGACTCGTCGAGTTGGTGAGACCCTCATGATTGGGGATGAGGTCACCGTGACAGTTTTAGGGGTAAAGGGTAACCAGGTACGTATTGGTGTTAACGCTCCTAAAGAAGTATCTGTCCACCGTGAAGAGATCTACCAGCGTATCCAGGCTGAAAAATCCCAGCAGTCCAGTTACTGATATTGTCGCGTCTCGCTGTCGGGCGAGACGCAACCCTCCTGCTATTTTTCCTGCATAAAGTTACCGTTCTATTTCAAACGCTTCGTTTTTGACCACTCTCATAATTTTATCTCATCCAAAAGACGCGCTTCTCTCAACACAATTCTGTGAAGATGCCTGCAAAATCCGCTTATAAAACACTCTCTTTGCGGCTTTTACATGCGAATTGGGTGCGAATTGTGCAAACGAAAAAAGCATGTGGAAAATTGTTTGACTTATAAGTCCCAGAAAGTAATATATGCGCCACGCAGCGACGAGAAGCTCTTAACGAGTTGCTCGAAGCACTCGAAAGAGGCGTTGTGTGGTGAGGTGGCCGAGAGGCTGAAGGCGCTCCCCTGCTAAGGGAGTATGCGGTCAAAAGCTGCATCCGGGGTTCGAATCCCCGCCTCACCGCCATTTTGCATCCGTAGCTCAGCTGGATAGAGTACTCGGCTACGAACCGAGCGGTCGGAGGTTCGAATCCTCCCGGATGCACCATCTATTACTTCATATTGCTTTCGAAGTGATATGAATATCGAGCAGTACAGTAGTAAATCCCGATGCATCCGTAGCTCAGCTGGATAGAGTACTCGGCTACGAACCGAGCGGTCGGAGGTTCGAATCCTCCCGGATGCACCATTTACTATTTCTGAAAGCAGTTCCCTGATGCATCCGTAGCTCAGCTGGATAGAGTACTCGGCTACGAACCGAGCGGTCGGAGGTTCGAATCCTCCCGGATGCACCATTTACTGTTTATAAAAGCATTTCCCCGATGCATCCGTAGCTCAGCTGGATAGAGTACTCGGCTACGAACCGAGCGGTCGGAGGTTCGAATCCTCCCGGATGCACCATCTCTTCTTGTGATCCCCTTCGATGTTTAGTTCTTAATCACTCTCATTGTTATCACTTCGCAATCAGCGACAAAAATCCCCTTTTACGATAAAGTAATGCTTTGTTAATCGTTTAGCGAGAGCACGATGTACGCACAGTATGACGGTTTGATCTTCGACATGGACGGCACCCTCCTGGATACCGAACCCACGCATCGTCAGGCCTGGACCGAAGTCCTGGGCCGTTACGGTATGCGTTTCGATTTACAGGCGATGATTGCCCTCAATGGATCGCCCACCTGGCGTATCGCACAGGCCGTGATTGAGCTGAATCAGGCCGATCTCGACCCGCATCAGCTCGCGCGTGAAAAAACCGACGCGGTAAAAGCCATACTGTTAGACACCGTGCAGCCTTTACCACTCATTGACGTCGTCAAGGAGTGGCACGGGCGTCGTCCTATGTCTGTCGGTACGGGCAGCGAGAGCGCGATTGCTGAAGCGCTACTCAACCACCTTGGCCTGCGCCACTATTTTTCTGCCGTCGTTGCCGCCGATCATGTTAAACATCACAAACCCGCACCGGATACCTTCCTGCTCTGTGCAGAATTAATGGGTGTTCCACCTGCAAAATGCGTGGTGTTTGAAGATGCTGATTTTGGCATTCAGGCCGCGCGTGATGCCGGAATGGCGGCGGTGGACGTTCGCTTACTGTGAGTGACGCGCTGTCACTCGCTTCATTATTCGCCAGCAGTTTTTTAAGCTCCACCCTCTTACCGGGGAATTCGGAAGTGGTGCTGGTGGCGATGCTGTTGTCCGGCGTAAGTCAGCCCTGGTTGCTGGTCTTAATAGCAACAATGGGTAATAGCCTTGGAGGGCTGACTAACGTTATTCTTGGACGTTTCTTTCCGCTACGCGAAAAATCTCGCTGGCAGGAAAAGGCAGTCGGCTGGCTAAAACGCTATGGCGCTGCCACGCTGTTATTAAGCTGGATGCCTGTAATAGGCGATTTACTGTGTCTGCTGGCGGGATGGATGCGCATTTCCTGGGGACCGGTGCTCTTTTTTTTGTGCCTTGGCAAGGCGTTACGCTATGTTTTACTGGCATGGGTAACACTACAGGGTATGACGTGGTGGCACTAATTGGTGGAATGAATTCGCGACCTTCAATCGTCAACCATTACAATTATGCTGAGTGACAATTTTTTGACAGGCGGGAGGTCAAATTGATCCCGGACGTATCACAGGCGCTGGCCTGGCTGGAAAATCACCCTCAGGCACTGAAGGGTATTCAGCGTGGGCTTGAGCGCGAAACGCTGCGCGTAAATGCGGATGGTAGCTTAGCGACTACGGGACACCCGAAGGCGTTAGGCTCGGCGCTGACACATAAATGGATCACAACCGATTTCGCCGAAGCGCTGCTGGAGTTCATCACGCCAGTAGACGGTGATATTGATCATATGCTGACGATCATGCGCGACGTGCATCGCTTCACCGCCCGCAACCTCGGCGACGAGCGTATGTGGCCGCTCAGCATGCCGTGCTATATCGAGCAGGGGCAGGATATCGAGCTGGCGCAGTACGGCACCTCGAATATTGGTCGGCTGAAAACGCTGTATCGCGAAGGACTGAAAAATCGCTACGGCGCACTGATGCAGACGATCTCTGGCGTGCACTACAATTTCTCTCTGCCGATGGCGTTCTGGCAGGCGAAGTGCGGTGAAACGGATAAAGAAGCGATCTCCGCGGGCTACTTCCGCCTGATCCGCAACTACTACCGTTTTGGCTGGGTTATTCCGTATCTGTTCGGCGCGTCCCCGGCCATCTGTTCATCGTTCCTGCAAGGGAAACCGACCACGCTGCCGTTCGAGAAGACCGAATGTGGCATGTATTACCTGCCGTATGCGACCTCCCTGCGCCTGAGCGACCTTGGCTATACCAATAAATCGCAAAGTAATCTCGGAATTACGTTTAACGATCTGCACGAATATGTGGCAGGCTTGAAGCGGGCGATAAAAACCCCGTCGGAAGAGTACGAAAAAATCGGCCTCGAAAAAGACGGTAAGCGCCTGCAAATTAACACCAACGTGTTGCAGATTGAAAATGAACTGTATGCGCCGATTCGTCCGAAGCGCGTGACGCGCAGCGGTGAAACGCCGTCGGATGCGCTACAGCGCGGCGGGATCGAATACATTGAAGTGCGCTCGCTGGATATCAACCCGTTCTCACCGATTGGCGTTGACGAACAGCAGGTTCGCTTCCTTGACCTGTTTATGGTCTGGTGCGTACTGGCGGATGCGCCGGAAATGAGTTCCGACGAACTGCTGTGTACCCGTGCCAACTGGAATCGCGTGATTCTGGAAGGGCGCAAGCCGGGTCTGACGTTAGGTATTGGCTGTGAAACGGCTCAGTTCCCACTGTCTAAGGTAGGGAAGGATCTGTTCCATGACCTGAAGCGCGTAGCCCAGACGCTGGACAGCGTGTACGGCGGCGAAGCTTACCAGAAGGTCTGCGACGAACTGGTTGAAAGCTTTGATAACCCGGAACTGACATTCTCAGCACGAATTCTGCGTTCTATGATTGAACAGGGAATTGGTGGCACAGGGCGTTCACTCTCAGCGGAGTACCGTGAGATGCTGATGCAGGAGCCGTTAGAGATCCTGAGCGAAGCGGATTTTGTGGCAGAGCGTGATGCGTCCGTTGTGCGTCAGAAAGAGGTCGAAGCGGCGGATACGGAGTCGTTTGAGGCGTTTCTGGCGAAGCAGGCCTGAACCAAAAGAAAAAGGCCACATCGCTGTGGCCAAAATATACATCTCTGAATTCAGGGATGATGATAACAAATGCGCGTCTTTCATATACTCAGACGCGCATTCTGTAGAAGAGTTCAGTTTATTTTAAAAAAATCACTATCGGAGGTGACGTATGCCGTTATTAGATAGCTTTACTGTCGACCATACCCGTATGGAAGCACCAGCAGTCCGCGTGGCGAAGACCATGAACACGCCGCACGGCGACACGATCACCGTTTTCGACCTGCGCTTCTGCGTGCCCAATAAAGAAGTGATGCCAGAGAAAGGCATTCACACGCTGGAACACCTGTTCGCCGGATTCATGCGCGACCACCTGAACGGCAACGGCGTGGAGATCATCGATATCTCTCCGATGGGCTGCCGCACCGGTTTCTACATGAGCCTGATTGGTCAGCCTGATGAGAAACGCGTCGCGGATGCGTGGAAAGCGGCGATGGAAGACGTGCTGAAGGTGAAAGAGCAGAACCAGATCCCTGAGCTGAACGTTTACCAGTGCGGCACTTACCAGATGCACTCTCTGGAAGAAGCTCAGGAGATTGCCCGTCATATCATCGAACGTGATGTTCGTGTAAACAGCAATGACGAGCTGGCCCTGCCAAAAGAAAAACTTCAGGAACTGCACATTTAGTATCGTGCCTGTGGATGCCCGGTGGCGCTTCGCTGACCGGGCCTACAATCCTGATGACGACAACCACCACCTTCTCCTTTACCCATCGCCCGCTTGTGCCGTTTTCGCATGATTATGCTCATGGCGACAGCGAGCCGTGGCATCAGCACGACTGCGCGCAGCTCCTGCACAGCCTCACCGGCGTCGTGCGGGTCGATACCGAATCCGGCTGCTGGGTGGTGCCGCCCGGTCGCGGCGTCTGGCTACCTGCGGGTACGCAGCACGCCTTGCGCATCACCGGCAACGTTGCTGCCCGCACGCTGTTTATCGACCCGCTGGCGCGCGCCGATCTTCCGGCGACCTGCCAGATCGTGCAGATCTCGCCCCTGCTGCGCGAGCTGATCCTGACCTCCCTTACGCTTCCTGAATCTTACGCACCCGGAAGCCGCGATGAACGTGTTTATGAGCTGATCCTCGATGAAATTCGCCTCATGCCGGTACTGCCGTTTCACCTGCCCGAGCCGGAAAGCGAAGCGCTGCGCCACCTCTGCCAGCAGATTCGAATGGCCCCGGGAGAAAGCTGGAGCAGCGCCCAGGCCGCAGGTATTGTGGGGATGAGCGAACGCACGCTGAACCGCCATTTTCAGCAGCAGACAGGCCTGAGCTACGGCGAGTGGGTGAGAAGGGCGCGACTGCTGGAAGCCTTAGTGCGGCTGGCGCAGGGCCAGCCGGTATTACGCGTGGCGCTGGATCTGGGGTATGGCAGCCACAGCGCCTTTACGGCAATGTTTCGCCGGGTAATGGGTCTCTCACCCAGCGATTACTTCAGGAACGACTGACTGCGTTAAAAAGCGCCTGAATCGACGCGCGTGCCACGTCGCTGTCGATGCCCACGCCCCAGCGGCTGGTCCCATCCTGGAACAGGCAGCGGATATAGGCCACCGAGCGGCTGTCGCTGCGTTCGCCTAACGTATGTTCGTGATAATCCTTGATCACAAACGGTGCGTTGATCCAGCGGCTTAAGCCGTGAGCGGCGGCGGAGAGCAAACCGTTTCCCTGGCCTTCCAGCTGGCGGGTGCCCCCTTGCGTGGCGACGCTTGCCGTCAGCCGCAGCTGGCCGTCCTGCTGGCTGTCGCTGCGGTACGATTGCAGCGCTAATGGCGGGCTCGCCACCAGGCCGTAGCGGGCGCGGAACAGCTGCCAGAGCGCATTCTGCGTCATCTCTTTTCCATGGTTATCCGTTTCCTGCTGCACGTGCTGGCTAAAATCCTGTTGCAGGGCGCGAGGCAATTTCAGGCCGTGGTTTTGCTCAATAAGCCAGGCGCTTCCGCTTTTTCCTGACTGGCTGTTCACGCGGATCACCGCTTCATAGGTACAGCCAATATCCTGCGGGTCGACGGGCAGATAGGGCATCTCCCAGCGTTCGCCAGGCTTACGGGCATCGAAACCTTTCTTGATGGCATCCTGGTGCGAGCCGGAGAAGGCGGTGTAAGCCAGACGACCCGCCCACGGATGGCGCGGATGGACGGGCAGCTGGTTGCAGGTTTCTACCGTTTCAACCACCCGATTCATATCACTGAAATCCAGATTCGGGCTAATGCCCTGGCTGTAGAGGTTCATCGCCAGCGTCACCAGGCAGACGTTGCCCGTGCGCTCACCGTTACCAAACAGGCAGCCCTCCACGCGGTCAGCCCCGGCCATGACGGCCAGCTCTGCGCTGGCGACGCCGGTACCGCGATCGTTATGCGGGTGCACGCTGATACAGACGTCACTGCGGCGGCTGAAGTGACGGCAGAAATACTCGATCTGGTCGGCATAGACGTTTGGCGTACTCACTTCGACGGTAGCGGGAAGGTTGAGGATCATCGGACGCGCCGCGCACGGCTGCCAGATCTCCGCCACGGCTTCACAAATCTCCAGCGCAAACTCCGGTTCGGTAAAGCAGAAGGTTTCCGGGGAGTACTCGTACTGCCAGCGGGTGTCAGGGTTCTCTTCACACAGCTGACGAATCAGGCGCGTCGCGCGCGTCGCCAGCTCGACGATTTGCGCTTTCTCCATGCCGAATACCAGACGGCGGAACAGCGGGGCGGTGGCGTTATACAGGTGAACGGTGGCCTGCTTCGCGCCGCGCAGGGAGTCGAAAGTGCGACGGATAAGATCGTCCCGCGCCTGCGTTAACACCTGAATGGTGACGTCATCCGGGATGCGGTTCTCCTCAATCAGCTGACGCACAAAATTGAAGTCCGTCTGCGAGGCGGACGGGAAGGCGACTTCGATTTCTTTAAACCCGCAGCTCAGCAGCAGATCCCAGAATTGCAGCTTGCGCGCGCTGTCCATCGGCTCGGCCAGCGCCTGGTTACCGTCGCGTAAGTCGGTCGAGAGCCAGCGCGGGGCGCGGGTGATAATCTGCTCCGGCCAGCGGCGGTCGGGCAACGAAAGGGTGGGGTAAGGCTGGTATTTGTCGGCGGGTGTGTTCAGCATGGTGCGCTCCTGTTGTCTTTTCACTATCGTGAATCGATTTCAGGCGCGCTGCTTTATCGGAACTGACAATCGCTGTCGCGTTTTGGACAAGGGGGGCGATTGTTGCCCGGTGGCGCTGCGCTTACCGGGCCTACGATCGTAGGCCGGGTAAGGCGTAGCCGCCACCCGGCAACCCGTGCACAGGGCTAGTGCGCCCCACCGCCCCCGCTACCGGCCCCAAACGGTGGTTTGGCAAACCACACCAGCCCCAGCAGGACGATGAAGATCCCCGCCGATATCCAGAAAATCTCGTTTGCCGAGATAATCAGCCCCTGGTTGGTGATCTGCTGGGCAAGCCAGCCGGACGCCTGCTGCTCCGTCATCCCCATCCCCTCAAGCTGGCTATACATCTGCTGAGCGTTAGGGTTGAACGGGTTCACCGCTTCGGTGAGTTGAGCATGGTGCATCGATTCCCGGTTGGTCCACAGCGTGGTGGTGATCGAAGTCCCGATGGAGCCCGCCAGCGTACGGGTGAAGTTCGACAGGCTCGATGCCGCCGCCATCCGCTCAGGCGGTAAGCCGGAAAGCGTAATGGTGGTCAGCGGCATAAAGAAGCACGCTACGGCGAAGCCCTGAATAAACTGCGGCCACGCGGAGGCGCCAAAGTCCATTCCCGGTTCAAACGTATACGCGCGCCAGTAGAAGCACACGGCGTACATGATGAAGCTGAACGTCACCAGCCTGCGCATGTCGAGCTTATGGGCGAAACGGCCAATAATCGGCGACAGCAGAACCGGAATTAACCCCACCGGCGCGGAGGCCAGCCCCGCCCAGGTTGCGGTATAGCCGTACACCTCCTGCAACAGCTGCGGCAGCAGAACAATCGCGCCGAAGTAGAGCATATAGGCGAGACTGATACAGAGGCAGCCGATGGTGAAGTTTCGCGATTTAAACAGCGAGAGGTCGACTATCGGATTATCGTCCGTCAGCTCCCAGACAATCAGGAAGCTGATGGCCACCACGGCGACCACCGTCAGCACAATGATTTCCGTAGAGGCAAACCAGTCCAGCTCTTTGCCGCGGTCGAGCATGATTTGCAGGCTGCCGATGCCGACAACCAGCAGTGCCAGCCCGATGCCGTCGATCCGCCGCTGTTCGGTCCGCGTTTCGCGACCACGCAGAGACTGTAGCGTCATCAGCACCACCAGCGCACCGATGGGCACGTTGATGAAGAAGATCCAGCCCCAGTGATAGTTATCGCTGATATAGCCGCCGAGGATTGGCCCGCAAATTGGGGCGACGATCACCGTCATCGACCACAGCGCGAGCGCGATGGAGCGCTTGGCGGGCGGATAGTTGTTCAGCAGCAAACTCTGCGACAGCGGAATCAACGGCCCGGCGACAATCCCCTGGATGACGCGGAAGAAAATCAGCATCGTCAGGCTGCTGGACATGCCGCAGGCCCAGGAGGCCAGCACGAACAGGATCGTCGACCAGAGGAACAGCTTCACTTCACCGACGCGCTTCGCCAGCCAGCCGGTGATGGGAATGGAGATGGCGTTCGCCACCCCGAACGAGGTAATGACCCAGGTCCCCTGGCTCAGCGATGAGCCAAGGTTCCCGGCGATCGTAGGGATCGCCACGTTTGCGATGGTGGAGTCCAGCACCTGCATGAATGTCGCCAGCGACAGCGCAATGGTCATAATGACCAGCTGCGCCCCCTCCAGCGGTTTTTGCGGCTTTTGCTGTTGCATAACGCTCACCTTCGGCTTAACCGGCGTTTGCCTTCACGATGTCATCGATCAGCTTATTGACCGGATCGAGGCTAATTTCACGGGCGTTACTTTCATAAGCTGGCGTACTGCGCACCTGGCTTGCGAGGATCTGACCGTCGCGGTTGGCGGTATCGACCGTCACCAGCGTGGAAAGGCCAATTCGCAGCGGATGGTCTGCCAGCTGCTTAGGATCCAGCTCGATACGCACAGGCAAGCGCTGTACCACTTTGATCCAGTTGCCGGTGGCGTTCTGTGCAGGCAGCAGGCTGAACGCGCTGCCGGTCCCCATGTCCAGACCGACCACTTTTCCGGTGTACTTGACGTCATCGCCGTAAATATCGCTGACCACGGTCGCGGTCTGGCCGATACGCATATGCGCCAGCTGGGTCTCTTTGAAGTTCGCATCGACCCACAGATTGTTTGCCGGAACGACCGCCATCAGCGGCGTGGTGGTGCTAATCTGCGCCCCTGGCTGTACGGAACGACGGGAAACGTAGCCGGTCATCGGGCTGACGATTTTGGTACGTTGCAGGGCAAGCCATGCGTTACGCACTTCGGTCGCCGCCTGTTTCACCGCTGGCTGGTTTTCCAGAGAGGTACCCAGCACCATCGCCTGATTAGCGTTGTACTGTTGGATCGCCACGTCCAGTTGCGCCTGTGCGCTGGCCACCGCGTCGCGGGCGTGCTGCAACTCTTCACGGCCAATCAGGTTGGCGGTGCCGAGAGGAACACGACGATTGAGGTCGCTCTGCGCCTGAGCCAGGGCCGTTTTCTGCACGTCGATATTGGCCTGAAGCTGCTTGCTGTTGATCATCAGCTGGCGGGTCTGGCGAACGCTGGAGGCCAGCGCCGTCTGTGCTTTTTCAAACGCCTGTTGGGCGTCGGTCGGGTCGAGCGTGACCAGCACATCGCCTTTTTTCACAAAGTCGGTGTTATCAGCCCAGACTTTCGTCACGCTGCCTGACACCTGGGCCATGATTTGAACCTGATTCCCTGCCACGTATGCATCGTCTGTCTCTTCAACATGACGCAAGACTAAAAACCAATAGATCCCATATGCCACGGCAATAATAATAAAGAGCAAGGTCAGCAGAATAAGGGCGCTCTTACGTTTGCCCTTTTTGTTGGCCGGTTGCTGCGGGAGGGTGTTCTCCGCATTTGCGCTCATTGTTGTTCTCCACGATCTTTTTATTTTCACATCGGCTGAGCCGACCTGTTGTCAGAAAGGCCAGCAGTTTC
The DNA here is from genome assembly GCF_015672585.1 of Enterobacter sp. Res13-Sevr-PEC09-46. Classification (NCBI taxonomy): domain Bacteria; kingdom Pseudomonadati; phylum Pseudomonadota; class Gammaproteobacteria; order Enterobacterales; family Enterobacteriaceae; genus Enterobacter; species Enterobacter sp. Res13-Sevr-PEC09-46. The sequence continues at coordinate 62,712 of NZ_JADABR010000015.1, read as the reverse complement.
ACGTGCTGGCCTGTCAGTTTTTCTTTTTAGCAATCTGGAATGTTGAGCGGATCGTCGCGTTAGCGCAGCGCCTCAAGGATGACGCCGTCTTCATCCATCTGGTCCAGACGGGTGAGCAGCTTGCGAGTAATGTGCTCAAGCTGGTCGCGCTCGGCGGTGCTGAGGGCAGACCAGAGCTGGTGCAGGCAGTTGTGCTGCGGTGGCAGCACTTCGCGCAAGAATTCGTGACCTTTCTCGGTCAGTTGCAGATGCAGGCAGCGGCGATCGTTATCGCTTTCACGGCGTTCAATCCAGCCGCGCTTTTCCAGTTCATCCGCGATACGGGTCGCATTGGTACGGGATGACCCCAGCGCACAGCTCAGTTCCGACGGCTGAATGCTGTGATTTTCCTGAGACTCCAGCGTAATCAACGCCATAAACAACGTCTCGTTAATCCCCTGCGCTTTCAGCATCTTGTTACGATTTTCCAGCAGCTTACCCTGCATGTGCATGCACAGGCGGGTCAGCAGGATTTCCTGATACGGGAAGTCCTCATGACGACTGGCGCGGAACTTAAGCATTTGTTCAATGGGCGTAAACGAACTATCCATTTTGGGCATAACCTCATTAATTACAGCCGATATAGTAACGACAGTGACAAATAATGTAAATGAATTATTTGTGCGGTTATATCCGCCAAACGTATGTCACCATCAGAAAGCGCCGGGTAAATCCGTGACCCGGTGAGCACAGAGAGCGTGGGGTGTGTACCCGCGAAAGAGGGGATGTGAGGACAGGGGTCTGAACTATTCATGCCGGTAGTAAATATGTCACCCACAGTAAAATTTCTGGGATAAATGATTACCGTTACCTTAACAGATGCAGGCCCCCTTTACACCCCAGGGGGCCCAAAGCAATGTAAAACTTAGTGAATTGCTTCCTGACGGTGATAGCCGCGCCACCATACCAGCAGATTTATCGCCGCGACGATGGCGCCGATGGCGCATACGCCCGTCCAGCCCGCGTGCTGCCAGGCGGAGGCTGAGATTAGCGAACCCGCCGCGCCGCCGATAAAGTAGCTGGTCATGTACCCGGCCGTCAGACGGTTACGGGCATCCGGCTTCACGCGGTAAATCACGGTCTGGTTGGTGATATGTACACCCTGCACGGTGAGGTCGAGCACCAGAATACCGACAATCAGCGCCAGCACAGATACGTGTCCGTACCAGATGGCCGCCCAGGAGAGCAGGAGTAAAACCAGCCCTGCGGAGGTGGTCATATGAGATTTGCCTTTGTCGGCCAGCCCACCCGCCGGGCGCGCGCCCAGTGCGCCAGCCGCGCCTGCCAGCCCGAACAGGCCAATCACGCCTTCTGAGTAGTTAAACGGCGGCGCGGCGAGCAGAAACGCCATCGACGTCCATAAGATGCTGAAGTTAGCGAAGGTGAGACACCCCAGAATGGCGCGCGTGCGCAGGAGTTTATCCCGGGTAAAGAGGCTGAAAACGGAGGCGAGGAGCTGCGGATAGTTCAGGTGATTTTCCTGCTTCACCTTTGGCAGGCCGCGCCACAGGGCCAGCGCCATGATAACCATCAGCACGCTCGCCACCCAGTAAACGGTGCGCCAGCCGCCGAGGCTCGCCAGCAGCCCGGCAACGGTTCGCGCGAGCAGGATGCCCAGCAGCAGGCCGCTCATGATAGTGCCGACCACTTTGCCGCGTTTTTCCGGGGAAGCCAGCGTCGCGGCGAGGGGAACCAGAATTTGCGCCACCACCGAGAACAGCCCCGTCAGCGCGGTGCCGATAATCATCATCGTTAACGACTGGCTGCTGGCAGTGATCAACATCCCGCCCGCCGCCAGCAGTGTCATGGAGACGATAAGCATCCGGCGCTCAAACATATCGCCTAATGGCACCAGGAACAGCAGCCCGGCCGCATAGCCGAGCTGTGCGGCGGTGACAATAAACCCGGCGGAGCTGGCTGAAAGATCGAAGGCGCGTGCGATGGTGTCGAGCAGTGGTTGTGCGTAATAGTTGCTGGCGACGGCCAGACCCGTTGCCACGGACATTAAAAGGATGAGTGCGGGGCTAAGCCCTTGAGTTGTTTTTGTCATTAGTTTCAGGAATCGTGAGTTAAGTGATTATTTTTCCGGAAACATAATAACCAATGATGGTGAATGTTGGGGAATTGTTACGTGGTGGATTGTGCGGTTAAGGTTGGGTGCGGTTTGATCCCCTCACCCCGACCCTCTCCCAGGGGGAGAGGGTGGTCATCGTTCCCTCTTCCCCTGGGAGAGGTTAGGGTGAGGGAAAATGTTTTACTTCTGCGCCTCAAGCGCCTCTTTCACCCAGCCATCGAACTGCTGCTGGTGGGCTTTGATCCAGCCATCCACGTGGCCTTTGATATCAGCTTCGGATGATTTACCCGCGTGCATCATCGCGTTCTGGGCGTTAATGTCTGCCAGCGGCAGTTTCATCACCGAGAACAGCTTCGCCGCCGCCGGGTTTTTCTCGGCCCAGGCTTTGTTCGCCACAATATGCATGGTGTTCACCGGGAAGCCATAGTTCATGCCGTTTGGCAGTTTGGTGTCGATATCTTTCTGCTCGCCTGGCAGGGAGGAGAAGGGCACCTGCAACCACACCACGTCTTTGCCCGGCTTCAGCACGTCGCTCACCCAGTACGGCGTCCAGGTGTAGTAGATCACCGGCTTGCCTTCTTTAAAGCGGGCGATGGTGTCGGCCATCATCGCAGAGTAATTGCCGTGGCTCACGTCGACGGTCTTCGCCAGATCGAAGGCTTTGTTCTGGTGGTTAATCACCGCTTCACAGCCCCAGCCCGGCGAACAGCCCATCATGTCGGCTTTACCGTCACCGTTGGTATCAAACAGTTTTGCGATCTTCGGATCTTTCAGCTGTTCAATATTGGTGATGTGATATTTATCGGCGGTTTTCTTGTCGATCAGATATCCCTGCGCAGCGCCGGTCACAAAGGTGCCTTCGCGGTAGAATTTCTTGTCACCGCCTGCGGCGGCATACATGTCGTCGTGCAGCGGCTGCCAGTTCACGGCGGTAAAGGTGGCATCACCGGAGGCAATGGAGGTATAGCCCACGTTGTAATCCACTTCGCTGGCGGTATTCACCGTATAGCCCAGTTTCTCCAGCGCACGGCTGACAATCTGGGTCTGGAAGGACTCTTCCGAAATGGTGCTCTGCACCGGCTGCACGGTAATGCCTTTGCCCGGCAGGTCAGCGGCAACTGCGCTGGTGGAGACAAGGGTCGCAAACGCTGTGGCAAAAAGTACGTTATGTCGCATCGTTGTTCCTTATTTTGTAAATGGGCGGGTGAGTAACCCGACAGGGCCGGTGGTGTACCAGCGACGGTTGCCGCGACTACGTGAATCACGACCGACAGCCTGGGTCAGGCGGTCAAGAATGATGGCGAGGATCACAATCCCGACGCCGCCGACGGTCGCCAGCCCCATATCGAGACGGCCAATGCCGCGCAGTACCATCTGACCTAACCCGCCAACGGCAATCATCGAGGCGATCACCACCATCGACAGCGCCAGCATCAGCGTCTGGTTAACACCTGCCATAATGGTCGGCATCGCCAGCGGAAGCTGAACCTTAAACAGCATCTGACGCGGGCTGGCGCCGAACGAGCGCGATGCCTCTATCAGATCCGCAGGCACCTGGTTAATGCCCAGAATGGTCAGGCGAATAATCGGTGGCAGGGCGAAGATAATGGTCACGACCACCCCCGGTACGTTACCGATGCCGAACAGCATCACGATAGGCACCAGGTAAACGAACGCTGGCGTGGTCTGCATCGCATCCAGCAGCGGGCGGATAATCTTCGCGGCCCTGGGGCTGCGCGCCAGCCAGATCCCCATCGGCAGGCCGATCACCACGCAGAACAGCAGGGCGGTCAGCACCAGCGCCAGGGTGATCATCGCCTGAGACCACGCGCCAATCGCGCCGATGGCAATCAGGGAGATGAGCGTGGCGATCCCCATACCCGCGCTGCCGAACTGCCATGCGATCAGCGAGAACAGGATAATCGCCACCGGCGCGGGCATGCCCAGCATCAGCTGCTGGAAGCCGTTCAGGATGTAATCCACCGGGATGCGGATCCCCTGGAACACCGGACGGAAGTGGGTAACGACCCAGTCGATCCCCTCCGTTACCCAGCTATCCAGCGGGATCAGCGTCTTGTGGAACGGATCCATAATATTGAAATGCTCTGGGGCAGGCGCTGGTGCGCTGTTGAGCCAGTCTGCCGCGCCGCCGCCATCGGCAGGCGCAGGCGTCGACCCCCACGCATCGGCAGATTGCGCCGCGCTGTCCGCTGCTTCAGTGGTGCCCCATGGGTTTGATTGATCAGCCATTGTTTGTCCCCTCGCGATCTAAAGCCTGTAGCAGCATCCGTTTTGAGATGATGCCAACGTACTGTTGTTCTTCACCGACGACCGGCACGGCGCACGGCGCCTGACCCACGTGAGAGAGCAACTCGCTGAGCGGCGTTTCGGCGTCCACGGCAAGCGGAGCGTCAATCAACGCTGCATCGATTCCCAGGTTTTCGCTCAGGGCGGTTTTCAGAGAGTCGATGGAGACCACGCCGACAAATTTATTGCCGCGTTCAACCAGATAACCGTATTCACGGTCTTCGTCCTGCAACAGCTTCAGCGCGGAGCGCGGGCCAAAACCTGGCGTTTTACGAATAATGCCGTTTGGTGTTCGACGGGCAATATCTTTCGCACTGAATACGTGGCTAATATCCACGCCGCGGAAGAAGGTGCGCACATAATCATTCGCCGGATTATTGAGAATTTCATCCGGTGTGCCGACCTGCACCACTTCACCATTTTGCATAATGGCGATACGGTCGCCAATACGCATGGCTTCATCCAGATCGTGAGAAATAAAAACAATGGTGCGCTGATGTTTGGCCTGTAATTTTACCAGCTCATCCTGCATCTCGGTGCGAATTAAGGGATCGAGCGCTGAGAAGGCTTCGTCCATTAATAAGATGTCCGGATTAATCGCTAATGCGCGCGCTAATCCCACACGCTGACGCATACCGCCGGAGAGTTCATCCGGATACGCATGAGCATAATTTTCCAGCCCGACCTGACGCAGTGCATCAAGGGCTTTTTCCTGACGTTCCTGAGCGGGCGTGCCGGCTAACTCCATGCCAAAGGCGGTATTATCGAGTACCGTCATGTGCGGCATCAGTGCAAATGACTGAAACACCATCGCAATTTTCTTTCTGCGCACCTCGCGGAGATCTGCGTCTGATATTCTGGCGATATCCACGCCGTCTATCAGCACCTGTCCGCGGGTGGGTTCAATCAGGCGATTGAGAAGGCGAACCATAGTGGATTTACCCGAACCGGATAATCCCATGATGACAAAAATCTCGCCTTCTTCAATGGCCAGACTGGCGTCTTTAACGCCAAGCGATAGCCCGGTTTTTTCCAGAATTTGCTCTTTCGTAAGGCCTTTCTCAATATATTTGAATGCGCGCTGCGGGTGCTCGCCAAATACTTTATAAAGATTTTTCACTTCTAATTTAATTGCCATGCAATAGAGAGTGTCCTGTTATTTGTTTATGTCGATATGATTACCATGGTAAATAGTTAACTGGCATTACCCTAACATACTCAGAATCTGAGACAACCCTGGACCGGCCTGAGGCCGGAATTTTGCCGCAAGCGAAACGGCTGAATTTCCCATGAATAAAGGGCTGAGGGCGGTTTGAATTTTTCTCAATTTTTTGCTGTTGCATGGGAGAATTTCGCCTGAATCGGTGTGATTCAGGCGAATATGACGGGGAAATTACAGTGTAGTACGTCGTGGAATATTCGGCTGGAAATAATGAACTGTAGAGTTAATTAATGAACGTTAATTCATTCATTAAAAATCCCAGTCCTCGTCTTGCGTCTCCACCGCTTTACCCATCACGTACGACGAGCCGGACCCGGAAAAGAAGTCGTGGTTTTCATCGGCGTTGGGCGACAGCGCCGCGAGGATCGCCGGGTTCACCTCCGCCATTTCTGGTGGGAATAACGCTTCGTAGCCCAGGTTCATCAGCGCCTTGTTGGCGTTATAGCAGAGGAAAGCTTTTACGTCCTCTTCCCAGCCCGTTCCGGCGTACAGCTCTTCGGTATAGCTCAGCTCGTTGTCATACAGATCCATCAGTAAATCGAGGGCAAAACCTTTGAGTTCCTCGCGTTTTTCCGCGCTGACTTTCTCCAGCCCTTTCTGGTACTTATAGCCGATATAATACCCGTGTACCGCTTCATCCCGGATGATGAGGCGAATCAAATCGGCGGTGTTGGTGAGCTTGCCCCGGCTCGACCAGTACATAGGCAGCCAGAAGCCGGAATAGAAGAGGAAAGATTCCAGGAACACGCTGGCGATCTTCTTCTTCAGCGGCTCGTCGGCCCGGTAATATTCCAGCACCAGATCTGCCTTGCGCTGCAATGACGCGCTCTCTTCACTCCAGGCGTAGGCCGCGTCCACGTCTCTGGTCTGGCACAGGGTGGAGAAAATCGAGCTGTAGGAGCGGGCATGGACCGCCTCCATAAAGCTGATATTCGACATTACCGCCTCTTCGTGCGGGGTCAGCGCATCACTCATCAGCGCGGGCGCACCCACGGTATTCTGAATGGTGTCCAGCAGCGTCAGGCCGGTAAAGACGCGGATTGTCAGCTGCTGCTCGGCATGGCTCAGGGTTTGCCAGGCCGGAATATCGTTGGAGAGCGGGACCTTTTCCGGCAGCCAGAAGTTGCTGGTCAGGCGGTTCCAGACCTCCAGGTCTTTATCATCCTGAATTTTGTTCCAGTTAACGGCACTTACGCGTGACAGTTTCATCCTTTCTCCTTACAGCGCGCAGGACACGCAGCCTTCAATTTCGGTGCCTTCCAGCGCGAGCTGGCGCAGGCGAATGTAGTACAGCGTTTTGATGCCTTTCTTCCAGGCGTAGATCTGCGCTTTGTTGATATCCCGCGTGGTGGCGGTGTCCGGGAAGAAGAGCGTCAGTGACAGCCCCTGATCCACATGTTTAGTCGCCTCGGCGTAGGTATCAATGATCTTTTCCGGGCCAATCTCATAGGCGTCCTGGTACAGCGCCAGATTCTCGTTGGTCATAAACGGGGCAGGGTAGTAGACACGCCCGGTTTTGCCTTCCTTACGGATTTCAATCTTCGACACGATGGGGTGGATGCTCGACGTGGCGTGATTGATATAGGAAATGGAGCCGGTTGGCGGCACCGCCTGAAGGTTCTGGTTATAAATGCCGTAGCGCATCACCTCTTCACGCAGCTGTTGCCACATCTCACGCGTCGGCAGGGTGATGCCAGCGCGGGCAAACAGCGCGCGTACTTTTTCGGTTTTCGGCTGCCAGTCGCCTTCCAGGTACTGGCTGAAATACTCTCCGCTGGCGTAGCGGGACTGCTCAAAGCCTGCGAACCGCTGGTGGCGTTCGCGCGCCAGCATCATCGAGGTATGCAGCGCATGCCATGTGATGGTGTAGAAATAAAGGTTGGTGAAATCCAGCCCTTCCGGGCTACCGTAGGCGATGCCCTCCCGCGCCAGATAGCCGTGCAGGTTCATCTGCCCAAGGCCGATGGCATGCGACGCAGCGTTGCCCGCCTCAATGGACGGTACGCTGCGGATGTGGCTCATGTCCGATACCGCCGTCAGCCCGCGAATGGCGGTCTCTACCGTGCGGCCAAAATCGGGTGAATCCATGGTATGGGCAATATTCAGCGACCCGAGGTTACAGGAGATATCCTTGCCCACGTCCGCGTAGTCGAGGTTCTCGTCGTAGCTGGACGCGCTGTTGACCTGCAAAATCTCCGAGCACAGATTGCTCATGTTGATGCGCCCGGCAATCGGGTTCGCGCGGTTCACCGTGTCCTCGTACATGATGTACGGATAGCCGGACTCAAACTGAATTTCAGCCAGCGTCTGGAAGAAATCGCGGGCGTTGATGGTTTTTTTGCGAATGCGATCGTCGGCCACCAGCTCGTCGTACAGCTCGCTTATCGCCACGTCGCCAAAGGCTTTGCCGTAAATCCGCTCAACGTCATACGGTGAGAAGAGCGCCATGTCGGCATTCTCTTTAGCCAGCTTAAACGTGATATCCGGGATCACCACGCCGAGCGACAGGGTTTTGATGCGGATCTTTTCGTCGGCGTTTTCACGTTTGGTATCCAGAAAACGCAGAATGTCCGGGTGGTGCGCGTGCAGATAAACCGCACCCGCGCCCTGACGTGCGCCAAGCTGGTTGGCGTATGAGAAGGCATCTTCCAGCATCTTCATCACCGGGATGACGCCGGAAGACTGGTTTTCGATGCGCTTAATCGGCGCGCCCGCTTCCCGCAGGTTCGAAAGCAGAAACGCCACGCCGCCGCCGCGTTTCGAAAGCTGTAGCGCCGAATTCACCGCACGGCCAATCGACTCCATATTGTCTTCAATACGCAGCAGGAAGCAGGAGACCAGTTCGCCGCGCTGGGCTTTCCCACAGTTAAGGAACGTTGGCGTGGCGGGCTGGAAGCGACCGGAGAGGATCTCCTCCGTGAGTCTTTCGGCTAGCGCTTCATCGCCCTGCGCCAGCGTCAGCGCCACCATCACCACCCGATCTTCAAAGCTTTCTAAATAGCGTTTGCCGTCAAAGGTTTTCAGGGTGTAGCTGGTGTAATACTTCCACGCGCCGAGAAACGTCTGGAAGCGAAAACCGCTGGCGTGCGCCCGTTCAAACAATGCCACCACGAAGGCGCGGTCGTAGCGTGTCAGGACACGCTCTTCGTAATAACCCTCTTTTACCAGCCAGTCGAGACGTTCCTGCTGGCTGCCAAAGACGACGCTGTTCGGGCGTACATGAGCGGCAAAAAAGGCGTCCACCGCCTCATGATCTTTGCCAAACTGAATGCGCCCCTCGCGGTCATAGAGGTTTAGCATGGCGTTTAATGCGTGGTAATCCGGCGTCGCCTGAATCACGCGTTCTGCGGTTGTCGTTGCCAAAATTCGTTCACTCCTTTACGCACGTTCTCTACGTCCTGCTGTGTCCCCATCAGTTCAAAACGATAGAGATACGGCACGCCGCATTTTTGAGAGATGACATCCCCGGCGCGGGCAAAGGCCTCGCCGAAGTTGCGATTGCCTGCGGCGATCACGCCGCGAATCAGCTGCCGGTTATGGGGATCGTTTAGAAAGCGGATCACCTGACGAGGCACAGCCCCTGCGGTGCCGCCACCTCCATAGCTGGGCACCACCAGAATGTAGGGTTCGTCTACCTGAATACGCTCCCGCTCGTTCAGCGGAATGCGTATCGCGGGCAGCCCGAGACGCTCCATAAACCGAAGCGTGTTTTCCGAGCTGCTGGAAAAGTAGACCAGCGTGCTCATGCACTGACGCCCTGAGCGGCAAGGCGGTTGATCATGTCCGGACGGAAGCCAGACCAGCTGGTGTCGCCGGCAACGACAACCGGAAGCTGACGGAAACCCTGCGCCCGCAGGGTGTCTGCCGCGTCGGGTACCTGATCAATATTGACCATCTCAAATGCCACGCCGCGGCTCTCCATCGCCCGTTTCGTGGCGTGGCACTGAACACAATCGTTACGAGTGTAAATAATAATGCTCATGATTCGTATTTCCATTTAGAATGAGAGAACGGCGCGAGTAAACGCGTCATGTTGTGTGTGTCTTGCTAAAGGGAATACTAGATGTAGTTGCGATAAGTTTCAACCACACAAGATATGGGAAATACAGATTAATAAGGCCCCAACGATGAGCCTGGCGGGGCAGGGTGGGCTGTGCGGGTTTTTCAGGCTGTCAGGCAAAGAAAAGCCCCGGCGCCTGAGGCGACCGGGGCTGAGAACGCGCGCTTACTTACGCAGGCTAAGCAGGGCGCCGACAAAAATCCCGACCGCCGCGACCGTTCCCAGCGTACAAAGTGGTTTTTCACGTACGAAGGTGGTGGCGCAGCTGGCCATGTCGCAGGCCGCCTGAGTGGTACGTGAGCGGCCATTCATCCTTGCCCGCGTTTCACGCAGCAGAGACTGAGCCTTACGTTTCGCGGCATCTGCTTCATCCTTCGCGTCAGAGCCCCAGGATTTCAATACGGCTTCCAGCGTGTCCGCTAATTGGCTGACATCGTTACGAATATCCTGTGTGTCGTCATTAATATCGTTTCGGTTCGGTCTGTTAAACATACGATCCTCCATAATTTGTGTTCCCGTTTAGTTTAGTCCAGAAATGTAATATCTGAAGCGAGTCACGGCTTATCGGGCAGTTTATGGAATATTCTGAAAGCCCTGCTAATGCTGAATACTGTAAGGTTGCCGGGCAGGAATGATAATGAGGAAAAGATATGTATTTACGACCCGATGAGGTGGCGCGCGTTCTTGAAAAAGAAGGGTTCACCATGGATGAGGTAACATCAAAAGCGTACGGATATCGCCGTGGTGAGAATTATGTTTACGTCAACCGTGAAGCAAGAATGGGGCGTACTGCTCTCATTATTCACCCGACACTCAAAGACAGAAGCCTGTCATTTGCTGAGCCCGCCTCGGATATTAAAACCTGCGATCATTATCAGCAATTTCCGCTCTATTTAGGCGGCGAGACGCATGAACATTATGGTATTCCGCACGGTTTCAGCTCGCGTATGGCGCTGGAGCGGTTCCTGAAAGGGCTGTTTGGCGACGTACAATAACTCTGCGACTGGCCTGAGCCAGTCGCCTTACCTTACGCTTTTGCCTGGCTATAAGGGCTGACTTTAAACAGGCGGCGGCAGTAGTCAAGAAAGTAACCGTACACCGCACCCATCAGCATGGATACCACGATATTTGAACTTACCGCAGCGGCGATTTGATGCCAGTCTGCGCCCACCGTCAGCAAAATAACCACATACACCGGGGACTGGAACGTTACGTAAGCCAGCACGTCCGCCAGGTTTTTTACCCAACCCGCCGGGCTAATACGCCGGGCTAAACGCATCACTGCATCGCGATACAGGCCGTACGGCCAGGCAATCATGATATTCACCGGAATGGCCACCAGGCGCGACGAGAGGGATTGCTCAAAGGACATTCCCGACAGGAAAATTTCAATCAGCATATTCACGACGGAACAGTAAACGACCATCGCGAACGTATCCGCTACCGCATGGCGCAGGCGAGACTGCGGTGAGAACATGTCTGAACTCCTCGAACAGGACAAAAAAGTGGCGTTTTACCTGCGGCCTTTAGTGCTTTAGGTTGGTTTGTTATGAGTGTATAGCGTATATCTCTGGCTTTTAACTAACAAGTAGTGATTAATTTTTATTTACTGGCGCTTTAGCCATAAAATTCTCTAAAGTTGTGCGTTTTTTGCGCGCTTCGTTATTTTCTCTCCTCGCGCCTATTTTAGTGAAATATATCAATGGATTAGTTTGTCTGTGTGCGTGTGAAACCTCTGTTGTGTGGGAGAGTGGAGGCGGTTTTTTGAACTGTTTTAAACAGGAGCTTGTGGTCAGGGGAAGGGCGGTATATTACACATTAAAACAGACATATATTTCGGGGTTATATTAACGGGATATTCTAAAACATTTACAATAATGTCAAAACGTCAGGGTGGGTAGATATCAGAACCAAAATCAATTATTCTGTTGCCTGATTTATGTTATACACACGAAGAAAGGTTTTTCATTATTATGGCTTTAACGTTACAGAATCTTAATAATATTCGTACCCTCCGGGCGCTGGCACGTGAATTATCCATGGATGTTCTGGAAGAAGTGCTGGAAAAATTCCGGATTGTCACTGAAGAAAAACGCAGCGAGCAGGCTGAATTAGAGCGTCAACGCGCTGAACAGCAGGATAAAATTAATGCTCTGCTGGAACTGATGAAAGCTGACGGTATTTCTCCGAGCGATCTGTTAGGCAGTGATCTGGCGCAGGCGGGTCAGCCGACGAAAAAACGTAAAGCGCGTGCGGCGAAATATCGTTTTATTGACGCGAACGGTGAAGAAAAAACCTGGACTGGCCAGGGGCGTACGCCAAAGCCAATTGCAACCGCACTGGCAAACGGTAAATCGCTGGACGATTTCCTGATCTGATGATTATTCGGGCGGTGTATTCCGCCCGATTATTGACTTAGCAGACGCCAAAGTCACCGTCTTCGGAGTACAGAACCACGTCCGCCGATTTCAGGTGATATTTCTCGCCCTGCTCATTGCTGGCCTGCACAGCCACAATGTTTTCACCATTCACTTCGAGCACTTTCAGTTTCGGACCGCCCTGACGCGGTTGGACATAATCACCGACAGAAAACATAGCACCTCCTCATCATTGTCATGATCTTCACCATAGCCCACGTCCGGGGGCGGGGTACAGCCTAATCTTTCAGATACTCCTTATCAGGTACGTCGGTTCCACGGCATCACTTTCAGCAATCAGCGCGTTTGCCTGCTGCGGCGAAATAAGAGGAAGAGACATTGCGTTTCCTTACGGTCAATTTCAGAACAGTAGAGCATTTAAGGCGGGGGTTTAAGCCAGTGTAAAGAGGGTAAAGGCAGGTAAAAGCGCGAGAGACGCATGGCAGTTAACCGTAAACTGGCTACGCTTAGAGAAGTGTCTTTTATAATTTTCAATTGGTTAGCTTGCACGGAGTTTTTTATGGGTTTTTGGCGCGTTGTTTTTACGATTATTCTCCCGCCGCTGGGCGTGCTGCTTGGCAAGGGGCTGGGCTGGGCGTTTATTCTGAATATCCTTCTGACCATCCTGGGCTACTTCCCCGGTCTTATCCACGCGTTTTGGGTTCAGACGAAGAGCTAGGTACGCCACAGTAAGTCACTGTAGATCCGGGTCAGCACGCCTTCCGGGCCAAACTGCTGTTTGATCCAGCGCGTGACCTGACCGGTCGCCGCATGCTGCGTGGCGAGCAGCATGCGCGAATCCTGACGTGGATTATTGATCCGCCGCGTTACCAGCAGCCCTTCCTCCACCGCCTCACGCGTCATATATTCCGGTAAAAAGCCAATACCTTCCCCCAGGATCTGACACTGGCATTTCGTGTTGAAGTCCGGCACCAGAATCGCCTCCTGGCCGTGAAGCAGCCAGCCCACCTTCTTGTTGATGGTATGCGCGGTGTCCTCGACCATGATATTGGGATACAGACGCAGCTGACTTTCGGAAATGGGCTCCGGGGCGAACGCCAGCGGATGGGTGGGCGCGATGGCAAATACCCAGCGGATCGCGCCTATCTCGGTGTAATCAATGCCGCCGCCGTCCAGCAGCGTATCCGGCGCGCCAATGGCGATGTTGGCCTGATTATTAATGATGGAATCCCAGACGCCGTTATACACCTCGGTCGTCACCGTGATCTGGCAGGTGGGAAACTGTTTTTTCAGCACCTGGAGCAGACGCGCGGTATGGCGTGGCGTATACAAAAGCTGATTTATGCAGATGCGTACCCGCGTCTCAATGCCCTGAGAAATGGTATCAATCCCGCGCTTGATGGCATGAAAGTCATTCAGCAGGTCGGTCGCTTTACGATAAAAGTAAAAACCGGATTCTGTCAGCTCAATGCTGCGCGTGTTGCGTACAAACAGCACCACGTCCAGCCCGGTCTCCATGCGTTTGATGGTGTAACTGATGGCGGAGGTGGTTACGCCCAGCTCGGCAGCCGCTTTGCTAAAACTGCCAAAACGTGCCGCGGTGGTGAAGGCCAGCAAATTCTCTTCGGTAAAGATGGAATTCATATTATGGCTCCTGGTGACCATCAGTTTTGAACATATTTTAACAGCGGCGTTACATCATAGTTGATGTCGATCACAGTTCTGGATTTTTACGTAGAACCGCGCTGTGTAAGGCTTTTTCAGCCATAAGGATAATGCAGCCTGAAGCGCGTAAAAGCGGTGAAACATAAGAAAAAGGTTGCACAGACGCACATATCTCCCGGACTGTTGAATTTAACTCAACAATGAATTGCGTGTCGATGAATCATTTTTAAGCGGATTCTTTTATGACCAGGCTGTTGCTATTCTCAGGTCATCAGAAGTGAAACATAGGGAGTCTGAATATGTCTGCAACTGCACTGGTTACAGAATTTCTGCTGGCGGCAGAAGAGGGCAATATCGACGCGCTAAAAGCCTGCCTGGAGAAAGGCGTGGATATTAACGCGACCAACCGCCAGAAAAGAACCGCCATTATTATTGCCAGCCTGAAAAAGCATTACGCCTGTGTGGAGTTTTTAATTGCCACCGGGGCGGATATTGATAAACAGGACCAGACCTGTTTTAACCCCTTCCTGATCGGCTGCCTGACCAATGATTTAACCCTGCTGCGCATTGTCCTTCCGGCGAATCCGGATCTCGACCGTCTGACGCGCTTTGGCGGCGTGGGCATTACCCCTGCCAGTGAAAAAGGGCACGTTGAAATCGTGCGTGAGCTGCTGGAAAAAACCGACATCAACGTCAACCACACCAATTTTGTCGGCTGGACGCCGCTGCTGGAGGCCATCGTATTAAATGACGGCGGCGCAAAGCAGCAGGAAATTGTGAAGCTGCTGCTGGATTACGGCGCGAACCCGCACATGACCGATAAATACGGCAAAACCCCGCTCGAACTGGCGCGGGAAAAAGGCTTCAACGCGATCGCAGACCTGCTGCTGGCGGCAGGCGCATAGTGCATTCGGTCAGCCTTCCCCTGGCTGGCCGTTAATCAATAAACGCATTGTTACCGACGTGCATTTAGCACGACGGCGGCCCCCTTTTATCTTAAACAGGTGAAAATAATGCCAACCAAAATCGTCATAAAAAAGAATACGTATTTCGATTCGGTTTCCTTAATGTCGGTTTCCACCAAAGCCAATAAATTGCCGGGCGTCGAGCAGGCGTTTGTGGCGATGGCGACGGAAATGAACAAAGGCGTATTAAAAAACCTCGGGCTATTAACGCCGGAATTAGCGGACGCGAAAAACGGCGACCTGATGATCGTGATTAAAGGCGACGCGGCGAATGAGGAAACCCTCGGCGCCATTGAAGCGTTATTCACGCATAAAGAGCGCACGGGCTCCCATGAAGCACGCTACGCGACGATTGCCAGCGCCAAAACCCATCGTCCGGACAGCAACCTTGCGGTGATTTCCGTCAACGGCACCTTCGCCGCCCGGGAAGCGCGCCAGGCGCTGGAAAACGATCTTAACGTGATGCTGTTCTCCGATAACGTCTCGCTCGACGACGAGCTGGCGCTGAAGCAGCTGGCGCATGAAAAGGGTCTGCTGATGATGGGGCCAGACTGCGGCACCGCCATTATCAACGGTGCGGGGCTGTGCTTCGCCAACGCGGTGCGTCGCGGGCCGATTGGCATCGTTGGCGCCTCCGGCACCGGCAGCCAGGAGCTGAGCGTGCGCATTCATGAGTTCGGCGGCGGCGTGTCGCAGCTGATCGGCACCGGCGGACGCGATCTCAGCGAGAAGATCGGCGGCCTGATGATGCTCGATGCCATCGACATGCTGGAGGCTGACGACGCGACCCGGGTGATAGCGCTCATCTCCAAACCGCCTGCACCCGCGGTGGCTGAGAAAGTACTGGCCCGGGCACGCGCCTGCCGCAAGCCTGTGGTTGTGTGCTTCCTGGGCCGCAACGAACCGCCAGCCGATGAAGACGGTTTACAGTTTGCTCGTGGCACCAAAGAGGCGGCCCTGAAAGCGGTGCTGCTTACCGGCATTAAAAAAGACGACCTGGATTTACATCCGCTCAACTGGCCGCTGATCGAAGAGG
This sequence comes from Enterobacter sp. Res13-Sevr-PEC09-46, assembly GCF_015672585.1. Classification (NCBI taxonomy): domain Bacteria; kingdom Pseudomonadati; phylum Pseudomonadota; class Gammaproteobacteria; order Enterobacterales; family Enterobacteriaceae; genus Enterobacter; species Enterobacter sp. Res13-Sevr-PEC09-46. The sequence goes on along the minus strand of NZ_JADABR010000015.1, from coordinate 46,966 downwards.
TACGCGCTCGCCTGACGCCGCAGCAGAAGTACATTCGCGGCCTGTTCTGCGGCGGCACCCTGTGCGACGAAGCGATGTTTGCCGCGCTGGAGAAGTTTGACGATGTTTACAGCAACATCCAGCCGGACCCGGCCAGGCGTTTGAAAGATATCAGCGTCAGCCAGGCCCACACCTTCCTTGATTTCGGTGACGATGACTTCACCAACGGCAAACCACACCCGATGATCGACCCGACCAACCGCATCAGCCGCCTGCTACAGGAGGCGCGCGATCCGCAGGTGGGGGTGATCGTGATGGATTTCGTGCTCGGCTTTGGCGCGCATGACGATCCGGTGGGGGTGATGATCGAGGCGATCAAAGAGGCACAGGCGATCGCAAAAGCCGACAACCGTCCGCTGGAAATTCTCGGCTACGTGCTCGGCACCGATCAGGATCCGCAGTCGCTGGCGCAGCAGTGCCAGCTGCTGACTGACGCAGGCGTCATCTGGGCCAGCAGCAGCACCAATACCGGATTACTGGCACGCGAATTTGTCTGCAAAGGGGAGAGAGCATAATGACGACCTTATTCAACCAGCCGCTGAACGTGATTAACGTCGGGATTGCGATGTTCAGCGACGACCTCAAAAAACAGCACGTTCCCGTGACCCAGCTCGACTGGACGCCGCCGGGGCAGGGCAATATGCAGGTGGTGGACGCGCTGGATCGGCTGGCGGAAAAACCGCTGGCGGAGAAAATTGCCGCCGCGAACAAAATTGCCCTTGAGCGGATTATTCAGTCCCATCCGGTGCTGGTGGGCTATGACCAGGCCATCAACGTGGTGCCGGGCATGACCCGCACCACCATTCTGCACGCCGGTCCGCCTGTTACCTGGGAGAACATGTGCGGGGCAATGAAGGGTGCGGTCACCGGGGCGCTGGTGTTTGAAGGGCTGGCGACGGATCTGGACGATGCGGCAAGGATCGCCGCCTCCGGAGATATTACGTTCTCGCCTTGCCACGAGCATGACTGCGTGGGCTCGATGGCGGGCGTCACCTCCGCGTCGATGTTTATGCACATCGTTGAGAACAAAACCTACGGCAACCGCGCCTTCACCAACCTCAGCGAGCAGATGGCGAAGATCCTGCGCATGGGGGCTAACGACCAGAGCGTGATCGAGCGCCTGAACTGGATGCGCGACGTGCTCGGCCCGATGCTGCGCGACGCGATGAAGATTATCGGCGAAATCGACCTGCGCCTGATGCTGGCCCAGGCGCTGCACATGGGCGACGAGTGCCACAACCGCAACAACGCGGGCACCACGCTGCTTATTCAGGCGCTGACGCCGGGGCTGATCCAGGCGGGCTATCCGGTGGCGCAGCAGCGTGAAGTGTTCGAGTTTGTCGCCAGCAGCGACTACTTCTCCGGTCCGACGTGGATGGCGATGTGTAAGGCCGCGCTGGATGCCGCCCACGGCATTGAGTACAGCACCGTCGTCACCACCATGGCGCGCAACGGCTACGAGTTCGGCCTGCGCGTTTCCGGCCTGCCGGGGCAGTGGTTCACCGGCCCGGCGCAGCAGGTGATCGGCCCGATGTTCGCGGGCTATAAGCCGGAAGACTCCGGGCTGGATATCGGCGACAGCGCGATTACCGAAACCTACGGCATCGGCGGCTTTGCAATGGCGACGGCCCCGGCCATCGTTGCGCTGGTGGGCGGCACGGTGGAGGAAGCCATCGATTTTTCTCGCCAGATGCGCGAAATCACCCTCGGCGAAAACCCGAACGTCACCATTCCGCTGCTGTCGTTTATGGGCATCCCGACCGCCATCGACATCATGAAGGTCGCGGGCAGCGGCATTCTGCCGGTCATTAATACCGCCATTGCCCACAAGGACGCCGGGATCGGCATGATTGGGGCGGGCATCGTTCACCCGCCGTTTAGCTGTTTTGAAAAGGCGCTGTTAACCTTCCGCGATCGCTACGTTCTATAAGGTATGCATCCATGAAAAACATGAAACTGGAGTGGAAAAGAGGTGACTGGGCAGCTTATTTCGGGTTGATGACCAACAACCTGACCAATTTGCTGACCATGATGGGGCTGCTCATTTTTGTCGTCGGCATCCCGAAGGAGATTGTTTATGGACGCATCGCGCCAGCCTTCGGGCTGGCGGTGCTGGTGGCGAGTCTTTGCTATACGTGGTTTGGCCTGCAAATGGCGCGCGCCACCGGACGAACGGACGTCACCGCGCTGCCGTCCGGCCCAAGCGCGCCGTCGATTTTTACCGTGACCTTCCTGGTCTTAATGCCGGTTTACCAGCAAACCGGCGATGCGGATTTCGCGATTCAGATTGGCCTGGTGTGGTGCTTTGTGGAAGCGATGATCCTCGCGGGCGGTTCCTTCCTGGGGGAAACCATCCGCAAGATGATCCCGCGTACCGTGCTGCTGTCGTGCCTGTCCGGTCTTGGCCTGCTGCTGCTGGCGATGAACCCGATGTTGCAGGCGTTCGAAGCGCCGACCGTGTCGTTTATCGTCCTGCTGCTGATCTTCATTAACTGGTTCGGTAAAAAGCCGATTTTTGCCAAAATCCCGACCGGCCTGCTGCTGTTAATTGCCGGTACTCTGCTTGCGTGGATCTCCGGCCTGCAAAGCCCGGATGCCATTAAAACGTCCATGTCATCATTCGGCTTTAACCCGCCAGAAGTGCACGTGGACAGCTTCATGCAGGGACTGCCGCACGCGCTGCCGTATCTGGCGTCCGCCGTACCGCTGGGGCTGGCGAACTACATCTTTGACCTGGAGAACATCGAAAGCGCCCACGCGGCGGGGGATGAATACCCGACCCGCAAGGTAATGCTGGCGAACGGTCTGGCCTCGATGCTCGGCTGCCTGATGGGCAATCCGTTCCCGGTCACGGTCTACGTCGGCCATCCTGGCTGGAAAGCGATGGGCGCCAGCATCGGCTACACCCTGGCGTCCGGCGTGACCATGTTCATCGTGCCGCTGTTCGGGCTGGGGGCCTTTATGCTCGCCATCATACCGATGACCGCCATCGTGCCGATTCTGGTGTTTATCGGCGTCGTCACCGCCAACCAGGTGGTGAGGGAGACCCCGAAAGTGGAGGTGCCCGTCATCTTCATCTGCCTGTTCCCGTGGATCGCCAACTGGGCGCTGACCATGATGAACAGCGTGATGAGCGCGGCGGGGACCAGCGCGGCGAAAATCGGCACCGACGTGCTGCACAGCAAGGGGATCTACTACGAAGGCCTGATGCATCTCGGCAACGGCGCGCCGCTCGCCAGCATGCTCTGGGGCTGTATCGCCATTTTCGCCATCCTCAACAAACCGCTGCGTGGGGCCGTCGCGGCGGCCGGTGGAGCGCTGCTGGCGCTGTTTGGGGTGATCCACGCGCCGGTGGTGGGCTTTGCCGAGGGCAGTTCCCTGATGTTCGTCACGGCCTACCTGATGATGGGCGGGATGTTTGTGGTGAAGCATGTGCTGGATACCTCTGTTAATCCCCCTCTCCCTGTGGGAGAGGGCCGGGATGAGGGCACCAGAACGCACCTTCTAAAGGAAACAAAATGAAAGAGCTTATGGTCGTCGCCATCGGCGGCAACAGCATTATCAAAGACAACGCCAGCCAGTCGATTGAGCATCAGGCGCAGGCGGTCAAAGCGGTGGCTGAGTCGGTGCTCGAAATGCTGGCCTCGGACTATGACATCGTGCTCACCCACGGCAATGGCCCCCAGGTGGGGCTGGATCTGCGCCGCGCCGAAATCGCCCACGAGCGGGAAGGGCTGCCGCTGACCCCGCTGGCAAACTGCGTGGCGGATACCCAGGGCGGGATCGGCTACCTGATCCAGCAGGCGCTCAACAACCGCCTGGCGGCGCGCGGGGAACAAAAAGCGGTCACGGTCGTCACCCAGGTGGAGGTGGATAAAAACGATCCTGGCTTTACGCACCCGACAAAACCCATCGGCGCGTTCTTCAGCGAGGCGCAGCGCGACGAACTGCAACTTGCGCACCCGGACTGGCATTTTGTTGAGGATTCAGGCCGGGGGTATCGCCGCGTGGTGGCTTCACCGCAGCCGCGGCGCATCGTTGAGTCGGATGCCATCAAGGCGCTGACGCAGAAAGGATTTGTGGTGATCGGCGCGGGCGGCGGAGGCATTCCTGTGGTGCGCAGTGAACAGGGCGATTACCAGAGCGTGGACGCGGTGATAGATAAAGATCTCTCCACCGCGCTGCTGGCGCGCGAGATCCGCGCCGACGTGCTGGTGATCACCACCGGCGTGGAGAAAGTGTGCATCCACTTCGGCAAGCCAAACCAGCAGGCGCTGAGCACGGTGAACGTGGCGCAGATGACGCGCTACATGGAAGAAGGGCATTTTCCGGCTGGCAGCATGTTGCCGAAAATCGTCGCCTCGCTGGAATTTTTACGCCATGGCGGCAGGAGGGTAATCATTACCTCGCCGGACTGCCTGCCCGCGGCGCTGCGCGGTGAAACGGGTACCCACATTATTAATGAAGGAAGATAAGATGAGTGAGAATAAAAGCCGCCGCGAGTTTATCAGCCAGAGCGGCAAAATGGTTACCGCCTGCGCGCTGTTTGGCGCCACGGGTTCCGTCGCGTATGCTGCCGATTCAGCAAAGGCAACCTGCGAGACGGGTAAACCGATGAACATCACCGCAAAACATTACTATCTCGACAACGTGCTGCTGGAAGCCGGGTTTAACTTCGACGGCAGCGTGGCGACAAGTACCCGCACCGAGCTGAAAACGCTGGAAATCAAAGACGGGAAAATCTTCGCCCTGCGCGACAACAACAGCCACGCGGACGCGACCCTGCCGCACTTCGACGCGGGCAAAAAGCTGATGCTCCCGGCGATGCGCGACATGCACATCCATCTGGATAAAACCTTCTACGGCGGCCCGTGGCGCTCCCTGAACCGTCCGGCGGGCACCACCATTCAGGACATGATCCGCCTGGAGCAGAAGCTGCTGCCGGAGTTACAGCCCTACACGCAAGAACGCGCCGAAAAGCTGATCGACCTGCTCCAGTCCAAAGGGTCCACCATCGCCCGCAGCCACTGCAACATAGAGCCGGTTTCCGGCCTGAAAAACCTGGAAAATTTGCAGGCGGTACTGGCGCGCCGAAGCCCAGGTTTTGACTGTGAAATCGTTGCCTTCCCGCAGCACGGCCTGCTGCTGTCTCATTCTGAAAAGCTGATGCGCGAGGCGATGCAGGCGGGGGCGCATTACGTGGGCGGGCTAGACCCGACCAACGTCGACGGCGCGATGGAGAAATCCCTCGACACCATGTTCCAGATTGCGCTGGATTATGACAAAGGGGTGGATATCCATCTGCATGAAACCAGCCCGGCGGGCGTGGCGGCGGTGAACTACATGGTCGAAACCGTGGAGAAAACGCCGGCGCTGAAGGGGAAGCTGACCATCAGCCACGCCTTCGCCCTGGCGACGCTTAACGAGCAAGAGGTGGATGAGATCGCCACCCGCATGGCGGCACAACAGGTGACCATCGCCTCCACCGTGCCGATTGGCACTCTGCACATGCCGCTGAAGCAGCTGCGTGATAAAGGCGTGTTTGTCATGACCGGTACCGACAGCGTGATCGACCACTGGTCGCCGTACGGTCTGGGGGACATACTGGAGAAAGCCAACCTCTATGCACAGCTCTATATTCGCCCGAATGAGCAGACGCTTTCGCGCGCGCTAGGCATCGCCACCGGCGACGTGCTGCCGCTAAACGATAAAGGTGAGCGCGTGTGGCCGAAAGCGCAGGATGACGCCAGCTTTGTGCTGGTGGATGCCTCCTGTTCCGCCGAGGCCGTGGCACGCATCTCTCCGCGTACCGCGACGTTCCATAAGGGGAATCTGGTCTGGGGCTCTGTGGGTTAATGTGGTGCCGGGTGGCGCTGCGCTTACCCGGCCTACGGTTCGGAGATTTTGTAGGTCGGGTAAGGCGAAGCCGCCACCCGACAATGCAGTATACTGCTATGCACATTCTTAAAGAGGGATCAGCCATGGCACAAAACATCTACGACAATCCGGCGTTTTTCGAAGGCTACGCTCAGCTTCCGCGCTCGGTGCAGGGGCTGGACGGCGCGCCGGAGTGGCCTGCGCTCAGGGCGATGCTGCCGGATTTAACCGGCAAATCGGTTATCGATCTCGGCTGCGGCTATGGTTGGTTCTGCCGCGCGGCGCGTGAGCTGGGCGCGTCTGACGTCACGGGCGTGGATATCTCCGAAAAGATGCTCGCTCGCGCAGTGGAGCTCACCGCCGATCCACAGATTCACTATCAGCGTAGCGATCTGGAGTCTCTCAAGCTCAACGAGAACAGCCTCGATCTGGTCTATAGCTCGCTGGCGCTGCACTATCTGCCGGAACTGAACACATTATTTGCCCACGTTCAGCGCGCGCTTAAACCCGGCGGTTGCCTGGTCTTCTCTATGGAGCACCCGATTTACACCTGCGCCTCCCGTCAGGGCTGGCTGACGGACAACAGCGGCGAGCGGTTCTGGGGCGTGAACCATTATCAGGACGAAAGCCAGCGCGTCAGCAACTGGCTGGCAGACGGGGTGATTAAATACCACCGTACGCTGGGCACCACGCTTAACGCGCTGATCAAGGCCGGATTAACAATAAGCGAAGTCAATGAGTGGGGACCAACGCAGGCGCAAATTGACGCCTGGCCCGCGCTGGCAGAAGAGGCAGAGCGCCCGATGCTGGTGCTGATCGCCGCCCGTAAGGCTTAATAACCGACTTTATACACCCGCCCGCTCTGCACCCCTTCGACGCTGCGGCGGTAAGCCTGCGCAACGGTCGCGGCGGGAACGCTTTCAAAGCCCGGGAAGAAGCCGTCGTACGCTTCGGCGGATTCGGTCAGCACCGTCGGGCTGATCAGATTAATGCGAATACCGCGCGGCAGTTCACAGGCCGCGGCGCGCACAAACCCTTCCAGCGCGGCGTTAACCGTGGTGGCATTCACGCCCTGGGCAATCGGCTCGTGCGCCACAATCCCGCTTATCAGCGTAATCGAGCCACCTTCGTTCAGGTAGTGCTGGCCGGTCAGCGCCAGACGAACCTGCCCCAGTAGCTTATCCTGCAAACCCTGGTTGAACTCGCCGTCGGTCATGGTTGAGAGCGGGCCGAAGTGCAACCCTCCGCTGGCGGAGACAATCGCATCCACCGGACCGATCTTTTTGAACAGCGCCTGCACGCTCGCCTGCGAGGTGATATCCACCTGATGATCGCCCTGCGTGCGACCCACGCGGATCACCTCGTGGCGACGGCTTAGCTCTTCTGTCACAGCACGACCGACGGTACCGCTGGCACCAATAATGACGATTTTCATAGAAGACTCCTTATGTTGTGAGCCTTCATTCTTTAATAAATAAAAATTCAGATAAACTGGGCTGATGTTAGAAGATTGCTAACCAGAGGTTCGTAATATGGATAAGCTTCGCGGCATGGAGACGTTCATCGCGGTGGTGGAAAGCGGCAGCTTTACCGGCGCGGCGGCCCGGCTGGAGATGTCGGCGGTAATGGTCGGGAAGTATATTGCGCAGCTGGAATCGCAGCTCGGTACGCGGCTGCTGGAGCGCAACACCCGTCGCCAGAGCCTGACGGATGCCGGACGCGTTTATTTCGAAGAGGCCAGGCGCGTGCTGGAGCAGGTCTCGATTGCTGAAAACGCGGTTGAGCGTCTGCGAGCCACGCCCGCCGGCACCCTGCGCGTGACGGCGCCTACCTCGTTTGGCGGCTGCGTTATCGCGCCTCTGACGGCCACGTTTTTGCAGTGTTACCCGGAAGTGCGCATCGAACTGGATCTCACCAACCGAATGGTGGATCTGGTAGAGGAAGGGGTCGATCTGGCCATTCGTATCGGTGAGATCCGTAATGAGGATCTGGTGGCGAAATATCTGTGTCCCTACAACATGGTGATCTGCGCCGCGCCGGATTATCTGGCGCGTCACGGTACGCCGCAAACGCCAGCCGATCTGGTGGATCACCTGTGCCTGTCGCACACGGTCTGGACGGCGCGTAACGAGTGGCGGCTGCCGGGAGTGGAAGGCGAAGTGCGCTGGAAGCGTGATGCCGTCTTACGATGCAATGACGGCTACGGCTTACGCATGGCGGCGCGAGCCGGGGCGGGACTCCTGCTGCAACCGGAAGTGCTGGTGGCGGAAGAGCTGGCGAGCGGCAGGCTGGTTCGGGTTCTGGAAGCGTTTACGCCCGCGCCGAGGCCGGTGCATTTACTGTGGCGTCAGGATTTGCGGCCGCTGCCTAAGCTAACGGAATTTATTGCCCATATTCTGCTAAGATTGGGCACAATATAAAAAAAGAAGGTAAGTAAAGAATGTCTGCAAACAAACTCGCCAGCAGCGCGCAGGGCCTGCAATCCTCTGCCATCCGTGAATTATTAAAACATAGCAAAATGGCAGGCGTGATTTCGCTGGGTGGCGGTATTCCAAATCCGGACCTGTTCGATCATGAGGGTTTAAAAATCGCTGCTGATGCCGTGCTGTCTCAGCATTTTGGCGAAGCGTTCCAGTATGGCCTGACGGAAGGCGTCCCGGGGCTGCGCGAAGAGATCCAACGCATCTGTGAAGGTCGCGGCATCGCCTGTAAAGCCGATGACGTGGTCATTACTTCCGGCTCGCAACAATCGCTTGACGTGCTGGCGCGGGCGTTAATTAACCCGGGCGATACGGTCGTCGTGGAGCGGCCTACCTACCTCGCCGCGTTGCAGGTCTTTGGCCTGGCGCAGGCGAATTTTGAATCCGTTGGCACCGACGGCGACGGCATGAAAGTGGATGAACTTGAAGCGCTGGTAGCCACCAAAACCATCAAAGCGGTTTATATCGTGCCAACCTTTGGTAACCCGGGCGGCGTGACGCTCTCCGAAGCGCGTCGTAAACAGCTGGTGGAATTATCGAAGCGCTATGACTTCGTGATTATCGAAGACGACCCGTACAGCGAGATCAACTACACCGACGAAGCGTTCCGCCCGCTGATTGCTCATGCCAAAGATATCGGCAATGAGGATAACGTGGTGTACACCTCCACCTTCTCTAAAATCCTCGCGCCGGGCACCCGCGTGGGCTGGGTGCTGGTGCCGGAGTGGCTGAAGCGCGCGGTGGTGAACCTCAAGCAAACCACCGATCTGCACACCAGCACGCTGTCGCAGCTGATGACGTACGAGTATCTGAAAACCGGTCGTCTGGCGAATCAGATTAAAATGATCCGCGAAGCCTATCGCCAGAAATACCAGACCTTTGCAACGGAACTGGAAGCGGAGCTGGGCGATGTGATGTCGTTCCACAAGCCAAAGGGCGGCATGTTCCTGTGGGCGAAAATGAACAACGGCATCAATACGACGAAATGGCTGGAAAAAACGTTGAGCAACGGCGTCGTGTTTGTGCCGGGTGAGTTCTTCTACTGCAACGAGCCGGACCATACCACGCTGCGCATGTCTTTCGTTACCCCAACGGATGAGCAGCTTAAAGAAGCGGTTCGACGCCTCAAAATTTCCCTGTAACAGGATGCGCATAATGGCAGATGCCGTTATGCGCTGTTCCCGTGCAGGGTAACGTCTGGCTTGCCGGATTTTCGCTTCGCCATGACTTCCGCAACGGTTTTTATCCGGCTTAACTCCTCCTGCGTGCGGGAGTTAGATTGCGCTTCCCAGATATCAACGTTTAGCTGTAAGTTCAGCCAAAATTCAATAGTGGTATTAAAGGCTTTTGCCAGTTTGATCGCCATATCGGCAGTAAGTTTGCGATTGTTATTGACCAACGCGCTTACGGTATTGCGGTGTACATTTAGCATCTCTGCCAGATCGTTGATTTTCAGATTGAGCGGTTCAAGATACTCATACTGCAACACCTCGCCCGGCGTGGTGGGTTTGCGGAGTGCCTGTTGAAGTGTCATAGGTGATGCCTCACTTGTGTTGCGTGTACTTGTGTGGAGAGAGATAGAGATCGTCTGCTTTTCCCTCTGACCAGCGAAATACAAGCCTGTATTGTCTGTTTACCCGGATAGAGGAATATCCCTTCAACGGAGGACTCAATGCTTCATACATATTGCCCGGTGGCGATCGTAAATCCAGGTGCGACATGGCCGCATTGATGATGTCGAGCTTTCTTGCAAGCGCTGTTTCCAGATTCAAAGGAATAACATTGCTCGATCTCCCGTAGAGAAAAAAATCCTCAAGCCATTGATCCCGAAAATGATTAATCATAATGCTGGTAAGCTCCAGTCCTTGAAGCTGAGTGGATAGTAATGCACTCCTGCACTGTGCGCAAGTGCGTTTTGTCTGCGAGTAATATTACCCTGGTCATGGCTGAAGGGAAGTGTGATGCATGACTAAAGGTTAATTCTTCGAGGCGGATTCCACGTCTTGCGTGCGGATTAATGCCCGGCGGCGCTGCGCTTGCGCGGGCCTGCGAGAATGTAGGCCGGGTAAGGCGCAGCCGCCACCCGGCGTTTGACTACCGCTCCCTCAGCGCCTCCTTCGCCCGGTTAAACGGTTTGATCATATAATCCAGCACCGTTTTCTCCCCGGTCTTAATATCCACCGTCGCTATCATCCCCGGCACGATCGAGAAATGCCTGCCCGCCTTATTCACCAGATAATCCTGGCTGGTACGGATAAACACCCGGTAATAGAACACCTCCGGCTTCGCTTCGTCCTGAATAGTGTCCGGCGAAATGGTCTCCACCACCCCGTGTAGCCCACCGTAAATCGCGTAATCGTAGGCGGTGATTTTCACCAGCGCCTCCTGATTAGGGTGGATAAAGGCGATATCCCGCGGCGAGAGGCGGGTTTCAATCAGCAGGTGATCGTCCACCGGCACAATTTCCATCAGCTCACCGTTGGGCGGGATCACACCGCCAATCGTTGTCACTTTGATGTTTTTCACGATCCCGCGCACCGGAGACTTCACCGTCAGACGGGTAACGGAATCCTCGCGGCCTTTCAGGATCGCTGACACCATATCCACCTCGGCGTTGGCCTTCGACAGCGCTTCACGGGCCTGCACGTAATACTGGGAACGCACGTCGGTGAGCTTCAGCTCCAGGTCGCTTTTCTGCCGTTGCAGGCGCAGCACTTCCACGTGGCTGGCGGCCCCGGTTTTCACCAGCCGCTGGGTGATCGCCAGCTCTTTGTTCGCGAGATCTAACGCGGCGCGCAACTCCCGCTGGGTATCCTCAAGCTGGGCGCGGCGCGAGTTGTAGAGCCGCGTTTCAGCGGCGGTCAGGTCGGTCCATTTCGCCAGGGACGGCGGGAATTTGAGCGGCAGATCGTTCACCTCGGCATACAGACGCGCGCTGGAGGCCAGCGATGCCCGGTAACGCGCCGCGCTTTCGCCGACGTTGGATTCCGAGCGGGTAGGATCCAGCCGCGCCAGCACCTGTCCGGCCTGCACCTGATCCCCTTCGTGCACGTTCAGCTCGGTGAGGATGCCCCCATCCAGCGACTGCAATACCTGCTCGCGTGAACTGGGGATCACTTTCCCGGTGCCGGTTGAGACTTCGTCCAGCACCCCGAACCACGCCCAGACGCCAAGCACCACAAACATCAGCAGGGAGAAGAAAACAATGCGCCGGGCACCGGTATAACCGCTTTCGGAGTCGAGCGCGTTATCCAGATCTTCTACTGCGGCAACGTCACGCTGACTGATTTTCATTTTTCCACTCCCGTCCGGTTGCCTGCTGCTGTTGCTGCATTCGGCTGTTGTTCAGCGCCTGGGCTTTTGGCGCGTCCATCACCAGCATGCCATCTTTGAGTACCACCACGCGCTCCACCAACTCCAGCACCGGCACGCGGTGGGTCGCGACAATCAGCGTGCGGTTGCCAAGCCACGCTCCGAGGCGCTGAATAAATTCCCGCTCGGTATGCTCATCAAGGGAAGCGGTCGGTTCATCCATCAGCACGATATTCGGATCGCGCAGTAGCATCCGTGCCAGCAGGATGGACTGCCGCTGCCCGCCGGACAGCCCGACACCGTTCTCCATAATCGGGTAATCCAGCCCCTTCGGCAGCTTCTGCACAAAGCTGGCCGCGCCGCACATCTCCAGCACCTCGAAGATCTCTTTATCGGTGGCGCGCGGCATGCCGAGCGTGATGTTCTCGCGCAGGGTGCCGTAAAACAGCCGGGCGTTCTGGGTCATAAAGCCGACGTTTCGCCGCACGTCAGCCACGTCCAGATGCGGCAGGCTGAGGTTGTCGAGCCGCAGTTCACCGCCCGCCAGATCCATCCCGCCCGCCATCGCCTGCAACAGGGTTGATTTGCCCGCGCCGTTGCGCCCGAGGATCGCCACTTTCTCGCCCGCTTTGATCTCCAGACGGTTAATGCGCAGCGCCATGCGCGGATCTTCCGGGTGATAGCGGAACTGCGCCTGCTCGAACAGGTAATGTCCGCGCAGCACGTCCTGACGGATCGGCGTCTCTTCGCGCTGATTCTCGGTCGGCAGCTGCATAATGCTGTCCAGCCCCTCTTTGGCCGCCTTCACCTGCTGCCAGCGGGCCAGCACGCCGCACAGCGTCGCCATCGGGGCGATCATCCGTGAGGCGAGCATTGAGGCGGCCACCACTGAACCGGTGGTTAAGGTGCCGTCGATCACCATCGGCGCGCCCACCACGATCACCCCGGCATACACCAGGCTCTGAATGGTCATCCCCCAGTTGATCAGGTTCTGCGTCAGCTCGCGGGTGCGCAGGCCGGATTCGGCGGTGATCTGGATATAGCTGTTCCACTGCTGCAAAAAGCGGTTCTCCGCCTGCATCAGCTTGATGTCCTCCAGCCCCTGCACGCTCTCCACCAGCACCGCGTTGCGCAGGGTCGATTCATGCGCCGACTGCTTCGCCAGCTCCGCCAGCTTCTTTTGCAGCAGCAGGCCGGGCAGGACCATGATCACCGCCGCCACCGGGGCGATCCACGCCAGCTGCGGGGCGATGATCGCCAGCACAATCACAAACAGGATAAAAAACGGCAGATCGACGATGGTGGAGATGGTGGAGGAGGTGACCATCTCGCGGATCTGCTCCAGCTCGCGCAGCTGGGAGATAAAGCTGCCGGTGGATCGCGGAATGGCGCTGTGGCGCAGCCGCAGCGCGTGGCCGAACACCCGATCCGAGACGCGCAGATCCGAGCGTTTACCCAGCAGATCCATAATGTGTCCGCGCGCCACGCGCAGCACAAAGCCAAACAGCGTGGCGATCAGCACCCCGATGGTCAGCACATAGAGCGTCGGATAGGACTGGGCGGGGATCACCCGGTCATACACCTGCATGGAAAAGACGATGCCCGAGAGGGAGAGCACGTTAATGAACAGTGCAGCCAGCATCACCCAGCTGTAAGGGCGAAGGTCGCGCATCACCAGCCGGTAGAGCCAGTCCGGGCGGTATTTTGAGATATAGGCATCCACGCGGCTGTCCTTCAGCGCCGCCAGCGGACGCAGGGCGATGACGTGGCGGATGGCAGGCAGCATCGCGCTCATCGACAGGCGGTTGGTGTGCGTGCTGTCGTCGAAAAAGCTGACCTCAAGCGTATCCTCGCCGTCGAAATTGTCGATCACGCCGATTTTACCGTCGTTCAGCTCCACCACCACCGGCAGACGCCAGCTGTTGATGGCGTGCTGATCGGCCGTCAGCAGCTGGAATGTCAGCCCGGCTTCACGGGCGAGCTGCGTCAGCGCGGGCACCATCGGTTTGCCTTTCAGCCACGGCGCGCCGGCGATCAGCGAGCCTGGCGAGCAGGCAACGCGATAGCGCGTCGCCACATAGCCAAACGCCTGCGCCCACTGCTCCAGCGCCTCATCCGTCATATTTTCACCCTGCGGAATATCGCGTTGCTTCATGGCTGGATCTCCACGGTCTGGATGGTGCGGTTTTCAAGATCGAACGCGTGACGCAGGCGCCCGGTGTTGTACAGACAGTTGAGCTGAAGCTGATGCAGCTGTCCGGCGGTTTGCTGTTGGGTAAAGCGCGCCTGATACACCTCCTGCTCGGCGTTGAGCACGTCGAGCAGCGGGCGGGAACCAAGATCGAGATACTGCTGCTGATACAGCTCGCGGGTGCGGGCGCTGAGCGCTTCCTGACGGCCCTGGATCTGAAGCGTGCTCATCAGGCTCATCACCTGGCTGCGCGCTTCCAGCAGTTTTTGCCGCACCTCAAGACGGGTGCGCTGGATGGTGGACTGGGCGGATTCCACCGCGTGTCCGGCAGCGTTACGCCGGGCGGTGAGGCCGCCGCCCTGATAGAGCGGCATCTGCACTTTTACCCACGCGGAGTACTGGGTGCGGTCCCGCGTTTCGTTGCCGGCGTAGCGGTCGTTCAGGTAGTGACGAACTTCCGGCTCCAGCGAAACGGTAGGGGTCATTTGCGCGTTGGCATAGTCGAGATTAGCCTGCGCGACGTTGGCCTGCGCCCAGGCCGCTAATACCGAGGGCACCAGACGATCGTCCGGCTCGGCGATGTCGCAGCTGCGGGCCAGGCTCTGCGGAAAGTCATTGCTGACCTCGTTCAGGCTGTCCCAGCCCAGCAGGCTCATCAGCGTGGCGCGCGAGCTGTCGAGGCTGGCCTGATACTGCATCAGCTGCGCACGCGCCCCTTCGATGCGGGCGTCGGTCTGCACCACGTCAGAGAGTGACGTTGCGCCTTCATCATTACGTTGTTTCGTCAGGGTGCCGATGGAGGACAGGGCATCCAGCTGTTCTTTGGCGGTCTCGACCATCTGCTGCCAGGTCTGCACCTGCACCATGGCGATGGCGGTATCGTGGGCGATGGTGTCGATGCTCACCAGCACGTTGGCCTGCTGCTGGGCGACGCCCGCGTTTTCCGCGCGTACCTGGCTTGCGACTTTGCCGAAGTCGTAAAGCATTTGCGAAAGAGAAAGCACCAGCGAAGGGGTAAAGCCATTATCGTCACCGTCGTGGCTATAGCCGTTATCCATGCCGGCGTTAATTTGCGGATAATATTTCGATTTGGCGACGTCCACATTTTCGCTCTGCTGATAAAGTTTGCCGACGGCTTCACTGATGGCCGGATGCCAGGTCACGGCGCGGTTAACCGCTTCATTCAGCTGTAGCGTGCCGGGGGCGGCTTTGCTGGCTACGGGCGCCACGCGACCATTTAAAGAGGGGAGTTCCTGCGTTTCGCTTAATTGTCCGGTATTAATCATCGCCGCAGGGTTTGCCGCGATAGCGGGCACAGATATCAGGCAGCACGAGAGCCACCAGTAAGGCATCTTCTTTCCCATGTCTTGTCCCTAATAAAAAAGTACTGCTTTTTTGTTTATGCCCGGGCGCTGTGCGCGCCCGGGTCATTTATTGCAGGTGCTATCAGGTAATGATGTGTTGCTGGTTTACAAGCTCGTCGTAGGTGGTCTGAACGTTGTCCAGCGTAACGAGCGCAGATTTAGTGTAGGCGGCTCCCGTGCCGTCACGGTCGATGGAGATCACAGTATTGTTACCGCTTTGTGAAACAGACACATAGTTCCCCAGCGTCGACGCACTACCGTTCCAGCCCACCAGCAGATCGCCAATGTCGATCTTGTCTCCCTGCGTGAGGGAGAAGTTCGTCCAGTGGTCGCCCGTGCTGTTACCTGCGGTAGCGTTACCCGCCGTATTGTTCAACACCTGATAAATCAGCGTGTCGCCGTAGGCCGTGCCGCTAATCACATCGTTATGCTCCGAACTGACAAATTTCGGCGCCATGTCAATGGTCAGCGACGCGGTATCCGTGGTGCCGCTGGCATCGGTCAGGGTGTAGTTAAAGACCTCCTTGCTGGTAATGGTAGAGAGCGAGATCCCCGGGTTGAGGGTATAGGTGTAACTGCCGTCAGCGGCAATCGCCAGCGTCCCGTAGTGGCCCGTGATGTTGGACATCGTGCTGCCGGTGTACGGATCGAGCGTGGTGGTCATGCCGTCGAAGCCGGTGATGCTCACGCGGGTATCAACCGAGTGTAGCTGGTCCATCGCCCCTGCGGAGCCGGTGCCGTCGAAGATATTACCGTCAACGGTGTGGGTGCCCGTCGCGTCGTACTGCGACAGGGAGTAGGTCGTGCCGTTTACGCTTGGGGTAATGGTGATGTTCCCCACGCTCAGCCCCGGTACGCTGCCGGTAAAGTTCAGCGTATAGGTCCCGGCGTTGAGATCCAGCCCGGTCAGCGGAACGTCGATGCTGCCGCCCAGCAGTGAGCCTCCGCTGAAGGAGCCGCTGCGAATCACATTCGTCCCGTCAGTGATTGACCAGTTCACCGTCAGCCCGCCCAGCGACAGCAGCGAGGCCACGTTAAAGTGCAGCGAGGCGTTATGCAGCGCGGTGTTTGCATCCACCACGAAGGTTCCGCTTCCGCTGCCCTGCGTTGACCCCAACAGGGCGGTAGTCCAGCTGGCGGTGCCGACGGAGGTATCCGTATAGGTTGACGTATGGTGAACCGACGTTACGTCCATCGCGGTGCTGACATCGTTTACCGCATCCATTGGGCGCGCGGTTGGGGTGATGTTCAGCGAAGCCGTGTCTTTCGAGCCGTCAGGCGCGGTGATGGTGTAGACGAAGGTATCCGGCGTGCTGATATGGTCCGCCCCGACCCCGCTGTTCAGGGTGTAGGTGTACTCTCCGGCCGCGTTAATCCGCAGCGTACCGTACTCGCCGGTGATCTCCGTCAGGCCGCTGCTGTTCACCGCCATGCCGTTAACGTCGGAGACTACGGTACCCGCTGGCGCAATATCATCCGCCAGCACATCCCCGGTCGTGCTCTCGCTCACGCTTGCCACGCTGTAGACATGATCCTGCAAGACGTTCAGCGTGTAGGCCGTCAGCGCGGTGATCCCCGCCGCCGTATTGAGCAGGAACAGGTACTCGCCGGCGGGCAGATTCAGCGTCAGCTGCGAGGAGGTGCCGCCCAGCAGCGGCGCGCGCAGCCAGCCGGGTTCAACGCGCATCTGCTCGAAGGTCTGCGTCGCATTGTTGAACTTATAGATGTAGAGGTCGAACACCGAGGCCAGCGCCACGCCGCCCACGGACGCCTGAACGGTCATGGTGCGGGTGGTGCCTTCTTCTACGGAGTAGATGATCGGGTTGGCCAGATCGTCCAGCAGGTTCAGCCCCAGCGTATTGCCAAGGTTGATCCCCACCAGGGTAAAGCCGCCCTGCGACGAGGTGCCGTTGTTGATCGCCTCCACGGTGGTATCGAAGGTCAGCGAGGCGGTATCGTCCACGGCCACGATACCGCTGCTGCTGGTGCCTTCGCCCAGCGACAGCACCAGATTTGCCGAGGCGCTGGTGCCGTTGTGGGTGATGGTGTAGGTAAAGTTCTCCGTGCGCCCAATGACGGCGGCGCTGGTGTTGGTCAGGTTATAGGTATAGCTGCCGTCCAGGTTGATGGTCAGCGTGCCGTACTGCCCCTGAATCACCGTGCCGTCGGCCGTGACGCTGGTGGTGGTGCCCTGGGCGTTGGTGACAGCGGTGACGGTGGTGCCCGCCGGGGCGTTGTCGCTGCCTGCGGTTGGATCCACGTCGGTGATGACGTTCCCGACAACGCTGGTCTCGCCGGACACGGTGCCTGCGCTGGTCTCTTTCACCGCCACATCGAGGCTGGTGTAAGAGCCAGTTGCCAGCAGGTTAGTGTTGTAGCTCAGGACGCGATACTGACCATCCGCCAGGCCGGTCAGGTTCAGCGACACCCCCGTCGCGCCGAGGGTCAGCAGGTCAGCGAACTGCGGCTGTCCGGTGTCGACCACGGTGGTCCAGGTGTTGTTGGCGGCGTCAAAGCGCTGTACCACCAGCTCAAGGGTATTGAGCAGGGAAAGAACGGCCCCCGTGGCGTTGGCGTTCACGGCAATATCCGCACTGCCACCGCTGCCGACGGTGAAACCTACCTGCGCGGTGTCGTTGCCGAGCAGCGTCAGCACGTTACCTACGGCGCCCACCAGCAGGAAACCATAGTCGCTGTACTGCGAGTTGGTCACCGTTGCGGTGGTTGTCAGCGCCAGCTCTTCAACGTTGGTGCTGGCTGAGAGCGGCACCACCGGCGCAAGGGCTGAGCCGGGCAGCGAGACGTTGCCTGCCGCGTCGGTGGCGGTGATTTGCAGCGTCTGGCCTTCCGTCTGTTTATTGAGGAAGGTGTAGCTCCAGGAGCCGTTGCTGTCTGCCGTGGCGGTGACCGTTGAGTTATCCGCCAGACGGATGGTGACGGTACTGCCCGCTTCGGCGCTACCGGTCAGTACGCTGCCGTCTGCGTTGAAGGTCCCGGTCGGGGCCGTTGGCGCAGTGAGATCGACAATGACGGTGGTCGAGGTGGAAATCGGGCTGGTGCCCGAGCCGTTGCTCGCCGTGGCGGTGAAGGCATGCGGCCCTTCGCTCAGCACCGGCGTGGTGAAGCTCCAGTTGCCGCTGGCATTTGCGGTGACCGTGCCCATCAGCACCCCGTTGTTATAGAGGGTGATAGTCGCGTTTGGCTGCGCCGTGCCGCTCAGGGTTGGCGTGGTGTCATCGGTGGTTTTCCCGTTGGTCAGGTTGCCCGTCACCGTGCCAACGTTATCGTCGATGTTAGCGATAACCGGCGCGTTCGGGATCGTGGTGATCGGGGCAATCACGGAGGTGGTGATACCTGCGTTACCGGCCTTATCGGTAGCAAAGACAATCAGTGACTCCCCGCCGGTCTGTGGAGGGGTGAGGGTGGCGCTGAAGTTTCCGCTGCCGTCTGCGACGGCGGTACCAAGCACGGTTCCGGTGCTGCTGGTAATGGTGACGGTACTTCCTGCTTCCGCCGTACCGGTAACCTGCGTCCCGTTGGTGATCACCGCCAGCCCGGTTGGGGCTGGTGGCGGCGTCAGGTCAACGTTGATCGTGATAATCGGCGATGGCGCGCTGGTATTGCCCGCGGCATCGGTGGCGGTGGCGGTGAAGTTATGCGCGCCTTCGGTCAGCGTGGTGCTGGTTTGCGGCAGCGTCCAGTTGCCGTTGGCATCGGCAGTGACGGTTCCCACCAGCGTTGTGCCGTCGTAAATACGTACGGTGGCATTGGCTTCCGCCGTACCGTTTAAGGTCGGACGGGTGTCGTTGGTTGGGTTGGTGCCGGTGACAGGGCCGGTGACGGTTCCCACATCATCCACAATCGAGGTGATTGCCGGTGCGACAGGGGCGGTGGCATCCACATTGATGGTGTAACCCCCGGTCTGCGCGCTGGCGTTGCCCACGGCGTCGGTGGCGGAGAAGGTCAGATTATGCGGCCCGTCAGCCAGCGGGGTGGACGGCGTAAAGCTCCACGCGCCGCCGGTGGCGACCGCGGTGCCAATCTGTACCCCATTGTCATAGATGGTTACCGTCGCGCCGGCTTCTGCCGTACCGGTGAGCGTTGGACGTGCATCGTTGGTTAACCCGCCGTTGGCGACAGGCGTCGCAGCATTACCGACGTCGTCGGTGATGCTGGTCAGCACCGGTAGCGCTGGCGGCGTGGTGTCAATGGTCAGGCTGAAGTCGGCGGACGGCGCGCCGGTGTTCCCCGCCTGATCCGTTGCTTCTGCGGTAAAGGTGTGTGACCCGGTGCCCAGCGGCACGGTGATATCCACGGTCCAGTTGCCGTTAGCATCGGCAGTACCGGTGCCCACCAGCGTCGTGCCCTCGTAGATATTCACGGTGGCCAGCGGCTCGCTGGTCCCCACCAGGCGCGGGAGAGGATCGTTCGTGGTCTGGCCGGAGCCAATCGCCCCGGTGATGGTGCCAACATCGTCAATCGCCTGGGTGATAACCGGCGCGGCAGGCGCAGTCGTATCCACAACCAGCGTAAAGCCTGGTGAGGCAGGACTGACGTTGCCCGCGGCATCGGTTGCCGTGGCGGTCCAGGTGTGGCTGCCGTTTGCCAGCGTGCCGGTGGTGAAGCTCCATACGCCGTTGGCATCAGCCACGGCGGTGCCCACCTGCTGACCATTCTCATAGATGGTGATGGTCGCGTTGGCTGCCGCGGTGCCGTTCAGCGTTGGCGTGGTGTCGTCTGTGCTTTGTCCCGAGGCGACCGGGCCCAGCACGGGACCGGCATTGTCGGTGGCAGGGGTAAAGACCGGTGCGTCGGGCACCGACGTATCCACCGTCAGGTTGAACGGTGGCGAGGTGACCCCGGTATTGCCTGCGGCATCGGTGGCGTTGAAGGTAATGGTATGCGGCCCTTCACCCAGCGCGGTGGTCGGCGTGAAGGTCCAGTTACCCTGGGCGTTGACGACCGCCGTGCCGATTTCCACATCATCGACAATAACGTGCACCGTTGCGCCCACTTCCCCCGTACCGTTGAAGGTTGGACGGGTGTCGTTGGTGGAACCGTTGCTGGCGATGATTCCCGTTCCCGGGCTGACATCGTCTATCACCGTGGTAACCACCGGGGCCGCAGGGCCGGTGGTATCCACCGTAAAGGCGAACACTGGCGAGTTGGCGGAGACGTTTCCGACATCATCGCTGGCGTTGACGCGCAGGTTATATGTCCCGTCTGTCAGAACCGGATCCGGCGTAAAGGTCCAGTTACCGTTGCCGTCGACCGTAGTGGTACCAATCTCCACGCCGTTATTCAGAACGTGAATGGTGGTACCCGCCTGGCCGGTGCCGCTCAGGGTTGGCGTGGTGTCATTGGTGACCTGCCCGGCGGTAAGCGGGCCGGTTACGCCACCCGGAGCGTTGTCGCTGACCGTATCGATCGTCGGCACCTGTGGCGCCGTCAGATCGATATTGATGCTCCAGACGCCGGACGGCTGGCTGACGTTGCCCTGCGGATCCGTCGCTCTGACGGTAAAGTCATGCGTTCCTTCTCCGAGGGCGGTTTCAGGGGTAAATGTCCAGGCGCCGGTACCGTCTGCCGCCACCGTACCAATCTGCGTGGCGCCATCAAAAATGGCGACGACGCTGTTCGGCTCGGCGGTACCGGTCAGGGTTGGCGTGGTGTCGTTGGTTGGATCGCCGCTTGGGACAGGCGTTGCCGCATTGCCTGCGTTATCCGTCACGCTGGTAATCACCGGCGTGGTGGAGACGGTGTCGACCACAATGGTGATCCCGGCCGACGGGGTGCTCTCATTGCCTGCCGGGTCGGTGGCGGTCACGGTCAGGGTGTGGCTGCCGTCGTCCAGCGCAGGCGGCGTGTAGCTCCAGGTGCCGGTCGGACCGACAACAACGGTGCCCAGCGGGTCGCCGTTATTGTACACGGTAATGGTGTCCCCGGCCGTGCCTGTCCCGGTCAGGGTAGGACGGTTGTCGTTGGTGCTCTGCCCGTCGGCGATTGGGCCGGTGATCGGACCTACGTCATCAGTCACCGCACCGATGGCTGGCGCTGTCGGGGCGGTAAGGTCGACGGTCACGGTCGCGATCGGCGACTGTCCGCTGGTCTCGCCGGTGGTGATGTTTGTGGCGGTCACGGCAAAGGTGTGCGGCCCTTCCGTCAGCGGCAACAGCGGCGTGTAGCTCCAGTTGCCGTTATCATCCGCAACAACGTTCGTCAGCGGAACCAGCGCCCCATCCTGATAAATGGCGATCACGCTGCCCGGATCGGCGGTGCCGGTAAGGGTAGGCGTGACGTCATTGGTGGTTTTATCTTTCACATCACCAGTGACGGGATCGACGTCATCGTTGATCGCCGTAATCACCGGTACCGCAGGCAGCTCGAGCGGAGAGTCCGGCACGTCAAAGGTGGTTGACGGGCTGGCATTGCCTGCGGGGTCCGTGGCGGTGAGCGTCAGCGTCGCGGCATCCAACTGGGCCGGGGAGAGGGCAATGGAGAAGGTGCCTCCCGTCGCGACCCCGGTCCCGATGACATTGCCGTTGGCGTCACGAACCGTCACCGTGGTTCCGTCATCTGCCGTCCCGGTCAGCGGGGTGCCCTCCGCGGCAATGGTGATATTAGTTGGCGTTGCAGGCGGCAGGGTATCCACCGTCACGCTGAGATCCCCGGAGCTGGCGGAGGTATTCCCCGCCGCGTCACTCGCGGCCACTGAGAAGGTATGCGGCCCCTCGGTAAGCGCAGGGTCGGCGGTCCAGGACCATGTCCCGTTCGGCTGAACCTCCACGACCACCGGCGAGGCGACACCATCAACAGAAACGGTGACGCTCGAACCCGGCTCGCCAATCCCGGTGAGGGTTGGCGTACCGTCGCGGGTGTAAAGCACGCTGTTGGTCAGCTGGCTGTCAGAGACGGCGTCAATTTGCGGCACGGTTGGCGCCTGCGTATCAACCTCCACCGTAAAGACCGGGCTTACCGGGCTAACGTTACCGGCATCGTCCACCGCGGCGACGGTGATATTCAGCGGGCCGTCGGTCTGCGTCGGCAGGGTATAGGACCATCCGCCATTGACGACTTCAACGCGATCCACTTCCACGCCGTTGTTGTAGATGATCACCGTCTCGCCGGTGGTGCCGGTTCCGCTCAGGGTCGGTGTGGTGTCGTTAGTGGACCCGCCGTTCTGCGCGCCGGCGATGTCGCTGATAACAGGGGTGTCCGGGGCGAGGGTATCGACCGTTATCGTGATACCGGCTGATGGCACAGATTCGTTCCCGGCTTCATCGGTGGCGGTCGCCGTGTATTCATGCGTCCCTTCGCCAATGTTGCTCTCAGGACGCCAGCTCCAGTTACCGTTACCGTCCACCGTAACGCTGCCCACGGCCTGCGGCTCGCCTGTACCCACCTGGTCATAGATGGTAATGACGTCATTCGGCGTACCGGTGCCGCTCAGGACCGGACGCGGATCGTTGGTGGATTCGCCATCCAGCACGGGACCGGTGATCTGGCTTACGCTGTCTGTCACCGTTGGGGTTCCCGGCTGGGCAGGCGCGTCGGTATCAATGGTAATGGTCACCGGCGTGGACGGGGCGCTTTCGTTCCCGGCGCTGTCCTGGTTGGTCACCGTCAGGGAGAGATCGTAGGTGCCGTCAGGCAGCGGAGTGGTGGGTGTCCAGCTCCAGTTACCGTCGCCATCGATCTCGGCTTCACCAATTTTGGTGTCGCCATCGTAAATGTTGACGGTATCGCCCGGCGTGCCCGAGCCGCTCAGGGTTGGCGTGGTATCCCGGGTGGTCTCCCCAGGATTCAGGGCCGTCCCCGGCGTGCCGCCGTCCGGGTTGACGGTGATCTCAGGAATATCCGGCGTTGCAGGCGCTGTCGTGTCGATCGCCAGTTCAAACGGCGGCGAAATGGTGGTGTTACCCGCCTCATCCGTTGCGTGGACCGTCAGCGAGTGCGGGCCGTCCGTCAGCGGCGTGGTTGGCGTGAAGCTCCAGCCGCCGCTGCCGTCGAGCACCGCCGTGCCGAGCAGGGTGGTTCCGTCATAGATCGTGATGGTGGTGCCGTCCGGTGCGGTTCCCTGCAACTGCGGCAGCGTGTCGTCGGTGGTGTCCCCGCTGTTAAGCGGAAGCTGCACGGGCCCCACGTTATCGGAAACGGTGTCAATGGTGGCCGCCGGTGGCGGAGTCGTATCGACGGTAAAGGTAAAGCCGGCTGATGGTGCGCTGGCGTTGCCCGCCGCATCGCTCGCGACGACGGTGAACGTATGCTGCCCGTTCACTAATGGGGTAGTAGGCGTGAAGGTCCATGCGCCACCGCTGTTGACAACGGCAGTACCAATATCCTGTCCGTCCAGACGGATCGTCACGGTGGAGCCCGGCTCGCCGGTACCGTTCAGCGTCGGGAGCGTGTCGTTGGTGGTTTCATTGGTGTCGAGCGCACCCGTGCGGCCCGGTACGTCATCAATGACCTGCGTAATGGCCGGCGCGCCCGGGGCGGCGGTATCCACCGTGATGCTCCAGGTGTTCGATGTCCCGCTGAGGTTATTGTTGGCGTCAACCGCCGTCGCCGTCAGTACGTGCCCGCCGTCCGGTAGCGCGGTTTCCAGCGTGATGGACCACTGACCGTTCGCCGACACGACTGCGGTGCCAATTTCGGTAGTACCGCTGTAGAGGGTGATGGTGGTGCCAGGCTCGCCCGTTCCGTTGATGGTTGGCGTGCTGTCGTTGGTGAGACCGTTCTGGCTGACAGGACCGGTGACGCCGGGGGCATCATCCACCACGCCCGTGATGACCGGGGTTTGTGCCGCGGTGATGTCCGGCGCGTCAAACGGCGCGGTCGGACCGGTGTTTCCGGCGGTATCAGTGGCATCGGCGGTCAGGGCTTCGCCGTTGGCTTTCGGCGGGATCAGATCTACGCTGAAATTCCCCTGATCGTCGGCGACCGCTTCCCCGACCTTCACGCCATTTTCACGAATGGTGACGGTACTGCCCGGCTCGGCTGTACCGGTTACGGTGGTGCCGTCGGCAGAGATCACCACGTTTTCCGGCGCCAGCGGTGGCGTGCTGTCTGGCGCGTCGGCAAAGCCAGACGGGCTGGTGTTGCCGCTGCCGTCGGTGGCCGTCACTTCAAGGGCTTCGCCGTTGGTCTGGGCTGGCGAAATCGGGATGGTAAATGTGCCGTCCGGACCGGCGGTGGCCTGGCCGATGATCGTACCGTCCGGCGCTTTAATGATGATTGTGCTGTTTGGCTCGGCGGTTCCGCTGACGCTGGCCCCGTCTTCCGCCACCACCAGGTTGCCCGGTGCGGCAGGCGGGGTGATATCCGCTGCGTTAACCAGCGCCGGTGAGCTCTGGTTGCCTGCGGCATCGGAGGCGACCACGGAGATAATCTCACCGTTGGTCTGCGCAGGGTTCAGGTTGGCGACATAGTTGCCGTTGCTGTCGGCAGTGGCGGTCCCGATTTGCAGCCCGGCATTGTTGGTGATGACGATTTTACTGCCCGGCTCGGCGGTACCGGTGATCTGGGTGCCTGCGGAGTTGAGCGTCGCAACCGGCATGTCTGGCGGCGTAAGATCGACGGTAAAGTTGATCGGCTGAGACAGACCGCTCTGGTTGCCTGCCGCATCAGTTTCCCGCAGGGTAATCGAGTGTGCGCCTTCTGCCAGTGGACTCGTCGGCGTGATGCTCCAGGTACCGTTCGGCAGAACGGTGGTGGTGCCGATAACAACGCCGTTATCGTAAACCGTGATCGTGCTGCCCGGTTCGCCTCTGCCCGTCAGGCGCGGCTCTGAGGCATCGGTAAATTGCCCGGCACCGATCGCCCCTTTCAGTACGCCCGTGTCGTCGTTAATGATAAATCCGGAAGGCGTTTGCGGCGCGGTGACATCTACCGTGACGGTAAAGACCGGCGAGGCCGGGCCAGTGTTACCGGCGACGTCGGTAGCGCGCACGGTAAGCTGGTGGCTGCCTTCGCTCAGGTTCACCGACGGCGTAAAGCTCCAGCTTCCGTTACTGCCCACAACCGCTGTGCCAATGGCAATGCCGTTATCATAGATGGTGACCGTCGAGCCCGCTTCCGCCGTGCCGGTGAGCTGTGGCCGTGGGTCGTTGGTGCTGCTTCCACTCCCGAGCGTGCCGGTGCCAGGCGCAACATCATCGGTGATGCTGACGATCGCTGGCGCGCCAGGCGCGACGGTATCGACCACGAAGGTTACCGCCGTGGACGCCGGGCTGGTATTGCCTGCGGCATCGGTCGCGGTGGTGGTAATGGCGTGGCTGCCTTCAGACAGGTTGGTCGACGGGGTAAAGCTCCATTTCCCGGTGGCATCGGCTGTGGCGGTGCCAATCGGTTTCCCGTTGTCATAGAAGGTAATGACGGTGCCGGCTTCACTGATGCCGCTGAACGTCGGACGGGCATCGTCCGTGCGTTGTCCGTTGCTCAGCGGGCCTGTTTCGGCGCCCACGTTATCAATGACGGTGACAATCTCGGGTGCATCCGGCGCGGTTAAATCCGGTGCCGTGACCTGAACGCCCGGGCTGGTATTGCCGGACGGATCGGTGGCGGTAGCGGTGATCTGTTCTCCGTTGGTAAGCGGCGTACCGAGATCAATCGTAAATTTCCCGTCGCTGCCCGCTTTGCCCGTTCCGATGGTGTTGCCATCGGCATCTTTCAGGGTAACGGTGCTGCCCGGCTCAGCGGTACCGGTGACGGTTTTGCCGTCAGGAGAGACCTCCAGATTGGCCGGGGCATCCGGCGCGGTGAGATCCGGTGCCGTAACCTGACCGCCCTGGCTGGTATTGCCGGACGGATCGGTGGCGGTGGCGGTGATCTGTTCCCCGTTGGTGAGTGGCGTACCGAGATCAATCGTAAATTTCCCGTCGCTACCCGCCTTGCCCGTTCCGATGGTGTTGCCATCGGCATCTTTCAGGGTAATCGTGCTGCCCGGCTCAGCGGTACCGGTGACGGTTTTGCCGTCAGGTGAGACCTGTAGATTGGTGGGGGCATCCGGAGGCGTGGTATCTGGCTCGGAAGGATTTCCCGGATTGCCGGGATTCGGGCTGTTGTTATCGTCATCCCCGCCACCTCCACCGCCGGTTCCCGCCGCAATGGCAATCCCACCTGCGACGGCCAGGCCACCCAGCACCCAGGGCCACGCTGCGGCGCCGCCGGTATCACTCCCTGACGCCGCCAGTAGGGCGTCCGTGGAGGCGATGGATTCATAGGTGGCGGCACCGGTTGGATCTTCAATCCACCACAGCGCACCGTCGCTCTCCTCAAGCACCAGCTGGCTCACGCCCTGCGCGTCGGTGACGTAGAAATTCTTAAGGGTAATCACTTCGCCCGAGTTGAGGGTAATCACCAGATCGTTTCCGCTGCGGGAGTAACCTGAGATGTCGGCGCGATCCACGTTAAGTTTAACGATTGAGGAGTGATCGAGTGTTATCTGTGTCCCTTCCGTGGTCGTTTCCACGCCAGTTAGTTTCGATATAACAGATATTTGGCTCATACAGTTATTACTCCAGCAGAGTTATTGTTTACGGCGTGTCAGACGTGGCCATATTTTCTGAAGGGATGAGGGCGCTCCCGGCGAAAATACTGTGAATAAAACAGTATTTACCGTTGCTTTCTTTAGAGCGACCGAGATCCGCCAGCAATCAACGTGGCAACATCAGGGCGAAGCTAATTATTTACATGAGAAACTGTTATTTATTTATATTTTCGTGTTTTATAAGCCTTATTATTTGTGCAGGTATTATTTATTTTGCTGTAAAAATGATATAGCTATAAATATCTGAATGTGCAAATTAAGTGTCTGTAAACCCTGCACTGTGATTGCAGAGAAAATTAATTGATAGCGCGAATATATTTTGTTGGCTATGCGGACCGCGCCACAGAGGCGTTGGCGTACAGGCGGTCGGGATTAGGTAGTGGAAGAGATGATAGGGGGATAATACTGAATACACAGGCTTTATTTATAATTCCAGAGAATATTAATGACTGCTTAATTATGATTTAAGTTAGGGTAAATCATCTGCTGTATGATATATTTCAAAGAATCGCATTAATAAAATATATTTTCGGTTTGGGTTTGGATTCTGCTACGCATAAAAATAAACTGTCGACTTCACATATTTCATAAATAAAAAGGCCGAAGAAATGGCCTTTCTGAGGGGGGAGGTTTAGCCGAAAGAGATAATCCCCATTTCAATCAGTGCGGCGAGCGTCAGAAGAATAAAGAGGATAACGACTATGGGTCTGTACATTTGATTTTCCATCCATGTTTATCATGCAATCCGTTTTATGTGCATCATTATTGATGATGGTGCAGGCGATCCCTGCCCCCCTATTTTGCGCCACTTTGCCGTAAAAATCAGTTAGCTGCTGGCACTTTTTCTACTTTTTCTCCGGCCCGACGGGCCGTGGCTGGCAGGATGTCGGCATCCGCCACGTAGCCATCAGGATCGAGACAGCGATTGTGTTCTCTCGCCTGGTGCAGGATCGCTTCGTCCCAGTACAGGCGCTTACGCTGATCGCCCCGGGTCGTCAGAATAAACTCCACATTGCCATCAACCGCGCGGTAGCGGCGCCAGCTGTTTGCCGGAATGGAGATCACCGAACGTTCCGGGGCGATAATGCTGACTTCCTTACCCGCCTCGTTCCAGGTCACCTCCAGCTGGCCTTTAAAGACCATGATCACCTGAATATCCGGGCAGAGATGGCGACCGACAATGTGGTCGTCAGCAAGCCGCAGCCATTCGACGGAAAAACCGTGCGGGCTCAGGATAGCGGGAGCGGAATCCCGATCCTGTGAAATGCCGAAACCGATAACCGGCGCAATTTCGCCGCCGTGTCCCGGCAGCACCGAGTCCAGCAGTCCCTGCGCTGACCAGCAGCGATCATCGCCGGTTACCGCACGCTGGCGCATCTCCTCAACGCTGTAGTCACGCAGACCGGCAATATATTGCTCTGACAGCGGCGTCAGCAGCGTGGCGGGATCGGGCGTTGGTTCACCTGCCTCCTGCGCAATCAGCATATTATCCTTGCTGAGATACATACCGTACTCGCTGGCGGCCGCCAGCACTGATGGGTGCCAGATGATGCCGCCCGTGTTGTCCCCGCCGAGCACGGTAAATACCATGCCGCAGGTATCTTCTCTACTGACGTTGGTGAAACCGCGGAAGATCCAGGTCGGTATTGAGAGGATGGTGGGCGCGCTAAATTCCGCTTCATGCTCGCCGTTGGCGCCCCAGCGAAAACGCCATGTCCCTTCATGGATCAGGAACACTTCTGCGGTGAAATGCAGATGCAGGTTATTGGTTACCCCTTTCGGCATAGCCGCCGCGCCAATGTTAAAGCCGTGCGGCTCGGGGATATTAACAATCTGCTCGCTGGACTGAGTTACACCCGGGCCGATGAAGGAATAGTTTTGTTTGAGATGCGAACCGGGCAGCTTGCAATCAATAAAAGCAAGATTGCAGGAAACCATATCGTCGGGGGCGATTAACCGTGTTCGTGCCTGGCTCTGGCTAAGATGGATAGTTTTCATCATTTCTCCTTTTAATAACCGGATGCACCGGTGGTAGGGATGGCGTTGCCGCGGGCGAGGGCAATTGCTTCACGTGAGGCGCGACCCAGCTGCATAACGTCGTTTGCAGGGGTAACAAACTGGAAACCCTGTGCAATACGCGCTGCGGCGGCCGCGCCGGAAGTGCAGAAAATACCGGCAATCTTCTGCTGCTGGCGGCAGCAGTGAATCACCCGCTCAATAGCAGCAAGCATTTCGGGATGTTGGGATTCGGCGCTGGCGCTGCCGGTCAGCGTCAGCGAGAGATCGTTGGGGCCAATAAACACACCGTCCAGCCCTTCGGTATCAAGGATGGCGTCAAGATCCGCCAGCCCTTCGCGGGTTTCGATCATTGCCAGCGTCAGGATCTCGTCGTTAGCGTGCTGTGGATAATCACTGCCGCCGTAGAGTAGACCTCTGGCCGGACCAAAGGAGCGAACACCCAGCGGTGGATAGCGACAGGCAGCGACAAAACGGCGAGCCTGTTCCGCGCTGGAGATCATCGGACAGATTACGCCATACGCGCCGGCGTCTAATACGCGCATGATTTGCGCCGGATCGTTATCTGCCACCCTCACCAGCGGCACGGCAGGCGTGCTCGATAGCGCCTGTAGCATCGACAACGCGCTGGCAAAATCAATCATGCCGTGCTGCAAATCGACGGTGACGGCGTCGTAACCCTGATGGCCCATAATTTCCGCGCTATACCCGGACGGGATCGCCAGCCAGCCGTTAACGATCGGGGTATTTTCCAGAAATGCGGTCTTTAAACTGTTTTTGCGCACTGTATGCACTCCGTTATCCACTGACGCAGCAGCGGCGCGATCTCATCCGGGGTTTCCAGCGGAATAAAATGCCCGCCAGCCTCCACCGTATGCCTGGTCACGTTCGCGTTGCCTGCTGCCAGTAGCTGATGATGATGGGGCGTGCAGATAACGTCCTGCGCGCCGTTTAGAAGTAATGTGGGGCAGGAGAGGGCGTTAAACGCAGACCGGTTGTCCTGCCGGTGAATGGCCATTTCCGTTTGCTCCGCAAAGGTCTCAATGCCGCACTCTTGCGCCATTCGGCAAATAGTCTCTTGCAGGATCCGATCGGACAGACGTGACGGGGCGACATAGCTCTGCCACAGCGAGGAGACCAGCCAGTCGGCCAGGCCCCGCGCCTGTGCGGTGTGTACCGCTTCCCGGCGTGAAGCAAGGGTGTCTGGCGCAACGGGCAACGGATTAACGGAAATCAGCGTCAGCCCGTTCACTCTTTCTGGCGCGTCGGCGGCCATTTGCAGCGCGACAATCGCGCCGAGCGAAAAGCCCGCCAGCAGAAAGCGCGGCGGCAGAACCTTTAACAACCGCCGTGACGCCTGCGGCGCGGACTCTGCGCCCGTCAGCGTGATGCACAGCACCGCTGAGACGTTCAGCCGTTCAATGACGGGCTGCCAGAGCCGGGCGTTACACAGCGTGCCGCCAAGCAGAACCAGCGGCAGATCGGTATTGTCCAGAAGCGGATATTCCATTGCATCCCTCACGTAGCCGTCCAGCCGCCGTCAACCATCAGGGCGCTGCCGGTGATCAGCCCGGCGGCCTCAGAGGCGAGGAACACTACCGGCCCCATAATGTCCTCCAGCCTGCCTGGCCGGCGCAGTTTGATGTTGTCCAGCACATAGCGGCGAAATGCCGGGTCGGCGAGCGACGAACGCGTCAGGTCGGTTTCAATGAAGGTCGGGCACAGCGTATTGACACGGATCCCCGCATCGCCCAGCTCCAGCGCCATCGTTCGGGTTAACCCTTCAAGCGCGAATTTGGAGGCACAGTACACGCTACGCTCGGGGCCACCAACGTGTCCCATTTGCGATGAGATGTGAATAATCGATCCCCCCTTACCGTCCGCCCGCATTCTGCGCGCCACATGCTGGCTGATAAAAAAGGTGGCGCGCAGGTTAAGCGCCATCACCGCATCGAAATTTTCCTCGTTCACCTCAAGAAACGGCTGGTGGCGGGCCAGCCCGGCACTGTTCACCAGAATGTCGGGCGTGGGCAACGTCGCCAGCACACGCGCCACCTCCTGAGTGTCGGTAATATCCAGTTCCAGCGGGTGAAATGCGAGACTGTGTTCCGCTGCCAGACCTGTGGCATGCGCCAGCGCCTCGCGGCCCCGGGCGGCGATCCATACCTCTGCTCCCGCTTGTGCGAGGGCGACGGCGGCGGCGAAGCCAATCCCTCTTGACCCGCCGGTCACCAGCGCGCGTTTGCCGTGCAGGGTGAAAGAGGGCGTTTGCAAAAGCGTCATGACTTACACCTTTTCCCTGACCGGGGCCGGTGTGGCGTAGGGAACTTCCGTCTGGCCATAACGGCGCACGCGAATATTGGCCTGCTCGGCATGTCCGGCGAACCCTTCCAGCAGCGACAGACGGGAACAATAGCTGCCGATTTCGGCAGTGGCTTCGTCGCTGAGGACTTTCTGGAAGGTGCAGGTTTTCATGAACTTGCCCACCCACAGGCCGCCGGTATAACGTGCGGCTTTCTGCGTGGGCAGGGTGTGGTTGGTGCCGATCACCTTATCGCCGTAGGCCACGTTAGTACGCGGTCCAAGGAACAGCGCGCCGTAATTGGTCAGGTTAGCCAGGAACCAGTCGTCCCGGTCGGTCATCACCTGAACATGTTCGGAAGCGATACGATCTGCCTCCAGCAGCATCTCTTCGTGGCTGTCGCAGACGATGATTTCCCCGTAGTCCTGCCACGACTGGCGGGCAATGTCGGCGGTAGGGAGCTTTTCCAGCAGCCGTTCCACTTCGCTGAGCGTCTCTTTGGCAAGTTGAAGCGAGTTCGTCAGCAGGATGGCAGGGGTGGTGACGCCGTGTTCGGCCTGGCCCAGCAGGTCCGTGGCGCACATTTCCGCGTCAACAGTGTCATCGGCAATCACCAGCGTTTCCGTCGGACCGGCAAACAGATCGATACCTACCCGGCCGAATAGCTGGCGTTTGGCCTCCGCGACGAAGGCGTTACCGGGCCCGACCAGCATGTCGACCGGTGCCAGCGAGTCCGTGCCCAGCGCCATGGCGCCTATCGCCTGAATGCCGCCAAGGGCATAGATTTCCGTTGCGCCAGCCATTTTTTGCGCCGCGACAATCGCCGGGGCGGGCTGACCGTTAAACGGCGGGGCACAGCTGATGATTCTTGAACACCCCGCCACGCTGGCAGTGATGATCGACATGTGCGCGGAGGCGAGCAGGGGATATTTTCCGCCAGGCACGTAACATCCTACGGCGTTAATCGGAATATTTTTATGTCCGAGGATCACCCCGGGACGCGTTTCAATTTCCAGGTCCCGCAGACATTCTTTCTGCGCGCGGGCAAAATTCGCCACCTGCTGTTGGGCAAATTCAATATCCTGAATATCCTGGCGGCTTAACTGTTTTATGCAGCGGTCAATCTCCGCGGACGTCAGACGATAATCCTGACGGTCATAACGATCGAATTTAATGGATAATTCGCGAATGGCTTTATTTCCGCGTTTTTCAATATCCGCAAGTATTTGT
This sequence comes from Enterobacter sp. Res13-Sevr-PEC09-46, assembly GCF_015672585.1. Classification (NCBI taxonomy): domain Bacteria; kingdom Pseudomonadati; phylum Pseudomonadota; class Gammaproteobacteria; order Enterobacterales; family Enterobacteriaceae; genus Enterobacter; species Enterobacter sp. Res13-Sevr-PEC09-46. The sequence continues at coordinate 14,607 of NZ_JADABR010000015.1, read as the reverse complement.
TCAACCGTTTCTCTTATTTGCTGGTTGGCTTGCTGGCGCTCTTCGGTAGATTTACCGGTTTTTAATTTCCAGGACACTCGCTTCTCCTTACCTTTTTCAGATGTCAGTTGTCCTCCCGGCGAGCCGGGAAAGGGTGTTTACTTCAGAAAGAGTTATTGATCCGGCGCGGCAGCGTACGCACCGTTTTTTAATAATTGGGCTGAGGTTTGCGTTTTACGGGCATATACCCATCGAGCGGACAGCGGCGTGGCAATAGCGGCCACAACGGAAAGGGCGGCAATCAATATATAACCGGACGACAGGTTAATATGTTGCATCATTACGCCCATCATTACCGGCCCGACAAACATGCCGCAGGAATAAATGGTCTGGAATAGTCCCATTCGCGTGGATTGTTCATCAGACGAGGTATTCACTACGCTGAGCGACATGAATGCGGCAAAGGCCATACCGAACGAGAACCCCGCCAGCGCCTGCCACAGGTAAATCACATAGATATTGCTGGTAAAGGGAATGCCGAAAGTGGAAATCACCTGTAAAACGATGCCGAGCACGGCGGTTTTTACCAGCCCAAGGCGCTGATAAAACACCGAGCTGCACAGGGCGATGGCCAGCCCGTAAAAAAGAAGGTGAATGTTACCCAGCAGCGCGAGGATCCCTGCCCGGGCGCCAAGCTGCTCGGCATAGACCGGCGTCAGCGTGTCGCGGGTGGCGAAGGGCACCAGAATGACGACGGTCGCCAGGATGCCAATCAGCCAGACGGAACGGTCGGCCAGCTGCTGGCGCGCGCCGGTAATGCAGGCTTTAAGCGTGGGGGCCTGAACCGGGTCGTGCACGTCCTGAATGCGGGTCGTCAGGAATAACGCCACCAGGGCGGAGATGCAGGAGACAAAAAAGGCGATGTTATTGGCGAAATAGTGAATCAGCACCGCGCCAATACAGTTACCGAGAAACACGCCGATGGGCCCTGCCAGCGCCAGCAGCGCGACGGCGGCAGGCGCTTCGTTGCGACCGAAGTAACGCATGAACAGGATGTTGTACAGTACCCAGGTCGCCGCCGTGACACCGTCTGCCGCTTTCGCCAGATACAGCGTAATGGCGTTGGGTTCAAGCCAGGCAATCGGCCAGGCGATAATTGGCAGCAGCAGGCCAATCTGGATGAAGATCCTGCGGCTTTTAACCACGTCGGAAATAATGCCTAACGGGAAGCGTATCAGAAGGGTTGCCAGACCGGACGCGCCCATGATGATGCCCATGATCTGTGGCTCAATGCCCTGGTTGATCATCATGGGGGCCAGGAATGCATCAATGCTATGAATGCAGATAAAGAACAGGATGCTGATGATGAAAAAGAGCCGGGCTTCCCGACGGCGTAACAGTGCTTGAAACATGGTTTTGAACCTCTTAAGAATTAATGGGTTATAACCAGTCAGGGACGACGTTTACCGGTTCAATCCTTTGGGCGACTCCTGTTCTCTCCGGTACCATTGACGGTATGAAAACTCTTTGCATACGTATTCAAGATTTGAAGTTACGAAAAGGTTTCACATTTGTAAAGTGATCTCGATCTTGTTGTGAGAATTTTAATTTTTTGTGTTGCATACGCATGCAAAGGTGGTGTAAGTATAAAAAACACCCACTTGCTGAGGCGTTTGAAGCACGTGCAAATGGGCAGGACGTTGATAAGGAATCAGGGGTAATGAAACGTAAGACTTTTGCAGCAGTCACATCCCAACAGGTCGCTCAGCTGGCGGGGGTATCGCAATCTGCGGTGTCGCGAACGTTCACGCCGGGGGCCAGCATTTCACCGGCAACGCGTGAAAAAGTGCTGAAGGCAGCGCGCGAGCTGGGCTATCGCCCGAATGCGATCGCCCGTTCGCTCAACACGGCTCGTTCGCGCATTATCGGTGTCGTCATTTCTTACTTTGATAACCCCTTTTACTCGCAGGTGCTGGAGGCGCTGGCGCAAAAGCTGGATACGCTGAACTATCACCTGCTGCTGTTCGTTGGCGATCGGGAAGGTAACGTAGACCGTATTTTTGACCAGATTATGCAGTACCGGGTGGATGGCATTGTGCTGGCCTCGGTGACGCTGTCGCTGGAGTTATCCGAGGAGTGCCTTGCCGCCGGGATCCCGGTAGTGCTGTTTAACCGCAGCGAAGAGAGTGGCATGGCCTCCAGCGTCAACAGTAATAACGAAGCGGCCGCGCGGCAGATTGCCGAGTTTCTGCTGGCGGGGGAGCACAAGCGTTTTGCCTACGTGGCCGGCGTGGCCGATTCCCCGGTCAATATCGCCCGCCAGCGCGGGTTCATTTCCACGCTGGAAGAACATGGCATCACCGATGTCCGGGTGGTGCACGGGAATTACGACGCTCAGCAAACCACCCGGGCAGCCTATACCCTGTTTTCGACGTCGCCAGCGCCGGATGCGGTCTTTGTCGCCAACGATCATATGGCCGTCACGGTAATGGATGTGGCGCGCTATGAGTTTGGTTTGCGCATTCCGGAGGAGGTCTCCGTTGTCGGCTATGACGACATCGGCCCTTCCGGCTGGCCCTCTTATGCGTTGACCTCGGCGTCGCAGCCGGTCGGCGCGATGGTGGATGCCACGGTGGAACTGTTAATGAAGCAAATTGACAGCGGAACCATAGAGCCTGAACAGATTACGGTGCCCGGTACGCTGGTGATACGCCACTCGGCGCGTCGCCCACGCAGCGGCGTTATCGAAACCAATGGTTTAACGCTATTCCAGTCTAAGGAGCGCACATGACCAGATTGCGGGGCTTCAGCCCTCAATTCGACTCTATCCAGCAGTTCATTTTGACGCTGACGCACGTGGTGTGGGAGCAGAAAGATATCGGCCAGCTGGCGGATTTTTACGCCACGCCGGTGGTTTTCACTACCCCCGAAAAACAGCTGCATGAGCTTTCCCAGTTTATGCGCCTGACGCTTGAGGCGATGCACAGCTTCCCGCAGCGAGCGGTGCTGACGGAGGATATTCTGTGCAGCCAGAACCCGGGGGACGAGTACTATGCGGCGCAGCGTACCGTAGCCCGCATTCAGCACCAGGGGGAGGGATTTTTTGGCCCGCCGACCGGGAAAAATGTCTGGGTCCGCACCTGGGCCGATCGCATCTGTGTTGATGGTGCCGTACGCCAGGAGTGGCTGCTTCAGGATCGTGCCGCGATTGTGGCGCAACTGGGGCTGGATGTCCGCGACTTTGCTTTTAACCTGGCGACCATGCGCCAGCAGCTTGGGCTGGAATCTGTGTCTGCTGAGACGCTGGACGCCCGCTGGGCGGGTGGGCCTGAGGGCGACGACGTGGAAGGGGCGCTTGCCGGGGTCGTTGAGCGCTACTTAACGATGTGGGCGGGCGGTAACAGCGGCGTGGTGCCCGGTCTCTATCACCCGGCGGCGACGCTGTACGCGCCGGGGCACTGCCTCTGCACCGGCGAACAGGAAATTGGCGCACAGCTTTCCGGTTATCGCGCTTCATTTGCCGACAGCGAAACGCAGCTTCATCACCTGATTGTGCGTAAAGATCCTAATGAGCCGATTCGACTTTCATTGCGCTGGTCGTTGTTAACCTGGCATGACGGTTACGGCAAATTTGGTGCGCCGACCCGTAAACCCATATCAATTACCGGTATCAGCCAGCTTGAATTACGTGATGGTTTAATTTTCCGTGAATATCTGGGGATCGATGAATTAGCGATTTGGTCGCAAATATTTAATTAATGGGGCGGCAGCCCCCTTATTCCGGCTGCAAAAAATAACCGTGTTTAATTCACCCTCACTTACGGGTGCGGGTTCTTATTGTCTGAAAACAGAGCAGGAGTTTATATGTCTTCCACCGAAGCAACAAATAAAGCACCAGCCGTACCCGAAAAAAGCAGCGTGAAATCGCTGAAAGAGGAACCTGTATTACAGGTGGAACGTCGTGATTTTGTCGATCTGGTACCGGAAAAAAGACCGCGCGTGCAATCATTACGCGGCTTTGATGACTGCTATACCGATATTGTCGATTATATCGTTCGCTGCACCCATAAAATATGGGACGAGCGCGATGTTGGCTTAATTTATTCTCACTATACCCATAACTGCGTGCTGTATAACGCGCTGGGGACACTCTATAACCGCGAACAGGTGGTACAGGATACGCTGCAACGCTTAATTGCCTTCCCGGAACGGCGCGGAATGGCAACCCAGGTTATCTGGAACGGAAATGATGTTGACGGTTTTTATACCTCTCACCTGGTGACGGGAAGCGGGCGGCATACCCAGCACAGCCATTTAGGTAAGCCGACGAACCGTACGTTTGTGACGCGTACCGTGGCGGATTGCATGATCCACGAGAATAAAATTTATCGGGAGTGGGTGGTCAGCGACAATATGTCACTGATGAAACAGCTTGGCCTGAATACCGATCAAATCGCATTTAATATGGCAAAGGAGCAGTTCGATAAAGGCTTCCGCGTGATGGACATCGGCGAAAACGGCCGTATGCTGGGGCAATATCCGCCGGAGATGGAGTGCGATGTTTCCATTGCGCACACCGATACGGAGGAGCAGTGCCTGCGCTGGCTGCATGAGATCTACAACCGCCGGATGTTTGGCAAGATCAAAGAAGTGTATGCGCCTAACGTACAGTGGCACGGTCCGCTGATGAAAGAGCTGTACGGCACCGCGGCGGTAACCCATCAGACGCTGGCGCTGGTGGGGATGATCCCTGACGGCGCGTGGCTGCCGCAGCATATTTGTTCCAACCCGTGCGATGAAGGCGGCGTCAAAGTGGCCGTACGCTGGATTATCGAAGGACATCACCTGGGTTACGGCGAACTCGGCAAGCCGACCGGAGAACGACTGTTCGTGATGGGCATGTCGCACTACCACATCGTCAACGGAAAAATTGTTGATGAGTGGGTGGTTTATGACCATCTGGCGCTGCTGGCGCAGATCAAACTCGGCCAGATGGAGGACGCGTAAATGTTAAATCAGGTGAGCTGGATTAAGCGCCCGCAGGGGCAGGATGCGCAGGCCGATCGTTCCCTGACGGAGAAGGTCAGCGCCATTATCGAGCGCGTGAAAACCGAGGGCGATACGGCGCTAAGAGCCTTTTCGCAGCAGTTTGATCATGTCGTACCGGCGCAGTTTGAGGTGAGCGAGCAGGAGATTGCCGAAGCACTGGAGGGGATGGATGCCCAGACGCGCCGCGACAGTGAGTTTGCCATTAATCAGGTGCGTCGTTTTGCGCAGGCGCAGCTGGCGACCATGCTGCCGCTGGAGGTAGAGACGCTGCCTGGCGTGCATCTCGGTCACCGGATCATCCCGGTGCAGACGGTGGGCTGCTACGTGCCGGGCGGACGGTATCCGATTCTCTCCGCACCCGTGATGTCGATTGTTCCTGCGACGGTGGCGGGCTGTGAACAGATTATCGCCTGTCTGCCCCCGGGCGCGCATCCGGCGATGATTGCCGTTTGCCATCTGGCGGGCGCGCACCGCATTTTCAAAGTTGGCGGCGCGCAGGCCATTGCGGCTATGGCCTGGGGAACGGAGAGTATTCCGTCAGTGGACAAAATCGTTGGGCCAGGCAACGCCTTCGTTAACGAAGCGAAACGCCAGGTGTTTGGTCGAGTCGGCATTGATGCCCTCGCCGGGCCGAGCGAGATTTTTACTATCGCCGACGACAGCGCCGATCCGCGCATTCTGGCCGCCGATATGCTGGCGCAGGCAGAGCACGATATTCATACCCGCGTCGGGCTGGCGACAACCAGCCGGGATATCGCTGAGCGTACCCTGGCGGAGGTTGAGCGTCAGCTTGCGACTCTGCCAACGGCCGCCACGGCGGGCGAGGCGTGGCGTCGGCAGGGTGAGATTGTGCTCTGCGAAGATGAAGCGCAGCTGATTGCGTTTGCTGACCATATGGCGACGGAGCATTTGCAGGTGCATACCCGCGATCCGCACGCGACGGCAGCGAAGATCCGCAACTATGGCTCGCTGTTTATTGGTCAGAACGCCAGCGTGGTGTTCTCCGATAAATGCTGCGGCACCAACCATACGTTACCGACGATGGCGGCGGCACGCTATACCGGCGGTCTGTGGGTAGGGGCATACGTCAAAATCTGTACCCATCAGTGGATTGACGAGCAGGGTATCCCGGCAATCGCAGAACCGGCGATCCGCCAGAGCCGTACCGAGGGGATGCAGGGGCACCGACGGGCGGCGGAAATTCGTCTGCGTCCGCAGGACATTGATGCCATTACTACCGGCATGCGGGACTAAAACGTATCCCGGGCAGCCTTCTGCCCGGTTTTCAGCACGGGGAGCCTGAGACTATGAAGCGCCTGATACCGCCAGACGACTGTCCGGAGGAAATTGCCCGCCGTCTCGACGTCATACAGCAGCACCGGGCGCTCAACGCGATCCTCGGGGTTAACCCTGACGCCATGTCTCAGGCGGAACAGCATCAGCAGCAGCGTCGGCGTGGAGAGCCGATCGGCCCCCTGCACGGCGTGCCGCTGATCGTCAAAGATAATATTGCCTGCGCGCCGATGCCGATCACCCTTGGCTGCCGTGCGCTGGCCTCACTTAACGCGACAGCGGATGCTCGGGTCGTGCAGCGATTGCGCAGAGCGGGGGCGATTATTCTTGCCAGGGCCAATATGTCCGAGTTCGCGTTCGATGTGCGCTCGCGTAGCTCGCTGGGGGGTGATGTGGCGAATCCACTTTGCCCGACACTCACCGCCGGAGGTTCCAGCGGAGGATGCGCCGCGGCGGTGGCGGCTGGAATGGCGGATGGCGCATTGGGTACCGATACCGGCGGCTCTATCCGCATTCCCAGTAGCTATACCGGGCTGGTGGGGCTACGGCCTGCCTTTCGCCGTTCACAGCTGGACGGCGTGGCGCCGCTCTCGCCCAGCAAAGATACCGTTGGGCCAATGGTACATAGCGTTGAGGATGCCGCCTTGCTGCATGCGGTGATCCATGGCCTGCCGCCGGTTGCGCTTCCTGTGCGTTCGCTGAAAGGCGTTCGCTTTGGCGTGGTGACCGCGTTACAGGGAGAGGATGAGGTACAGCTGGAGGTCTGGCAGTCGGCGCTGCACACGTTGCGCCGTGCCGGAGCGACGCTGGTGGAGGTTTCACTCCCCTTCCTTGAAGAGGTGAGGCAGGCCACCTGCCTCAGTCTGTATGAATTTCGCGTGGCGATTGACGACTGGCTTAGCAAACAGCCTGGCGCTCCCTCCGGACTGACAAGCATTGTGGACTCCGGCGCTTTCCTGCCAGAGTTTGCGCCGTTTCTACGTCAGATGCTGGCGAGTAACACGCTGAAAACCCCGCTCTGGCTGGCGGGGCGTCGCTTTCAGCGCCTGTTGCGGCAGAACCTTTGCCAGGTGGCGGAGGTGCAGCGCATCGACGGATTTGTGTATCCCACCGTACAACGATTACCAGAAAGTATGGCGAAGATGCCGCCAGGCTGCGCGCCGGAACTGGCCGCCATCAGCGGCCTGCCTGCCATTACGTTGCCCTGTGGCGTAAGCCGTATCGGGCTGCCGGTAGGGATGGAGATGTTATCGGCGCAGGAGGATGAGACGATGCTGATGACGCTGGCGCTGGCGTGTGAGGGGGCGCTGGGCGGGATAAATGAGGTGCTGAGGTTTAAGGCAGGATATCGCCAGAGCGGTACCGTTTGTCAGGACCTCTCTTAAAGCGCCGATGGCCCCTTGCCGCGATACCTTATTGTGATTTCATTTTTCAGTATTGTCAGCGGCGGCGTCATTTCGCCGCGCGCTACCGACTGATACTCAAAGCGAAAGGGGCCCGCGGCCGGGAAACCTGCTGGCAACGGGATTTCGCCCGCCAGTTCCCTGAGCATCAGACAGCGCAGGTTGTTACAGACGCGAATGCGAAAGCCCGGCGGCGTGGGGCCGTCCGGTGTAATCTTCCACAGCAGATGCGTCGGCGTAACCCCTTTCGGAAGGGGGGCGGCGGGCTGAACTGGACGACTTTTCAGTACCTGCTTGCCGCGCGACAGCGTGCCGCCAAAACTATGGCTGCTCCATGAACCGTCCGCAGCAAACGCCGGTGGCGCAAGCAGCAGAACAAGCAAGGCGGCTCTTATCACGATTTACCTCCAATGAGATACGTCATTCTCACGTTGCGCTGAGTGTTTATCTCCTGGCTGGAGAGCACTGCAAGCTGAGGGAAGATGCGACGAAGATAGCGGGACAGCATCAAACGCAGCGCCGGGTTCACCAGCAGAACCGGCGGCGCACCCAGCGCTTCCTGATGCTGCAACGCCTGCTCGGTCTGTTTCATTAAATTCTCGGCAATTCCCGGCTCGATAGCGCTTCCGCTCTGGGTTGCCTGTACCAGCAACTGCTCAAGTGACATATCAAGGCCGATTATTTGGATATCGTCGTCGCCAGGGAACCACTGCTGCGTAATCGCCCGGGAGAGGCGAGCGCGCACGCGGGCCGTCAGCTCGTCAGCGTCAGACTGAGGAGTGGCATACTCAGCCAGCGTGTCGATGATGGTCCGCATATCGCGGATCGGCACGCGCTCGGAGAGCAGATTTTGCAGTACTTTGTGCAGCGTGGTCAGGCTGATTACCCCGGGGATCAAATCCTCTATCAGCTTCGGCGACTGTTTGGTGAGCTGGTCAAGCAGCTGCTGCGCCTCCTGGCGACCGAAAAGTTCGTCCGTGTGGGTGCTGATAAGGTGGTTCAGGTGCGTAGCGACGACGGAACATGGATCGACTACGGTATAGCCCAGCGTCTGCGCCAGCTCGCGATGGACTTCATCGATCCATAGAGCGGGAAGTCCAAAGGTTGGTTCTTTACAGGGCGTACCGGGCACTTCTCCCTCAGCACAGCCTGGATCGATCGCCATCCAGCGATCGGGCTGGACCTCGCCTTTACCAATCGTCACCCCTTTTAGCAGAATACGATAGTGAGTCGGCGGCAGGTCGAGATTATCGCGAATGTGAACTGCTGGCGGCAGAAAGCCCATCTGCTGCGCGAACTTCTTACGAATACCCCGTACGCGGGTTAACAGCTGGCCCTGCTGTTCATGATCGACCATAGGGATCAGTCGATAGCCAACCTCCAGCCCCAGTACATCTTCCATCTGCACGTCAGACCATGTCGCTTCATTAACCTGCGCCACGTCAGCTTCAGCTCGGGTAGGGGCGGAGGGGGCGGAGCCCGTTTTTTTCGCCTTACCTTCCTGGCCCCGCAGCCACCATGCAATGCCTAAAAGTGAGGAGGTAAAGAGTAAAAAGACCAGATTGGGCATGCCTGGGATTAGCCCCAGCAAACCAATTACGGCCGCAGAGAGGGCAAGCACACGAGGCGAGGTAAACAGCTGGCCGACCATCTGCTCGCCTACGTCCTGCTCGTTGACCACACGCGTTACAACGACACCTGCCGCGGTGGAGATTACAAGACCAGGGATCTGCGCAACCAGGCCGTCACCGATGGTCAACAGCGTGTAGGCTTCTCCCGCTGCGCTGAGGGTCATATCATGCTGCATTACGCCGATAATCAGGCCACCGATAATGTTTATTGCCATGATCAGCAGGCCTGCGATGGCATCGCCACGCACAAATTTGCTCGCACCGTCCATGGAGCCGTAAAAATCTGCCTCCTGAGTCACCTCTTTTCGACGGCGTTTGGCCTCCTCCTCGCCGATCAGACCGGCGTTCAGGTCGGCATCGATTGCCATTTGTTTACCGGGCATACCGTCAAGGGTAAAGCGGGCACCCACTTCTGCAATACGCCCGGCCCCCTTGGTGATGACCATAAAGTTTATAATTATCAATATGATAAAGACGACAATGCCGATGGCAAAGTTGCCGCCTACCAGGAAGTGGCCGAACGCCTCGATAACCTGGCCCGCGGCGTCAGCGCCGTTATGGCCGTGCATCAGGATAACGCGCGTTGAGGCGACGTTTAGCGCCAGGCGAAGCAGCGTTGAGAAGAGCAGTACCGTCGGGAAGGCGGAAAACTCCAGCGTATTCTGGGTAAACATGGCGACCAGAAGGATCATGATCGCCAGTACAATATTAAAGGTAAACAGCAAGTCCAACACGAAGGTTGGCAGCGGCAGGATCATCATCGCAAGGATCGTCATGATCAGGACTGGACCGGCCAGTACCTGCCACTGGGTCTCCTTGATGCCGGGCAAACGTAATTTGGTGGCGATATTAGCCATTACTCTTTACTCTCTTGTGCAAAATCGAGCGCCGGGGGAACCGGCAAATCTTTAGGTTCTGTTGGGCGCAAGCCAAAGCCTTTACGCCACCGGCGCAGGCTATATACCCAGGCCAGGACTTCGGCAACAGCGTTATATAATTCACCGGGCACCGGCTGACCCGGCTCGCAGTGCCGGTAAAGCGCACGCGCCAGCGGTGGCGCTTCCAGCATCGGAACCCGATTTTCTTCAGCCATCTCGCGGATGCGCAGGGCAATAAGTCCACTGCCGCTTGCGACGACGATCGGTGCGCCCATGGTGCCTTCCTGATACTTCAGCGCCACGGAATAGTGGGTCGGGTTGTTGACGACCACATCGGCGGTGGGCACCTCGGCCATCATGCGGCTTTGTGCCATCTGGCGCTGAATCTGCCTGACGCGACCCTTAATGTGCGGGTCACCTTCCTGGTTTTTAAATTCATCCTTTATCTCCTGGCGGCTCATTCTCAGCTTCTTAAAGTTGCTCCAGAGCTGATAAATCACGTCGAAGGCCACCATGGGGATCAGTGACAAAATCACGTACAGCATGCAGCCAATCAGCAGGTTGCTGATGTCGTTTAGCGCGCCGCCCAACGGTTCATACATTAGATTGATGAACCTGCTTTTATTGAGCAGTAAAAACAGTCCTCCCCCCGTGGCGGCCAACAGCACCTTGAGGATGCTTTTGATCATCTCTGATACCATTTGGGCAGAGAAAAGACGCTTGATACCGGTGACGGGATTAAGTTTTTTAAGATTAACCTTTAGCGCCTTACTGCTTGCGTTCAGGCCGCCGATAATCGACGGTGCCGTTATTGCGGTCACGTACAGCCCGCCGGCGAAGGGCAGAATGGCGAGAAAAGCCATGCTCAACAGCGAGGCTGCACGATGTAACATATTCTGCGGGTCGCGGATCAGCAGTCGATCAAAGGTCAGCCCGTTGTGCAGAATAGATTCAAGCTGCGTCGCCAGATGGCTACCTGCGCCGACGATAAGCCCCCAGCCCACCAGAAGCATGGCAAGGGTGGTCAGCTCGCGCGAACGCGGAACCTGACCTTCCTCCCGCGCTTTCTGTTTTCGGTGGGGTGTGGGGTCTTCTGTTTTGTCGCTCTCGCTCTCTTCAGACATAGTGTTGGCCTGGGGTCATCAAAAGCCCAGCGACTCCAGCAGGTCATCCACCTGTTCCTGAGAGGCGACAATCCCGGCGACGCTGGTATCAATCTGCGGGCCGTTCTTGAGATGGGCGTCACCGCTCTGTTCGATACCCGCGTCACGTTCGCGCATGTTTTCAACCAGCACGCTGATCAGCTCGGTTTCGACGGTCTGAATCACCTGCATCAGGCTTTGTAGCACCTGGCCGGTGAGATCCTGGAAGTCTTGCGCCATCATTATTTCGGTGAGCTGTTGGTTGGTTTGCTGAGCGGTGGCCGGCACGTCCAGCAGAAAGGTACGTGTCTCTTTCACCAGTTCTCGCGCCTCGTCAAGCGGCTGTGGCTCTTCAAACCAGGCGTCCCACCGTTCAGTAAGCTTACCGGCATTTTCACCTAATCTTTCCTGGAGCGGTCGTGCCACCTCGACGGCCGTCAGCGCGCGATCGGCGGCCTGAGACGTTTTGCCAACAACGTAGTTGAGACGGTCACGCGTGTTGGGGAACGCGTCCGCGACTTCTTTAATGGCCTGCTCCAGGCCAAGATTTGCCATACTGTCGCGCAGCAGCCGGGTTAATTGACCGATACGCAAAAAGAGATCCTTTGGCGGTTCCGCGATCTCGCCAGGCTGAGTGGTCATAGTATTCACCCGAGTTTTTCAAAAATTTTGCCAAGCTTTTCTTCCAGCGTGGCGGCAGTAAACGGTTTAACGATGTAACCGTTGGCACCCGCCTGCGCGGCGGCGATAATGTTTTCGCGCTTTGCTTCCGCAGTAACCATCAGTACCGGCAGCTTTGACATCGCCGGGTCGAGGCGAATGGTTTTCAGCAGCTCAAGGCCATCAAGGTTGGGCATATTCCAGTCGCTCACAACGAAATCAAACTCACCGGCGCGCAGCTTGTTCAGCGCGTCCTGGCCATCTTCCGCCTCTTCAATATTTGAATAGCCCAGATCCTGAAGCAGGTTACGTACGATACGTCTCATGGTGGCAAAATCGTCCACCACCAAAAAACGCAGGTTTTTATCCGACATGTGTGTTCTCTCCTGAACGTCGTGGTTTATGGCTGAAACTTTCCAGCAGACGCTGGCTAATTTTATTGAGATCGACGATTTCTCGGGCAGCGCCAAGGGCAATCGCTTCGCGAGGCATACCGAACACCACGCAGCTCGCTTCGCTCTGAGCGAGGGTAAACGCCCCCGACTCCCGCAACGCCAGCAACCCACGTGCGCCGTCGGCTCCCATTCCGGTAAGGATGGCGGCGCTGGCATGTGCGCCCACCAGCTGTGCAACGGAGTTAAAGAGAACGTCTACAGACGGGCGATGACGGTTGACGGGGGGCGCGTCGGTCAGCCTGACGGCGTACCCTTTTCCGTGACGGACGATCTCCATATGCTTATCGCCGGGGGCGATCAATGCCGTACCCGGAAGTACCGGTTCGCCGTCATCCGCTTCATGCACCTTTATCTGGCAAAGTGAATCAAGACGCTGGGCGAAGGAGCGGGTAAATCCAGCAGGCATATGCTGGGCGATGACGATACCGGGGACGCTGGCTGGCAGCGGCGTTAATACCTGGCGCAGCGCCTCCGTCCCGCCGGTCGAGGAGCCAATCGCCACAATGCTTTGTGGATCCACGGTAATGCCCCGCAGTATCGGCGAGGCCACTTCAGCCTGACGTCCCAGTTTTGCCTTCGCGGCAATGCGGATCTTCTCTGCGACCTGCACACCCCACAGTTCCAGATTTCCGGCGATACGCTGATCGGGTTTGGCCAGAAAATCGACGGCGCCGTGTTCCAGCGCGGCCATTGTCGCCTTCGAGCCTCGGGTGGTCATCGAGGAGATCATCACCACCGGCATTGGACGAAGGCGCATCAAACGGGAGAGAAACTCCAGCCCATCCATTTTCGGCATGTCGATATCCAGCGTCAGCACGTCGGGGTTCAACTGCTTAATCATCTCGCGTGCGATCAGCGGGTCTGGCGCGGTGCCGACCATCTCCATATCTGGCTGTTGATTGATCACTGCGCTCAGGATGTTGCGCATGAGCGCAGAATCATCAACTGTCAGCACCCGTATCCGTTTCACCGTAAGGCCTCCGTAAGTTCATACACCGACTGGCCGCGAAGCCTGAGTGGAATGTGCGGATGATTAAAATGTTCAGAGTGACCAACAAACAGCAGGCCGTCTGGCTTCAGCATGCGGGCAAAGCGCTCAAGCAGACGCTTCTGCGTCGGCGCATCGAAATAGATCATCACGTTGCGGCAAAAGATGGCGTCAAACGGTCCGGGTAGCGGCCAGCTGTTGTCCAGCAAGTTGAGCCGCTGATAGTGAATAGCGGCCAGCAGTTCTGGCTTTACCTTCACCCGATCGCTGTTCTCACCCGAGCCGCGCAAAAAATAGTGGCGTTTTTGCACCAGGGTCAGCGAGTGTAGGTCGGACATGCGGTATACCCCTGCCTCCGCTTTGGCCAGCACCTCGGTATCGATGTCAGAGGCCCAGACGCGTGGCCCTCCCGTCGCGCTCCCCAGAGTCTCGTCCAGCGTCATGGCGATGGAGCAAGGTTCTTCCCCGGTGGAAGCGGCGGTACACCAGACGCGGTAGCCGTTGGGCCGCTGACGGGCGTGTTCTGCGAGCACCGGGAAGTGGTAGGTTTCGCGAAAGAAAGAGGTCAGATTGGTTGTCAGCGCGTTGACAAAGTTCTGCCATTCCGGATGCTCGCTGTGGGATTCCAGAATGCTGATGTACTCAAGAAATGTGTCAATCCCCAGCGCCCGTAGCCGCCGTGATAAACGATTAAAAATCATCTCTCGTTTTTGTGCGTTGACTACAATCCCGGCGCGGCGATAGATCAGTTGCCCAATACGCTGTAATTCAGAATCGGATAACGTAAGCTTATTTGGCGATAAGCGCACGGGAATGTCTTTAAATTCACTCATAGACAGGGCGAGGCCTTATACCGGGGTATTCATGATTTCCTGGTAGGCACTGAGCATTTTATTGCGCGCTTGCACACCGAAGCTAAAAGAAATTGAGGACTTCTGCATTGCCAGCATTACGTCATTTAATCCAATATCGCTACTGCCAGACATCCACTGCTGCGTCATTTCTTTCGCGTTAACCTGAGTTTCATTAATTTCATTGATACTGTTGAATAAAATGTCAGAGAACGACGGCGTGTTTTTCAGCGCGGCAGGCTGGTTTCGGCTCATGCCGGCTATTTGCTGTGACTGAG
>NZ_JADABR010000014.1:0-96099 GCF_015672585.1 Enterobacter sp. Res13-Sevr-PEC09-46 | reverse complement strand
TGATATGTATAAAACGATTCTGGTGCCGGTGGATGTATACGAAACAGCGTTGTCTGATAAAGCGCTACAGCATGCCCAATTCCTGGCGCAAAGCGCATCGGGTGATGTCCATCTGCTGTACGTTATGCCAAAGTTCTCGGCAGAACTGACCCGCGGTTTTATTGCAGACGCGAGAAAGATGGATGAATATATGATTAATAATGCTAAAGAAAAACTGGCTGCGCTGGTAAAAAAAATCAACCTGCCGGAAGCAAATGTCCATCTTCATGTTCGCAGCGGGAATATACGTGATGAGGTAATCAAACTGGCGGATGAACTTAACGTCGGTGCGATTATTGTGGGATCGCGTAATCCCAATATTCAAACTCATTTATTAGGGTCAGAGGCGGCGAGTATCGTTCGTTACGCGCATGTTCCTGTTTTCGTTATTCGTTAATGTCATGAAAGCAAGGTGATTTCTGAAAAGAACCCGAGGAAGGAACGATGATAACAGAAAAGCCTCACCGCCCGTATTATCAACAGACCGTTGATGAAACCCTGACAAATATCCAATCCAGCCTCGACGGACTCAGCAGTACAGAAGCGACCGCCAGGCTGGAAAAATACGGCGAAAATGCCTTACCGCAAAAACCGGGTAAACCTGGCTGGCTGCGCTTTCTGGCCCATTTCAACGATGTCCTTATTTACGTTCTTCTGGCGGCAGCGCTGCTGAAGCTGATAATGGGACACTGGGTGGATATGTTTGTCATTCTTGGGGTAGCCATCATTAACGCCCTGATTGGCCATATTCAGGAGAGCAATGCGGAGAAATCGCTGCAAAGTATTCGCAATATGCTCTCCAGCGAGGCTGTGGTCATCCGGCAGGGCAACCATGAAACTATCCCGACGACAGCGCTGGTGCCCGGAGATATCGTCGTGATACGCGCCGGGGATCGCATTCCTGCCGATCTTCGTGTGACAGAGGCGCACAACCTGCGGGTGGAAGAAGCTATTCTCACCGGCGAATCCACGGTAGTGGAGAAGAGCAGCGATGCGCTCCACGGGGAGTTGCCGTTAGGCGACCGTTACAACCTGCTTTATTCTGGCACCACCGTCAGCTCCGGCGGAGGAAAAGGGCTGGTGGTGGCGACCGGTGGAGAGACTGAACTCGGCCATATCAACCAGATGATGTCAGACATTGAAAAACACCGTACCCCATTGATGGTGCAAATGGACAAGCTCGGCAAGACCATTTTTATCACCATTCTGGTGATGATGCTGGCGCTGTTCGTTTTCAGTCTTATCTTCCGTGATATGCCCGTATCAGAGCTGGTGCTGTCGTTGATTAGCCTTGCGGTGGCGGCGGTGCCGGAAGGATTACCGGCCATTATCTCGATCATCCTCTCGCTGGGCGTGCAGGCGATGGCGCGTCGCAAGGCGATTATTCGTAAGCTGCCTACCGTAGAAACGCTGGGGGCGATGACGGTTATCTGCTCGGATAAAACCGGCACCCTGACCATGAATGAGATGACGGTAAAAGCGGTGATTACCGCGGACACCACCTACCGCGTGGAGGGAGACAGCTACGAGCCGGTGGGTACTATTCACCCCGTTGACGATCCGACACCGGTCACCGTGACCCCGGGATCTGTGCTTGAGCGCTATCTGCGCACAGTCGATCTCTGTAATGACAGCCAGCTGATCAAAGATGAGCAGGGGCTGTGGAAAATCACCGGCGGTCCAACCGAAGGCGCGCTGAAGGTGCTGGCGGCCAAAATCCCGCTTCCGGCAATTGACGCCGAGTTGCGCAGTAAAATCCCATTTGATTCGCAATATAAATACATGTCCACTCTCTATCGCCTGGGCGACGAAGAGGTGATGTTAATCACCGGTGCGCCGGACGTCCTTTTCCGTCTTTGCCAGCACCAGCAGACCCAAAACGGGCTGGAGCCGTTCAACCTGCACTACTGGGAAGAGAAGATTGAAGAGTATGCGCGCGAGGGATTGCGCATGGTGGCTGCGGCCTGGAAACCGGCTGCCAGCGGGCAGCGCGAGCTGACGCATGCGGATCTGCAAGAAGGGGTCATACTGCTCGGCATTGCGGGCATGATGGATCCCCCGCGCCCGGAAGCCATTTCGGCCATTGCCGACTGCTTGCAGGCGGGTATTCGCGTGAAAATGATTACCGGGGATCATCCACAAACGGCGATGAGCATTGGACAGATGCTGGGTATTGGCAACGCGGCGAGCGCCATTACCGGGCGCGAGCTGGAGGCGATGGACGACCACCAGCTGAGCGAGGCGGCGCAAAAATACGATATCTTTGCCCGCACCAGCCCGGAAGATAAATTCCGCCTGGTGCAGGCGCTGCAAAGTAAGCAGGAAGTGGTCGGGATGACCGGGGACGGGGTGAACGATGCGCCGGCGCTGAAGCGGGCGGATGTCGGCATCGCGATGGGGATCAAAGGTACTGAAGTCACCAAAGAAGCCGCCGATATGGTGTTAACGGATGATAACTTTGCCACCATTGCCCGGGCGGTCCATGAAGGGCGTCGGGTCTACGACAACCTGAAAAAGACCATTTTGTTCGTTATCCCGAGCAACATCGCCCAGGCCTTACTGATCATTATTGCCCTGCTGGCGGGGAACCTGATCCCACTAACGCCGGTACTGATCCTGTGGATGAACATGGCAACCTCGGCAACGCTGTCGTTTGGCCTGGCGTTTGAAGCGGGTGAGAAGGACATCATGAACCGGCCGCCGCGTAAGTCTAACCTGCATGTGATGGACGGTTATGCCATCTGGCGAGTGGTGTTTGTCGGCCTGATGATTGCCATCAGCGCCTTTGTGCTGGAGGCCTGGCTGCAACCACGCGGCTACTCACCGGAGTTCATTCGCACCGTGTTGCTGCAAACGCTGGTCACCGCCCAGTGGTTTTACATGCTCAACTGCCGCGTCACCGACGGCTTTTCCCTGAGTAAAGGTCTGCTGGCTAACAAGGGGATATGGATCGTGAGCGGCGTACTTCTGGCCCTTCAGCTTCTGATCATCTATGCGCCGTTCATGCAAATGCTGTTCGGTACCGAAGCGCTACCGTTCCGCTACTGGATCATTACCTTCCTGATTGGGTTTGCGATGTTCATGATTGTTGAAGCAGAAAAAGTCCTTACCCGGAGATGGCGCACGACGAAAAGATGACTGAATGAGTAGGCTAAGCCTGCCCACCGGCAGGCTTTCTCTTTGACTGAGTACAGAACACTATGATTCGATTTGCCTCGTTCGTTTTTACGCTTGGTATTCTGGTTCCCGCTGCATCTGCTGTAACCTACCCCCTCCCTCCCGAGGGCAGCCGCCTGGTGGGGGCACCGATCACCATCACCGTGCCTGAGGGCAATACTCTGCCGCTCGAAGCGTTTGCAGCGCAGCACGGACAGGGGTTGAGCAATATGCTGGAAGCCAACCCGGGGGTGGATCCGTTTTTACCGCGAGCCGGAACACAGCTGGTGGTACCCCAGCAGCTTATTCTGCCGCCAACGGTGCGCGAGGGGATTGTGGTGAACGTCGCGGAAATGCGACTTTACTATTATCCACCCGGCAGCAACACGGTTGAGGTGCTGCCTATTGGCATCGGTCAGGCCGGGCGCGAAACGCCGCGTAACTGGGTAACCGCCGTTGAGCGCAAACAGGAAGGCCCAACCTGGTCACCCACGCCAAATACGCGACGCGCTTACGCGAAAGAGGGGAAAACGTTGCCCGCGTTCGTTCCCGCCGGGCCGGATAACCCGATGGGGCTGTATGCCCTCTATATCGGCAGGCTGTACGCGATCCACGGTACCAACTCAAATTTCGGCATTGGTCTGCGCGTCAGCCAGGGCTGCATTCGCCTGCGTAATAACGATATCAAATACCTGTTCGATAACGTTTCGGTGGGGACGAGGGTACAGCTTATCGATCAGCCCTTAAAGGTGACCACCGAGCCGGACGGTAGCCGTTGGGTAGAGGTTCACGAGCCGCTGTCACGCAATCGCGCGGAATTTGAATCGACAAATAAGGTGCCGCTGCCCATTTCAGCCGCACAAAGGACGCAGCTAATAAGTGAAGGGGCGGGCGCTGAGCTGGAACGGCGGTCGGGGATGCCGGTGAAGCTTGCTATGCCCGGTGGCGCTGCGCTTACCGGGCCTACAGGACCGTAGGTCGGGTAAGGCGAAGCCGCCACCCGACAATTTTACAGAACGCAGAATGTAGGTCGGGTAAGCGCAGCGCCACCCGACAAACTGACCGAACGCAGAAAAGCAAAAAGCCTGCTTTAAAAGCAGGCTTTTCAAATTTGGCTCCTCTGACTGGACTCGAACCAGTGACATACGGATTAACAGTCCGCCGTTCTACCGACTGAACTACAGAGGAATCGTGTGAACGGGGCGCATATTATCGACCTGCGTACGCCTTGTCAAAGGATGGATCGCCGACTTTGAACTGTTTGCTGACAAAACCAGCAAAGTGACGTTTTTGCCAACGGAATGCACCATTATTGTGCAGACATACCCCGAATGGGGCAGATCGGAAACCGTTGTCCCCGTCTCAAAACAGGCACCAGTGATTGGCTTTCCTTATTTTCAGCCGCTTAGCAGCGACATACACCCGCTGCAAAAAACTGGCATCCATATTGCAAAACCTGTTTAACAACACAGCCGTTACCGGCACGCTATTTTCGAACAGGGGGCAACATGAACTTAAGACGACTGAAATACTTCGTAAAAATCGTCGATATCGGCAGCCTGACCCAGGCGGCTGAAGTGCTGCATATCGCGCAGCCTGCGCTGAGCCAGCAGGTCGCGACTCTGGAAGGCGAAATGGACCAGCAACTGTTGATCCGCACCAAGCGCGGCGTAACGCCTACCGAAGCGGGAAAAATTTTATATACCCATGCCCGCACGATCCTGCGTCAGTGTGAACAGGCGCAGCTGGCCGTGCACAATGTGGGTCAGACCCTGAGCGGCCATGTCTCCATTGGCCTGGCGCCGGGAACGGCCGCATCGTCTGTCACCATGCCGCTGCTACAGGCAGTGCGCGCGGAGCTACCGGAAGTGCTGGTTTATCTGCATGAGAACAGTGGTTCCGTGCTCAATGACAAACTGCTCAACGGTCAGCTGGATATGGCGGTGCTGTACGATCGCTCCCCGGTTGCCGGGATCACCAGCCAGCCGCTGCTGAAGGAAGATCTTTACCTGGTCGGTACCCGTGATTGCCCCGGTCAGAGCATTGATTTAACCGCTGTGGCAGAGATGAACCTGTTCCTGCCGCGCGACTACAGTGCCGTGCGCGTGCGCGTTGACGAAGCGTTCTCGCTGCGCCGTCTGACGGCCAAAATTATCGGCGAGATTGATTCCATCTCCACGCTGACTGCCGCCATTGCCAGCGGCATGGGTGTAACGGTTCTGCCCGAGTCTGCCGCACGTTCACTGTGCAGCGCGGCGAACGGCTGGATGGCCCGCATCACCACGCCATCCATGAGCTTACCGCTGTCGTTGAATATGTCCGCGCGCGGCTCCCTGTCACCGCAGGCGCAGGCGGTGAAAGAGATCCTGATGTCTCTGGTCAGTAAGCCGTCGCTGGAAAATCGCGAGCTGCAACTCGTCAGCTGATATTCCAAATAAGCATAAGATGCTGGTTTTTATTATTTGTTCTCCAGCCCGCCTGACTCTAACAATAGCCTTATGTCAGATGCGCCGGAGTGAATTGTGAATTTCCAGCAACTTAAAATTATTCGTGAGGCGGCCAGGCGGGATTACAACCTGACCGAAGTCGCCAATATGCTTTACACCTCTCAGTCGGGCGTCAGCCGACATATCCGCGAGCTGGAGGAGGAGTTAGGCATTGAGATTTTTATCCGTCGCGGCAAGCGCCTGCTGGGTATGACCGAGCCAGGCAAGGCATTGCTGACCATCGCTGAGCGCATTCTCAACGAGGCCAGCAACGTTCGTCGGCTGGCGGATCTCTTTACCAACGACGCTTCCGGTGTGCTGACTATCGCCACCACCCATACACAGGCGCGTTACAGCCTTCCGACGGTTATCAAAGCATTTCGTGAGATCTTCCCGGACGTACGTCTCGAACTGATCCAGGGCACGCCGCAGGAAATTGAAGTGCTGCTGCATAACGGTGGGGCCGATATCGGTATCGCCAGTGAACGGCTGAGCAATGACCCGCTGCTGGTGGCGTTCCCGTGGTTCCGCTGGCACCACAGCCTGCTATTACCCGCCGAACACCCGCTGAACCAGGTTTCACCGTTGACGCTGGAAGAGATCGTCAAATGGCCGCTTATCACCTACCGGCAGGGCATTACCGGGCGTTCGCGCATAGATGAAGCGTTCAAGCGTAAAGGGCTCACGCCGGACGTGGTGCTGAGCGCGCAGGATTCCGACGTGATCAAAACCTACGTCGAGTTAGGGCTGGGGATTGGCCTGGTGGCCGAGCAGTCTGGCGGCGAATATGAGGCTGGTAATCTGGTGCGTCTGGATACGCGTCATCTGTTCGATGCGAACACCGTCTGGCTCGGGCTGAAGCGCGGGCAGCTTCAGCGTAACTATGTGTGGCGTTTTATCGAGCTGTGCAATGCGGGGCTCTCCGTAGATGAGATCAAACGCCAGGTGATGGAGCCGGAAGAGGTGGCGATTGATTATCAGATTTAGTTTTTGCCCGGCGGCGCATTGTCTGCCGGGAACGGTAAGAGTGGCTCTAAGTCTTCCTGGGTGATACGTGTACCGGGTTAAATAAAATAATGCCATCCATAAATGAATGGCATTATTATTTTATTTCTTAATGGCTAATTCCTTTTAGACATATTTAAAAAGTGTATCCGGCAGTTAAATAGTAGGCCCACCCCGTAGAGTCTATACGGGTGATCTGCCCTTTGCTATTATATGCTTTACTGCCTTCTTCAAATTGCCCACCATGATAGAAATAACGAAGGGTCGCGCCATAGCTCCAGTGAGAGTAAACTAAGCTGAGGATATGGGTAGAAACTATTGAATCATTAGTACGGGAGTAAAAGGGTTGCTCGCCACCTGATTCGTCTTTTAAGTCTGAGCCAAAATCAAAATTGGTGAAACCGACGTAATTTAGCTTCCCGCCAAACAGTGTAGTTAAAGGAATAGCATATTTTAATTTAAAGCGATATCCATCCCATTCGTTTTCGTTGGCGGCGTTATAATTATTCCCCTGGTATTTAGCGTAGATGTTTGCAGATAAAGTCATCGGTAATCCCGTATCAATATCCGTCCCGATTCCCATATACCAGGTACTTTGACGCTGTCCTTCGTTAGTACCCGCATCATAAATATAGTTGTGAGCAAAATACCATTCTTTAAATGGACCAACGCTCAAATCAAGTCCCGTTAATTTGTCGATGCTAAAACGTGGCTCTATTTCTGTAAAGAATGGCGAGCCATTGTCCCAAATACCAATGTCGTTGTCATTTCCCAAACCAAAAAATTTAGGCAAATCCGCATAGCCGTAAAAATCAAACCAATCCACATGGGCCCACGCACGGTATTCTGGATAGAGATCCGACCTTTTTTGTGGCCCAAAGCGAGTAGAGTTGCTGCCGACTATGTTAATGCTTTGATGCCACCAGTCTGATAGATATTCATTATTACCAGAGTCCGCAAACGCAATCATGGGGAGCATTATCAATGCGCCTGGTAAAAGATATTTCATTTTTTTCATGCGTGTATTTCCTTTAATGGGAGTATGTTGAAAAGCGAGTGGTATTTAAAATACATGTCAGTATTTAATCACTTCTTGTTTAATTCATTTTGCTGCGCTTACATCAGTCACCCTCATTTCATGATCGGGTTTAACTGGGCTATGCGCCTTCACATAATCAATAATTGAATCGGCAGAGGTAGTGCTGTTAATAGTTTTAATATTTTTCCCTTTTAAAAATGCTTCAAATCCATCGCCACCTGTCGCACAAAATGAGTGTGTAGCAACCCGATATATCCTGGTCGGATCTATGGGTTGATTATTGACAGTGAATTTAATGAGACGTTTGCCCAGCGGTTTTGTACTGTCATAGACAACATGAACGCTTTTTGATACTTGCAAAATACCATTGGTGAGATTAGTCGCATGGATCATTAAATCGGTAAGATCTTTTCCGGTAAGATCCATTTCAACCAGGTCATTATTAAACGGGAAGGTGGTAATAACATCGCCGTAGGTTAAATTTCCCTGTGGGAAATCAGCACGTATCCCTCCGCTGTTTTGTAATCCAACGACGGCATCCGGCACTTTTGCCATCATGGCATCAATTATCAAATTACCGACGGGTGATGATTCCCCATATGAACGCGTAAAGTGCGCCGTTGTCGAACCAATAACCTGGCCAGTGATTTTTTTCAGCCTGGCATTCCACTCATCAATTTTAAGCTGTACTTTTGGATCAGGTTTATATTCATCAGCAAATACAGTGATTAATTCACCTTTGTAACTCTCAATTTTCATCGTCTGAGGGTTAAAATCCAATACTAATTTACCAATGTCAGTACCATAGGCATCCGTTGAAACAATGAGAGTGTCATTAACTTTAATCGGTTCTGGCGTCCCTACATGGGCATGGCCTGTGATTAATACATCAATACCCTTAAATTTCTTCGCGGTATCGATATCAGCTTGTAGCATTCTGGCTACGTCTTTGTTTCCATAGCTTGACTGGCGCGCTGGCGTACCTTCATGAATAAGCAGCACGATGATATCTACTTTACCTTTTAAGGCATCAAGCCCTTTTTGAATATAAGGCTCTTCATCACGCGCCTCTGAACCAGCGTAAGCCTTGGCCGCAATCGTGTCATAAAATGCAAATTTCTGATGTACCCCGATTACGCCAATTTTGATGCCATCTTTTTCGACAATCGTCCAGGGGGTATTCCAGACGGGCTTTTCACTGTTGGTATAAAAAACATTACCTAACAAAATGGGGAAGTGTGCTCTTGATAACTGCTTAACCATGTTATCAACGCCATAGTCAAATTCGTGGTTTCCCACTGACACAGCATCAAAGGGCATGGTGTTCATGATATCAATAATGGCTTCGCCTTTGGTCAGGGTACTTATATAGGGCCCGGTAAAGTAATCACCTGCATCAAAGAAAAAAACATCTTTACTTATTTTCTTAGCATCATTGACGATGGTCGCTATATTCGCAAAACCTCCTACCAAACGTTCTTTGTCAACGGTGGGTAGTTTCCCAGGAGAGACATGAGCATGTAGATCGTTGGTATAGTAAATTGTTACATCTTTTGCATGAACTGAGGCGGTTAACGTTGCGAACCAACATAACGTAATCAGGCTCAGCTTTATATTTTTCTTCATAATCAATTCCCTTGAAAAAAACAATAGCTTGAAAAGGGTCCATGTAGAGGTATGAACCCTTAAACGTTTATTTTATTTCAATGCATTCAGCACCAATGCGGCGCCAAAAGCCTGTATGGTAATAACCTTTACTTTTTCACATCAGCAACGCGCATGCCGTTGAGCTGCTCATCCGTAATAGTGTTACCCGCTTTGAAGTAATCGATCACGGCATTAGAAACGTAGTAACCGCCTGTTGTATTACGCGCTTTACCCTCGGTAAAGGTGGTAAAACCATCGCCGCCGTCAGCAAGGAAGCTCTGAGTGGCAATGTGGTAGACTGTCGCATCCTCAATCGGCTTGCCATTAAGGGTAAATACGACGACCCGCTGACCGATTGGTTTACTGCTGTCATACTTCACCTCCAGGCCTTTTGAAACCTGCAAGACGCCATTACTTAAACTTGCGGCATGTTCCATCAACGTGCGTAATTGTTTACCCGTAAGATCCATTGTGGCCAGCTCGTTAGGGAAGGGGAACGTACTGATGACGTCACCCATCGTAATCGCGCCCGACGGGATCTCATTGCGAATGCCGCCCGAGTTGGTCAAGGCTAGCTGAGTATTTTTACCCGCAGCCACCAGTAGAGCGTCCGCAGCCAGATTACCCAGCGGGGCTGATTCACCATACGCGCGCGTCAACTCAACCGGCGACTGCGCCACCGTTTGTTGAACTACTTTATCCAGTTTCTTATTCCAGCCGTCTATAACCTGTTTCGTTTGCGGATCGGGCTTCCACTCATCGGCGTAAATGGTTTTAAGCTCAAAATTTTTCATCGTAAACTGATGCGGCTTCGTGTAGTCCAGTACCAGTTTCCCCACATCAATGCCGCCGCTGTCGGTCGAGAGGATCAGCGTATTGCCAACTTTAATCGGTTCCGGCGTACCGACATGCGCATGTCCCGTAATCAGAATATCCAGACCTTTCACCTGGCTTGCAGTTTGAATATCTTTATCCAGTGCACGTCGTACGTCGGTCCCTCCCATACTGGACTGACGCGCCGGTGTACCTTCATGGACCAGCAATACGGTCAGGTCGACTTTGCCTTTCAGTTCATCCAGATAGCGCTGTAACCACTTAATTTCATCCCGCGCTTCAATGCCTACGCGCGTTGCCGCGGAGACGGTATCATTGAAGGCAAACACGCCGTGCAAACCAATGACGCCAATTTTCACGCCATCTTTTTCGACGATGGTATAAGGTTTATCCCAGAATAATTTGCTGCTGTTCTCATAGAATATGTTGCCCTGTACGACAGGGAATTTCGCCTGGCTTAGCTGTAATAATGTATTATCCCAGCCATGATCAAATTCATGATTACCTATCGTTACAACATCAAACGACATGGTATTCATAATATCAATAATTGCTTTTCCCTTCGTTAAGCTACTAATATAAGGGCCAGTGAAATAGTCACCTGCATCAAAAAACCATGTCGCTTTACTTTTTGATTTTTCCTCTTTTACCAGAGTAGTGATATTCGCCCAGCCACCAATATCCCGTTTGCCGTCAGCAATCCATGGCACTTTATAAGGTTCTACATGAGCATGGAGATCATTGGTATAAAGGATGGTGACGTCCTTAGCGCAGGCCCAAAATGGTAGCGTCGTCAGAATACCCGCAGCGATTAACTTTATCTTCATAAGTCGTTCCTTTCAGTCATATAAAGATTCGCTACTTTACGTTCTGAAAGGATTTTTTATGCGAACCTGCTCACACACTTATGCAAGAGTTATGCGGCAAAATCACCGACCCATTCAAATCGTTGGTGATTAATATTGATTCTGTTTACGATTAATACCTGTAAATCGTTTGGTTGCCGTAATTTAGGGCTGCCAGTCTCAGCATCTGAAGATTACAGTTGGCCAGACTACAGGCTGGGATATCCAGCATTGCACTGCCGGGCATGTGGGAGTTATCCCCCTCTGTTTAATGAACAACAATTTAATGAATGGCTTTTTTCTTGCTTAAGCGCCTATGCCTTAGAAAACGGTTATTTTTGCCCTGAATGTTATTGCCCGAAAACTATTTGTTATGGTTATAACCCACGGGGGACACAGCGCGTTCAGTGCCGCGCCTGCAAAAAAGTCTGGACACCCAAACAGCAAAAGCAAAGAAAAATAGTGTATCCAGAACGTATTGAAACTGTGTCACTGGTTGTACCGTTCCAGGGGAGAATTGCAGAACAGAAATTGTATGTCCTGATCAGTTTTGATGCCATTCGCGGTAATATTATTCATCTCTCCACTAATTTTACTGAGCATCAAAGTGGGGAAACATTACGTTATCACTGGAAGGGAAATATCGAGCCTGATTTGCATCACGCTGATATTGTAAAACGCGTTGATATGCGAGAGACACAATTTCTGCGTCGGAGCCAGTTCGATGAAATACAGTATGGAAGCGCGGCTCTGAAATGTAACGCCAGAGGTTCGATTGTGCGCCCGGTGATAGCGGCTCACGGGCATTTTCGAATACTGAATCTCCTCTTTCCTGAGGTAAAGATGCATGTTATTTCACACGAATGCTTTCTTCGGGGAGCAGTCATTACCGCCTGGGCAAATTTGTTTCGCCTGGGGCAAGGTGAAATGTGGTTTATAGAAGAAGAAATCAACGATAATGATAGTGATATACCCTGGAATTTTCAGAGAACGTCACAGCATGGCTGGTGGCAAAGTCAGTGGCAGCTTTGGGAGCAGGGAAGAAACCGTAAGATGGTTTGCCCATTAACAGGGGGGGATAGCAGTAACGCTAAAAGGCTCTCTTTAACGGCCAGCAGGTGCTTTATCAACTGGCTATATAAACAAACGCATTTTAGTCGCAGCGCGCAACTATCCGCAGGGCGGGTGACGCAAATACTACTTTCCCTGGCGCAAGACTATAACGATAAATTTACATTAGCGCCTTCAGGTATGAATAATGGCTCAATCTTTTCGGCGATGAAGTCATGACCTGTGCGCTTCGTATATAGCATCAAGGGGTCATGGCTCGACATGACCCCCTATTAACATATACAGTGATCAATTGCATCTGTTCCAGATTGTTACATCATTTGATTAATTTGCATAAATAGATGCCGCAGTGATGACGTCAGTAAGCTCCGTTTCATTAAATAATCTTGCACGGTAGGCCTCCCCTGGGTATTGAGGAGCGCCATCAGATAAAGAAATCACATCATAGATAGAGGCAACCATATTACCGTCTACGTCACTGATAAAGAATGAGCGCGCATGGCAGGTAAAAATAGTGAAATAATCACCATGATCAAACACGCCTCCCATAAAGTCGGTCCATTGGAGGATAGGCGTCGTTGGGAGTTCAACAGGCGCATGAATCTCAACAGCGGTGCCTGCTGCTAAGTCGACCGCATAGAACAGAATGCGGGCTGGATCTGTTTGATAGGGGTCCGACGTCGCTGCGTCATTTATCGGACGAATAACGGGGTTGCCATTTTCATCTACGCAAGATCGGTTATCGAACACTGATAAGACAAATTTTCCTGCGGTAGGATCGATACTGGCAGAAAAAGCACTATTATTCGTAATGCACACCGTATGGGCACCATTTTCAAAATGAGTAATACCCGAATTATCAATATGAATAGTCGCTTGTTTTGCCGGGAACTGAGGGTTGAAATTACCTGTGTCGATTGCCCACAAGATACTGCCATCAACGATAGAGATACCAAAAGTTGTACTCGTTGTGCGAGAATGGACAATAATGGCTTCTTCGTTATTTGGGCTGCTTGCAATCCATGTAAGAGAGTTAAAATGGACATCATTAGGCGTATTGTTATTCAGAATTTGAGAACCACTATATTCGCTGGTATAGTTTTTCGCCCAAATCATTTTCCCTGTCTGATCGTTAAATTTCAGAACCAGCGCATCTTGCGCCATCGTGTTGGTTAGTCGGTTAGGGCTATCGGTGCCAAACATATAAATGTCGCCCGCGGAGTCCCAGACTACATCATGAGTATTTGCATAGTGATTGCCATCAGCATCACGCATGTCGAATTCAAGGACGACATTGCCCATGATATCAATTTTGAAAAAGCTACGGCCGTACCACGCCATATCTTCGTCGCTGCCGGTATAGAGGTAGCCATTGTGGATCCGCAGCGGTTGGAGATGATAAACCGATAAGAAGTTAAAACGCAGGTCACCATTTTGGTCATAACCTCGGCCAGTGGATTCCATTAACCAACTGTTTCCCCATACAGAGGTAAATAGTGCAGGATCGGTTTGCTCAATATCGAGGTGGAAGATGACAGATGTATCATATTCCTGATCTTCTGTACTGATGATAAATGGCTGATTGAAAACTTCAGTACCCGTGTCATCCTTAAATACGACCTGCACACTGTTTGCATATTGCGCATAAAGACCAATAACAGGGATTTTAATGGTTTGAGTAACACCATAAATGAGATCCGATGTATAGGTAAAATCTACGCTGGTTGGACTGGTCGTCCTTTTTGTAACAGTGTAAGAATAACTTACCGGGGTATCTGAGGTAAAATAAAGGTATGCAGCGAGCTGGTTGTCGGCTGGTGCAAGTTCAGTTTTAATATAAGTAATTGTCATGATGGTATTCCTTTTATTTCATTCAATAAGATATATGGTTTTTTTGTCAGCGCAATTAAGCATCGCCTGTATAAATAACGAGTAAATAAACGCCTGACGGATAATTTTGTGCTGTGATAATTAAAAGCGATTTTGTATTCTCATTCTCCTATTATAAAATTTATGTAAAAAGAACATGGTTAATCATCCGGAAAATAACGATGCGCTGTATTCTCTGCGGAAATATACATGTCAAAAGTGTTAGGTTCTATTCAGGATACATCTTTCGTGATAGCTGAAAATGAACGCCATCCTTTATTTCCGTCCAGTTGCCACCCCACTCAATATCAACTGATAACTCCTTAGCGGCCTGAAAAACAGCCGTTGCAATTGTCTGATAATGTTTAAAATCCCATGAAACGGTACCGTTGATGACCGCGAATACATCGACGGCGTGCCCCGTTAAATGCCTGCTTTTAGACGTTAAGGATTTCCCTGATGCTAATAGCTCAAGCTGTCGTTTTTGGTTTCTTACCCCTTCAGAAATACCGAAGTCAACAGGCGATAATTTCAATGCTTTTCTCATCACCTCCGAAAGATCTTTATGTACTCCTTTAAGGTTCTTTTCAGTCTTTCTACTAAATTCATGATTTATCATTACTATCTCCAGAGATTTTCTTCCAGTAATAATTAAGAGCAACAACACCCATTGCACCTGATATACCGCTGACTGCAAGTGAAGTATGAAATACTGAACCAAGGCTTTGTGACATCAACCCAGCAAGTACACCGGTAAATCCTGATACAATAATTTGTGCTAACGCAGAAAATAAACTTCTTCCCGACTGGCCAGACTTAACGTCAAGGAGATATCTGACAAGTCCTCCCCACGCGCCAAATAATATTATGTAAAGCCAGCTAAAAAATGCATTTGATGATGGGTCTTTCCATGGCAAAGCAATTACCTCCATAGGGTATATAAGTAAAAAACTTTAGCTCTTGATGAGATTATTTTTCCTGGTCTAACGATTTGCTTTTGCTATGCGGTAAATAATAAACGTTGAGCAATCCCGTTTTGTGATGAATATCACACGGAATGTAATTAATAGTTTTTGCCGATCGATATTTGATGAATGATAGTTATGTGTTATTAATATTAATGATTCTATTTATTAGTGGAATATATAACAGGGACAGGTGAGGAGGTGGGGGTAAACACTAAAACGGCAACGGGCGCCGTCCTGCATTTCTCATGCGCTGAAAAGCAAAAAGCCTGCTTTAAAAGCAGGCTTTTCAAATTTGGCTCCTCTGACTGGACTCGAACCAGTGACATACGGATTAACAGTCCGCCGTTCTACCGACTGAACTACAGAGGAATCGTGTGAACGAGGCGCATATTATCGACCTGCGTGCGCCTTGTCAAAGGGGAAAACATCGTTTTTGTTCGTTTGCCGAGAATTTCAGCAAACCGATGATTTAATAGCAAATTTGCTTTCAAATTGCACAGCAAAATGCGCCGCCCGCAGGCGGCGCGCAGGATCAGAACAGAACGGAGTAGTTCAGGCCAAACGTACGTCCACGGCCTTTATAAGTATAAAGACCCGGTGAGCCATAGGTTGGGCTATACAGCCCCGGTGCGCGCTGGCCCCAGGCGGTGGTGTAGTCTTTGTCCAGCAGGTTTTCCACGCTGAAGCTGACTTTGCCCACCGGCAGGGCGTAGCTGCCCAGGAAATCAACGGTATTATAGCCATCAATCTTCTTACCGTCGGCGTCAGACACGTCGAAGGTTTGTGTGCTCTGCACGCGCAGGGCCCAGTCGCCCGGCGCCCAGTTAACCCATGCGCTGGCTTTAGACGGGCTGGCGCTGTCGACCGTCAGCTTCTCCCATTTCCCGTTTTCACGCGTTTCGGACTTGATGGCGTTAAAGTTCGCCCCGGTGCTCCAGTCGCTGTCGGTGAAGAAATAGTCCACCTGGCCTTCAACCCCGTAGATACGACGTTTGTCGTCCTCCAGGTTGATGGTCATGTCGCTCTTGTTGATGGTGATGGTTTTATCCGAGAGCGAGTAGTACGCCGCCACCTGGGTACGCAGGTTATCGCCGGTGAAGCGCCAGCCCAGCTCGTAGGCATTGACCTTAATACCGTCCAGCGTTGAGTCGTTCACGTTGACGCTGTTTTGCAGGCGATAGTGACCATCGACCAGCTGATAGGTGCCGGAGCCGTAGTACTTCGCCAGGTCCGGGATCTCGAAGCCCTGGGAGAAGTTAAACCACAGCTGCTGCTGTTCGGTAAGACGTCCAAGGATCCCGGCGTTAAACAGGAAGTTGTTGTAGTCGGTTTTCCCGCCCGGCACCGCGTCAGCGGAGGTCGCTTTGCCCGTGGCGATTGCCTGCTGCTGGGCGTAGCCGACAAAATCGTCCACCTTGTTTTCGGTGTACTGGTAACGCACGCCGCCGCTCAGGGTGATGGCGTCAATGTCATAGCTGGCTTGCAGGAACGGCGCGAGGTTGGTAATGCTGTAACCCGGATAACGGCCCACGTTGTAGGCATTGTCCAGCTCCATGCCGCCGCTCGCCGCCGCTTTGCTCAAGTCAAAGAACTGCTGGTTGGCATCGAATGTTTCGTGGTCGGCATCCACACCCCAGGTGAGGGTCAGGTCGTCCATCGGCTTGCTGTTTAGCGTCAGCTTGCCGCCGTAAAAATCGGTTTTCTGCTGGGACGCGCCAATGCTGGTCACCGCGCCTTTGCTCAGCGTCGGGAACGGGTAGTAGGTCAGGCTCTCGTCACGGTAGTAAATCTGCGCAACCAGATCCTGACCCCAGAAATCGGTGTTCGAGTATTGCAGGTTGATCAGGTGACGCTCTGTGCCCGGGATACGGTCAGAGTTCAGGTTATCTTTATTATAGGCTTTGGCATCGCCCGTGACCGCAGCGAAATTCTCCCCAAGGAACAGGCCGTGCTTGCCGTCGGATTCGCTCTTGTAGTACTGCGTGGTTAACTGGAGCTGCTGATGATCGTCGATGTTGATGGTGCCTGTCCCCATCACGTCGATACGGTCGGAATACTGCAAGCCGGTCTGGGTGTTATCGATAATCACCTCGTCGCCGTTGCCGTCATACCAGCCGCCGTAGCGCTGATAGGAGACCGACAGACGGCCAGAGGCGTTGTCATTGCCGCCGCTCACGGCTGCGGAGACGTTCTCATCATGGTCGTTATGGCTGTTAAACCCGCTTTTTGCCCCGGTCTGGAATTCCACTTCGGTCTCCGGCTGGCCTTTTTTGGTGACGATGTTCACCAGACCGCCGGTACTGCCGCCGCCGTACAGCGAGGTGGCGCCGGAGATCACTTCGATGCGGTCAATGTTGAACGGATCGATAGAGTCGAGCTGGCGGCTGTCGCTGCGGGAAGAGTTCAGACGTACGCCGTCCACCATCACCATCATGGAGCGACCGCGCAGGTTCATGCCGTAGTTGGTACGTCCCTGGCTGCTGACGTCCATGCCGGGGATCAGCTGGGCCAGCACGTCTTTAATCTCTTTCCCGCCCTGAACCTGCTGCTCAATTTCCGCCCGCTCAATAACCCAGGTGGTTTGCGCCATCTCTGCCACGCTGCGATGTGCCCGGCTGGCGGAGACCACAATATCTTCTTCCTTTTGTTCTTCCGCCCACGCAGAGGTAGAAAGCATGGCAAGCAAGCACGGATTTAAAACCCAAAGATGAGAACGTTTCATTGTTATGTTGATCCTGAATGTGTGTGTCAGTACTCGGTGGTCTTCATTAATGTTTTAAAAACCTGGCTGCTCTCCGGGCTGGTGGTGCTCCGCCAGTGGATCACGCCGGGGGTGGTTGCCAGCTCAAACGGCTCGTCATCGTGAGCGCGATTCAAAATTCGCGCCGCGCGCCAGGCCATCAGGCTGAGCTGGGGTTCGGCAATACCGAGACGGTGCATCCCGGCATTGACGGCAAACAGGCGGTTGCTCTGCGGGCCGTCCCATTCAAGGGTGAAATCGTTGTTGATGCAGAAGGCTTCATTCTCATCCAGACGCAGTCGGGAAGAGAGCGGGGCGAGAAACGCGGGCTGCACGGCGCGGTAGCCGGTGGCGAAAATCACCACGTCGCTCTCCAGCTGTTCGCGCCCGCCGTCCAGGTGATGCTGGATGCTGAGGCGATGTCCGGTTTCCTGGCGCGTCAGCGCCGTCACCGAGCGGGACGGCATCAGATGCGCCCAGGGTTTTTCGCGCAGCACTTCGAAGCGGTGATACATGGCGCGATAGATGGCCAGCAGCGACTCCGTGGTGATCCCGTCGGAGGTCATCTTCTGCTCCTGCAACATCTGACGTCGGGCGTCGTCACCAAAGGTCGAGAAGCTGTCCACGTACTCCGGCGTGAAATACTCGTTAGCAAACGCGGCTTCATCCAGCGCGTTGTAGTTGTTGCGGCGCGACACCCAGTTGAGGCTCAGCGGCTGCCCCCATTCCCCACGGAAGATATTTAAAAACAGATCCGCACCGCTCTGGCCGCCGCCGACGACGGTGACGCGCTTGCCCGCTAAATCCGGCGTGCGCAGCATCATTTCGCTGGCGTGGAAGCAGGTGTCGTCCTGCGCGGTGACGCAGTCTGGGAGATTGATCTGCTTCCCAATCCCCACGCAGACGTGGCGCGCCAGGAAGCGATCCCGCTGGGTCACGACCTCAAACAGGCCGTTTTGCTCATCAAAGCTGACCTGCTGTACCTGCTGGCTGAAGGCCAGGTTAGTGAGGTTATCCGCCGCCCAGCACAGGTAGTCGGCAAACTCCTCGCGCGACACGGTGCGCTGCTCGGTGGTGAGGAAACGGTAGAACTTTTTGCGCTGTACCAGATAGTTCAGAAAGCTGTGGCGGTTGGTAGGCTCCACGGCGCTGACCAGATCCTTCAGGAAGCTGGTCTGCATATGGCAGTCCGGCACCATCATCCCCGGGTGCCAGGAGAAGTGCGGCTTGCGTTCAAGAAACAGCGAGCTAAAACCGTCCAGCCCCTCTGCCAGCGCGGCAATACTGAGGTTGAACGGACCGATACCAATGCCGATGAAATCATAGGTTTTCATTGCGCTGACTCCTGGGAGACCAGAAAAAGAGGGTTATCAAGATCGCAGACGTAGTTCGGCAGCATGCGGCTGCCGCCGTCGTGTTCAGAGAAGGTCAGTTTGACCGGGTTGAGGATCACGCGAATAATCTGCGGCTTAAACAGGTCGAATTTGGCGAAGCGCGCCGCAAGATCCGGATGGGCGGCCATATAGCGACGTAACACCAGCGCCAGGATCTGATAGAAGCGGGTTTCGCTCACGCCGCATTGCAGGGTGAGGCGGGATATAAAGCGCAGTACCGTGACAAAGTTGCCGGTTTGCAGGTCGTGGATGATGTAATCCGCGCTGAGGCGCGCCGTCACCGCTTTTACCTGCTCCGGCAGGCTCTGCATCTGCGGGAAATCTTCATCCACCAGGCGCATGTCGCCCTGGAAATCCTTCAGCAAAATGCGCTGCGGAACGTAATCTTTCATCACCAGCGTGACGTTCTGGCCGTGGGCGATGAGCGCCACCCCGTAGCGACAGAGCAGGTGATAGAAGGGGATCACCGTCGCCTCAAACAGCTTTTCCAGCCATGCGTCAGCGGTTAACCCCGAGCGTTTGATCCACGCGTCAATCAGCGGGCGCCCCTGGTTATCGGTTTCCATCAGCGCCGCCATCAGCACCGCCTGTTCGCCATCCTGTAAATAGCAGGATGGGTTCTCGCGCCAGATCACCCCCAGCATCTCCTGATAGCGGTACGGCGCCTCAGGCAATGCGGCATAACCCGGATGCGACAGATATCCGGCTGCGGGTTCGCCAAGCACCTGCGCCCCGGAGTGAATCAGCGTGGCATCGCTGGCGAACTGCTGCTGTAGCCAGCGCGAGGCCAGCGGACCGGCGGCGATATACTTGCCCGGAATACCGCGATAGCAGGAGGTGTTGTAGATGGTCAGCGGCAGCTTGATGTCATACGGCGTGCGACGGCTGGCGTTGGTCAGCGTGCGCAGGGACTGCTGCGCCAGATACTCATCGCCGAACTCACCCAGCTCTACCATCTCACCGCGCGCGAGCTGCGCCAGGAAATGAATGGCAATTTTTTGCTGCCACTGCCACGGGTGCAGCGGCACCGGCAGCCAGCTGTCGTCCAGATCCAGCTCCTGCCAGCGGGCGTCGAACCGCTCGCGCTCGGCATCGTCCATGGCGCTGGAGAGCAGGGCGTTAATATCGCAATCGGCGTCGCTGCTCCAGACCAGACGCTCGCGCTGCACGGCGACCCAGTGCAGGCGGAAACGCCCGCGATATTCCGGCGCGTACAGGCGCAGGGCATCCAGCCCCCAGCCGCGGCGTCCCTTGTTGAAAATAAACTTCGGGTGACCGCGCATCAGGCACTGTAGTTCGTCCGGGTCGAGGTGGATCAGCGCATCGGCATCCAGCGTTTCACGCGCCTGCAACAGCTGCATGTCACCCCGCAGCGTGGCGTAGAGATCTTCCATGTGCTCCGCCGTTTGCGCGTCGCTCATCTCCAGCACGGTGGCCAGTTGCAGCAGCGCGTTTTCCGCTTCGACCGCCGCGCCGCTGGTGGTGGTCAGGGTATCAGGGTCAATATGCAGCCAGCCCCATATCCCACGCGTGGCGCGAAACTGCCAGCACGCGTTGCCCATACTGATGCGCCAGTTGTCCGCCGTAACCGGCTCGGCGCGCAGGGTGCGTTCATATTCCAGTTCGGCGAGGATCTTCGCCACCATCTCGCGGTTCACTTTCTGCCAGAGTGCGTTCACAGTTCCACCTCGTGGAAGAAGCGATGACGCTCGCTCATGATGAGACGGGAGCGTTTGTGCGGGAAGTCGAACTCTTTCACCGTGTCGAAACCAGCGGACGCCAGATGGCGGAACAGACGCTGGTTGTCGAAGCGCGGCTCGGCCACAATGCGCGCCGTGCGCGGTTCATCGAGATACAGATAGTGGCTAAGGCCGCGCAGCCAGCTGCGGATATACTGCGCCCCGCGCCAGTTCTCTTCGCCCACCAGCATGTGCAGCCCACGGTCAAACGGCTGCCAGCGATAGTGGCGGCCAATGCGGTCTTCTGCCGCCCAGTAGAGTTCAAAATAGCCGAACGGCTGATCGTCAAAGCAGCCGATCACCGGATAGCAATAGGTCGAGTCGAGCTGGCGACGCAGGTAGTTCTCCTGCTCGGCCTGCGGACCGGCCATCTCCCAGAAGGCATTGACGCGCGGGTTGTTCATCCAGCGGGTAAAACGCTCGCCGTCCAGCGCCACGTCCGCCACGCGGAAGCTCAGGGTGCGCTTAATCTGCGGATC
The DNA here is from genome assembly GCF_015672585.1 of Enterobacter sp. Res13-Sevr-PEC09-46. Classification (NCBI taxonomy): domain Bacteria; kingdom Pseudomonadati; phylum Pseudomonadota; class Gammaproteobacteria; order Enterobacterales; family Enterobacteriaceae; genus Enterobacter; species Enterobacter sp. Res13-Sevr-PEC09-46. The sequence goes on along the minus strand of NZ_JADABR010000014.1, from coordinate 74,788 downwards.
GTAACGGCGGTACACCTCGCCCTGCGGGCGGTGAGGGCGCAGCGGGAAGTACAGCTGACGGCTTTCATCAAACTGCATTTCGCCGCTCGCCTGCGGACGTTCGCCTTTCAGCCACAGCGGCAGCTGCCAGAAAATTTCACGCGCCAGATAATCTCCGTGAACGAGGCTAAACAGCGCCTGCGCCTGAGGTTCATCCTGCCAGGCTGCCCACGGCAGGGTAATGCCGGTCAGGGCGGGCGCGGCAACAAACAGCTGGTCGAGGGCGTCCACCAGCCAGCCGTCCGGGAGCCCGGTCAGCCGCTCCAGCACCGCGCTGCCGTCGAGACCCAGCGTCAGCGGCAGGTTTTGTTCCGTGACCGTGCAGCGAAAGCCGTAGCCGGAATGGACGATATTCGCGTTTGCCATCACGCCTTCTCCTTATAAAACGGGTTGCTAAAGTCGAAATAGATCACCGCCGGATCGACGATGGTGTTTTCGTTGCGATCGTGCAGGTAGCAGAAGAAGTTGCCTTTGCAGTTCCAGGTCGGGCTGTCGAGCACGTAATCGAGGCAGCGGGTCTGCTTCGCCGTGGTGCGCAGTTCGGCCAGCGCGTCACGCACGCGGGACATCAGGTTCTCTTCGCTGTCGAAACCGGCGGCGGCGAGCGCGGCGGTGACGGCAAGGGTAGAGTTCAGCAGCAGGTAATAAGGGAAGTAGCGCAGCAGCTGGCTCTCACCGAAGCGGTTTTCCACCTCGGTTTCACCTGCCTCTTTCAGCCACGCGTCGGCCCCTTCGGTCCAGGCGCTGCCCTGGCAGTCGCGGTAGATCAGCCCAACGGGGAAATCCTGCTGCATCTCAACGAGGATATTTTGCTGGTGCGCCAGCAGGACCAGACCGTAGTCCGCCTCGGCGCTGAACAGCGGAAGCAATACCCGGTCGCAGTAAGCGTCCAGCCAGCAGCGCGCGGCCTGGGCGAGCGGGAGATCCAGACGCTGGCTCAGACGACGCACCGCCGCGGCGAGCAGGCTGTCGCCGCCGTCCGGCGCGGCCTGGGTCAGGCTCACCAGCACGTTGGTTTGCGTTTCAGGGGTATCGAACAGCAGGTTGACGCGCAGGGCCATCAGGCTCTCTTCCTGAATGACGCCGTGCTCATCGCGCAGCCCCGCCCAGCCATCCTCCTGCATCACGCGCATGGTCGGGTAGCGCGCCTGGAGTTCCTGCCAGCGTGCCGTTTTCGCCAGCCGTGCCAGGCGCATGCCGCGCTTAACCTCTTTCACCGACAGCGTGCGCACGGAGTTGGTCAGCCGCACGCTCAGGGAAAACTTAATCATGTCGCTGTTGGTTTCGCTGTACAGCGAGCGGGAAGAGCTGGTGGGCAGCCATTGCGCACCGGCTTCGCCCAGATCGCGCAGGGCGCCTTTTTCTACCAGACGCTGGCACCAGTCCTGCTCCAGCAGATAGTCGGCCTGCCACGGGTGCATCGGCAGCAGCCAGCAGGTGTCGGTGAAGTGACCGAGAAGGGCCGGCGCGCTCTGCGCTGCAAAGCGCAGCAGACGTTCCCGCAGGGAGACATTCAGGCTGTCGCCGGTAATCAGCTCATGCTCAACCGCAAACCAGCGCAGCGGGAAGCGGGAGGCGAAATCCGGCAGATAGCGACGCGCCTCGGCCTCGTTGAACGGCTCGTGCGACTTTGGGGCAGGATGAAAAGCATGGCCGACCAGCAGCGCCTGTTCCGCTTCGGCAAACGTCAGCGGCTTATCGCGCAGGTTTGCCCAGTTGTGGCGTAAATCAATGGCCTGCCAGGTGTGCGTATGGCTTTCCAGGACGCGCTGCTTAAAGCGAGCCAGCGTATCGGCATCCAGCTCGCCTTTTACCGTCTCTTTTTGAAGAATGAAATCAATCAGTTGATGAAATGTGACCGTGTCACCGCCGTCGCTGTCGGCCTGAATCAGCGTTGCCGGAAAACGATACTGGTGATGCTGCGTGGGGGAGAAATAGCGTACCGGAACCCGAATGGCCTGGGTTGGGGAGAGCGGGATATGAATCTGTGATAACTCATCCGCACGGGTTGCGGGAAGATAATGCCAGTCCTTCGTTTCGCGCAGCAGCGCGTTCAAAAAACACTGGGCCGCAACATCTGTACCGGCGGAGCGGGGCAGAGTACGCATAGTTGTACCTCATTCCATGACTGATAATAATTCTCGTTATGATATTCATTCTGTTTACAGTGGCAACTATTTTTGCAATATTTGTTTTCATAAACTTCATAATTTCCACACATTTATTGACATTATCTTCACAATTTTATGCGCACCCGTACTGAGAATCTCACTGACGTTGTGACCCCTAAAACTAACTGGCCCCTGGCACTGGGCGCCGGTTTATTAGGTATTGGGCAAAACGGTTTGCTGGTTATGCTGCCGCAGCTGGTCTCCCTGACCGGACTGTCGCTCTCCGTCTGGGCCGGGCTGCTGATGTTCGGCTCGATGCTCTTTTTACCCGCATCGCCCTGGTGGGGACGCCAGAGCGAGCGGCACGGCTGTAAGATCGTTATGCTGGCCTCGCTGGGAGGCTATCTGGCGAGCTTTGTCGTGATGGCGCTGGTGGTGTGGGCGATGGCGAACGGCGCGCTGAATGCTCTCTGGGGAATGGCAGGCCTGGTGCTGTCGCGCATGCTGTACGGCCTGACGGTATCAGGGCTGGTGCCTGCGGCCCAGACGTGGGCCATTCAACGCGCGGGGCTGGATAAAAGGATGGCGGCGCTGGCGACGATAAGCTCTGGCCTTAGCTGCGGGCGACTGCTGGGACCGCCTCTGGCCGCGCTGATGCTCAGCGTCAGCCCGGTCGCACCGCTCTGGCTGATGGCGCTGGCGCCGTTTATCGCGCTGCTGCTGGTGCTGCGCGAAGCCGCCGATCCCCCGCTGCCGCCGGTGGCGCACCAGTCGACGCGGTTACAGGCCTCCATGCTGCCTTTCCTGGTGCTGGCACTGCTGCTGGCGGCGCTGGTCAGCCTGATGCAGCTTGGTTTATCGCCGCATCTTCACCCGTTATTTTATGGCGATGCCGTGCAAATCAGCCATCATGTCGCGCTGCTGCTGAGCCTGGCCGCGCTGGCGACCCTGGCGGCGCAGTTTCTGGTGGTACGCCCGCAGCATTTTACCCCGAGAGTTTTACTCTTAATTGCCGCGGTCTTGATGGTGGCGGGTCTTGGGCTGATGTGTCTCGCCAGTTTAGCCCTGTTCTACGTGGGAATTGTCATCACTTCGCTGGGGGCCGCCATGGCAACGCCGGGATACCAGCTTTTGCTCAACGATCGGCTGACGACGGGCAAAGGCGCAGGGGTGATCGCCACCAGCCATACGCTGGGGTACGGGGCCAGCGCGCTGCTGGTACCCGTGGTGACGCGCTTTTACGGTGAGCAGTTTTTGATTACTGCCGCATGGGGAATGGCGCTGCTGTTTCTTGCGGTGAGCGTGTGGGTACGATCGACGAATCGTACCCCTTAAACATCAGTGGAACGGATGAGGGGAGGTGCTGGCTGCGTCCTCACTTTGCCGCAGACGCTGGAGCGGATCCTGCTGATAAAAATGGCAAAAACGCTGCCACAGCGCCGGGAAGCGCGGAGCGAAAAGCTCAGGTGCGCTAAAGAAATACTCGGACAGTACCGCAAAACACTCGGCGGGATCGGTCGCGGCATAGGCATCAATGCTGGCCGCGCTTTCACCCACCAGGTCTATCTCATCCTGAATGTTTTCCATCGCCGCGTGCAGGTCGTGCTCCCATCCCGCGACTTCACGCAGCGGGATCAGCGGCACGCCGCTGGCGCGATCGCCGTTGCGGGTATCCAGCTTATGCGCCACTTCGTGAATGATCAGGTTGAAGCCCGAGGCATCGAACGAGTCCTGAATATCCAGCCAGTTGAGGATGATTGGCCCTTGCTGCCAGCTTTGCCCGGACTGCACCATACGCTGGTTGTGCACCAGCCCGATGTCATCCTCCCACTCATCATCGACGATAAACGGCGCCGGGTAGATCAGCACTTCGTGGAAGCCATCCAGCCATTCGATACCCAGCTCCAGCACCGGCAAGCAGAAGAGCAGGGCGATGCGGGAATTTTTAAGCGGATCCAGTTCGAAGCCCTGTAGCGGTACCAGCCGTTTTTGCTGTAAAAAACGCTCGGCCAGCTGAATCAGCTTTGATTGCTCTTCAGGCAAGAGATTCGCCAGCACGGGGATCGCCAGAGCCTCATCCCAGGGCAGCGCCATATTTCGACCAGCGTCGTTCGTTTTCCAGGGCCACTTAATCATCGCTTTGCTCGTTACTCGCACGTGAACAAAATGGAAAGGTCAGGGGCTGTTAGCATGCCAACATACTCTGTTAAGCAGTATGACACTCCTCTTCGGCTGCATGCAGACTGGCAGCCTGTTTAAGAGGAATCCAGCCCGCATAAACTATCACTATGTGCCGTCAGGTTGATAGCGCTTTAGGGGTATCCCCTTCATTTTGTGAAGTATGTCGTGCGCGACTATGATAAATCTCTTCTTACCCTACCGTGCTTAAGGATCCCGTCAGTATGCCCGTCAATTTTGACCTCAACGATCTCTATGCCTTCCGCGCTTTACTGGAATATGGCAATTTCCGTCTTGCGGCGGAGTCTATCTGCCTTTCCCAGTCGGCGTTGAGTCGCAGAATTGAAAAGCTGGAGGCGGCACTGGGGACAAAACTGTTCGACAGAACCACCCGGCGCGTCACGCTGACCCTGTATGGACAGACCTTTGCCGACCGATGCGGACAGCTGCTTGCTGATGTGGAGTCCATGCTTTCGGATATCGATAAGGCCAGCGAGGAGCGTACGGGGCTAATCACCGTGGCGACGGTGCCGTCCGCCGCCTGTTACTTTATGCCGGATGTTATCCGCCGCTTTCAGTCCCGTTACCCCCGCGTGCGCATAAAACTGATCGACAGCAGCGCCGGAAATGTTATCGAGGCCGTCACCCGCGGACAGGCGGATTTTGGTATCTGCTTTGCCCGGAGTTTGCAGCCCGACATCGAGTTTGTCCCGCTGGTGGAGGATGTCTACGTGGCTGCCTGCCGGCGCGACGGCCCGCTTGCAAAAAGAAAAAGCCTGACGTGGCAGGCTTTTTATCAGCAGGATTATATCGGTCTGGATAAGACCTCCGGCAACCGCAATCTTCTCGACCAGCGGGTCGGGCATATTCGGCCTGAGCGCCCCAGCATCTGCGAAACGCGGCACGTGACGACCATGCTGGGGATGGTTGAAGCCGGGATCGGCATTGCGGCCGTTCCCGCCATGTCAATGCCCCGCGCAGAGCATTCGCTGCTGACGTCGGTACCTTTAACCGAGCCTGAGGTCAGGCGAACCGTGGGGCTGATCCGCCGCCGCGGGCGGATCCAGTCCTATATTGCTGCCGAACTCGAAACGCTGATTACCGAGCAGTATCGCGAGGTGCACTGACGGGCGTTAAGCCCGTTGCCGTAATGACGCTGGCGGCCTGTGGCGAAGAGAGAAAGGCCAGCAGCGCTTTTCCCTGTTCGGGATGGTCAGCCTTCTGCGTTACGGCTCCGGCGAAACGGGTAATGTACTGCATGTCGTCAGGCAACTTACCGACAAACGTCACCCCCGGGACCGGCAGAAGCTCGCTCACCTGCTGAAAGCCGAGATCGTATTTCCCTTTTGCCACTTCAGACGCCACCGGGATGCGCTCAACCCGGTGCGCTTTATCGTGAACCTGGCCGTCGATGCCCAGCTTACGGAACAGCTGACTCTCTACATACCGGCCGCTGGCGCTGTCGGAATAAGCTATGGAATGCGCCTTCAGCAGCGTTTGCCGCAGGGCAGGCACCGTACTGATATCCGGCACCGGCGCGCCCGCTTTGACGACCATCCCGACGGGCGAATCCGCCAGCTCCACGCGGGAGCCCGCCGCCGTCCTGCGATCCTGTTCCAGTTTCGCCAGCGCATCGCCCACCATAATCACCACGTCCGCTTTTTCGCCCCGGGCGAGCCGGGCCGGAATGGCCTGCGGCGTTTTGCCCATCGACGGGCCGGAGATCACAATGAGCCTGTCACCGCTTTGCGCTTCGTACTGCGGCGTCAGCTTCTCCAGCGCCGCTTTGAAGCCGCCAGAAATCATCACCGTCACATCCTGCGCAAGCGCGCCCGCGCTGAGGGTGGCGAAGGTCAGGGCGGCAATCACCGTTCTGAATGTAAGCATGAGGGATCACTCCTTAACGGCAGTTTGCAGGATTAACGTGCGACGACGATAGAGATAAAGCGTTGCCAGCAGGGCGCAAACGGCGGCAAAGCTCATCCAGTAGCCCGGGGAGGCTTTGTCGCCGGTGTACTCAATTAAGGCAGTCGAAATCACCGGCGTGAAACCGCCAAAGACCGCCGTTGCCAGGCTGTAAGCCAGTGAGAAGCCCGCCACGCGCACCTCTGCTGGCATGATCTCCGTCAGGGCCGGGATCATCGCGCCGTTATACAGGCCGTAGAGGAAAGAGAGCCACAGCAGCACGGTCAGCATCATTGAGAAGCTCGGGGCTGCGGCCAGCATCGTCAGCGCCGGATAGCTGGTCGCCAGCGCCAGCAGCGTCATGGCGATCAGCACCGGTTTACGCCCGAAGCGATCCGACAGCGCGCCGCCCACCGGAAGCCAGATGAAGTTGGACACCGCCACCAGCAGCGTGACCAGAAGACTGTCCGACGCGCTGAGCATCAGGACTTTTTTACCGAAGGTCGGCGCGTAAACGGTGATCAGGTAAAACGCGGTGGTGGTCATCGCCACCATCAGCATGCCCGCGACGACTACCGGCCAGTTGGCGAGCAGTGTTGTGAAGACCTGACGCATTGCCAGATGGTGGCGACGGGCGCTGAATTCCTCGGTCTCTTCGAGCTTGCGGCGCAGGAAAAAGATAAACGGCACAATCAGACAGCCAAACAGGAACGGAATACGCCATCCCCATTCGCGAATGGCACTCTCTTGCAGCACCACATTCAGGGCGAAGCCCATCGCCGCCGCGATCATAATGGCGACCTGCTGGCTACCCGACTGCCAGCTGGTGTAGAAACCCTTGCGGCCCGGCGTGGCGATCTCCGCCAGATAAACCGAAACCCCGCCCAGCTCGGCGCCTGCCGAAAAACCCTGCAACAGGCGGCCGGTCAGCACCAGCAGCGGCGCCCACAGGCCAATGCTCTGGTAAGAAGGGATCAGCACGATCAGGAAGGTTCCGGCGGCCATAATTGACAGGGTGACGATCAGCCCTTTACGGCGACCCACTTTATCAATGTAAGCCCCCAGCACAATGGCCCCGATCGGACGCATCAGAAAGCCCGCGCCAAAGACGGCGAAGGTCATCATCAGGGACGCAAATTCACTGCTTGCCGGGAAAAAAGTATGGGCGATGTAGGTGGCATAAAAGCCGAACAGAAAGAAGTCGAATTGCTCAAGAAAGTTGCCCGACGTGACGCGGAAAATCGCGCCCGCTTTGGCACGAAGCGTTGCAGGTGAGGTTGAGGAAACCATGATTATCTCCAGTTTTATAGTGACGTTATGCTCGTCTGTTTCTGAAAACTGGATCAGGAAGTGGAAATTAATAAGCGCAAATAGCGCATGGACTGATGCGTGTGGTGCATTAATGACAAAGCGTTGACCAGTATTTACATATTCAACAATAACTTAACATTTTGGTGATCTTTTATTTACTCGATTTCGCTAAGTTGCTGATATATCGGTTTTGTGACATCGCGCAGGTGAGAAGCCAGGCGGGGCCTGGCTTGGGATTATCAGCGCAGCGCGTTCGCAATCGCGCTAAACATCAGCGACGCTTCCAGCGGCTGGGCGCTGAATGACGGCTCTGCCTGCGGCCAGGTGGACCACTGGACGATAACCAGATTTTCTTTCTGATTAACCATGATCATCTGACCAAATATACCCAGCGCCCACAGGGAATCCTTCAGCGAATTTTCGACTTTCGGCTCCACGTGTGTGGCGGTGGCTGGTACTTCGTTGTTCCACCACTGGTAGCCGTATAACCCCTTCGGATGCGCGTCGGACACCGATCCTTTGGCCTGTGTCCAGGCTGAGGACTGTTTCACCCAGCCCTCGGGGAGGATCTGCTTCCCGTCCGGCAGCGTACCGTTATGCAGGATAAACTCCCCGAAACGCCCCCAGTCTTCCAGCGTGGCGTTGAACCCATGCGCACCCACGTCGTGCTGGCCTTTGCTGTAGGCATGCCACACGCCGTCGCTCGCCATGCCGTACGGCTGCCAGATGGTCTTCTCCAGATACGCCGCGAGCGTCATGCTGGTGGCGCGCTCAAGCACATCGCCTAACAGCCAGGCGCCACCCGAGGAATAGGACCAGTTTTCGCCCGCCGGGTGTTCACGGTGTAACCCCTTCACCAGGGTGCGCACGCAGTTGTAGGTGCCCGGCTTCGCTTCGCATTCGGTAAGCCGGGCGAAGTCAGATTGCGGGTTGGTGTAATCTTCGTTCCACGCCACGCCAGAGGTGTGGGTGATGAGCTGTTTTAGCGTTACGCCCTCCCAGGCGGTGCCTTTTAAATCAGGTTCGTATTGGGTGACAAGGTCGTCCAGGGAGTGGATTTTCCCTTCTTTAATTGCAACACCCACCAGCGCGGAGACTACGGATTTGCCCACGGAGCGCGACGTCCAGAGCGTTGAGTCGGTATTGCCTTCTCCCAGGTATTTATAGGCCACTTTGCCATTTTTCAGCACCAGCATGCCGCTGACGTTCTGGCGTTTCAGGTAATCCTGAATAGTGTAACTCTTACCCTTCACCTGATAGCGGGCATCGGTGAGCGGTTTTTCTGCGGGCAGCAGCGGCGTAGCGTTGCCGTGGCGGAACACATCCCCTGCGTAGTTGCGGTAGTCATTGCGAAAGCCCACCACGCGATCGGCCTGGCTCCAGGTGAGCATGGTATGCGCGTCCGGGAGTCTGGCATCGAAAGGCGCCGGACAGGTGGTGAGGTCGGTACCGTTGCAGGCCGCCATAACGGCGGGCGAGAGCAGGCTGCTGACAACCAGCGCCGCGAGCAGCGTGCGGTTTGTTTTGATTTTCATATTTATCTCGTTTGGCTCAGGAAGGACTTCAGTTTAAGAACCTGCGGCCTATAATAAAAAACGCGTTATGGGGGAAAATCCCCCGTAAAAATTGCGTGGAGAATGGCGTGGCATCACTGATCTATTCCTTTGCCCAGCTTGAGGCGTTCACTGCCGTCGCTGAACACGGCAGCCTGATGAAGGCGGCCAGTAAACTCGGCAAAGATCGTACTACCCTGCGGGATCTGATCGATTTCCTTGAGGATGGGCTGGGCTATGCTCTGTTCCTGCGGGAGGGGCGCAGCCTGCGCCTGACGCCGGAGGGGGAGCAGCTTCAGCGGCAGGCGCACCTGCTGATGCGCCAGGTTAAAGCGTTTGAGGCGTTTGCCAGATCGGTACCGGACAGCGCGACGCAGGACATCGCCCTCGCTTACGATCCGTTCACCCCCAGAGCTTTTTTACAGGCGCTGATTGCCACACTGGCGACGAAAAAGATCCGCCTGAGCCTGACCAGCGCATCGCGCGATGAGGCGGAAGCGATGCTGGCAAACGGTCAGGCCGATCTGGGGATCTGCCAGGCGCGCAACCGCAGCGTGGGCAATGAGATGGAGTGGCGGGCGCTGGGGGCGATCGAAATGGATTTTTACGCCGCAACGGCGCTTTTTGCGGAGGTTGCGGCGCCGGTGTCGCTGCTCGATCTCTCTCTGGTGCCACAGGTGATTATGCATCCCGCGTCAGACGAGCCGGTTGCCCGTCGCCTGCAAATTTCAGGGCACACGCTTTTCACTAACGAACTGGAGATGCTGCGCGGCCTGCTGGAGCAGGGCTGCGGCTGGGGGTTTTTGCCGACCCATCTTCAGGCAACGCAGTGGAAAAATGTAAAAAGGCTGCCCACCGAAGTGGGCAGCCAGGGGATAAGCCAGACGATGGTCACTATCTGGAAGCCTGGCAGCGACAAGCGCGGGTTGATCAACGATACGCTGTCGCTGCTTCCGGCGTTATGGAAACGTTCAGCGCTGTGAGCACCCTTTGCACTGTTTATTCTGGATCTGCTGGAAGAAGTCGTTGCCTTTGTCATCCACCAGGATAAACGCCGGGAAGTTCTCCACTTCAATTTTCCAGATGGCTTCCATTCCCAGTTCAGGATACGCCACGCACTCCAGGCTCTTGACGCTGTTTTGCGCCAGCACCGCCGCCGGGCCGCCGATGCTGCCGAGGTAGAAGCCGCCGTGCTTATGGCAGGCGTCGGTGACCTGCTGGCTGCGGTTACCTTTGGCCAGCATGATCATGCTCGCACCGTGGGATTGCAGTAGGTCCACGTAGGAGTCCATACGCCCGGCGGTGGTTGGGCCTAAGGAGCCAGACGCGTAACCTTCTGGCGTTTTCGCCGGGCCTGCGTAGTAAATCGGGTGATCTTTAACGTACTGCGGCAGTTCTTCCCCGTTGTCGAGCAGCTCTTTCAGCTTCGCATGGGCGATGTCACGCGCCACGATGATGGTGCCGCTCAGCGACAGGCGGGTGGATACCGGGTGCGAGGAAAGCTGCGCCAGAATGTCGGGCATCGGCTTGTTCAGATCAATGCTTACCACGTCGCCTTCTCCCTGCTGGCGCAGGGATTCAGGAATATACTGGCCCGGATTGTGCTCCAGCTTCTCAATCCAGATCCCGTCGCGGTTAATCTTCGCCTTGATGTTGCGGTCAGCGGAGCAGGAGACCCCCATGCCGATCGGGCAGGAGGCGCCGTGGCGCGGCAGACGGATCACGCGAATATCGTGCGCGAAGTATTTCCCGCCGAACTGCGCGCCAAGGCCGAGGTTTTGCGCTTCCTGAAGCAGTTCCTGCTCAAGCTGGACGTCGCGGAACGCCTGGCCGTGCGCATTGCCTTCGGTTGGCAGGCCATCGTAGTAGCGCGCAGAGGCGAGCTTGACGGTTTTCAGCGTGGCTTCCGCTGAGGTGCCGCCGATAACGAAGGCGATATGGTAAGGCGGGCAGGCCGCGGTGCCGAGGGTTCGCATCTTCTCAACCAGATAATTTTTCAGCTTCGCCGGGGTGATCAGCGCTTTGGTTTCCTGATACAGATAAGTTTTATTGGCGGAACCGCCGCCTTTCGCCATGCACAGGAATTTATACTCGTCACCATCAACGCTGTAGAGGTCGATCTGCGCGGGCAGGTTGGTGCCGGTGTTCACCTCTTTATACATATCCAGCGCCGCATTCTGCGAGTAGCGCAGGTTGTCTTCAATATAGGTGTTATACACGCCCTGACTCAGCGCCGCTTCGTCACCGCCGCCGGTCCAGACGCGCTGGCCTTTCTTACCCATAATGATTGCCGTACCGGTATCCTGACAGGTGGGCAGCACGCCTTTCGCCGCAATTTCGGAGTTGCGCAGGAATTGCAGGGCAACGTACTTATCGTTCTCGCTGGCTTCCGGGTCGCTCAGAATAGCCGCAACCTGCTTCTGGTGAGAGGTGCGCAGCATAAATGCCGCGTCGTGGAAGGCCTGCTGTGCCAGCAGGGTCAACGCCTCTGGCTCGACTTTCAACACTTCCTGACCGTCGAACTCGGCAACGGAAACGTGCTCTTTGGTCAGCAGATAATATTCGGTGTCGTCATGCGCGAGAGGGAAGGGGTTCTGGTAGATAAAGGGTTTGTTTGACATAGCTTGCTCCACAAAAATTTAACCGCCGGAGGAAATGTCCGGCGGTCAGGAATCAGAACATCATGGACATCCACGGGTAGCCAATCAGCAGCAGAGCTGCCAGGAAGATGGCACCGAAGATGGTACCGAGGCGCCAGTAGTCTTTGGTTGGCAGGTAGCCGCTACCGTAGTAAATCGGGCTTGGACCCGTACCGTAGGGGGTAATGATCCCCATCACGCCCAGCGAGGTCACCATCAGCAGAACGAACACTTCCATATTCATGCCCGGAATGGTGGAGGCGATGGTCAGCATCGCAGGCAGCAGCGCCGTGGTGTGCGCGGTGGTGCTGGCGAACAGGTAGTGCAGCAGGTAGAACGCCAGCAGCAGCACGATGGTGGCGACACCCGGAGAGATACCGCTCATCAGCAGGCCGCCTTCTTTACCCAGCCAGCTGATAAAACCGGTGGAGGAGAGGCCATCCGCCAGCGCCACCAGGGTGGCGAACCAGACGAAGGTGTTCCACGCGGCTTTGTTACCGGTGATATCGTTCCACTCCAGCACGCCGGTCCACAGCATCAGGCCAACGATCAGCAGGGCAGCCATGGCCGGTTCAATCCACGCCGCGGCGAAGATCCACATCAGCAGCGCACAGCACACGAACACCAGCAGCAGGATCTCATTGCGCGACAGTTTGCCCAGTTTTTCCAGTTCACGGGTCGCCCACAGCGGTACTTCGTTGTTTACCTTCACTTCCGGCGGGTAGAACCAGTAAGCCAGCAGCGGCATGGTCAGGATCAGCAGGATGCCCAGCGGCAGGAAGGCGAGGAACCAGGTCCCCCAGGAGATATCAATTCCAACCGTGCTTTTTACCAGCGCCAGCGCCAGCAGGTTAGGTGCCAGAGCGGAAAGGAACATCGAGCTGGTGATACAGGCCGCGGTGATGGCTACCCACATCAGATATGAACCGATTTTGCGCGCGCTTGGGTCATTGGGTTTTGAACCGTACAGCGGCGGCAGGTTGGCGATGATCGGGTAGATGGTCCCGCCGCTGCGCGCGGTGTTGGACGGGGTGAACGGGGCCAGCAGCAGGTCCGCAAACGTAATGGCGTAACCGAGCGTCAGGCTGCGACGGCCCAGGTACTTCACCAGAATCAGCGCCAGACGGCGGCCGAAGCGGGTTTTGTCGTAGCCTGCGGCGAACATAAAGGCACCGAAAATCAGCCAGACGGTGGAGTTACCAAACCCGCTGACCGCCCATTTAAAGGAGGCGCCCGCCAGCTTGAATTTTGGGTCAGCCAGCTGTTCCGGGCTAAAGAGTACCCACTGGCTGCACAGCGCAATCGCCACGACGCCGGTAAGACCGATCACGGCGCCCGGCAGCGGTTCGAAAATTAAGCCGACGATGACGCCGACAAAGATGGCGAAGTAGTGCCACGCATAAGGCGGCAGCCCTTCCGGAACGGGGACAAACAACAGCAGGACGGCAACAATGACGGGCAAAGCCATCATCAGCAGTCGTTTTGCTGTTCCATTTGATGCCAGATTCGCCGCAGGAGGCGTTACAGCAGTTTTTGTATTCATAGTTTCACGTCTTAAGTTGTCAAAAATTCGTCGCCCGGCGAAAACACAAATTCGATTGAAATATCCTTTTTGCTTTTTTTAGTTATTTAAGGTGCGGATTTGTGTTTTCACTAATAGCGATTTAACGCATTTTGGTTTGCGCTAAATAAAAAATGATGATGTTTTTATATTGCTCTTTTGAATGCCATAACTATTGATCGCGATCAAAAAAACGGAACTGAATGGCTATTTTTATACTTTTTATAATAACCACTCTGAGTAGTGTGGTTATTCGCTGATTTTACGCATTTTATGTATCAAAACTATAACATTTAAATTTTGGTGATTTTCTTTGTTGTTGTATTATAAGGTTTTTTACCGGGCGTGGTGTATTGGTTTGACCTTTTCTAATTTAACTTTTTTTAAATTATTGTGAACAGGTGAAACATTCCCGCTAACACCAATGTGTTATTAATGTTACCGAAGGGATTAAATAGTTTATTAACTAACGTAATGGCTTTGGAAACTAAAAAAAGCTTTATATTACTATCATGACATCGGCAAAAAACACGAAATAAAAAATCATCCCGATAACGAATTCTTAATTTTTAAAGTTTGGAGTTTCTATTATGAGCACTAACGAACGTATTTTAAGCCCCTTCACATTACCGAATGGTACTGAACTGAAAAACCGTTTGTTAATGGCCCCAATGACAACCTGTACCGGTTATTACGATGGTACCGTGACCAGCGAGCTGGTGGAGTACTACCGCGCCCGCGCTGGCAGCATTGGCACCATCATCGTTGAGTGCTGTTTTGTTGACGATCTCGGCCTGGCGTTCCCGGGCGCAATTGGCATTGATAACGACGAGAAAATCGCCGGGCTGGCAAAAATCGCTGACGCCATTAAGTCAAAAGGCTCCAAAGCCCTGCTGCAAATCTACCACGGCGGTCGCATGGTCGACCCAAAACTGATCGGCGGTCGCACGCCGGTTGGCCCAAGCGCCGTTGCCGCGCCGCGTGACGGTGCCGCCACGCCGGTTGCCCTGACCGCGGAAGAGGTGGAAGGCATGATCGGCAAGTTTGGCGAAGCCGTGCGCCGCGCAATTCAGGCCGGGTTCGACGGCGTCGAAATCCACGGGGCGAATACCTATCTGATCCAGCAGTTCTTCTCCCCGAACTCTAACCAGCGCGACGACGAGTGGGGCGGCAGCCGCGAAAACCGCGCGAAATTCCCGCTGGCGGTGCTGGACATTACCCACAAGATGGTGCGCCAGTACGCGGACGACGCGTTTATCATTGGCTACCGTTTCTCTCCGGAAGAGCTTGAAGTCCCGGGCATTCGCTTCGAAGACACCCTGTATCTGCTGGAAAAACTGGCCGCGCGCGGGGTGGATTATCTCCACTTCTCCCTTGGCGCCGCCCTGCGTCCTTCTATCGTCGATACTCAGGACCCGACGCCACTTATCGAAAAATACTGCGCCATGCGCTCTGACACGCTGGCGCAGGTACCGGTGATGGGCGTTGGCGGCGTGGTGAATGCCACGGATGTGAATGAAGCGCTGGATCACGGTTACGACCTGATTGCCGTTGGCCGCGCCACCATCGCCTATCCGGACTGGACCGATCGCATCGCGGCGGGCGAAAGCCTGGAGCTGTTTATGGACAGCACCCGACGCGAAGAACTGAGCATCCCGGAACCGCTGTGGCGCTTCTCGCTGGTGGAAGCGATGATCCGCGACATGAGCATGGGCGAATCTAAATTCAAACCGGGCACCTTTATTGAAAAAGTGCAGGACGATGCTAACGAGCTGGTGATTAACGTCAGCCTCGAAACCGACCGCATCGCCGATATCGAACTGGCCTCCGGCCCGAGTGAAGACGTGGAGTTTGTCACCAGCTTCGAAGAGATCCGTACCCGTATTCTGGACGCCAACACCCCGCACGTGGATGCTATCACCGGCGCGACCAGCCAGAGCGAGGCGGTGAAAAAAGCGGTCTCGAAGGCGATGCTGAAATCCAGCAAAGCGCTGGCGGCGGAAGAGGGCGCTGACCCGAATGAGACTAAAAGCGTGGATGTGGTGGTGGTCGGCAGCGGCGGCGCCGGTCTGGCAGCGGCGATTCAGGCGCATGACGAAGGCGCGAGCGTGCTGATCGTCGAGAAAATGCCCACCATCGGCGGGAACACCATTAAAGCCTCGGCCGGGATGAACGCGGCGGAGACCCGCTTCCAGCGCGTGAAAGGTATTCAGGACAGCAAAGAGCTGTTCTACCAGGAAAGTCTGAAAGGCGGTGGCAACAAGAACGACCCTGAACTGCTGCGTCGCTTTGTCGAGAACGCGCCGCAGGCTATCGAATGGCTGGCCACGCGCGGCATTATGCTGAACGACATTACCACCACCGGCGGGATGAGCATCGACCGTACGCACCGTCCGAAAGACGGTTCCGCAGTGGGCGGGTATCTGATCAGCGGCCTGGTGCGTAACGTCAACAAGCGCAACATCGAGGTGATGCTGGATACCTCCGTGAGCGACATCATTTTCGAAAATGGCGAAGTGACCGGCGTGCGTCTGACCACCGAAGAGAACGAAACCCTCACCGTGGCAACCAAAAGCGTGATTGTGGCAACGGGCGGCTTCAGCGCCAACAGCCAGATGGTGGTGAAATACCGTCCGGATCTGGCAGGGTTCGTTACCACCAACCACAAAGGGGCGACCGGAGGCGGTATCGCGCTGCTGGAGCGTATCGGTGCGGGCACCGTGGATATGGGCGAAATTCAGATCCACCCAACCGTTGAGCAGAAAACGTCGTATCTGATTTCCGAATCCATCCGCGGCGGCGGGGCGATTCTGGTAAACCAGCAGGGCAACCGCTTCTATAACGAAATGTCGACCCGCGACAAAGTCTCGGCGCAGATCATCGCGCTGCCGGAGAAATACGCTTACATCGTCTTTGACGAGCATGTTCGCGCCAAAAACAAAGCCGCGGATGAGTACATCGCAAAAGGGTTTGTTACCAGCGCCAGCTCGCCAAAAGCCCTGGCGGAAGAGCTGGGGATGGATCACCACCAGTTCCTGGCAACGCTGGAACGTTACAACGGCTTTGTGGAGAAACAGCACGACGATGATTTCGGTCGCACCACCGCGCTGCGTGCGCCAATCAACGAAGGGCCGTTCTACGCCATTCAGATTGCACCGGGCGTTCACCACACCATGGGCGGCGTGACCATTAACACAGAAACCTGCGTGCTGGACAGCAACCACAACGTATTGCCGGGAGCGTTTGCTGCGGGTGAGGTTGTCGGGGGCATCCATGGCGGTAACCGCATCGGCGGTAACGCGGTGGCAGATATCATTATTTTTGGTACGCTTGCAGGACATCAGGCGGCTATGCGTTCGAAAACACGGTAAGGCTCCTGTTTCCCCGGCGGCGCGGTGCCTGCCGGGGCTACATCTGAGGACTCATGAAATGCCTGATAGCCATCGCGTTTACAGCTACTCCGCCGTTCTGATGGGATCGCCCATCCTCCTGAAACTCTTTTCCCATGACGAAGCGCTTGCCTCTCGCGTGTTTCGCCTGATCAAACAGTACGAAGATCTGCTCACCGTTAACCGAGCGCACTCCCAGGTAATGGACATCAACCATGCGGCCGGTCAGCATCCGGTTGCCGTCAGTCGCCCGGTGTTCGAGCTGATCCGCTGCGCGAAAGCGGCCAGCCTGCTTAAGGACAGCGCCTTTAACCTGGCGATCGGCCCGCTGGTGAAGCGCTGGAAAATTGGCTTTAAGGGGGACGCGGTACCGCCCGCGGACGAGATCGCCGCCTTGCTGGGCATCACGCATCCAGCGGACGTGGTGCTGGATGAAGCCAACAGCAGCGTGTTCCTTACTCGCCAGGGAATGGAGATCGATCTGGGGGCCATTGCTAAAGGCTATATCGCCGACAGGGTGCGGGATTACCTGCATAAAGAGGGCGTTGAACTTGGGCTGATCAACCTTGGCGGCAACGTCCAGACGTTAGGCTCGCCGGAGGGCGGCTGGCGCGTCGGCCTGAAAAAACCGTTCGCCGGTGACGCGCTGATTGGCGCCATGACGGTCGAAAACCGGTCGGTGGTGACGTCAGGCACCTATGAGCGCTACTTCGAGCTGAACGGCAAA
This sequence comes from Enterobacter sp. Res13-Sevr-PEC09-46, assembly GCF_015672585.1. Lineage (NCBI taxonomy): Bacteria > Pseudomonadati > Pseudomonadota > Gammaproteobacteria > Enterobacterales > Enterobacteriaceae > Enterobacter > Enterobacter sp. Res13-Sevr-PEC09-46. The sequence goes on along the minus strand of NZ_JADABR010000014.1, from coordinate 57,375 downwards.
CGTTATCACCACATACTTGACCCACGCACCGGCTACCCGCTGGATAACGAACTGGACAGCGTGACGATTATTTCGCCAGACTCCCTCGACGGCGATATCTGGACCACGCTGATCTACGGCATGGGCGTGGAAAAGGGCTGCGCCGCGCTGCGTTCGCGCCCCGATATTGAAGCCATCTTTGTCACCAAAACAAAAGAAGTGGTGATCTCCTCGATGCACCACTTCCGTTTTACCCTTCTGGACGACAGCTACCGAATTACTGGCAGTACTGTTTGAGTAGGCCGACCTGTTCCGGCTGCAAACGGTAGCGATATACCGGCCGGCCGGTAGCGCCGTAGTGAATGCTGGTGAACAGGATATTAATTTGCGCCAGCCAGATCAGGTATTTGCGGCAGGAGACGCGGGAAATGTTGACCGCATTCGCCAGATCGTCGGTGGAAAACTCTATCTCCGGATGGCTGTCGATCCACTGGCAAATGGTGCGCAGCGTCTGCGGCGTCAGGCCTTTCGGTAATTTTTTGCTGTCGGCCAGCTCCGGCGCGCCGCCGTGGATCAGCCTGTCGACGTCGGCCTGTTCATAATACTGATGCGATCCCATCAGGCTGCGCTTTGCCTTCCAGCCGTTCAGCGCCTCTTCAAAACGCGGGAACTGGAAAGGTTTAATCAGGTAATCCACCACGCCATAGTGCATTGAGGTCTGGATCGTTGCGGCGTCGGAGGCCGACGAGATCATGATGACGTCAATCGGGCGGCCCGACGCGCGGATGATGGGCAGCAGATCCAGCCCGTTATCCTGCTGCATATAGACATCCAGCAGCACCAGATCGATCGGCTGGCCTGGGTTGGCGATCAACGCCTCGGCCTGGTTGAGCGTGGAAGCGACGCCGCAGCAGCTAAAACCCTCAACGCGGTTAACATACAGACGGTTGAGGTCGGCTACCATGGCGTCATCATCGACAATTAACACATTTATCACGCGATATTCCTCTCGCTATCCCAGGGGATCTGAACAAAAAATTGGGTAAATACGCCAGGCTCCGACTCGACGGTAATATCTCCGCCCAGATTCTGGATCTGCTGACGCGCAAGGAACAGCCCAACGCCGCGGTTTTCACCTTTTGTTGAGTAGCCCTTTGTAAAAATAGCCTCCAGCCGCTCGGGATCAATGCCGGGACCGTCATCGCTGACCTCACCGCTCAGCCAGCCGTTCTGATAATGCAGCAGCAGGCCGATCTCGCCTTCCGGCTGGCCTTCCATCGCATCCAGGGCATTTTCGATTAAATTGCCCAGCACGGTGATCAGCACCGCAACCTGCTCTTCATTGGCGGTGTCGGGAAGCTGACTCTCCTCCGCCAGCGTCAGGGTCACTCCGGCCTCTTTAGCGCGGTTAATTTTACCCAGCAGGAAGCCCGCAATGACCGGCGATTTAACTTTGCGCTGTATTGCGCCGATATCCGTCTGATAATTTTGCGCGGTCTGGATGATGTACTCCTCCAGCTTATCGTAGCGCTTCATGTGCAGCAGGCCGAGGATCACGTGCAGCTTGTTCATAAACTCGTGCGTATGAGCGCGCAGGGCATCAACGTAGCTGACCATGCCATCGATACGCTGCATTAACTGGCTGATTTCGGTCTTATCGCGGAACGTGCTGATCGCCCCGATCACCTGATTCTGGCTTTTCACGGGGACCATGTTGCACAGCAGCAGCCGCCCGTTACAGCCGATCTCCTGATCCTGGCGGGCAATGCCGGTCCTGGATACTTCGCGCAGGCTGGCCAGCAGCGGTTCACTGCTGCTTTCGGAGTGCTGGCCCGAGGTCAGGAGTAATATTTCTCTGGCGGTGTGGTTAATCATCGTCACGCGCCCATGCATATCCACGGCCATCACGCCTTCACGCAGGGACTGCAACATGGCCTGGCGCTGCTCAAAGAGGGCTGAGATTTCGTAAGGCTCCAGCCCAAAGAGGATACGTTTCAGAACCCGGACCAGACCCCATATCGCCACTGAGCTCATCAGAACGCTGAATAAGATGGTCCACACGGCGTTGAGCCGCCCGCGGGCAATCTGATCTTCAACTTTATTCAGCGAAATACCCACCACCACCACGCCGATCTGGTCGTGCTGGTCGTCATACACGGGCGTAAAGACGCGCAACGCTTCTGCGAGCGCGCCGCGGTTAACGGAGACATTCTCTTTCCCTTCCAGGGCGGGCGTCAGATCGTCGCCAATAAAATGCAAACCTAACAGCGCTTCGTTTGGATGGGAATAGCGGATCCCACGCAGGTCGGTGACCACGGTAAACAGCAGGTCGTTGCGCTTCGTCACCGCCTCGGCAATCGGCTGGATGATGCCAGCCTGCGGCGATTCCATCAGGCCACGCTTGATCTCCGGGCTGTCGGCCAGCGTCCTGGCGATACCCAGCGCGGTATCTTTCACGTCATCGCGCGTGGCGCGGGTGATCTGCACAGAGTACAGCGCGAAGACCACCAGCAGCACCGAGCCGATAATCGCGCACACCATCAGCGTAACCAGCGTATTCAGCTTCATAGGGCGCTTGCGCGTCGGGGGGAAGGGCTGCAAATCGCTCATTAACACTCCGCGATGAATAAGAAAGGGCTAATTATCGCTGATGACGGGCGTTTCATAAAGCCATGTAAAGAGAGGCGTTTCGTGAGCCTCCTCTCAGGTGACCTATATAAAACACTTTATAGTGTGAGGGTACTCATAATAAGGAGGCAGTTTATGAGCATTATGCTTACCGGTACGGCCAGGGAAAGACGGCACGCCAGCACCACGAACATCGACAGATTATCGACGCTGGATATGCTTAACGTCATACACCAGCATGACGCGCAAATCTCATCTGCACTTACCCCTCACTTAAGTATGCTGGCCCGCGTGGTGGATAACGCGGCGGCGACGCTTAGTCACGGCGGACGTCTGGTGCTGACCGGCGCGGGCGCGTCCGGACGCGTGGCGGAGCAGGCGGCAGAAGCGTTTGCGCCGGGCAAACACCCCGTCATTGCGTTAACAGCAGGTGATAACGCCGGAAGCTACGCGAGCGGCGTTGCCGACCTTCAGACGATAGAATTTGGCGAGCATGACATGATGCTGGCGCTGTCCGTCAGCGGCAAAACCCCATGGGTATGGGGCGCGATGCGTCATGCGTGGTCTCTGGGCTCAACGGTTGCGCTCATTACGGAGGATGCGCAAAGTGAAGCGGCGCAGCTGGCGAGTATGGTCATTGCTCCCGATCTGGGCGCGGATGTGGTGGCCGGGTATACCAACGCTAAAGCAGGCATTGCGCAAAGCATGATCCTGCATATGATCACCACCGGTCTGGCGGTACGTTCCGGACGGGTGTACAGCAACCTGCGCGTTGATCTGGAGGCAAGCAATACCAGATGGGCCGAACGACAAATTGCCATTGTGATGGAAGCGGGGGGATGTAGCCGGGCTCAGGCGAAGGCCGCGCTGGAAAGCTGTAACCACCAGTGCAAAACGGCGGTACTGATGGTGCTGACAGGGCTGGATGCCTGGAAAGCGCACGAATTGCTGGCGCAGAATAACGGGTTTGTTCGCCTGGCCTTGCAGGAAGCGCCATAACATTTCAGCGTCAAATAAAAAAAGCCCGCATCGCGGGCTTTAATATTGATGGGAATTAGAACTGGTAGGTCATGCCTACGCCAACGATGTCATCGGTAGAAATACCGTTGTCATTGTAGAAGGCATCATCTTCGTCCAGCAGGTTGATTTTATAATCAACGTAGGTGGAGAAGTTTTTGTTGAAGCTGTAGGTCATGCCCACGTCGATGTAGTTAACCAGATCCTGGTCTACATAGTCATAGCCATTGCCTGGGTGATAATCGTTACCGCCCAAATCGATGCCTTTAGAATAGACCCACGCCAGGGATGGACGCAGACCGAAGTCAAACTGGTACTGCGCTACGGCTTCAAAGTTCTGTGTTTTGTTGGCGATGCCATCGTTGCCGTACGGAGTCATGTTACGGGTTTCCGCATACATCATGGCCAGGTAGACATCATTAGCATCGTATTTAGCACCGATTGTCCACGCTTCCGCACGTTCACCGCCAGCATATTTGCTGAAGCGGTTATAGGTGCCAGCGCCGTAAGCGACCTGGTCGTTAGTACGGTCAGAGGAAGAATAAGCCGCACCCAGCGTCAGGCCGAAATCGAAGTCATAGGTGGTAGACATACCGAAGCCGTCGCCGTTCTGGAAACGAACGTCATCATGGCCGTTTTTGGTGCCTTCCTGATTTTCGTTTGGTCCACCTTCATTATTTCCCTGATATTGCAGCGCAAAGTTCAGGCCATCGACCAGACCAAAGAAATCATTGTTACGGTAGGTCGCCACACCGTTAGTACGGCCAACCATATAGTTATCCGTCCAGGTGTAAGAATCTCCACCAAATACCGGCAGCATATCGGTCCAGGCTTCAACGTCATACACGACGCCGTAATTACGGCCGTAATCAAATGAGCCGTAGTCGCCATATTTCAGGCCAGCGAATGCCAGACGGTTGAAAGATTTTTCCCCTGCGCCTTCGGTGTCGTTAGCGTAGGTTTTATATTCCCACTGGCCATAGCCTGTCAGGTCGTTCGTGATCTGCGTTTCGCCTTTGAAACCCACCTGTACATAGGTTTCATCGCCGTCGTCGCCTGGGTTGTCGGAGAAGGTATGACGCGCATCAACCTTACCGTACAGGTCAACTTTGTTGCCATTCTTGTTATACATTTCCGCCGCATTTACTGCGCCAGCCATTAATAACGCGGGTACGAGAATTGCCAGAACTTTTCTTTTCATTATATATTCCCTTTAAATATAAATTGTCTGAATATATGTAATTACCCTCCGTAACTACATGGCTGATACTATTCTATGGATTATTATTTAGGTTCAAAAATAAATGTAATTAAAGTGGTAAAAATATTACAAAATATTTCTTTTTATCTCTTTATTTTTCACGTGAATTAATTCATTGAAAATATAGCGGGTAATTATTATTAAGTATTTCGTAATTCTATTTATAAAGGATTTTAATTCGGGTGTATTATAATTCACTCACTTTTGAGCAACAGGACAGGATGATGGAACTTGCGCAGTGGCAACACCGTTTTGAGCGCTGGCTCGACGAAAATCATTTTACTGATGATGCGGCGCACGATATCGCCCATTTTCACCGCGTCTGGATGACGGCGCAGGGTATTATGGCTGACGAGGATAGCGATCCGCTGGTTGTGCTGACCGCATGCTACTTCCATGACATTGTCAGCCTGCCGAAAAATCACCCGGAACGTAGCCACTCCTCGCGGCTGGCAGCGCGAAAAACGCGCGAGATCCTCAGTCGCGACTTTCCTGATTTTCCGCCGGATCGTTATGCAGCCGTTGAGCATGCTATTGAAGCGCACAGCTTCAGTGCCGGTATCGCGCCGCAAAGCCTGGAGGCCAAAATTGTGCAGGATGCCGACCGGCTGGAGGCGTTAGGCGCTATCGGCCTGGCGCGCGTCTTTGCCGTCTCCGGTGCGCTGGGCGCCGCGCTGTTTGATGCCGACGACCCGTTCGCCGGAACACGAGAGTTGGATGATAAAGCCTTCGCGCTCGACCACTTTCAGACCAAACTCCTGCGCCTGCCTGACACCATGCAAACCGCGCGGGGGCGCGAACTTGCGCGTCACAATGCCGATTTCCTGATCCAGTTTATGGCGAAGCTGAGTGCCGAATTACAGGGCGATTACCTCGGAACCGACAGCCAGATATTGACCCATTTCCGTCGCAGTGTGCGATCCTGAACTGTGGTACTCTGTTTTCTGTCTTTATTGTCCGGTTAAGAGAATGCAGGAAAATCGATCAGTGACTGTGCCCGCGCCTGAGCGGGTTGAGAAATCAACGGCAGCCGTGCAGGCACTCCTGCGTCAGCTGCTGGAAATGTATGATGCTAAAACGCTGGCAAACCAGCTGGTGGCCCATGGCGAGAGCCACTGGAGCCCGGCGATACTCAAGCGGCTGCTGATAAGCGACAGGGCAGGGCACCGCCTGAGCGACGGTGAGTTCCGCTATCTGCGCAACCTGCTGCCGCGTCCGCCTGCTGCGCATCCAAATTATGCCTTTCGCTTTATCGATCTCTTTGCCGGTATCGGCGGCATTCGCCATGGCTTTGAAGCTATTGGCGGGCAGTGTGTGTTCACCAGTGAATGGAATAAACATGCCGTCCGTACCTATAAAGCCAACTGGTATTGCGATCCCGACGCGCACCAGTTCAACGCGGATATTCGTGATGTCACGCTGAGCCACAAAACCGGCGTCAGCGATGAAGAGGCCGCCGAACACATTCGCAATACCATTCCGGCGCACGACGTGCTGCTGGCAGGTTTTCCGTGCCAGCCGTTCTCGCTGGCTGGCGTGTCGAAGAAGAACGCGCTGGGACGCGCACACGGCTTTGCCTGCGATACGCAGGGCACACTGTTCTTTGACGTTGCCCGGATTATTGATGCCCGCCGCCCGGCAATTTTTGTGCTGGAGAACGTCAAGAATTTAAAGAGTCATGACGGCGGCAAAACCTTCCGCATTATCATGCAAACGCTGGATGAACTGGGTTACGACGTGGCGGATGCAGAGGACATGGGGCCGGACGATCCGAAAATTATCGACGGCAAACACTTCCTGCCACAGCACCGGGAACGCATCGTGCTGGTGGGCTTTCGCCGCGATCTCAATCTGAAAGGCGATTTTACGCTGCGTGATTTGCCTTCGCTGTATCCGGCGCGCCGACCGACGGTGGCCGATCTGCTGGAGCCCGCCGTCGATGCGAAATTCATTCTGACGCCGGTGCTGTGGAAATACCTCTATCGCTATGCCAAAAAGCATCAGGCCAAAGGCAATGGCTTTGGGTTTGGCATGGTCAATCCGCTTAATCCTGATAGCGTGACGCGTACGCTGTCGGCGCGCTATTACAAAGATGGCGCGGAAATTCTTATCGATCGCGGCTGGGATAAGGCGCTGGGCGAAAAAGATTTTGACCATCCCCAGAACCAACAGCACCGGCCGCGGCGCTTAACGCCGCGCGAGTGCGCCCGCTTAATGGGCTTTGAGACGCCGCAGGGCTACAGTTTTCGCATCCCGGTGTCGGATACCCAGGCCTATCGTCAGTTTGGCAACTCGGTGGTGGTGCCAGCCTTTGCCGCGGTAGCTAAACTGCTGGCCTCACGCATCAGCAAGGCCGTTCAGCTTCGTCAGAGCGAGGCCGTCAATGGCGGACGTTCACAATAAGGCCACGCGCAGTAAAAACATGCGTGCCATCGGCACGCGTGATACCGCGATTGAAAAACGGATCGCGGGCCTCCTAACCGCCGTCGGGTTTGAATTCAGGGTTCAGGATGCCACGCTTGCCGGGCGTCCTGATTTCGTCATCGACGCGTACCAGTGCATCATCTTTACCCACGGCTGTTTCTGGCATCATCACGACTGCTATCTGTTTAAAGTCCCGGCGACACGCACCGACTTCTGGCTGGAGAAGATTGGCAGGAACGTCGAGCGTGATAAACGCGATGTTTCGCAGCTTTACGCTCAGGGCTGGCGGGTGCTGATTGTCTGGGAGTGCGCGCTGCGCGGAAGAATGAAGCTGAATGACGTGGAACTGACGGAGCGGCTGGAAGAGTGGATCTGCGGCGGCGGTCAGGCCGCGCAGATCGATACCCAGGGCATTCACCCGATCACGGTTTCTCCACCTCACACCTCGTGACAATCGGTTTCGCGGGCAGCAAATATTTACCCAGCGTGACCAGTACCACGGCAAAGACAATCACACCCAGCGCCAGCCATTCAATCGTCGACAGCACTTCGCCCGCAAAACCGGTACCCAGCAGCACGGCAACCACCGGGTTAACGTAGGCGTAGCTGGTGGCAACCGCCGGTGAGACGTTGCGAATCAGGTACATATAGGCGTTGATGGCGATAATCGAGCCAAACAGCGCCAGATACCCGACGGCCAGGAAACCTGGAAGGTCTGGCATCGCCGTCAGTTTTTCACCCGTCAACGCGGAGGCCATCAGCAGCACAATGCCCGCCGCGAGCATCTCAATCGCACCTGCCATCATCCCGGAGGGCAGCTCGATGCGTGAACCGTAGACCGAGCCGAAGGCCCAGCTCATGGAGCCGATCATGATCAGAACGGCAGCCCAGGGGTTCCCGCTCAGGTTACCGCCGCTGTTCAGCAGGATGATACCCACAAGCCCAATCGCGATGCCCAGCCATTCGAGCTTACGGGTGCGGATCCCGAAGAGGCGACTAAAGCAGAGCGTAAACAGCGGCACGGTTGCGACGACCACTGCGGCGATGCCCGACGGCACGTTCTGGTGTTCGGCGACGGTTACCGCGCCATTGCCCACCGCCAGCAGCAGCAGGCCAATCAGGGCGGCGTTAAGCAGGGGACGCAGCGGCGGTAGTCTGTGGCCGCGCAGCAATAAAAACGCCATCAGCAGCACGCCGGCCGTAAGGAAACGAATACCGGCCATCATCAGCGGGGGCCAGCTTTCCACGCCTATACGAATGACAAAATAGGTGGACCCCCAGATGATATACAGGGAAAAGAGTGCTCCAATGAGCGGTAATAAATGCCGGAAACGCATAGTCCCTCACGACGAAATAAAAAGTTCGCTCATAGTTAATGCCAAAACTATCAGCCTGGCGAGTGCTTTAATTGTGTTGTTGATGTGAAATTTTTGTTGACGCGAGGTGCCAGTTTCCGGGCGGTGAGTTTTGTTCCATACTATTCACTTAATTAGCAAAAAAAGAAGGAAAGAGATTTTGGCAGGAAGTAGCTTATTAACATTACTGGACGACATCGCCACCTTGCTGGATGACATTTCGGTTATGGGAAAACTGGCGGCGAAAAAGACCGCCGGGGTACTGGGAGATGATTTGTCGCTTAACGCGCAGCAGGTCAGCGGCGTGCGGGCGAACCGTGAGTTGCCGGTGGTGTGGGGCGTTGCGAAAGGGTCCTTTATTAACAAGGTGATCCTCGTTCCGCTGGCGCTGCTGATTAGCGCCTTTATACCCTGGGCCATTACGCCCCTGCTGATGATTGGCGGGGCGTTCCTGTGCTTCGAGGGTGCCGAAAAAGTGTTGCATATGTTCGCTGCACGCAAAGAGAAAGACACCCCGGAAATGCGCCAGCAGCGTCTGGAAGCGCTGGCCGCACAGGATCCAAAAACGTTTGAACGCGATAAGGTCAAAGGTGCGATCAGCACGGACTTTATCCTCTCGGCCGAGATTGTGGCGATTACGCTGGGGATCGTCTCAGATGCCCCTCTGATGAACCAGGTGCTGATCCTGTCCGGCATTGCGATCCTCGTGACGATAGGGGTTTATGGCCTGGTCGGGCTGATCGTCAAGCTGGACGATATCGGCTTCTGGCTGGAAAAAAAATCCAGTGCAATTGCGCGCGGCATTGGGAAAAGCCTGCTGGTGCTGGCGCCGTGGCTGATGAAAACCTTGTCGGTGGTGGGAACCCTGGCGATGTTCCTGGTCGGCGGCGGAATTATCGTGCACGGTGTTGCTTCGCTGCATCACATGATTGAACATTTTGCGTCAGGCCAGGGAGCGGTAGTTGCTGCAATTCTGCCCACACTGCTTAACCTCGTACTGGGCTTTATCGTCGGTCTGATTGTGGTAGCCGTTGTTAAGCTGGTTGAAAAAGTACGCGGGAAATCGCATTAATTATTGCTGACCCCGGATGCAAAAAGACCATTCCTCGTCTAAATTGAAAACGTTTCACCCTGATACAGGAGGCAGGTATGGTCTTTTTGATCAGTGATGAAGTTAAGCCCAAAAATGGTGGTCCAGGTATGATCGTCACCGGGTATTCCAGCGGAATGGTGGAGTGTCGGTGGCATGATGGATACGGCATTAAGCGGGAGGCTTTTCGCGAAGACGAGCTTCAGCCTGCTAATAAAAGGCAAAAACGCGACAAGGCTTAATCACACAACGCCCGGCCTTGCCGGGCGTTTTTACTGGCAGAAGACTTATCATATCGGATGGTGAGCGACAATCAGGGAGTGTGTGTGCAGCACGATACCTTTGTTGTAAAACAATCTTTTTTGCAGTGGCTGCATAAGCGTAGCAATCCCCGTTTGATTGTTAACCTCTGTTTTATCGTTGTCCTGATCTTTTCCACCCTCCTGACCTGGCGCGAAGTTGTGGTACTGGAAGATGCTTATATCTCCAGCCAGCGTAACCATCTGGAAACGGTTGCCAGTGCGCTGGACAGACAGCTTCAGTTCAGCGTCGATAAGATATTGTTTTTTCGCCACAGCATGCGTGATGCCCTGGAAACGCCGCTGGCGTTTGGCGTGCTGCATGATGCGGTAAAGCGTTTTGCGCATTTGCGCACGTCCCCCAGCTGGCAAATTGCGGTTGATAAACAGCGCACGTTACCGATCAACGGTGTTTCGGATGCCTTCGTTGAAAAGACGACCCTTCTGAACCGTGATGATGAGTACCTTAATAATGAACTGTCCGCCGCGCTTGAAGTGGGGTATTTGCTGCGTCTGGCATCCAGCCCTTCCCGCAACGAAGAGCGCGTGATTTATGTCTCTCGCGCCGGATTCTTTCTGGAAACGGATACGCCGGGAAATTCCAGCGATATCGTGCAGCGCTATTACCATCTGGTCACTCAGCCCTGGTTTACCCAACAGTCCGAGCGTGAAAACCGTGCGCGTGCCGTGCGCTGGTTTATCTCGCCGCCTTCCACCTTTGTCGGCAAAAAGCCGCTGATCACCGCCAGCGTGCCGGTTTATTACAATCACGTCTGGTATGGCGTGGTGGCGATGGATTTCACCTTTGCCACCCTGCGTCGCCTGCTGGTGGAAGCCGTGGGCGATAACCCGGAAGGGGAATACCAACTGTATGACAGTCGGCTTACTCAGCTTGCAACGTCTGAATCACCTGCTGCGGACGTTAATCATTTTGACGCGCGCGAATTAGCGCAGATAGCGCACGCGATAGAATCGGATTCTGAAGGCGGCATTCGCCTGGGGAGTCGTTTTGTCAGCTGGGAGCGTCTCGACCATTTTGATGGCATCGTCCTGCGCGTGCACACCCTGGATGAAGGGGTGCGCGGTGATTTCGGCAGCATCAGCATTGTGCTGGCATTGCTTTGGGCGCTGTTCACCGCGATGCTGCTTATCTCATGGCTGGTGATCCGGCGCATGGTCAGTAATATGTATTCGATGCAGAACTCGCTGCAATGGCAGGCCTGGCACGACCCTCTGACCCGGCTGAATAATCGTGGGTCGCTGTTCGAGCAGGCGAAAATGCTGGCGAAGCAGTGTGAACAGCAGTCGCTGCCTTTCTCGGTCATTCAGATCGATCTTGATTGCTTCAAGAGCATCAATGATCGGTTCGGGCATCAGGCGGGTGATAAGGTGTTGTCCCATGCCGCGGGTCTGATTGCCAGCACCCTCCGGACTAAAGATATTGCCGGACGCGTCGGGGGCGAAGAGTTCTGTGTGGTGCTACCGGGCATGACGCTTGAAGAGGCGGCGGACGTCGCAGAGCAGATCCGCGAACGTATCGACAGCAAAGAGATCCTGATTAAGAAAAGTACCACCCTGCGCGTAAGTGCGTCGTTTGGCGTCTCTGGCGCGCAGGAGAAGGGCAATTATCACTTCGAAAATCTGCAATCCACCGCCGATGCGCGTCTGTATGAGGCGAAACAGCGCGGGCGTAACCGGGTCATCTGGCAGGATCACGTCAAAAAGTAATCAAGCCCCTCGCACCAGCCGGTCGGCCCAGTGTGCTGAGTGTGATAAACCCGGGCGGGATCGTTGTTCTTAAGGCTGACGCCCTCCCGGTTGAAGCCTTTCACCACGACGGCAAAGCCTACGCTGTCCAGCAGCGGGGCATCATTCGGGCCGTCGCCCAGGCCCAGCGTCGTCGGTTCGGAACCCTCGTGCAGGCGATACTGGTCCACAAGCCAGTGAACCGCCGCGTCTTTGCCGCAGCAGGTGTCCAGGATATGCCAGAAGCGTGCTCCCTGGACAATCTTCAGCCCCTGCCGGGCGAGTTCGGCGGCAAAGCGTTCCATTTGTTCATCACTGTCACGCCAGATCAGCGTCACGGAAGCCTCGTGTTTACGCGCAAGCACTGAGCGGGGACAACTCAGCCCAGTCCATCCGGCGACCACGCGCTCATCTACGTCATCGAAGGTGGTGAATTTAAGATGCATTTCCTGACGTACCCGGGCAATACACTGCCGGATATCGTCATGCTTCTTTTCTGAGATGAACCGTGCGGCGTTTTCCCACCGTACGTCAGGCTGGATCACCGCGCCGTTTTCCGCAATATAGGGCAACCCGCCAAGCCCCAGCTCCTGCTGGATGTCATCCATCTCGGACGCGGTTTTGCTGCTGCACAGAATGACCGGTACCTGTTCATCCATTAACTTTTCCAGCCAGGGGGCCGCAGGCCGCCAGTCGAGTGTGTGAAAATCCAACAGCGTGCCGTCGAGGTCGGTAAAAACAAGCAGAGTCTCCTCAAACGAAGGCATAACGTCTCCCGGGTGATGATTTCACCTAAGATAAATCTTAAAAGAACAGGCATTGACGCGCCGTTGAAGTGGAAACGATCCCGACAAACCCACAGGCGGCGCATGTTTATACTCATAACCAAAATTCACATGTATAAAATATAATATTCGCTAAGAGAATATATGCTTGTAAGACTATTCCGTTGGGGATAATGTCTTACCTGCATCAGATTTCCTGGTGTAACGAATTTACAAGTGCTTCTTGCATAAGCAAGTTTGATCCCGGTCATCCCCATGACCGGGATTTTTTTCGCCTTAGCGGTTCGTCTCCGAGACGCTAAAGTCATGGATATCCAGCTCGAATGCTTCAGCCAGTTCACGGTAGGTATGGTAATCCCTACCATTGACCACGACACGGTCGGAATTATCCTCCGCGCGATGAACTTCGGACTCACTGATTTCATTGATGGCGGCAAGCAGGGCATCGACATCCACTTCAACCTCACGCTTAATGGTGTCGCTGTACTCTTTGTCGGTCTTCATGGCGGGTTCCTCATTTAATCGTCTCAACAGTTAAGTATAGACCGCACACAAAAACGCCATTCGCGCCAGGTGGCGATGCCAGGCAATGCAATTTGTTCTACACTGGCTCAAAACCACAGGAGGAATGTATGAAGGTCAACGATCGGGTAACCGTCAAAACGGACGGTGGGCCGCGCCGCCCGGGCGTGGTGCTGGCTATAGAAGAGTTTAATGAAGGCACAATGTATCTGGTGTCGCTGGAAGATTACCCGCTCGGCATCTGGTTCTTCAACGAACTGGGGCACCCGGATGGGATCTTTGTGGAAACGGCGGAATAGGGCGGCGTCGGGGGCATCTTCTCCCCGGCTCCGGCTACTGAAAAGCAAAATCTCTGGCCAGGCCAGAGATCAAGGTAGGGTACAACATGGCCGTGCAAATTAGCGCATATTAACGAAAATCCCATTCGTCACATTATCTGTCAGGCGTACGACATGGTATATGACTTGCTTATTATGCGTTTTAATTTTCCTTTTAATATTTCCTTTGTGTGACGATACTGTTTTTGCCTTGATATTCATCTGGTCTGAGATCTGAATTGTCCCTTGTCCAGCCATCCACATTCTTAGCATACTTGATTCAGTTCTGCTTAATGATAGGGTGGGTAAGTTAACCGCCCCTACATTCTTAACTTCTTTATTCAAATAATCGCCCAGGATATCATCAAGCGACTCTGGTTTAATCGATTTCGAACTGATTAATAAGTTTTTACGCACCAACAAATACTCATCGAAATGAATATTGGCGATCGCCATAAAAACAATAAACAGGGTCTTAGGATGCTGATTAATGATCTGCTTAATGTGCTGACTGTTAGCGGGGTCGTGAATGAAACAGTCCTCATTAATAAACACCACGCCGGGCTTGTGGGCGTCACAAGCGGCTGCGAGTTCTTCAACGGTGTGTGCATCGTTGATGTCTCTCTTTCTTACCCCTCTGCTTGCTAAGTACCCGGTTAACCCTAGCCGGGTGTAGCTGCATAAATCCATAATGATCGTTGACATGGCATACCCTCACTCAATGCGTAACGATAATTCACCACCTGCCTGAGAGCTCATAAACAGCCATACGGGATGGAAAAAATCTAATAAAACCTGTGAGCATGACAAAGACTTTCAGGCGAACTCACTATCCCGTAAAGTTACGTATAATTTGCCAGGAATCATCTTAAAGTAAAGTAAATATTAAGTATTGTGAGTTGGTTAGAAACATTTAAACCGCGTCAGATATATCCTGGTAGATGTTTTTCGAGATTATTTTTAGGAATATCCTCAGAAAGACATTGCAAACACTGCGGGTTATTATTTGCGTGGAAGTTCGCTGACAATATCCGCTAACAGATTGAATATCTCGCTGAATAAATGCTCGCAGAAGGGGGCGATAAGTGGCATCAATAATGACATTAATAAAAGGCCAACCGTCAAAGTCACCGGAAAGCCGATGACGAATACCGACAGCTGCGGAGCCATTCGGTTGAGTAAACCTAATGCGAGGTTAACGGTGAGCAGCAGGGTAATGATCGGCAGCGCCAGCATCAGCCCGTTGAGGAAGATCAGCCCGGCAGCCCGCACCAGCGCCAGAAACGCGTTGCTGTTTACCGGGTTGTCGCCAATCGGCAGCGTGTGGAAGGTGTCCACCAGCATCGAGATGAGCCACAGGTGGCCGTTGAACGAGAGAAACAACAGCATCGCCAGCAGGTCGATAATACGCGCCAGCACGGGCATATTCAGATGGCTGCCCGGGTCAACGAACGTCGCGAAAGACAGGCCCATCTGCAAACCGATAAGTTCACCCGCCGTTCGTACCGCGGCGAAGGCGAGCTGCATCGTAAACCCGACCGCCACGCCAATCATCACCTGTTGCAGGGCAATCCAGATCGCATTCTGGGAAAAGATCGGGATATCCACCGCCGGCAGGGTAGGGGCAACGATAATCGTGATAACGATGCCCAGCCCAATTTTGACGCGTTTAGGCACCGACTTTTCACTGAGTATGGGGGCGGTGGAGATCAGCGCCATGATGCGCAGCATCGGCCAGAAATAGATCCCGAGCCACTGAACAAACTGATCGCTGGTGAAATGCAGCATCGTCCGTCAGCCGATGATGTAAGGCAGATTGGTGAACAGGTTGCGCATATAGTCCAGCAGCAAATTGAGCATCCATGGCCCGGCAACGATAATCGCCACGAATACGGCAATGATCTTCGGGATGAACGACAGGGTCATTTCGTTAATCTGCGTGGCGGCCTGGAGAATACTGATAATCAGACCGGTGACCAGCGCAACCAGCAGCAGGGGCGCGGCGACGGCAATCGCGACTTTCATCGCCTCCGTGCCCATCATCATGACCGACTCAGGCGTCATTGCGCGCTCCTCAACTGTAGAAACTCTGCGCCAGCGAGCTGACCAGCAGCTGCCAGCCGTCGACCAGCACGAACAGCATGATCTTAAAGGGCAGGGCAATGGTTGCGGGCGGGACCATCATCATCCCGAGCGCCATCAGGACGCTGGCGATCACCAGGTCAATAATCAGGAACGGAATGAAAATGGTGAAGCCAATCTGGAACGCCGTTTTCAGCTCACTGGTCACATACGCCGGGAGCAGAATGCGCATCGGCACCGCTTCCGGCCCCTGTAACTCACCGGTGTTAGCGAGACGGGCAAACAGGGCCAGATCCGCTTCGCGCGTCTGGCGAAGCATAAATTCACGTAATGGCTGCGCGCCCTTTTCCAGGGCAACCTGCATGGAAATTTTATCTTCGCTGAACGGCTGGTAGGCCTCGGTGTAAATCTTGTCGATCACCGGCGACATAATGAAAAAGGTCAGGAAGAGGGCTAAACCCAGCAGCACCTGATTGGGCGGCGCGGACGGCGTGCCGAGCGCGTTGCGCAGCAGGCCAAACACAATGATGATGCGGGTGAAGCTGGTCATCATTAGCAGGATCGCCGGAATAAAGGTCAGCGAGGTGATGAATACCAGCGTCTGCACGGACAGGGACCAGCTTTGTCCCCCGTTCGCCAGCGGCGTGGAAACCAGCCCCGGCAGTTGCGCATACACAGAGGGCGCGAACAGGCCCAGGCCTGTCAGCGTAAGGAATAACAAACGGCGCATCAGGATCTCCCGGGACGCTTGAGCAAACTCTTCATTACGGACTGGAAATCCGCAGTGGCCTGGGCGTTAGCCTCCACCGTGACAGGCGCAGGGGGGAGCGTGTGAAGGACGTTAATGCTGGAGGCGGTCACGCCCAGCACCAGTCGTGCATCTTCCACCTCCACAATGACCACGCGCTCGCGCGGTCCTAGCGGGGTGCTGGCGCTGACCTTCAACCCGCGGGTACCGGCCGTTTTCCCCGCCAGACCGAAACGCTTTGCCAGCCAGGCGGCGATAAGGATAAAGGCAATAATACCGAACAGCGCGCCGCTCACCTGGAGCAGCGGTGAGCCGGGTACGGCGGAGGGCGCGGACAGTGTTGCCTGGGTTTTCATACTTAACGACTCAGACGACGCATGCGTTCGGAAGGGGTAATGATGTCGGTGATACGTACGCCGTATTTATCGGCCACCACCACTACTTCGCCCTGTGCAATCAGGTAGCCGTTGATCAGAATATCCAGCGGCTCACCCGCTAAACCGTCAAGCGCCACCACGGAACCCTGCGTCAGGCGCAGCAGCTCTTTAATGGTCATGCGGGTGCGACCCAGCTCAACGGTCAGCTTGACCGGAATGTCCATAATCAGGTCGATGTCCTGCAACGTGCCGCTGACGTCGCCGCCGCCTAACTGCTGAAAGACCGCGTCTGCCGCGCTTTTCGTCGGCGTCGTTTTCTGCTCGTTTAACGCGTCAGCCCACAGATCGTCCAGTGCTCCGCTGTTTTCATCGGACGGATTGTTCATGTCACTCATTTGGGCTGTTCCTCATTCAGCGAATTCAAAATCGGGTTGATCAAGTGCTCAACGCGTAACGCATACTGGCCGTTAATCGTGCCGTACTGGCTTGTCAGCACGGGTACGCCATCCACATGGGCAATAATGCGGTCAGGTTTATCTATCGGCAAAACGTCGCCGGGTTGTAATTTCAGGATCTGCGATAACCGCATGGAGATGTCGGCGAAGTTGGCCACCAGCTCCAGCTGCGAATGCTGCACCTGACGCACCAGGTTTTCACGCCAGTTCTGATCTTCGTGACGTGAGTTCTCCAGCGGCGGGTTCACCAGCAGTTCGCGCAGCGGTTCAATCATGCTGAACGGCAGGCAGATGTTGAACTCGCCCGTCAGGTTGCCGATCTCGACGTGGAACGGGGTGTTCACGACGATGTCATTCGGGGAGGTGGTGATGTTGGTAAACTTCACCTGCATCTCGGAACGCACGTACTCCACTTCCAGCGGGTTAATCGCTTTCCACGCGTCGCTGTAGGATTCCAGCGCCAGCTTCAGCATGCGGTTAATCACACGCTGTTCGGTATGGGTAAACTCGCGGCCTTCCACTTTGGTCGGGAAACGGCCATCGCCACCGAACAGGTTATCCACCGCGATGAACACCAGGCTTGGCGAGAACACAACCAGGCCGGTACCGCGCAGCGGTTTCAGATGGATCAGGTTAAGGTTGGTTGGCACCGGCAGGTTGCGGGCAAACTCATGATACGGCTGAATGCGGATCGCACCGACGGTGATATCCGGGCTACGACGCAGCAGGTTAAACAACCCCATACGGAACTGACGTGCGAAACGTTCGTTGATGATCTCCAGCGCCTGTAAACGCTCGCGCACCACGCGACGCTGGGTATTGGGATCGTAGGGACGAATATTATCATCGCCGGTCAGACCCGGCTTCGGTTCGTCACTTTTATCGCTGTCGCCGTTGAGCAGCGCATCGATTTCTGCCTGAGAAAGAATACTGTCGCCCATGTCGTTACCGCAGAATGAAGGCTGTATACAGAACGTCAGTGACTTCCTGCTTAGGTTGGCCGTTTACCAGCGGGGTCGCCAGCGTCTGTTTAATGGCATCGACCAGCTTTTGCTTGCCCACATCGGTGGCGAGCGCGGAGGCATCCTGACGAGAAAACAGCAGCAGCAGACGGCTACGCACTTCTGGCAGGTAGTCGTTCAGGCGTGCACGGGTCGCTTCATCTTTCAGACGCAGCGTAATACCCACGTAAAGCACGCGATCCGCATCGCCCAGGTTGACGGTGAACGTATCCAGCGGGTAGAAGACCGGCGCCGGTGGAGGCGGCGCTTCAGCTTTGGCGGCCGCGCTGGAGGGTTCTTGCTGCATACGCCAGTAACTGTAGCCTGCGGTGGCGCAGGCCGCGAGGGTAATCAACACCAGCAGCGGGATCCAGATGGAACGCTTGCTTTTTTTGGTGATAGCGGAGTCTGTCATCTGATACGAGCTTCCTGTTTCGGTACAGCTTAATACGGTGATTATCCCGTGTCCGGCTTAGGTCAAAGCGTGGAAAAGACGGGGATAATCACGTTACCTCTGGCGTTTAGGCAAAGATATCTACGGCACGGCTGCCGCGCGCGGCGGATTGCAGGGCGGCAGGGGCAGGCAATAACTCTTCGTTCTCATCGTTAAACCCGCCATGCTGGCCGGAACGCGAAGCGTGCTGTTGCTGCCCGGATGAGGACTGCTGTTGCCCGGCAAAGCCCTCGCTGCTGACGCTGCTTTGGGAAAGCTGAATGCCGTTTTCCGCAAGCTGCGTGCGCAGGATCGGCAGGGCCGCTTCCAGCGCCGCGCGGACGTGGCTGTGGGGCGAAACCATCTGCAACTGCGCCTGGTTGTCATCCAGCTTAAGCGAAATTTGCACCTGACCCAGATCCTCCGGGTGCAGACGCAGCTCTGCGGTCTGCTGTCCCTGCTTTGTGAACAGGGTGATGTGCTGGCTCAGATTCTGCTGCCATTCGTGCGTGCCCAGCGGCTGGCTTAACACCGGCGCTGTCGCAACGGTAGCGGCAGGCTGTGAAGGCGCCAGGTGACTGACGATCGGGGCCAGCGTCGCGGTTGGGCTGGCGGCAGACGACGCGCTCGCTACGTCCTGCTTCTCCGCGACGGCGGCGACGGCTGGCGTAACGGCTGCCGTGGCGGGCAGCGATGTGTCGCTGTCCTGAACCGGCATTTTTTCCTGAGCCGTTAACGCATGGCTAAGCGGCTGATGCTGGCCGTTGTCCGTCTGGGCTAGCGCAGAGGGGAGGGCGGCACGGGGGGCGATCTCCCCGGTGCTCGCAGGTTGCGTCGCTACCGGGATGGTGGTCTGCTGGTGCGGTAACATCGCCATCAGCGCGCTTAACCCGGCCAGCTCCTCTTCTTCAGTCGTGGTCTCGCTGTTTGTTTTCGCCTCCGGCTGGGTCAGCGTCTTCAGCGCATCCGTATTCGCTGCGGGTTTCAGGCCGGAGACGAGGCTTTGCAGGGAGACGGCGGTATCTTCACCAGTCAGGGTCTCCTGACGGGAGAGCAGCTCGGCAATTTTGGCCTGGAGCGTGGTATCACCGTTTTTTTCCTTTGCCGCTGTCGACAGCTTGCTGCCCGCCGCTTTCAGGTCCGCCAGCGTCAGCGGGGCATCTTTGCCTTTGCCGGTGGTCTCGGTCAGCGCGCCCGCCAGCAGAGAGAGAAAATCTTGCGCGCCCTCAGCGCCTTTTCCGGTCAGCGTGCCGCCGGACGGGTCGCTGTCGGTCATCAGCAGTTGTTGCAGTGTGATCATTCTGGTTTCCTCATTGATGCGCGCTGGGCAAACTCATCCATTTTTTTCTGATCCAGACGGTTTTCCGCCAGGGTCGAGGCTGCAATCTGCCGGTCCTGTAAGGTTTGCCAGGCCTGCAACCGCTGTTTTTTCTCGCGCCAGAAATTCAGCGCGGTATCGACTTTTTGCGTCCACTGGTTAAGCTGCTGGCGATGCTGCTCAATCGCCTTTTCCAGCGTCTGGATAAACTGCTGATAGTTAATCCAGCGCTGGCTACCAATGCCCTGCGCCATGTCGGTGTTAAGGTTGGTGCGATATTCATGCTGATAGTCGATTAACATCTTCAACTGTTCTTCAGCCTGCTGGCACCCGCGTCGCATTGCGCCAAGCTGCAATGCGGCATCATCAACTTCTTTTTCAGCCAGATCTTTCAGCGTTGATAACGCACTGTTCTGCGCCATGACCTTCGCCCTCCACCTGTGTTACACCTGCGGGAAAATCAGCTCCAGTGCCTGGAGGGAATCTTCCCAGTCGGCGCGTTCAAAAATACCCTGTTGCAGAAATGCCTCCAGCTGCGGCCACAGGGCAATCGCTTTATCGAGCATCGGGTCGCTGCCTTTGGCGTACGCCCCGACGCTTACCAGATCGCGGTTGCGCTGGAAGCTGGAGAGCAGTTGTTTGAAGTTACGCACGCGGGCGTAGTGTTGCTCGGTGATCAGGGCCGTCATCGCACGGCTGATCGACGCTTCAATATCAATGGCCGGGTAGTGCCCGGCTTCGGCCAGACGGCGCGACAGCACGATATGGCCGTCGAGGATCGCTCGCGCGGAGTCGGCAATCGGGTCCTGCTGGTCATCGCCTTCGGTCAGTACCGTATAGAACGCGGTGATGGAGCCGCCGCCGCTGATGCCGTTCCCCGCGCGCTCAACCAACGCCGGGAGCTTGGCGAAGACCGACGGCGGGTAGCCTTTGGTCGCGGGCGGCTCGCCGATGGCCAGCGCAATCTCACGCTGCGCCATCGCGTAGCGGGTCAGGGAGTCCATAATCAGCAGCACGTGCTGGCCCCGGTCGCGGAAATCTTCCGCAATACGCGTGGCGTAGGCGGCACCCTGCATACGCAGTAGCGGCGACACGTCCGCAGGCGCGGCGATCACCACCGAGCGGGCGCGGCCCTCCGCACCCAGAATGTTTTCGATGAAATCTTTGACTTCGCGACCACGCTCACCAATCAGGCCAACCACGATAACGTCCGCCTGGGTATAACGCGCCATCATGCCGAGCAGGACCGATTTACCCACGCCGGAGCCGGCAAACAGCCCCATACGCTGGCCGCGTCCCACGGTGAGCAGGGCGTTAATCGGCCGCACGCCGGTATCCAGTACGTGCTCGATTGGGGTGCGTTGCAGCGGGTTGAAGGGTTGGGTGATCAGCGCGCCGGTTTCGGTGGTATCAGGGGAGGGCAGGCCATCAAGCGGTTTGCCGCTTCCGTCCAGCACGCGGCCCAGCAGCGCCGGACCGAGCGGCAGCTGTTTGCCGCTTTGCAGGCCGTCACCGCTGATGTTTTTCGCGTAGACGCGGGCGCCGGGCAAAATCCCTTCCACTTCTTCAAGGGGCATCAGAAACAGGCGCTGACCGTTGAACCCGACCACTTCGCTTTCCACTTCACGCGTCTCCCCCCCGTCCTGACGCTCAATCACGCAGGTGGCGCCGAGCGGAAGTTGCAGCCCCGTGGCTTCCAGGACCAGACCGGTGGCGCGCGTCAGGCGTCCATAACGACGAACGGATGGCAGCTGCGCCATCTTCGTTTCAAAATTATCGAGCGTGTTAAGCCAGCGCGTAAGGCGAGCGGTCATCAGACGACTCCCGGTGCCGCCAGGCGGCACAGTTCCTGCCAGCGGGTCGCGACGCTGGCATCCAGATCGCCCTCATCCGCCGAGACCTTACAGCCTCCGTGATGGAGCGACGGATCGCCGCGCAGCCGCCAGCCGTGCAGGCTCAGCGTCGCGCCGAGGCTCTCTTCCACGCGCTGCAAATCATCAGGATGAACGCGCAGCTGCGGTTTGCCGCTGAACAGGGGCTCCTGCTGGAGCAGGGCCTGGATCTGCTTAATCAGCGCGGCGTTATCCACTACCGGCGTCTGGCCGATCACCTGACGGGCCGCCTCCAGCGCCATCTGCATCAGGCGCGAGGCAATCACGCTGTCGAGCGCATCCAGCGTGTGCTGAAACTCGCTCACCAACTGCTGCATGCGGGCATGCAGCGGCGCCTGCTGCTGGCGCGCCTGCTCGATGCCCTGCTCTAAACCTTTCGCCAGCCCTTCCTGATAACCCTGTGCGTGCCCGGTCTGACGGCCTTCGTTCATCCCGGCGTTGAAGCCCTGCTCGTGCGCCTGCATTTGCATCTGGGCCAGCATCTGGGCGCGCTGTTCCTCTTCACTCAGCTCGGGGATACCCGCCCTGGCGTCGCCCTCGTCGGACGACACAACGGCAGGGGTGAACTCTGCGGTGGGAGGGGAGAGGTCGTCAGGCGTCCAGCGCTTCCACGACAGTTCATCAGACATAGGTGTCGTCTCCGCTGCCAATCACCATCTCGCCGGTTTCTGCCAGACGACGAACAATAAGCAGGATCGCTTTCTGTTCGTTTTCCACCTGAGACAAACGCACCGGGCCACGGTTGGCCAGGTCGTCGCGCAGGATATCGGCCGCACGCTGGGACATGTTGCGCAGGAATTTCTCGCGCAGCGGCTGCTCGGCGCCTTTGAGGGCGATAAGCAGCGATTCGGAGTCCACCTCCTGAAGCAGGCGCTGGATGCTGCGATCGTCCACTTCGACCAGGTTTTCGAACAGGAACATCTCGTCGATAATTTTCTGCGCCAGCTCGCCGTCGAACTCGCGTACCGCCGTAATAACCGCCTCTTCCTGCTGCGTTTTCATCAGGTTGATGATTTCCGCTGCCGTTCTCACGCCGCCCATTTTGCTGCGCTTGAGGTTCTGGCCGTCGAGCAGGTTGTTCAGCACTTCGGTCAGCTCCGCCAGCGCGGCTGGCTGGACGCCGCCGAAGGTGGCGATACGCAGCATCACGTCGTGGCGCAGGCGCTCGTCGAACAGCGCCAGAATATCGGCTGCCTGACCCCGTTTGAGGTGAACCAGAATGGTGGCGATAATCTGCGGGTGCTCGTCGCGAATAAGATCGGCGGCGCTTTGCGGCTCCATAAAGTTGAGCGTTTCGATCCCGCTGGCGGTGTCGCGCGTTTCGAGAATATCTTCCAGCAGGCTGGCGGCGCGCTCTTCGCCCAGCGCCTTAACCAGCACGGAGCGCAGGTATTCGTTGGCGTTGACGTTGAGCGCGGCAAACTGCTCGGCTTCCTGCTCAAACTCCGCCAGCACTTCTGTAAGCTGCTTGTTGGAGATCTGGCGCACGTTGGCCATCGCCGCGCTGAGGATCTGCACTTCTCGCTGGGAGAGGTGTTTAAACACTTCCGCCGCGCGATCTTCGCCAATGGTCATCAGCAGGATGACGCTCTTATCGGTGCCTGTAAGCGTATTACTCATGTTCGTTACCCATCCAACCGCGGATGACCAGCGCGACGACGCGCGGATCGTTATCTGACATTTCGCGAATGCGCTGGCTCATCACCTCTGCGCCCATACGCTGGTTAGCACGGCGCTGCTGCATCTGTTCATCTTTGCTGAGACGAACTTCAACCGCTTCTTCCTCGTCCGGACGCGCGTTCTTCTGTTCCAGCGCGGCTTTCTCGGCTTCAGCACGGCGCTGTAGCTGAGGACGAACGCCCTTACGCCACAGCAGCCACGCGACAATCAGCACCAGCAGCCAGCGGCCTGCGGACATCAGCTGATCGAAGAACGCCTGCTGTTGCCAGAACGGCAGTTCGCCACCGGTCTCATCCACCGGGTTGAACGGTGAGTTCACAACGTTGAGGGTATCGCCACGTTTTTCAGAGAAGCCCATCGCTTCGCGGGTCAAATCTTCGATCTGCTTCATCTGCTCCGCCGTGAGCGGCAGCGGTTTACCGTCCGGCAGCGTTTTGTAATTCACCACCACGGCAACAGAGAGACGCTGAATATCGCCCGTGTTCAGTTTGGTATGGCGGATAGTCCGGTCGACTTCGTAGTTGGTCGTTTCGTTACGGCTGCTGTTACGCGGGCCGGTACTGTTCGCGGTCGAGGTCGTCTGCTGATTCGTTTGCTGACCGTTCTGCGGGTTTGCCGGCGGGGTGGAGATTGGCGCGGCGTTGGCAGGCGCAGGCTGGTTAGAGAGCGCGCCCGGCACACCGCCAGGATACTGGCCGCCGACCTGTTCCGTCTCATTGATCTGACGCGAGCGTAACACGGCGCGGGAGGCATCCCCGTTCGGAGCGTACTGCTCTTCGGTCTGTTCTTTATTCGAGAAATCAATCTGCGCCGTGACCTGCGCGTGTACGTTGCTGCTGCCGACCACCGGGCCCAGAATCGCTTCGATGCGACGCTGGAGACGGCTTTCCACATCCGCGGCGTATTTCAGCTGGGCGTCATTGAGATCGCGCCCTGCGGTGTTGGACTGCGTCAGCAGATGACCACTCTGATCCACCAGCGTAACGTTACCCGGCGGCAGGCCGGCCACCGCACTGGAGACCAGGTGCGTGACGGCGCTGATCTGCCCTTCATCCAGCGCACGGCCAGGTTCGAGGTTAACGGTCACAGAGGCCGAAGGGGACTTTTGTTCGCGGACAAACAGGGACGGCTTAGGCATCGCCAGGTGCACACGGGCACTTTTCACCGGGCCTAAGGTTTCAATCGTACGGGCCAGCTCACCTTCCAGCGCGCGTTGGTAGTTAACCTGCTCGCTGAACTGACTGATGCCGAATTTTTCCTGATCCAGCAGCTCAAACCCAACCGCGCCGCCTTTTGGCAGCCCCTGCTGGGCGAGACGCAGGCGAAGCTCGTGCACTTTATCTGCCGGTACTTCAAGCGCACCACCGTTATCGGCAAAGCGATACGGGATGTTCATCTGGGTTAACTGGGTGACGATGGCACCGCCATCCTGGTCGGAAAGGTTGCTGTAGAGCGTGCGGTAATCCGGGCTTTTTGCCCATAAGACCATCGCGACAACGATCGCAATGGCGGCAGCGCCTGCCACAATCAACGGGATCTTAGGGTTGGCGCGAAGGCGGTTCATCCACTCGAGTGATTTATTCTGTGGCGCTGTCGATGCTGCTGTCGCACTCATTGCGCACCTCTTAAATCCTGGTGGTTTACGTTATTCGTGTAGAGAAACAAAACTGACTCCCGGGTCGGCAAACACGACAAAAGTTCCATACTGATGGCCCTGCCATTATTTGATGATTCGGGATTTTCTATGCGTCAAATAACCTGGTTTTTTAACGCTATTTACCGCCATTATCTTATTGACAAGCTGTTAGTCTTGACCTCGTAAAAAACCATCCAGGGGAGAGTCATGGCTATACAGGGCATTGAAGGGGTACTCAGTCAGTTACAGGCAACGGCGATGACCGCCCGTAATCAGAGCGTGGCTGACCAGCCGCCGGGCGTTAGCTTCGCCGGTCAACTGCATGCGGCGCTGGACCGGATCAGCGACAAGCAAAACGCGGCCCGTACCCAGGCTGAGAGATTTACCCTTGGCGAACCCGGCGTGGCGCTCAACGATGTGATGGCCGATCTGCAAAAAGCGTCGGTGTCATTGCAGATGGGGTTGCAGGTGCGTAACAAGCTGGTGTCGGCATACCAGGAAGTGATGGGCATGCAGGTTTAATCAATACCTATCTTACGCTGGCAGCCTGATGGCTTTAATGCCACAATATTTTTTTCTTCGCATGCAGGAAAGATGATGAAAAAAGTAGCAATTGTGGCTGCGATGCTGACGTTAGCGGGATGTGTTCAGGTAGATAACTATCAGGAAGTGATTAAGCACCCGGTACCTTCGCAACTGGCAGGTTACTGGCAGTCGAAAGGGCCGCAGAGCGCGATGGTGAGCCCGGAAGCGATCGCCACGCTGGTGGTGACGCCAGAGGGGGATACGCTGGATTGCCGTCAGTGGCAGCGCGTTATCGCGGTGCCGGGTAAGATCATGCTGCGTTCAGATGATTATTACAACGTGACCCGTAAGCTGGATGTCTATCCGCTGGAGCGTGATGGGGCGGCGCTGGAGTATGACGGTATGGAACTGTACAAGGTTGACCGTCCAACGGTGGAATGCGCAGATTACCTGAGTAAGAATCCGCTGGAGAGTAAGCTTCCGTAGCGGTAAAAGCAAAACGGCAATCATATTGCCGTTTTTAGGGTTTGCTCCCTCTCCCGGTGGGAGAGGGTCGGGGTGAGGGCATCAGGCCGCACTTTCCCAGCACTACAGCGCGTCCTCAATCACCCAGACGCTGACGCTTCCCCCGTTACAGAAGAACGTCCCTTCGCCATCCGCCGCCGTGGTCACGGTTTCCTCGCGGTTGCCTAAAAAATCACGCCAGGTCTTATTGCCGTAATTTTCCCCGAGGCAGATGGTCTTCTCGCCGTCATCACCATTCGACAGCACCACCACACAGCCCGGGTGCTCCTCAGTCCCGCTGCGGCTGAACGCAATGCAGTTTGGATGATCGAAAAACAGCGTCTGCACGCCGTGGGCAAAACGCTGCCGGGCGAGGATCAGCTCGTGGAGCTGTTCAATCACCGGCATATCGATGTGATACGTCTCGCCATCCCCGCCGGTGTCGTCATAGCTGGCGCCAAAAAGATCCGGATAGAACACGCTCGGCACGCCGTTTTCACGCAGCAGGATGAGCGCGTAGGCCAGCGGTTTGAACCAGGCTTCAACCGGGGCTTCCAGCGCCTGCAAGGGTTGGGTATCGTGGTTGGCTACCAGGGTCACGGCATGGAACGGATCGGCTTCCACTAGCGTACCGGTGAAAATCTGGCTCATATCGTAGTCGCGTCCCTGGCGTGACGCTTCGTGAAATTTCATTTGCAGCGGCGCATCAAACAGCATGGTTTTGCCGTCCACCTGATTGATGTAGTGCTGCAATTTATCCACTTCGTGAGACCAGTATTCCGCCACAATAAACAGCGGCTGCGGGGCCACCTCCTGGACGTGCTCAATCCACTCTTTATAGAACCAGGCCGGGATGTGTTTTACCGCGTCCAGGCGGAAGCCGTCGCAGTGGGTTTGCTCCATCACCCAGCGCGCCCAGTATTTGATCTCCTCCGTCACCGCATGGTTGCGAAAATCAATATTTTCACCCATCAGGTAATCGAAATTGCCCATCTCGTCGTCGACCTGATCGTTCCAGCCTTCGCCGGTGTAGTCGTTCACGATTTTGAAGATACCGTCCTCATTGGGGTTTTCAATGTGGTCGATACCGCTGAAGCATTTGTAATCCCAGATGAATTGCGAATACTGCCCGGCCCGAACGGGGAAGGTGTAACGCGTCCAGGCTTCGCATTCGATGATCTCATCGCTGATTTGGGTGCGATCCTGAGCATCCACACGCTGCACGCGGACGGGTTCCTTTTCATCGGCCCCCATTTTATGGTTGACCACCACGTCCAGAAGCACCGCAATCTGGTTGCTTTTTAAGGCGTTGATGGCCTCCAGCAGCTGGGCTTTATCGCCGTATTTGGTGGCGACGCTGCCTTTCTGGTCAAACTCACCGAGGTCGAAAAGGTCATAAGAGTCATACCCGACGGAATAGCCGCCGGATGCCCCTTTGTATGCCGGCGGTAACCAGACCATATTGATGCCGATTTCGTTCAGGTTGGGGGCTAATGCCGTGACTTCTCGCCACAGTTCACCGCCGGTGGGGTAGTACCAGTGAAAACATTGTAAAAGTGTTGGGTTGCGCATGCACCATCTCCATGAGGTCGCGAAACTCAAGTATGGAGCAGGTTTGGCAGAAATGCCTGGCGAACGAAACGGTTAACGTTTGCCCGCCAGTTAAATGGCTAATTAATATCGCTATTACTTTGCGGAACCAGGACATGACCGCCCTGGTTACCGTAGGTGGAGAGAACGGTTTTCTGGATGGAGGATTGCCCAACCAGCTTCGCCAGTTCATCCATTCTGGCTTGCAGCAACGTTTTTACCTGGCCTTCGTTGTCCAGGATCACCCGCAGCGTCGGGCGAAGCTGCTCCTGAATCTGCATCGAAGGTTCACTTTCCTGAGTGAGACGAGCCAGTGAGTGCACCGCATTAACATAGTCGGTTTCACAGATGATCAGATCATCCCATAGTCCCTGCCGGGCCAGTCGCAACATCAACTGGCTCTGCTCAAGGAGTTGCTGATAAAGGGCATAAAGTTGCGGTGCGTTACTCATTAGACGGCGTCCTGCATCAGTTGTGGCGTACCGGCAACCTCCTTCCACCCGTCAGCGATATTGCGCAGCAAGTTTTCCACCTCTTCGATGGCGCTGGCGTCGTTATTCACGTTGGCGTGCAGGAGGCGACGTACCATATAGGCATAAAGGGCAATCAGGTTTTGCGTAAGCTCATCACCGTTATTTTCCACCAGGCCAACCTTCAGCCCGTTTTCGATAATGTTGATGGCTTTTGAGAGCGCCAGCCCTTTTGCCGGGATATTACCGTCTGCCAGGAACAGACGCGCGCGTACCAGCGCGCTGAGGGCTCCATCAAATAGCATGATAACCAGCTGCTGCTGGCTGGCGCTCATCACCGCGCTTTCAACTTCTATCTTTGCGTAGGCTTGCGTGCCTTTTGCGCCGTACATGTTATCCCCCTCGGGTCTGATTAGCGTTTACTACTTGTTGCTGGACGTATTTTCGAACTGCTGCGTCAGGTAGCTGCTGGTGTTGTTCAGCGAGGTCATCAGTACGTCCAGCTGGGTAAACTGGGCTTTGTACTGCGCCACTCTCGCGTCAATACGTTCGCTCACGGCGTTATATTGATCCGTTAACTTGTTCAGCGTTTTGCTGACGCCATCTTTGGCCGCCTGGATAATGCCTTTACTGGAAAGCCAGTCAGTCAGATGGGTGGCCATGGTGGTAGTGATCCCGGTGGTTTTACCGTCACCCACAACCAAATCTTTCACGGCAGACGGGTTATCCGTCAGCGCTTTTTTCAGCTTGTCGCTGTCCAGCTCCAGCTTGCCCGTGCTTGGATCGGAGGTAATGCCGACCTGAGACAGCGTTTTATAGGCGGTTCCGCCGACGGAGTTGCCCAGCATGGTTTTCAGCTGCGTCTGGATAGTACGCAGCGTACTGTCTCCGAGCAGGGCACCGTTGCTGGAATCCTGCGCATCTGTACCCGCATCAACCGCCGTATATTTGGTTAATGATGCAAAGCTGTCCTGAAGGGTGTTGTAGGCATCCACCCAGGCTTTCATCGCCGTTTCCGCTTTCGATGTATCTTTAGCGATCGTCAGCGTCTGGTTACCGGTGGTGACATCGTTCAGGTTCAAGGTGATATCTTCCAGCGCATCGCTGATGGTGTTGCTGCTATTTTCGATATCGACGTTATTCACCTTCAGCTTGGCGTTCTGCGCGGTGACGCTTTCTGTCATGCCGTTGCTGGCGTCGGTGCTGGTGCCGTTGTAACCCATAAAGGATTGCAGGGCGCTGTCGCCGCTCACGCTGATGCTGACCGCGTTGTCCGCCCCGGTTTCGGTGGAGGTGATGGACAGACGATACTGACCATTACCGACGTTAATAATACTGGCGGTCACGCCGGCGTCAGCTTTGTTAATCGCATCGCGAATGCCGGTCAGCGAGGAGTTTGCCGCGCTGATATCGACGGTCACCGGATCTTTACCGTTACCGGCGGTAAAGGTGATCTTGCTGTCAGCCGTGGCAATGGCCGTTTTGGTATCCGGCTGCGCGTTTTTGGTCGTCAGGGTTTGCGCCTGCGCCAGCTGCGACACGCTGATGGTGTATTTACCGGCAATCGCGCTGCCGGTAGTGGTGGCGCTGAATGCCGTGGTACTGCTCGACGTGCTGGTCGCTGTAAACAGGTCGGCTTTATTCAGCGCGGTGTTGGCGGTCTGAAACGCTTCCAGTGAACTTTTCAACGTGCCGTAAGCGCTCAGCTTGGCGGTATACGATGTCTGTTGTTTGGAAATTGGCGTCAGCTGTGCTTTTTCGGCCGTGGTCAGACTATCCAGAATGTCTGCTAACTTAAGACCCGAACCAATCCCCAATGATGAAATACTTGCCATATTTATTCCTTAATCTATCGACACGTAGAACGAATAGTGGGGTTATCGGCCTTAATGGGGGAAAGTTTACGGTTAATTTCTTTTTTTTAATGGCGGGAATAACGGTAATAGAGAAGAGCTTTTCCGTGGCTAAAAAAATTAACGCGATCCTGAAAAAATATCTAAAGGTTGGTTTGGACCAGACGATAACACCTTTGACGGCGATGAAGCCGAAGGGTGGAAACCCAAATCTAACCAAACAGATTTGATGAACAACAGGAATCGAAATCATGGCACAAGTCATTAATACCAACAGCCTCTCGCTGATCACTCAGAACAACATCAACAAGAACCAGTCCGCTCTGTCTTCTTCTATCGAGCGTCTGTCTTCTGGTCTGCGTATCAACAGCGCGAAAGATGACGCTGCGGGCCAGGCTATCGCTAACCGCTTCACCTCTAACATCAAAGGCCTGACTCAGGCTGCACGTAACGCTAACGACGGTATCTCTCTGGCGCAGACCACTGAAGGCGCGCTGTCTGAAATCAACAACAACCTTCAGCGTGTTCGTGAACTGACCGTTCAGGCAACGACCGGTACTAACTCTGATTCTGACCTGTCTTCAATCCAGGACGAAATCAAATCCCGTCTGTCTGAAATCGACCGTGTATCTGGTCAGACTCAGTTCAACGGCGTGAACGTACTGGCTAAAAACGGTTCTATGGCGATTCAGGTTGGTGCGAACGACGGCCAGACTATCAACATTGACCTTCAGAAGATTGACTCTTCTACTCTGGGGCTGAATGGATTCTCCGTTTCAGGTCAGTCGCTTAAAGTTAGTGATACCATCACTCAAATTACCGGCGCAGCGGGTGTTAAACCTGTAGCCGTAGACCTTAGCGCTGTCGCAGGAGATCTTTCTTCTGCTACAGGCAAGACCATTGATGCATCCAGCCTGACATTACATAACACCTTAGATTCAAACGGTGTGGCAACTGATCAATTCGTCGTTAAGTCAGGAAGTGATTTCTATTCAGCTTCAATTAATCATGGAACTGGTGCAGTTACCTTAAACAAAGCTGATGTTGAATATAAAGATACTGATAATGGTCTCACGACTGCTGCTACTCAGGCGAAACAGCTTATTAAGGTAGCGGCAGACAAAGATGGCAATGCTGCTGGTTATGTAACGTTCCAAGGTAAAAATTACGCTACTACCGTTGCGACAGCTCTTGATGACGATAACTCCGTTACCTCTGATGCTAATAAAGTTGTAGTTGAACTTTCTACTGATACCCCAACTGCACAATTCGCTGGCGCATCTACTGCGGATCCACTGGCTCTGCTGGACAAAGCAATCGCGTCCGTAGACAAATTCCGTTCTTCACTGGGTGCGGTTCAGAACCGTCTGAGCTCTGCCGTAACCAACCTGAACAACACCACCACCAACCTGTCTGAAGCGCAGTCCCGTATTCAGGACGCCGACTATGCGACCGAAGTGTCCAACATGTCTAAAGCGCAGATCGTTCAGCAGGCCGGTAACTCCGTGCTGTCCAAAGCTAACCAGGTTCCTCAGCAGGTTCTGTCTCTGCTGCAAGGCTAATCGCCTGATTACGCTTAAACCCCGCTTCGGCGGGGTTTTTTCTGTCCGCATTTACGCGTAACCCCCCAAATAACCCCTCATTTCACCCACTATTCACCCGATTAAAACCCCTCCAGAATCGGATAATCATGCCGATAACTCAACTAACGCAGGGCTGTTTATCGTGAATTCACTCTATACCGCTGAAGGTGTAATGGATAAACACTCGCTGTGGCAGCGTTATGTTCCGCTGGTGCGTCACGAAGCATTGCGCCTCCAGGTGCGTTTGCCGGCGAGCGTGGAACTGGACGATCTGCTACAGGCGGGCGGTATCGGGTTATTGAATGCAGTTGACCGGTACGACGCTCTGCAAGGAACGGCATTTACGACTTACGCAGTGCAGCGTATTCGTGGTGCGATGCTGGACGAGCTGCGCAGCCGCGACTGGGTGCCGCGCAGCGTTCGCCGCAACGCGCGCGAAGTGGCGCATGCGATGGGGCAGCTGGAACAGGAGCTGGGGCGCAACGCGACGGAAACCGAAGTAGCGGAGCGTCTGGGCATTCCTGTTGAAGAGTATCGCCAGATGTTGCTCGATACCAATAACAGCCAACTCTTCTCTTATGATGAGTGGCGCGAAGAGCATGGCGATAGCATCGAGCTGGTGACGGATGAACATCAGCAAGAAAACCCGTTACACCATTTACTGGAAGGGAATTTACGCCAGCGCGTGATGGAAGCGATCGAAGCTTTACCGGAACGTGAGCAACTGGTGTTAACCCTCTATTACCAGGAAGAGCTCAATCTCAAAGAGATTGGCGCCGTGCTGGAGGTGGGCGAGTCTCGGGTGAGCCAGCTGCACAGCCAGGCCATTAAACGCCTGCGCACAAAACTGGGTAAGTTATAGGTGAGTCATTCGCCTTGGAAATGCCGCACAACGTATTGACAACCAGGAGTTATCATGACGGTGCAGCAATCTAAAAGACGGCCTTTAAGCCGCTACCTGAAAGACTTTAAACACAGCCAGACGCATTGCGCCCACTGTAAAAAATTACTCGACCGCATCACGCTGGTTCGTCGCGGTGAAATCGTGAATAAGATTGCGATTTCCCGCCTCGACACGCTGATGGATGAAGCCGCCTGGCTTGAAGAGCAAAAAGAGTGGGTAGCGCTTTGCCGTTTCTGTGGCGATCTCCATTGCAAAGAGCAAAGCGACTTCTTCGATATTATCGGCTTCAAGCAATTCCTGTTTGAACAAACGGAGATGAGTCACGGCACCGTGCGTGAATACGTGGTTCGCCTGCGCCGCCTGGGTCAGCATTTGACCATGCAAAATATCTCCCGCGATCTGCTGACGACCGGATACCTGGATGAAAATCTGGAACCCTGGTTGCCCGCCACCAGTACCAATAATTACCGCATCGCGCTGCGAAAGTACGCGCAATATAAAGTCCAGATGCCGGGCGTCATAAAGCAGAAAGTCCGCGCCGGAACAACTTCTGATATATATTAAAAAAGAATAAGATGTAGCGCAGCCGCCTTTGACGTTGCAGGCGATTTCTCTACACTACTCAAAAATTCCACTGTATCGGGGTACTTATGAAATTAGCACTTCTGGGTCGTCAGGCGCTGATGGGGATGATGGCCGTTGCGCTGGTCGCGGGGATGAGCGTGAAAACGTTCGCGGCAGAGAATCTGCTCAACAAAGTTAAAGAGCGCGGCACGCTGCTGGTTGGGCTGGAAGGAACCTATCCTCCGTTCAGCTTCCAGGGCGACGACGGTAAACTGACCGGTTTTGAAGTGGAGTTTGCGCAGGAGCTGGCAAAACACCTCGGCGTTAAAGCCTCCCTGAAACCCACCAAATGGGACGGGATGCTGGCGTCACTGGATTCCAAACGTATTGACGTGGTGATTAACCAGGTAACCATTTCTGACGAGCGTAAGAAGAAGTATGACTTCTCCACGCCGTACACCGTGTCCGGTATTCAGGCGCTGGTGAAGAAAGGTAACGAAGGCAGCATCAAGTCCGCAGCGGACCTGAAAGGTAAGAAAGTCGGCGTCGGTCTGGGCACCAACTACGAAGAGTGGCTGCGGCAGAACGTGCAGGGCGTGGACATCCGTACCTACGATGATGACCCGACGAAATACCAGGATCTACGCGTAGGCCGTATTGACGCCATTCTGGTTGACCGCCTGGCAGCGCTGGATCTGGTGAAGAAAACCAACAATACCCTGGCTGTCGCGGGTGATGCGTTCTCCCGTCAGGAGTCCGGCGTGGCGGTGCGTAAAGGTAACGAGGATCTGCTGAAAGCCATCGATGGCGCCATTGCTGAGATGCAGAAAGACGGCAGCCTGAAGGCGCTTTCTGAGAAGTGGTTTGGTGCAGACGTGACGAAATAAGTCTCTGACTGACAAAAAAAGGCGCTTTTAAAAGCGCCTTTTTTATTTCTCGCGCGTCTGCGTGCATAATGAAATAACAATTGTTTGCGTGACCGGAGGAACCATGTCACTACAGAATTTAACGCGCTTTCCCCGTCTGGAATTTATCGGCGCACCCACGCCGCTGGAGTATCTGCCGCGATTTTCTGACTACCTGGGGCGCGATATATTCATTAAGCGTGACGATGTGACGCCCATGGCGATGGGCGGAAATAAGCTGCGCAAGCTGGAGTTTCTCGCCGCCGATGCTCTGCGTGAGGGGGCGGACACGCTGATCACCGCCGGGGCAATTCAGTCTAACCACGTTCGCCAGACGGCGGCAGTGGCGGCGAAGCTGGGACTCCACTGCGTAGCCCTGCTGGAGAACCCGATCGGGACGCAGGCAGAGAATTACCTGACTAACGGTAACCGTTTGCTGCTGGATCTGTTCAACGTGCAGGTTGAAATGGTCGACGCGTTGACCGACCCGGCTGCACAGCTCGACGAGCTGGCGACGCGTCTGGAAGCGCAGGGTTTTCGTCCGTACGTGATCCCGGTTGGCGGCTCGAATGCGCTGGGTGCCCTCGGCTATGTTGAGAGCGCGCTGGAAATCGCTCAGCAGTGCGAAGGCGCGGTGAGTTTATCCTCGGTGGTGGTGGCGTCCGGCAGTGCGGGGACCCATGCTGGTTTAGCGGTCGGGCTTGAGCAACTGATGCCGGAGGTCGAGCTGATTGGCGTGACGGTTTCCAGAAGCGTTGCGGAACAGAAGCCGAAAGTCGTCACCCTGCAACAGGCGGTGGCTGAACAGCTTGCGCTTCAGGCGAAGGCGGAAATACTGCTGTGGGATGACTATTTCGCGCCGGGCTATGGCACCCCCAATGATGAAGGGATGGAGGCGGTTAAGCTGCTGGCCCGTCTCGAAGGTATTCTGCTTGACCCGGTCTATACCGGCAAGGCAATGGCGGGCCTGATCGACGGCATCGCCCGCAAGCGCTTTAAGGATGAAGGACCCATTTTGTTTGTTCATACTGGCGGGGCGCCTGCGCTGTTTGCCTATCATCCTCATGTCTAAAAATCAGGTAGAAAAATAATAATGCAAGAAAGTATTCAACTGGTTATTGATTCGCTGCCGTTCTTGCTTAAGGGCGCGGTGTTTACTTTACAGCTCAGTATCGGCGGGATGTTCTTCGGGCTGGTGCTCGGGTTTGTGCTGGCACTGATGCGCATGTCGAACATCTGGCCGGTGCGGTGGCTGGCGCGGTTTTACATCTCCGTGTTCCGCGGAACGCCGCTTATCGCCCAGCTGTTTATGATTTACTACGGGCTGCCACAGTTTGGTATTGAGCTGGATCCGATCCCGGCGGCGATGATTGGCCTGTCGCTGAATACCGCGGCGTACACCTCTGAAACGCTGCGTGCGGCGATCTCCTCCATCGATAAAGGACAGTGGGAAGCGGCGGCCAGTATCGGGATGACCCCGTGGCAGACGCTGCGCCGGGCGATCCTGCCCCAGGCGGCGCGCGTGGCGCTGCCGCCGCTGAGCAACAGCTTTATCAGCCTGGTGAAAGACACCTCGCTTGCGGCGACCATTCAGGTGCCGGAGCTGTTCCGTCAGGCGCAGCTGA
The DNA here is from genome assembly GCF_015672585.1 of Enterobacter sp. Res13-Sevr-PEC09-46. NCBI lineage: Bacteria > Pseudomonadati > Pseudomonadota > Gammaproteobacteria > Enterobacterales > Enterobacteriaceae > Enterobacter > Enterobacter sp. Res13-Sevr-PEC09-46. Next base: position 21,807 of record NZ_JADABR010000014.1, on the reverse strand, counting down.
TCACCTCGCGCACGCTGGAAGTGTTTACCATGTATCTGGCGGCCTCGCTGATTTACTGGGTGATGGCGACGGTACTGTCCGCTCTGCAAAACTATTTTGAAAACCAGCTTAACCGCCAGGAGCGTGATCCAAAATGAGTGCAATTGACGTCAAAAACCTGGTGAAAAAATTCCATGGACAAACGGTGCTGCATGGCATTGATCTTGAGGTTGAGCAGGGCGAAGTGGTAGCAATTATCGGCCCGAGCGGGTCAGGCAAAACCACGCTGCTGCGCAGCATCAATTTACTGGAGCAGCCCGAAGGCGGGACGATCCGCGTGGGTGATATCACCATTGATACCGGGAAACCCATCAGCCAGCAAAAAGGGCTGATTCGCCGCCTGCGCCAGCATGTCGGCTTCGTGTTCCAGAGCTTTAATCTCTTTCCGCACCGCACGGTGCTGGAAAACATTATTGAAGGGCCGGTCATCGTCAAGGGGGAACCTAAGGAAGACGCGACGGTCCGCGCCCGCGAGCTGCTGGCGAAGGTTGGGCTGGCAGGGAAGGAGACGAGCTATCCGCGTCGCTTATCTGGCGGGCAGCAGCAGCGTGTCGCCATTGCGCGCGCGCTGGCGATGCGCCCGGATGTGATCCTGTTTGACGAACCCACGTCCGCGCTCGATCCTGAGCTGGTCGGGGAAGTACTGAACACGATCCGACAGCTGGCGCAGGAGAAACGCACGATGGTGATTGTGACGCATGAAATGAGCTTCGCTCGCGACGTTGCCGATCGGGCTATTTTCATGGATCAGGGGAGAATAGTTGAGCAGGGGCCGGCTAAAGCGCTGTTTGCCAATCCGCAGCAGCCCCGAACCCGTCAGTTCCTTGAAAAATTCTTAATGCAGTAGCATTTTAGCGTTCAATTTGCTCCAGATGCCGCTTCTGGAGCAAATTATCCTCCCTTAAACTCCGTTCTGTTGCTTTTTTATTCCGACTGATGTGGATAAGCCATCGCCAAATTAAAGATAATCTGCCTGTGGCCGATATTTTATATAAATAATCATGCTTTATGTGTTAGGTTATATTCACCATAATAATGATTATCTTTATCAGAGGCTTCATTCAGTAAGTATGAGGGATATAGACTTTTTCACCTGGCGACGGGAATGCTTCCTCCGGTTTCAGGAAATGACCTGTGCCGAAGAGGTATATCAGGAACTTCAGCGACAAACGCAGGCGCTTGAATTCGATTATTATGCGCTTTGTGTTCGACACCCTGTGCCATTTACCCGCCCGCGAACCTCCGTCCATTCCAGTTATCCGCAACAATGGATGGCGCAATATCAGTCCGAGAATTATTTCGCCATTGACCCGGTGCTGAAGCCGGAGAATTTCATTCAGGGACATTTGCCCTGGACGGATGAATTATTCACGGATGCCCAGCAATTATGGGACGGCGCGCGGGACCACGGTTTACGCAAGGGAATAACGCAGTGTCTGATGATGCCAAATCATGCGCTCGGTTTCCTCTCCGTGTCATGTACCAGCTTACAGGCACACTCGATATCCAGTGAAGAAATTGAGCTGCGTTTACAAATGCTGGTCCAGATGGCGCTCACCACACTGTTGCGCTTTGAACATGAGACGGTGATGCCGCCTGAAATGAAATTCAGCAAGCGTGAGCGGGAAATTCTGAAGTGGACCGCAGAAGGGAAGACGTCGGCAGAAATCGCCATCATTCTCTCCATCTCGGAAAATACCGTCAATTTCCATCAAAAGAATATGCAGAAGAAATTCAACGCACCGAATAAGATCCAGATAGCGTGTTATGCCGCGGCGACGGGGCTTATCTGACTGATATCACGTTCTGCGTGTCAGACGAGAAAACGGCTGAATGCTTTGCATCCAGCCGTTTTTGTTACTGGCGGTAGGCTTGTTTAATTTGCTTAACCGTATTGGCAAAAACAGCGGATTCCGCCTGGTCTTCCATCTGCGCGATCTGTTTTTCCATTTTAATGATCACACGACCAGCATCAGCCTGGCCCATCGCTTGTAGCATAAGCGTCAGCAGCGACTTCAGGCAGTTTACTTCCTGTGCCAGTTCCTGGTTATTCTCGGCAGTGGCAAATTCAGGTGTGCTCATTTATTTTCCTCATTATAAAACAGCGCTTGAGCGCGACGATGAAAGTTAAGGCGGCGGAGTATACCACAAGCTACGGCAAAAAATGCAGTGGTTGTTTTTTATACTTATCGCGCAGTGATTATTGGGCGGCGCGGATTATGAAGGTACTCTGTCCAATATGTTAGCGACAATTAAATGTTTATCCCCGGTTCGCCATTCGTTAATTGTTGTTACAAAAAATCGCGCGCTCTTTTTCGTTTGAGTTAACAACTGTTTTAGTAACTTTTCGAATGTCGATGCTATAAAATAGAGGTAAAAGCCCAGCGGGCAAGGGTTTTCTTTCCACTTACTGTACAGCTTAATTTCCAAAAACGAGACCAGAATCGAATAGCCGATTTTTTAGCGTTTTAAACTTGCATGGAAAACCGTTAATATAAACCCAATTAGCAGTCAGTAGCGTTATCCCTATTCTGGAGACATTTCCTTTGATCAACGTCCTTCTTGTTGATGACCACGAACTGGTGCGCGCAGGGATACGACGCATTCTTGAAGATATAAAGGGTATTAAAGTTGCCGGCGAGGCGTGCTGTGGCGAAGATGCCGTTAAATGGTGTCGCGCTAACTCCGCAGACGTGGTGCTGATGGATATGAACATGCCCGGTATTGGCGGGCTTGAAGCCACGCGCAAAATCGCGCGCATGTTCGTTGATACCAAAGTTATCATGCTGACCGTCCATACCGAAAATCCGCTGCCTGCCAGGGTTATGCAGGCGGGTGCTGCCGGGTATCTCAGTAAAGGCGCCGCGCCGCAGGAAGTCGTCAATGCGATCCGCACCGTACACGCCGGGCAGCGCTACATCGCTTCTGATATTGCTCAACAGATGGCTCTGAGTCAGATTGAACCGGAAAAAACGGAATCTCCGTTTGCCAGTTTGTCTGAGCGCGAATTGCAGATTATGCTGATGATCACTAAAGGTCAGAAGGTGAATGAGATCTCAGAGCAACTGAATCTCAGCCCGAAAACGGTCAACAGCTATCGCTATCGAATGTTCAGTAAACTGAACATTCACGGTGATGTCGAACTGACTCACCTGGCCATTCGCCATGGTTTGTGCAATGCGGAGTCGTTAATAAGTCAGTGAGTGAAGCGTTCGATTCAAAAGCATTTCTGAAAACCGTCACCAGTCAGCCAGGCGTCTACCGTATGTACGATGCTGGCGGTACGGTTATCTATGTCGGTAAGGCGAAAGATCTGAAGAAACGCCTTTCCAGCTATTTCCGCAGCAACCTTGCCTCCCGTAAAACCGAAGCGCTGGTCGCACTTATACATAACATTGATGTCACCGTAACGCATACGGAAACGGAAGCGCTGCTCCTTGAGCACAACTACATTAAGTTGTATCAGCCGCGCTACAACGTTCTGCTGCGCGATGACAAATCCTATCCGTTTATCTTCCTGAGCGGCGACACGCACCCGCGGCTGGCGATGCATCGTGGCGCTAAGCATGCGAAAGGTGAATATTTCGGCCCGTTCCCGAACGGTTATGCCGTGCGGGAAACGCTGGCGCTTTTGCAAAAAATCTTTCCTGTTCGCCAGTGCGAAAATAGCGTTTATCGCAACCGCTCCCGGCCATGCCTGCAATATCAGATTGGCCGCTGCCTGGGGCCGTGCGTTGAAGGGCTGGTGAGCGAAGAAGAGTACGCGCAGCAGGTGGAATATGTCCGCCTGTTTTTAGCCGGGAAAGACGATCAGGTGCTGACGCAACTGATTGCCCGTATGGAAAAAGCCAGCGCGGCGCTGGAATTTGAGGAGGCCGCACGCATCCGCGACCAGATTCAGGCGGTGCGCAGGGTGACCGAGAAGCAGTTTGTTTCCAATACGGGCGACGACCTCGATGTTATCGGCGTAGCCTTTGACGCCGGTCTGGCCTGCGTTCATGTGCTTTTTATTCGTCAGGGCAAAGTGCTCGGCAGCCGCAGCTACTTCCCGAAAGTGCCGGGCGGCACTGAGCTGGGTGAAGTGGTGGAGACCTTCGTCGGCCAGTTTTATTTGCAGGGCAGCCAGATGCGTACGCTGCCCTCGGAGATCCTGCTCGACTTCACGCTCGATGATAAAACCCTGCTGGCGGAGTCGCTTTCAGAGCTGGCAGGCCGCCGGGTGAATGTTCAGACGAAACCGCGCGGCGATCGCGCGCGTTATCTGAAGCTGGCGCGAACCAATGCCGCCACGGCGCTGACCACCAAACTGTCCCAGCAGTCGACCGTCAGCCAGCGTTTAACCGCGCTTGCTACGCTGCTTAAGCTGCCGGAAGTGAAACGCATGGAATGCTTCGACATCAGCCATACGATGGGGGAGCAGACCGTGGCGTCGTGTGTGGTCTTTGATGCCAACGGTCCGCTGCGGGCAGAGTATCGTCGCTATAACATCACCGGCATTACGCCCGGTGACGATTATGCCGCCATGAACCAGGTGCTGCGCCGTCGCTATGGTAAAGCGATTGAAGAGAGCAAAATCCCGGACGTTATCCTTATCGACGGCGGGAAAGGGCAGTTGGGGCAGGCGAAGGCGGTATTTGAATCGCTCGATGTGGAGTGGGATAAGAACCATCCGCTGCTGCTAGGGGTAGCGAAAGGGGCAGATCGTAAGGCTGGCCTGGAAACGCTGTTCTTTGAGCCGGAAGGCGAGGGCTTTAGCCTGCCGCCGGATTCCCCTGCGCTGCACGTGATCCAGCATATCCGCGATGAGTCGCACGATCACGCCATCAGTGGGCACCGTAAAAAACGGGCAAAAGTGAAAAATACCAGTACCCTTGAGACGATTGAAGGCGTCGGGCCAAAACGTCGCCAGATGCTGTTGAAGTATATGGGCGGATTGCAAGGATTACTCAACGCCAGTATGGAAGAAATTGCAAAAGTGCCGGGTATTTCGCAAGGGCTGGCAGAAAAGATCTACTACTCGTTGAAACATTGAGGGCTCTGTAGCAACATAGAGCTAAATTTTACTGACAACAGACAGTTACCGTCATCATGCGATTTAATATCCCTACGTTGCTCACTCTCTTTCGCGTTGTGCTCATTCCGTTCTTCGTCCTGGCATTTTACCTGCCGGTCGTCTGGGCGCCTTTTGCCTGTGCGCTTATTTTCCTGATTGCTGCCGTGACGGACTGGTTTGACGGTTATCTGGCGCGTCGCTGGAACCAGAGTACCCGCTTTGGCGCGTTCCTCGATCCGGTTGCGGATAAGGTGATGGTGGCAATCGCGATGGTGCTGGTGGCGGAACATTATCATACCTGGTGGGTAACGCTGCCTGCCGCGACCATGATTGGCCGTGAGATTATTATCTCTGCCCTGCGCGAGTGGATGGCGGAGCTGGGTAAACGCAGCAGCGTGGCGGTGTCCTGGATCGGTAAAGTTAAAACCACCGCACAGATGGCGGCGCTGGTATGGATGCTGTGGCGTCCGAATGCCTGGGTAGAGTGGGCCGGCATTGGTCTGCTGTGGGTTGCGGCGGTGCTGACGCTGTGGTCAATGCTGCAATATTTGAACGCTGCGCGCGGTGATTTGCTTGAACAGTGATCGTTTCGGCTTAATTTTCAGCAAACGATCCTGAGATGCAAAAAATAACGTTGACTCAAAACGTCATATCAGTAGAATGCAACGCATCGAACGGCGGCACAGTTAGCCGGACGACAATGAAATCAAGTGGTTAGGAAGTAGTTAAATAGTTACTTGATGACATGCGGGAATAGCTCAGTTGGTAGAGCACGACCTTGCCAAGGTCGGGGTCGCGAGTTCGAGTCTCGTTTCCCGCTCCAGATTAATGCATCGGCAGCTTGCGGGTGCAGGTCGAAAGACAACAGATTTAAGGCGCGTTAGCAAAGCGGTTATGTAGCGGATTGCAAATCCGTCTAGTCCGGTTCGACTCCGGAACGCGCCTCCACTTTCTTCCCTGGCCGGATGGTGGAATCGGTAGACACAAGGGATTTAAAATCCCTCGGCGTTCGCGCTGTGTGGGTTCAAGTCCCACTCCGGCTACCATGGGAAAAAGCAGAATAATCAAAGCAATAAGCAGTGTCGTGAAACCACCGAAAGGTGGTTTTTTTGTGCCTGTCATTCTGCTAATCAACAACCTTCATTTCTGACTCTCACGTAATAAAACAACGATCCTTTTCAACGGAATTAAACAGATACCCATTATGCTATCGTGTAGCGGGCGCGATTTGCAGTGTGAAGATTTGCAGGTTTGCGATCCTGATTCCCCATGCCATCACCTCATTTAAGGGACGCTATGTCTTTACCGCCATTGTATGCACTGCGTGCGTTTGAAGTTGCTGCGCGGTTGAACTCCTTCAGTAAAGCCGCTGAAACGCTCAATATTACGCCGGGCGCGGTCAGCAGACATGTTCGTACCCTTGAACTGTGGTTCGACTGCGAGCTTTTCAAAAGGCAAGGTCCTCGCGTGGAGGTCACTGAAGCCGGGCGAGTGCTTGCCGGGCAGCTGAACGAAAGCTTCACGAGCATTGAATGGGCCTGCCGGGTATTTCGCAGTGAAAACCACCTGCTGCGGTTAAAAGCGCCCAGCACCCTGACCATGAGATGGCTTCTCGACGTGCTGCGATCTTTTCGCAACAACCATGCAAAACCACAGGTTGAGATTGCCAGCGTCTGGATGGACATTGACACCGTTGATTTCAATCTTGAGCCCTACGATTGCGCCATTCTTCTCGGCAATGGGCGTTTTGGTGACACAACGGAAAGCCAACTGCTATTTCATGAATGGCTTATCCCGGTTTGTACTCCATCGCTTATCGAACCGGCCCGGCAGCGGCTTCCGCAATGCGATCTGATCCATCCTTCACCGGACAGACGTGACTGGCGGCGCTGGCTGCGAAGAACAGGATTGTTCCCGGGGCTCGATATGAGCAGCGGTATGGTGTTCGATACCCTTGAACAGGGAAGTATTGCCGCGATGAACGGGCACGGCATCGCTATCGCCGACCTGCATCTCACGCTTGATGCCCTGAAAAGTGGCCTGCTGGGCCTGCCTTTCAGGGAAGCTATCGCGACGGGGGATGGCTACTACCTCGTCTGGCCAAAAAATTCACTCAAAAGAGAGAGCATTCAGCATCTTCTGGCCTGGCTGCAAAACCATACCCCGGTCGTTCCGGCGCTGGATATCGATTATCTGGCATACGATGACAGTCGGATTTATTAATACCGTTATGAATAAGATATATTTGCCATCTTTTTATAACGTTCTGGCAAAGCGCTGTTCAGGTTGAGCACCTTATCCAGAATATAAAATGCTGGCGTGTTTTTCTGCTGTTCAGCGTCAATAATTGCCGCGCGTAATAGCGTGGCGGCAGACGAAATCTTGTGAAAATAGTCCTCAGACTCCGGCGTCTGTAATTCACCAGAAGTGGCGTAACGCACGTCCGGCCAGCCAGAGAAGTTGAGCAGCGGGAGAGAGTTGCCTGCTTCGGGCTGACAGGATGAAAGCAACGCAGCTGCTTTTTGGGGATCGCGATAGGCAACTGAAAGCATATACGCGCGCTGCGAAAACGGTAACAGGGCGTCAGAATGATTTTTGGTGGAGATAAGCATGGTCATAAAATTCGCTAAATCGCCACCTGATGGGGTTTCAGATGGCGATATAATTTTCATTAACTGAAATAAAGCATCAAGTGTCATGTTTGCCCCGGTTCCTCACATTATGACTATTCAGTTTGCGCCTGAATGTTTTAATTGGCCCACCGTCCGGGTAGGTCGAGAGGATAATATTGGAAGGCGTACGTTTTTGAAAAACGATTAATAATCGCAATCACTGTGAGTTTTTCTCACTATAGCCTTTTCGTTTCACACGCCACCCAGATACGCCTTTCTCACCTCCGGATCCTTCAGCAACGCCTCGCCGCTGCCGCTTAACCGAATCTGCCCGTTAACCATCACATAGCCGCGGTCGGACAACTTCAGCGCGTGGTGCGCATTCTGCTCGACCAGAAAAATCGTCATTCCGTTACGGGCCAGTTCGCGCAGCGTCTGGAAAATCTGTTTAACCACGATTGGCGCGAGGCCGAGGCTGGGTTCATCCAGCAGCAGAAGTTTAGGACGGCTCATCAGCGCGCGGGCGATAGCCAGCATCTGCTGTTCACCGCCGGAGAGCGTCATCGCCCGCTGGTTACGTCGCTCCTTGAGGCGGGGGAAGAGGTCGAACATGCTTTGCATATCTTCCGCTGCATGCTGATTGCCGACGGGGATTGTCCCCATCAGCAGGTTCTCTTCTACAGACATATCCGGGAAAATGCGTCGTCCCTCAGGTGCCTGCGCGATGCCACCGGTGGCAACATAGTGGGTGGATTTGTGGCTGATATCCTCGCCGCAGAAGAGGATCTGCCCGTTGCGGATCCGGGGCTGACCAAAGACAGACATCAGTAATGTTGACTTCCCCGCGCCGTTAGCGCCAATCAGGGCCACAGTTTCCCGTTTGTTAACCTCAAGCGAAACCTGCTTCAACGCCTGGATCACCCCGTAGAAAACATCCACATCCTGAAACTGAAGCATCGGTTCGCTCACAGATTTACCTCGCTTTCGTCGGTGCCCAGATACGCGGCAATCACTTTTTCATTGTGCTGGATTTCAGCCGGTTTACCTCTGGCAATCACATCGCCATGATCGAGCACAATGATGTCATCTGAAATGCCCATCACCATCCCCATATCATGCTCGATCAGCAAAACCGTGATGTCATGGTGGTCGCGCAGGAACCGGATGATCTCACTCAGCTTGTGCGTTTCCACCGGGTTCAGGCCGGCAGCAGGTTCATCGAGACAAATCATCTCCGGGCCGGTACACATGGCGCGGGCGATTTCGAGGCGTCGTTGCTGGCCATAGGACATTTCCCCGGCCAGACGGTTCGCGCAATCCACCAGATCCACCACCTCCAGCCAGTAAAACGCCCGGTCCAGCGCATCGTTCTCTGAGCGACGATACGCAGGGGTGTTCAGCACCCCCGCCAGCAGATTGCGGTTGACGCGCATGTGCTGTGCCACCAGCAGGTTTTCCACAACGGACATCTCGCGGAACAGGCGGATGTTCTGAAACGTGCGCGCAAGACCCGCGCGGTTCACCAGATGCGTGCCGCCAAACATCTTATAGAACAGGCGTTGACCAAGCTGCGCCGGGTTGAGCCAGTCGCCCGGCTGGAATTTCTGGCCGAGCACCTGAATGACATTGGTGGTTTTATTTCGTGCATTGAACAGAATGTTGCCGCCGGAGGCCCGGTAGAAACCGGTCAGGCAGTTAAAGACGGTCGTTTTTCCCGCGCCGTTAGGCCCAATGAGTGCGGTAATGGAGCCGCGCTGCACCTCAAGATTGACGTCGTTTAAGGCCTTGATCCCGCCGAAGTGCATCATCAGATGTTCTACACGTAAAATCGTTGCGTTCATGGCGCCACTCCTTTACGCACGGCAAATCCGCTGCGGTTGATGCGGATCAGACCGCGAGGACGCCAGATCATCATCACCACCATCAGCATGCCAAACAGCAGCACGCGATATTCCGCAAAGCTGCGCAGCAGTTCCGGCGTGACGGTCAGCACAAAGGCGGCCAGTACGACGCCGACGGTGGAGCCCATCCCGCCCAGGACCACAATGGCGAGGATCAGGGCCGATTCAAAAAAGGTGAAAGAGGTCGGGTTAACAAACCCCTGGTAGGTGGCAAAAAACACCCCGGCGATACCTGCCGTCGATGCGCCCAGGGTGAAGGCCGAGAGTTTGACCAGAACGTGATTTAGCCCCATTGAACGGCAGGCAATCTCATCCTCACGGAGCGCTTCCCACGCCCGTCCAATGGGCATTCGGGTCAGCCGGTGTTTAATGTACAGCACCAGCATGACTACCAGGAACAGCACCGCATAGATGAAGATAAACTTCAAGTTGGGGTTATAGGTCAGGCCGAAGAACTCGTGGAAGGGGACGCCGCCTTCTTTGGCGCGTCGGCCAAACTCCAGGCCAAAAAAGGTCGGGGCAGGGGCTGAAACGCCGTTAGGCCCGCCGGTGAAGGTGAGCCAGTTGTTCAGCACCAGGCGGATGATCTCGCCAAACCCGAGCGTGACGATGGCGAGATAATCCCCGTGCATGCGCAGCACCGGAAAGCCGAGCAGGGCGCCCGCGCCCGCGGCCATTAGCGCCGCCAGCGGCAGCATGCTCCAGAACCCAAGCCCCAGATACTGATACCCGAGCGCCAGCCCGTAAGCGCCGATGGCATAGAAGGCGACATAACCCAGATCCAGCAGCCCTGCCAGGCCAACAACAATGTTCAGCCCAAGACCGAGCAGGACGTAGATCAGTCCGAGAATGGCAACCGTCAGAACGTATTTAGTGGCCACAAACGGGAAGCAGATCGCCAGCGTGACAATCAGCGGAATGATCCAGCGCATGCGGCTTTTATACGCCGGCGGCCGGACATACACCCCCGCATTGTCGGATTCAAACCGTGCCTGTAAACGTCTTCCGGCCGCCGTAGCTGAAAAGGCGCTCAGTAAAAAGCGTCCCACCATCACCGTGCCTACAATCCACGCCAGCCGCTGGCCGTCAAAGGTAAAGCTGTAACCATCCAGTATCACGCCCGCAATCGGGCCGAAAATAATCAGGGCGATCATTCCGGAAAAAATCGAGTCCAGAATGCAGCGCTTCAGGGAAAAACCGTCAGAGGTCATCGCGTTGTTCCTTACACTTTAGCCACGACGGGGCGGCCCAGCAGCCCCTGAGGACGAAAGATCAGAATTAAGACCAGCAATCCAAACGAGAACACGTCTTTATAATCCGAGTTCACCATCCCGGAGAATTGCGCTTCTGCGACGCCCAGAATCAGCCCGCCAAGCATCGCACCGGGCAGAGAGCCGATGCCGCCCAGCACCGCCGCCGTAAAGGCCTTGATGCCGATAACAAACCCGACGTAAAAATCAAAGGTGCCGTAATTCATGGTGATTAGCACGCCCGCCAGCCCGGCCATGGCTGCGCCGATAACAAACACCAGCGAAATAATTCTGTCGGTGTTGATACCCAGGATGGAGGCCATCTTACGATCCTGCTGTACCGCACGGCACATGCGTCCTAAGCGGGTACGGTTGATAATCCAGGTCAGCACCAGCATGCCCGCGAACGAGGCGATGAGAATAAAGACTTTGGTATAGGTTATCTGGACAAACCCTTCGCCGAGGTGAAAACGCAGCACGCCATCAAGCATGGTGGGCACGCCCTGCTGGCGCGGGCCCTGGCTGAGCTGGACGTAGTTTTGCAGTATCAACGACATCCCGATGGCCGAAATCAGCGGCGCCAGACGCGTCGAGTTGCGTAGCGGCTTATAGGCGATGCGCTCAATCGTCCAGCCATAAACGCCGGTGACCACGATGGTGAAAACCAGCGTCCCCAGGATCAGCAGCGGAAAGGAGTGGAGTCCAAAAAACGCCAGCAGGGCCAGGCCAATGGCCGAGAGATAGGCGGAGATCATATACACTTCGCCGTGGGCGAAATTGATCATACCGATGATGCCGTACACCATGGTGTAGCCGATGGCGATAAGACCGTAGACCGAACCCAGCGTTAAGCCATTAATTAATTGTTGCAGGAAGAATGTACTCATGGTCGCGCACCTGAATAAAGGGTTACGCCGACAGTCAGACCTGCCGGCGCTGAGCAGATTCCGTCCCGTTATGGCACTTCTTTATATTTGCCTTTGTCATCCCACTGATAGACCACGTAGTCAGAGACTTTGAGGTCACCTTTGCTGTCCCAGGCTTTTTTACCCATCACCGTGTCGACAGGGTTGGCCTTCAGCCACTCGCTGGCTTTTGCGGAATCCGTCCCTTTCGTGGCCTTGAATGCCGCCGCGATAGCCTGCACAGACGCGTAGGCGTAGAGGGTGTATCCTTCAGGTTCAAATTTACCGGTGCGGAATTTCTCGATGACGGCTTTTCCGTCCGGGATCAGGCGCGGATCTTTACCGAAGGTCATGTAAATACCGTTGGTGTATTGCGCCCCACCGGCGGCGGTGACCATCTCTTCATTGACGATACAGTCTCCCGAGAAGAACTTCGCCTGCACGCCCTGTTCACGCATCTGGCGAACCAGCGGGCCCGCTTCCGGGTGACAGCCTCCGAAGAACACCACGTCCGGTTTTTGTGCGCCGATTTTGGTCACCAGCGCGTTAAAGTCTTTCTCCCCGCGGGATAACCCTTCGTACATCACCTCCTTCACGCCGCGTTTCGCCAGCGCCGCCTTAGTGGCGTCCGCCAGTCCCTGACCGTAGGTGTCTTTATCGTGGATGATGACCACCCGTTTGGCTTTCAGCTTATCAAGAATGAAATCGCTGGCGACCTGGCCCTGCTGGTCGTCACGTCCGCACATGCGAAATATATCGCTCATGCCACGTTCGGTAATAAGCGGGTTCGTCGAGCAGGGGGTGATGGAGAGGATCCCGGCATCGCTGTAGACCTCGGAGGCGGGCATGGTCGACGAGGAGCAGAAGTGGCCGACGACCGCTTTCACCTTATCCTGATCGACTAAGCGGTTGGCAACGGCGACGGCCTGTTTGGGCTCGCAGGCGTCGTCGCCCTGAACCAGTTTGATTTTCTCACCGTTGATCCCGCCGGCGGCGTTAATGTCTTCCGCCGCCTGCGTAGCGCCATGCCAGTATTGATCGCCGTAGGTTGCGTTCGGGCCTGTGAACGGCCCGGCCACGCCGATGACGATATCAGCCTGCGCGGAAAAGGCCGTCACCAGACAACCGGCCAGCACCAGGGAGAGGGGAGTTTTGGTAAATTTCAGCGACATTATTATGTTCCTTAGCAAAGAGGTTTTTGCACCAGGTATAAACCCGAACGCCTGATGGCATCGTAAATCCAAAAACAAGAGCGAGAACAAAATGCACTTTAGAAGCAATCTCATGCTTAATACGGCGAGGATCCCACGCACCGCGAAGCGCGCAGAACATTAAGCAAAAAGGTTGCCAGAATGGTTAATCCCTTGACCGGGTCACAACACGTTGAGTATAGAGCGCCGTTTTATGCGCCTTTGCGGGAGGAGATGAATTTACAGCGGAGATCACATCTCCTTAACAACAAAGCCCATAAGTTGTGCAACGGTCACGATTTGCACGTTTTTGCAGCAATAAAGACCTAAACTTCAGATAGGCACGCGCGGCGATATATGTCAGGATCGTTTTTTTTATCAGGAGTATCAGCAATGGCTGAAGGCCCATTAAATGAAAGCGAGATGGCGTGGCTGGAAGAGACATTAATCTCTTACGGTCACGACGATGCATCCGTGATTGACGTGTCCGAACTGGACGGCATGCTTACCGCAGTACTTTCCGGTCCCGTTGTGGTGGAGCCCGACACCTGGCTGGTGGCGGTCTGGGGTGGTGAGAAATATATTCCGCGCTGGAAAAACGATCGTGAGATGAACCGTTTTATCGATCTCTGCTTTAAGCACATGAACGATATTGCCGAGCGTTTGAGCGAATACCCGGATCAGTTTGAACCGCTGTTTGGCTATAACGACGTTGACGGTCAGAGCTATACCGTGGTGGAAGAGTGGTGCTATGGCTACATGCGCGGCGTGGCGCTGACGGACTGGTCATCCCTGCCGGAAGCGCTGGAAGCGGACCTGGCGGTGATTGCCCTGCACGGGACGGAAGAGAACAGCGAGAAGCTGGATGCGCTGACCGAAGAGGAGTACATGGCCAGCATCGAAAGCATTCAGCCTGCGGCGCTGCGTTTGTATAACTACTGGGTGGCTAACCCGCAGCAGCCGGAAGCGAAAAAGCCGATCGTGAACGGGTCGAAGGTGGGGCGTAACGATCCGTGCCCGTGCGGGAGTGGGAAGAAGTTTAAAAGCTGCTGCCTGCATTAAATCATTAATTACTGTGGCCTGAATGGGGCACGGGTGTTGAGTCCCCGCTAAAATCGGCGAACCGGAGACCAGATGACAAGGGCTGGACGCCATGGATGGCGGCCAGAGGCGAATCGAGACAGGATGTCGAGTTGAGCCGACCGCAGGCAGATGGTCGGGAGGTGAGCGCAGTGCGAAGCACCGATTTTCCGCGGGGCCGCGGGGATTGATAAGGGGGCCGCGGCGGCCCCCTTATCCCGTTCACATGCTGTGAAAAAATTATATTCTGTTGATCTTAAGGTGAACGGAACAGTACCTCAGGACCTGTATAAATAAGTTATCCCACTTCCGGCAGCATCCCCGCTGCAATCAAAATCTGCACCAGAATAATCACCACCCCACAACCAAACACCACGCACAGCATTGGCGTACCGCCCGCTACGCGATACCCCTGCTGCGGATGTTGCTGGCGGCTCTTCCACGCCAGCAGGGAAGGCAGCAGCAGGGCCAGTACCGATAACGCCACGCCAGCATACCCCAGCGCCATCACAAACCCGCGCGGGTAAAAGAGCGCGAAGGCCAGCGGCGGCAGGAAGGTCATCGCCCCCGTCTGCAAGCGTCCGGCAACGGTATTGCGACGCTGGAACAGATCCGCCATATAGTCAAACAGGCCAAGCGCCACGCCGAGGAAGGAGGTTGCCAGCGCCAGGTCTGCAAACAGATGTACCGCCAGCTCCACGTGTGAAGAGGCCACCACGTTACGCAGGGCAACCAGGAATCCATTCAGACCAGAATGCTCTGCCATCAGTCCGATGAAGGTATTGGAATCAATACTGCCCAGCGTCACCAGCTGCCAGAACAGGTAAGCAATCAACGGAATGGCGCTGCCGATAACAAAGACGCGGCGCAGCTTGCGAATATCACCGTTCATATAGCTCACGATGCTCGGCACGCTGCCGTGAAAACCGAAGGAGGTGAAAATAACCGGGATGGCCGAAAGCGCCAGACCTTTCTCCAGCGGGAGGGAGAGCAGGTTAATCTTGTGAACATGCGGTGCCAGCAGCACCAGCATCACAATCAGGAAGAGAATTTTGGCGCTGAACAAAAAACGGTTAAACAGATCGACCAGCGATGTGCCCGCACAAACCACGCCGCCACCGATCAGCGTAAAGACAATGGCGCCTGTTTCCGGTGAAAGTGACGCACCGAAGCCGTCATTGATACTTGACGCAATCAGCTCCCCGGCGCCGCTGATGTAAGCGGCAGTCAGGGCGTACATCAGGAACATCATGCTGAAACCGGTGATCCACTGCCCGTAGCGTCCAAGATAGCGTGCAGCCAGGGAGCCTAAGCCAGTATCGGCAGGGACATGCTGATAAACCTCCAGCAATAATAGCGCGGTGTAACACATCAGGGCCCACAGACCGCCCAGCAGCACTACGGTAACCCCAAACCCGACGCCGGCGGCAGCCAACGGCATGGCCAACATTCCTGCGCCAATTGTCGTTCCGGCGACGATAAAAATACTTCCCAGAGTTCTGTTCTTCACGCTTTCCTCTACAACGCTTCCATACCGCGACTCATTCTGCGGCGCAGAGTAAGGGAAAAGCACCATCTCGTCAAATCACCGTTACATAGGGTGTAATAATTAATTTACAAAAAGAAAAGGGTAACCTGCGCCAGCGCAAAGCGTGCCGTAGAGGGAACGTTTAGTCTGCTTTTTATTTGCGAGAGGTAACCATGTCAATTCACGGACACGACGTGCTGAATATGATGATTGAGTCAGGTGAGCGCTATACGGAGGAGAGTCTGGTTGAGGCGATACATGCCCGCTTTGGCGAAGCGGCGCGTTTCCATACCTGTTCAGCTTCGGAGATGACGGCCGCGGAGCTGGTGGCGTTTCTGGCGGCGCGCGGAAAATTCATTCCAGCAGCAGACGGATTTTCCACTCACGAAAGTAAAATCTGCCGCCATTAAATAATGCGGTGCTGAAAACTCAGCACCGCTTTTCTGTTAATTCTGGGTATCGAGCGTCGACAGCTCTTTATCAATGAAGTACAGACCTTCCCCGGATTTACCTGCCAGAGATAATTTATCCAGCACGGATTTAAACAGCTTCTCTTCTTCGTGCTGTTCAGCCACATACCACTGAAGGAAATTAAAGGTTGGATAATCTTGGCTGGTCATGGCGGCATGAGCCAGTTCATTAATTTTCTGGGTGATCAGCTGTTCATGCTCATAGGTGGCGCGGAACAGTTCATCAAGAGAGCCGTATTCGGCAAAAGGCGATGCCACGTTATCAATGCGCGGCAGGCTGCCGGTGTCCGTCAGGTAATCAAACAGACGCTGCATGTGCGTCATCTCTTCCTGGGCATGACGACGCAGGAAGGCGGCCGCCCCTTCAAAGCTGTGATAGCTGCACCAGGCGCTCATCTGCTGATAAAGCAGGGAAGAAAAAAGCTCAAGATTCATTTGCGCATTGAGCTTGTCGATCATTTCAGTTTTTAACATGGTGCAGCTCCGGTTTATTAATTCTGGTTCACGATGAGCGACACTATAATTTGTTATTTAATTATTTGCAAAAAGTAAAATAAATATTTATTTATTAAAAATACGAATGGGAATAAAACGCATTGCCGTCATTTATATTTATTAATGAGAATTGTTTTAGTTCTTGTTAAATAAACTGCCAGCGTGACTGGCAGTAGCGGTTAATACCACGGATTCTGGCTGGAAGAGGTAACAGCATATCCCTGACATTTATACTGAATGGTCACACTTTCGTTCAGACAGAGTGAACCGCTGATCAGGGTGCAGGTTTTAATTGGCTGCCCGTAGGCTGACGCAGTGGCGTAGCCCATATGTTGACAGGCTTTGGTTGCCGTACCGTTATTAACATACTCATCAGACCAGGCGTTTTGCAGCATGGCCTGGCCATAGTCGAGGCGCACAATTCCGTTTGGGGCATCCGTACTGCTGACTTCTGCCTGACGGTTGATACTGCACCCGGCGAGCAACAGGATCGTTCCGGCTATGATTACACGTTTCATGGTTCACTCTGCGTGACGGGAAATACGCCATTGTAACCAACGCGATGGTACGCAATGGCTGGAATAGCCGGAGGATCTGCCCTCTCACTGTGCAACGAGCCGGGCCACCGCGCGAAATTGTGAGCGCATCTTTGTTTTTTAAAACAAGTTTTCACTTAATTTGAAAGTGCGTTTGTTTGATAGTAAGGTTAAGTTGAAAAGGTATCCACAGCGGGATCGCCCGCCATGCATTCAGGAGAGACAAGATGAAAATTGCACTGATGATGGAAAACAGCCAGGCCGCTAAGAATCCCATCATCCTTAATGAGCTGAAAGCCGTTGCTGATGAGAAAGGTTTTCCGGTCTATAACGTCGGTATGAGTGATGAGAACGATCATCATCTCACCTATATTCACCTGGGCATCATGGCGAGCATTCTGCTTAACGCTAAAGCCGTTGATTTTGTTGTTACCGGCTGCGGTACCGGGCAGGGCGCGCTGATGTCCCTGAACATCCATCCGGGTGTGATTTGCGGTTACTGCATCGATCCTGCGGATGCTTTCCTGTTTGCGCAAATCAACAACGGTAACGCGCTTTCTCTGCCGTTTGCGAAGGGCTTCGGCTGGGGGGCAGAACTGAACGTACGCTTTATCTTTGAGAAAGCCTTTACCGGACGCAATGGCGAAGGCTATCCACCAGAGCGTAAAGAGCCGCAGGTGCGTAACGCCGGGATCCTGAACCAGGTGAAAGCGGCGGTGGTGAAAGAAAACTATCTGGATACCCTGCGAGCAATCGATCCTGAGCTGGTTAAAACCGCCGTATCAGGCCAGCGCTTCCAGCAGTGCTTCTTCGAGAACTGCCAGGACAAAGAGATTGAAGCCTTCGTGCGCGGTATTGTTGGCTGATTTACTTTGCCGGGCGGTGCGTTGCCTGCCCGGCAGATAGCGTTACTTTTTCGATGAGACCGCGCTGCCCGCATCTTTAGTCAGCCGCAGCGTGTCAACCATTCCCACCAGGCAGATCAGCGCGATTGCCACAAATGCCAGCCGGAAGCTCATTCCCGGCATACCGGCAATCCCCATCGCCTCACTGACTTTTTCCCCGATACGAATACCAATCGCCCCGAGCGTGATCCCAAGCCCCACGGCAAGCTGCGTTGCGGTTGAAAACAGAGTATTGGCATAGCTCATCTGCGCCGATGGCACATCCGCAAAAGCCAACGTACTGATGGCTGTAAACTGAATCGAACGGAAAACGCCGCCCAGATAAAGGATCAGCATGATGAGCCACGCGGGCGTCTGCGGCGTAAGAAACGCGCAGGCCAGCAACGCCAGGACATTCAACGCACCGTTAATCAGCAACAGCCGCTTAAACCCCAGGCTGCGGATCAGCGGCGTCGTCGCCGGTTTAATGGTGAGATTGCCAACGAAAACCGCCAGCACCAGCAGGCCAGAATGGAACGCGTCCATGCCAAAGCCGACCTGGAACATCAGCGGTAACAGGAACGGAACCGCGCTGATGGAGGCGCGAAACAGCGATCCGCCGTACAGGGTGACGCGAAACGTCGGCACCTGCATCGCATCGAGCCTGATCATCGGCCAGGTTGCCCGCTTAAAGTGACGCAGCGCCAGGCTTAAGGCGACGACACCGACGATAAACAGCGTGGCGGTTAATCCTGTTCGCAGAGGCTCTGCGCCCATCAACTCCATCGCATAAACCAGGCTCACCATGGCAAGGGTGGTGACAACAAAACCCGGTAAATCAAACGGTCGGCGCGTATCTTCATGCAGGTCTGGAATGATGCGCAGTGCCAGCAAAATGGCGATTATCCCCAGCGGCACGTTAATAAAGAAGATCCAGCGCCAGTCGGCATAGCTGGTAATGAACCCACCCAGCGGCGGGCCGATGATCGGCGCGACCAGCGCAGGCCACGTCAGGGTGGCGATTGCCGTGATGAGCTGATGTTTTGGCGTGGTGCGTAGCACGGCCAGGCGACCTACGGGCACCATCAGCGCGCCACCCATGCCCTGGAGGACGCGCATCGCAACGAACTGATCGAGCGTGGTGGACAGGCCGCAAAATACCGAGGCCAGCGTGAAGATCGCCAGCGCGAGGGCAAACACTTTTCGCGCGCCGAAGCGGTCGGCGATCCAGCCGCTGGCGGGGATCAGTACGGCCAGGGTGATCAGATAGGCGCTGATGCCGATATTCAGATCCACCGCCTGGTCGCCGAAGCTTTTTGCCATATCCGGCAACGCGGTGGCGATCACCGTCCCATCCAGAAACTCCATAAAGAAAGCACCGGCCACCAGCAGCGCCGCAGGCGATAATCCACGGCTCTCTTTGCCGGATACGTTTTCACTCATTCTCTTCCTGCCCGCTCAAAAAATTTTATAAACATTTACTGGAATTTATAAGCCTGTAACGTGCGGATTTATCATGGCTTTTTTTAACAAACCAGCAGCACTGAGGGTTTAATAACCGTGACGCAGGTCACAAAATGGTTGATTTTTGTGATGGTGGTCATATTATAAGCGTATTGACAATAACACCTGCATAACACGTTACTGGAGCAACATAATGAAACTGCGCAAAATCCTGAAAAGCATGTGGGCAAACTACTGCACAACGTTTAAAGACGTCCCACCGGGCGCGATGTTCTGATAAAAAAACCTGCTTCGGCAGGTTTTTTTATGTCTGCGGACGACGAGAGGGAGATGGAAGGGCGTCTGTTTTGCTACTATGGCGGCCTTTGAATAAGGAGAACCCCATGTCACAAAACCTGAGCGCCGATCAGGAACTGGTATCTGACGTCGTCGCCTGCCAGCTGGTTATCAAACAAATCCTTGATGTGATTGACGTTATCGCGCCGGTTGAGGTACGCGAAAAGATGTCGACCCAACTGAAAAACATCGATTTCACCAACCATCCTGCTGCGGCGGACCCGGTTACGCTCCGCGCGATCCAGAAAGCGATTGCGCTGATTGAACTCCGATTCACACCGCAGGGTGAGTCTCACTAAAATAAACCGATGTTTTAAAATTAGAAACTCTTTTCTGCTTTTACGTCGAAGGGCGACAGAGCCTGTCGCCCGCAGAAGGATCAGAAGAACGTCTGCACCAGCAGATAGCTCACCACGCAGGCACAGCTGACGCCAATCAGCCCCGGCAGAATAAAGCTGTGGTTGATGATGAATTTACCGATGCGGGTGGTGCCGGAGCGATCGAACCCGATACAGGCCAGATCGCTCGGATAGGTGGGCAGCACAAAGTAGCCGTAGGATGCCGGGAAGAAGGCCACCAGCATTTTCGGATCGATGCCCAGCATCAACCCCATCGGGGCGACCGCGGTCAAGGCCGCAGCCTGGCTGTTGACCAGTTTTGATACCAGGAACAGCACGATGGCATACGTCCAGGGATGACTCTTCACCACCCCCTCCAGCGCCATTTTCAGCTCGTCGAGATGCGCCTGAAAAAAGGTATCGCTCATCCACGCCACGCCAAACACCGAGAAAATCGCGACCATCCCCGCCTTAAATACCGCCCCGTTTGAAATGGCCGACGCATTTACCTTGCAGGTCATCAGCATAATGGCCCCGGCGATCAGCATCATCATTTGAATGACAAGGTTCATCGACAGGGCCGTCATTTTGCCTTTGATCTCAAACGCCGGACGCAGCTCGGGCAGCGCACCCAGCAGGACCACTACGGCAATCCCGGCGAAGAAGATCCACGTGGACCAGTAGGCCTGTTTCGGGAAACGTTGATCCATCAACGTCTCCGTTCCTCCATAGATAAACTCCCGCTGTTTCGGATCTTTCAGCTTTTCCTGAAATTCAGGATCGTCTGCGAGGTTTTTCCCGCGACGCAAGCTCCACAGTGCCGCAATGGCGACGCCAGACAGTGAGGCCGGTACGGAGACCGCAAGAATTTCAAGGATCCCCCACGCGTGGCCGATACCGTGCTGCGCACCAAGAATCGAGACCAGCGAAACGACGGCCACGGAAACGGGGGAGGCGGTGATCGCCATCTGAGATGCCACCGAGGCCACCGCCATCGGCCGTTCCGGGCGTATGCCTTTTTTCAGGGCGATATCCGCGATAATGGGAAACATGGTGTAGACGACGTGCCCGGTCCCGCACAGGAAGGTCAACATCCAGGTGGTAAACGGTGCGAGAAGGGTGATGTGCTGGGGATGTTTACGCAGCAGGCGCTCTGCAAACTGCATCATTACATTCAGGCCACCGGCGGTCTGTAGCGTGGCCGCACAGCCGATGACGGCGAGGATCGTGAGCATCACGTCAACCGGCGGTTTACCGGGTTGCAGACCAAAGACAAAACTCAAAACAAACAGGCCGATGCCGCTTATCAGCCCCAGGCCCATCCCGCCGAAGCGGGTGCCTATCAGCAGGCAGAGGATAATGACAATAAACTCAATGGTGATCATGATGCTCCCTCGTTAATGAATGTAATTAAACAAATCATTACACGATGTATGGTTATTCATTGGGAGCAAGATCTGATTTGTTAAATGTCAGCAAAAGCAGGGAGTTGGTACCCACTCCCTGACGGACTGAGGGATCCCCAGTAATTTGAAAGCAAAAGCGATAACGTTGCCTTCAGAATAACTGAAGGCTTTCAGCGATGCCTCGGTCCGGCTGTAAATCGCTGAGGTGTTTCCTGTAGGCCGGGGCGAGGCGCAGGGATGCGCCGAGAGGGCGGGCTTTACAGGGATGTTACCTCCGCCCGTCCCCGATAAGCCGGAAGGAATAAGCCGAAGGTACCGCG
>NZ_JADABR010000013.1:0-27646 GCF_015672585.1 Enterobacter sp. Res13-Sevr-PEC09-46 | reverse complement strand
GAGTGTTAATTTGATCGAGTACGCCACGCATTAAAGTTGCTGACATTGTTGACTTCCTGAATTAATAAGGGAAAAGCACACATTTATTACATATCTTTTAAACGTTGATAGTTTAACACGTAGGCAAAATGGCCATAAAATCCAATAAGCGAACATTACTTTAAGCTTATTTATCCTTAAAAAATCGGCCTTTCAGACGATAATGCCCGCCTGAAAATTTCTCTTAATTTGAAATCGTCGTTATCAGCCCTGCGATATCACAGGCGCTGACGCGCATTATTGTGCGTGCTATTTCTTACAGGATCACGGCATGAGTGCCACATTAAATGATTTAACGAATAATCCGGCTGACCGAATTAAATCGGCTCTGTCATGGCTTCGCGCCAGCCCGAAGCTATCGCTGGTCATTTGCGCCGCGGCTGCCGTATCGGTATTAATTGCGCTTATGTTCTGGGCAAAAGAGCCAGGCTATCGCGTGTTGTTTAGCAATATCAGTGATGAAGACGGTGGGGCCATTGTTGCCCAGCTGTCGCAGATGAATGTCCCTTACCGCATCGACGCGCCGGGTGGCGCTATTCTGGTTCCTGAAGGGCAGGTCCATGAAGTGCGTATGAAGCTGGCCCAACAGGGGTTGCCAAAAGGCGGCTCCGTAGGGTTTGAACTGCTGGATAAGGAAAAGTTTGGTATTAGCCAGTTTAGCGAACAGGTTAATTATCAGCGGGCGCTTGAGGGAGAGCTGGCGCGTACTATTGAAAACCTGGGGCCGATCAGATCGGCGCGCGTTCATCTTGCCACACCCAAGCAGACGATGTTTGTGCGTGAGCAAAAACAGCCAACGGCTTCCGTTACCGTCAACCTGATTCAGGGGCGTACCCTGGATGAAGGACAGGTCATTGCCATTACCCATCTGATTTCCAGCGCCGTGACGGGGCTGACGGCAGAAAATGTCACTATCGTCGATCAGCGGGGTGAGCTGCTCACCCAAAGTGGTTTGCGCGGCCTGCAAACGTCACAGCTGAAGTACACCAGTGAGATCGAAAGTGATTACCAGCAGCGCATCCAGCGAATACTGGCGCCGCTGGTGGGCAGCAAAAATATTCGCGCCCAGGTCACGGCGCAGATTGATTTTACCCAGCAGGAGCAGACGCAGGAGCAGTATCAGCCCAACGCCGATCCGCAAAAAATGGTGATTCGAAGCCGCCAGACGAGCCAGTCCGAGCAGGGTAACGGACGCGGCAATGGCGGCGTACCGGGCGCGCTGACGAATCAGCCGCCAGCGCCTGCCACTGCGCCACTTACGCAGCCGCTTGACAAGCCTGCCGCTCAAACCAGTACCGCTGGTACCGGAAATGACCGCTCACAGCCCTACAACAATCACAACGATGAGACCACCAATTTTGAGGTCGATCGCACGCTAACCCACATTAAAAATGCCATGGGGCGCATCGATCGTCTTTCAGTCGCGGTGGTGATAAACCATCTGCCGCAAGGCGCTGAGGGCAAGCCGGGTCCGCTGAGTGAGGCTGAACTGAACCGTATTAATGCTCTGGTTAAAGAGGCTGTCGGCTATACGGCCTCACGCGGCGATAGCGTCAATATTTTGAACTCGCCGTTTAACGGGGTTGAGGAAGAGGAACTCCCGCCATTCTGGAAACAGGATAAGTTTTATCAGTTGATGATGGCGATTGCGCGTTATCTGGTTATTGCGATTATCGCCTGGGTTATGTGGCGTAAGCTTGTTCATCCGGCCTGGATCCGCCATCAGGAAACCAGCCTGCGCCGCATGGAAATGGAAAAAGAGGCGCGTCAGGAAGAGCTGGCCGCCCGCAAGAAAGCGTCCGAAAAGGATGCGCGTGACCGCGCTCAGCAGCGTGTGGATACGGAACTTAACAGTCAGCAGCTGCGCGAACTGGCGGAACAAGAGCCGCGGGTTATTGCGCTGGTTATTCGTCAGTGGATGAATCAGGAGCTCAAATCATGAATGCCGCAGAGAAAAGCGCCATCGTTATGTTGACGCTGGGCGATGTCCTGGCCGCCGAAGTCTTTAAGCACCTAAACGCGCATGAGGTGAAGACCATCAGCAGTTCTATGGTCAACATGGCGGGGTTTACCCACGATCAAATGGCCTCCGTGCTGCGCGACTTTAAAAATGACTCAAGCGAGTATGCCGCGCTGAGCCTTAACACGAACGAGTATCTGCGCAGCGTGCTGGTCAAGGCGCTGGGTGAAGAGCGTGCGTCAACGCTGCTTGAGGATTTGCTGGATACCCACCAGGGTGGAAACGGGATCGAAACGCTCAACTTTATGGATCCGCTGGCGGTATTCGATCTGATTCGTGAAGAACACCCGCAAATTATCGCCACGATCCTGGTCCACTTAAAGCGTAACCAGGCGGCGGACGTCCTGAGCAAATTCGACGATCGTGAACGTAACGACATTATGCTGCGTATCGCCACCTTCGGCGGGGTTCAGCCCGCCGCGTTGCAGGAACTGACGGAGGTACTCAACGGCCTGCTCCACGGTCAGAATCTTAAGCGCAGCAAAATGGGTGGGGTGCGCCCGGCTGCGGAGATTTTAAACCTGATGAAATCCCAGCAGGAAGAGGCCGCCATTGAGGCGGTTCGCGATTTCGACAGTGAGCTGGCACAGAAAATTATCGACGAAATGTTCTTGTTCGAAAACCTGGTGGATGTCGAGGATCGCAGCATCCAGCGTCTGTTGCAGGAGGTGGAAAGTGAAACCCTTATCATCGCCCTCAAAGGAGCAGACGAAGCGCTGCGGGCCAAGTTCTTCCGTAACATGTCGCGCCGTCAGTCGGATCTGATGACCGAAGATCTGGCATCGCGCGGCCCGGTTCGTTTGTCACAGGTGGAAGCCGAGCAGAAGACTATTCTGAACATCGTTCGTCGCCTTGCGGAGACAGGGGAAATCATCATTGGAGGCAGCGACGATGCCTACGTTTGATGCCAATAGCGCCGCTCAGTGGCGCAGCTGGCAGCCTGAGGATCTGTTAAACGAAACGGTTGAAGTACCGTTGCAGACGCAGGATACCGGCCATTCTGACGCGCAGTTTAAGGCCGAGCTGGCACGCCTGCGTAAGCAGGCTGAGCAGCAGGGTATTGCTCAGGGATTGGCGCAAGGCAAAGAGGAAGGCCGTCGCGAAGGCTATGAGGCCGGGCTGAAGGAGGGGCGTGAGGCGGGTCTGGCGCAGGGGCTGGAACAGGCTCGTGACGAACGGCAGGCTTTACTGCTCCAGGCTGGAGAATGGGTGACGCAGTGCAAGCTTGCGCTTTCGAATCTCGATAGCCTTATTCCCGGACGTCTGGTTCAGCTGGCGCTGACGGCGGTACAGCAGCTGTACGGCACCCTGAGCGTGGCGGATAACCATGCTCTGCTTGCGCAGATCCGCCAGTTAATGAAGCAGGATACCCTGCTCAACGGCCCGACAGAACTGCATGTGAACCCGCAGGATCTGCCCATGGTCTCCCAGGCGATCGGTGAGACGCTCTCCTCAATGGGGTGGTCCTTACAAAGCGATCCCCAATTGGCCGCAGGGGGATGTCGTGTGGTCACGCCGGACGTGGAGTATGACGCCACCATGGAAACGCGCTGGCAGTCTCTCTGTCAGCTCGCCCGAGAGGAATTGTCCCAATGAGCCAGCAGTTAAAAAACTGGCTCTCGGTCATGGATCGGGTGGAAGAGAAGCTCGGAGAGCTCCCGCGCTTTCGTCAGTACGGCAAGCTGACGCGTGCTACCGGGCTGGTGATGGAGGCCGTTGGCCTGAAGCTGCCGATAGGCGCGTTGTGCATTGTTGAACGTCAGACCGGGCAGGCTATTTTACCGGTCGAGTGTGAGGTGGTCGGGTTTAACGGTCAGACGCTCTATCTTATGCCGCTTGAACATGTTGACGGTATTCTTCCCGGCGCGCGCGTGTACGCGCCAGAGGCCGATAAGGGAGCGGGTAAACAGCTGCCGGTGGGGTTACACCTGCTGGGGCGCGTGCTTGACGCTCAGGGCCGCCCCCTGGATGGTCGTCCACCGGCGGGAAAACCCGTAGCCGGCCTGTTTACCCCCTCGTTTAACCCGCTTCACCGCGATCCCATCAAGTCCGTGCTCGATGTGGGCGTGAGGGCAATAAATGGCCTGCTGACGGTTGGCAGGGGACAGCGTATGGGCCTTTTTGCCGGCTCGGGCGTCGGTAAGTCGGTGCTGCTCGGCATGATGGCCCGTTTCACCACCGCCGACGTCATCGTCGTCGGGCTGATTGGCGAGCGCGGACGTGAAGTAAAAGATTTTATCGAGAACATTCTTGGCGAAGAGGGGCTCTCACGCGCGGTCGTGATCGCCGCACCTGCTGACGTCTCACCGATCCTGCGTATGCAGGGTGCGGTTTACGCCACCCGAATTGCTGAGGATTACCGCGATCGTGGGATGAATGTCCTGCTGATAATGGACTCTCTTACGCGCTATGCCATGGCGCAGCGTGAAGTGGCGCTGGCTATCGGTGAACCGCCGGCAACGAAAGGTTATCCACCGTCCGTCTTCGCGCGTCTGCCCGCACTGGTAGAGCGTGCGGGTAACGGTATGCGCGGCGGCGGATCGATAACCGCCTTTTATACGGTTCTAACCGAAGGGGACGATCAGCAGGATCCGATCGCCGATTCGGCGCGCGCGATCCTCGATGGCCATATCGTGCTTTCTCGTCGCCTGGCTGAGGCGGGCCATTATCCTGCTATTGATATTGAAGCCTCTATTAGCCGCGCGATGACGGAGCTAATTCCGCATGTCCAGTACCGCAAGGTTCAGCGTTTTAAGCAGCTGTTGTCGACCTACCAGCGTAACCGGGATCTGGTCAGCGTAGGCGCTTACGTGAAGGGCAGCGATCCGCTGCTCGATAGAGCGATAGACCAGTATCCTGCGCTGGAAGCCTTCCTGCATCAGGCAATACACGAGCGGAGCGGTTACGACGAGGCTATTGCCGCACTGAGCCAACTTTTCCCAGACATCGTTGAACAGGCGGGATAAAACGTGAAAGTGAATAATCCAATGGTCATGCTGCGTGATATGGCTCAGGAAAAGCTTACGGAGACCACTCGCGCCCTCGGCAGCGTCCAGCAGACGCTTATGGCAGCTGTGGCCCAGCATGAACAGCTTCAGCACTATGAGCGCGAGTACCAGCAATCTTTGCGTCAGGGCCTGCTGGGCAGCGGTATGTCGATGGCGGATCTGGTTAATCAACAGTCTTTCATTTTGTCACTTAACCAGGTGGTGAAGCAGCACGAATCACATGTTTCCACCTGCGAACAAGCCGTGGATCGGGTCAAAGAGAAGTGGCTACAGAAAAAGCAGCGCCTTAATGCGTTTGAGACGCTCATCGATCGCCGCGAAGCGGCACTGGCTATGGCACAGAGCCGCCAGGAGCAAAAAATGATGGACGAATTCGCCCAGCGTGCCGGACAGAAAAGAGAAAGGCTATGAATATTGATATTACGGCTCTGCTGTCCGGCGGAGCGCCGACGAGAGCAGGCAAAGGAAAACTCATCGGCGAGGATTTTGCTCTCACGCTCGACGACAGGTTGGCGCAGATGGGACTGTTGTTACCTGGGCTGGACGTTCCGGCGCAGCTGTTGAGTCATGAAGGATACCCTCTTCCGCAGCCGGTTTTGCCGCCGGTAGCTGAGCCGGGGGAGAGTGACGACACGCTGGCGGAGGTCAGAATCAGCGCCTCTCCCGGTGATGAAAGCCCGCAGTGGCAGCTTCAGCAAATAGTCACCCGCCAGGCGAGGGGCGCTACAGAGGCTTCGACCCTTGCTGATGCGACTCTGCCACGTGAAGAGGTAGCTGGCGAAAAGGCGCCTTTAACGATCCCTGTTGACGATATTAAGCTGAAGCCCGCCCGACGCGAAGATACCCCTCTCCAGATGCAGGCACAGGCGTTAGGGGGGAAAGCCCCGGACGCCAGCGCCGTGATGCCAGGCTTAACGGCTCATCAGGGAGACGCATCGCAGCACGCTACGTGCGATCCCACGGTTCAGAGCGTCGTGATGGAGCCATCAACGGCGCGACTGGTCAGTCAGCCTGTCTCACAGCAGGTGGTCAACGTCCGTTATCCGCTGGAGTCGCCCGAATGGAAACAGTCGGTGAGCCAACATATTGCCCTGTTCAGCCGCGACAATTTGCACAATGCGGAGATCCGCCTGCATCCTCAGGAGCTGGGCTCATTGCATATCTCTTTGCGCGTGCAGCAGGACCAGGCGCAGATCCATATCGTCAGCGAACATGCCCAGGTGCGGCAGATGATGGAGACTGCTCTACCGCACCTGCGGGCGGCTTTAGCGGAAACCGGGCTTCAGTTGGGCCAGGCGAGCGTGAGCCCCGATCGACCACATACTGGCGGTGGCGAGCAGGGACGTCATCCTTCCGGAGAGCAGCATACCGCTCAAGGTGCAGATAACGTGTTCGTGGACGAAGACGCTGTGGCGGAATTATTAACATCGACGCAAGGAAATATATACGGCATTAACACTTTTGCCTGAATTGCTGAATTGCCGACAGGAATGAAATTTTATCTCCTGATTATTCTGCTGATTAAATGGACTACAATGTCCGCCGTATTTATCGAGGGGCAGGTTGCTGCCTCTCTTATTTTATTGGGTTTACGTAATGGGTAACAAAAATAAAAATGCTGCGGCTCGCGGAGGGTCGCGCTCGCTTCTGTTAATACTAATGTTTCTGATTGCCCTCGCAGCCTGCGGTTTTTCAGGCTATCTGTTCTGGTCGATGAAATATGCACACGTGCAGACGGACAACAATTCGAGAAGTGAGCACGAAGCCCCGGCGATACAGCAAGTTGAACCGTTATACGTGTCGATGAATACCTTTACCGTTAGCCTGACCCCGACGCAGCACGAGTCGGATCGCGTGCTCTACATTGGTCTGTCCGTACGACTTGGCGATACGTCGTCCGTACAGGTGCTTGAGAAATTCCTGCCGGAATATCGCAGCCGATTGTTTATGCTGCTTTCTCAGCAAACGTATGAAACGCTCTCAACGGATGAAGGTAAACGCCAGCTGATTAGCAACATCAATAATGAGCTTAAAAAACCGCTGGCGTTCAACAAAAAGATTAACGTCACTGACGTTTTGATTAATGAATTTATTCTGCGGTAAACACAATGGCTGATAGTTTTTTATCACAGGATGAGATCGATCGCCTGCTCAATGCTGATACGGAGAGTCCCGATGACCTCCATGGAAGCATGGGAGATGCGGGGATAAAACCTTACGATCCAAATACTCAGCGACGCGTGATTCGCGAGCGGCTTCATTCTCTGGAAATTATTAACGAACGCTTTGCCCGTCAGTTCAGGATGGGGCTATTTAACCTGCTGCGCCGCAGTTCAGATATTACGGCGGGAAATATCAAGATCCAGCCGTATCATGAGTTTGCCCGCAATTTACCGGTGCCAACTAACCTGAACCTGCTGCACCTTAATCCCCTGCGTGGGACCGCGCTGATGGCATTCTCCTCCGGTCTGGTATTTATGGCCGTGGATAACCTGTTCGGCGGAGACGGGCGTTTCCCGACGAAGGCAGACGGGCGGGAATTTACCCCGACCGAGCAGCGGGTGATCCACCGTATGCTGACAATGGCACGCGAGGCGTATGAGTTTGCCTGGGGCTCTATTTATAAAATTAAGACGGAATACATCCGTTCAGAGATACAGGTGAAATTTACCAATATTACCTCTTCACCAAACGATGTTGTTGTCACCACGCCTTTCTCCGTGGAAATCGGCTCGCATCGCGGGGAGTTCAATATTTGTATTCCCTTCAGCACGATAGAGCCTCTGCGTGAACTGTTAAGCAATCCGCCAATGGATAATTCGCGCCATGAGGATTCTGAGTGGCGCAGCATGCTGGCAAGCCAGATGCGTGAAACCGAGCTGGAGCTGGTGGCGCAATTTGCCGACATCAACACGCGGTTGTCAAACGTCATGAAGATGAAAAAAGGCGACATTATCCCACTGGATAAGCAGGAGTTTATAGAAGCGAACGTCGGCAGCGTGCCGGTATTTACCGCGAAATATGGCTCTGTAAATAATCAATATGCTCTGAAGGTCGATCGGATGAATCAGCCAGCATTAAAATCTTTCAATAAGGAGTGATTTCCCCATGAGCGACATGAATAACTCGTCGGGATCTGAAGATAAGTCTATGGACAATCTTTGGGGTGAGGCGCTGAACGAGCAGAACGCTGCGGGAAGTACAGAGCAAACGGCGGTTCCTCAGTTTTCTGAAGAGATGAACCTGATTCTGGATATCCCTGTCAAAATGACCGTTGAGCTGGGCCGCACAAAAATGACTATCAAGGAGCTGCTGCGCTTAAGCCAGGGCTCGGTGGTTTCGCTTGACGGTCTGGCGGGTGAGCCGCTTGATATTCTGATCAATGGTTACCTTATTGCCCAGGGCGAAGTGGTGGTCGTGTCCGATAAATTCGGGATTCGTATTACCGATATCATTACCCCATCCGAGCGAATGCATCGCCTGAGCCGCTAATGAACGCAGTACAACCTCCTTTTGCCGCAGGGAGCACGAACGTGCTCTCTGGCGGGGCAATCGCGCTATCGGTTATCGGTACGCTCATGCTCATTATTATGCTGATGGTACTGCTGGCGTGGATCGCTCGCCGCAGCGGGTTGGCGCGTTGCACCCGCGAAAGCCAGGCTGCGGTATCGCTGGTGGCAAGTAAACCTCTCGGCTCGCGCGAACGGCTGGTGGTGGTTGACGTGGGCGAACAGCGCCTGGTGCTGGGTGTTACCCCAACCCACATTAGCTGTCTTACCGTACAGGTTAGGCCAGAGGTGCCTGAGCAGGCGACTCCTTCAGCGGCTTTCCCCGCCATGCTGGATAACTTTCTTCATAAATACCGTTCGGGTGGTGAGCAAAAATGAACCGTCTGTTGATTGCCCGTGCTGCGACGGGTGTTGGTCTGCTGCTGCCTGTCGCCTCTGCGCTCGCCGCTAACGGCGACATTACGCTGGCCAGCTCGCCGGGGAGCGCTGGCTGGACGCTACCCATCCAGACGCTATTGTTGCTCAGTGGATTCACGTTCATCCCTGCGGTACTGCTGATGATGACTGGCTTTACGCGTATCGTTATCGTGCTGGGATTGATGCGCAACGCGCTTGGTACGCCGACCGCACCGCCAAATCAGGTATTAGTGGGACTGGCCCTGTTTTTGACCTTTTTTGTGATGTCGCCAGTGCTCAACCAGATCTATGAACAGGCATGGCAGCCGTTGCAGGCCAATAAAATCACCATGGAAACGGCCCTGAAGGAAGGCGTAAAACCGCTGCGGGCCTTTATGCTTGAGCAGACGCGTGAAGCCGATCTGGCGATGTTTGCCCGCATTGCTAAAACGCCGACCCTTACCGGCCCGGAGGACGTGCCGTTGAGTATTCTGGTGCCTTCCTTCGTCACCAGCGAGCTGAAAACCGCCTTCCAGATTGGTTTTACCATCTTTATTCCGTTTTTGATTATTGATTTGGTGGTGGCCAGCATTCTGATGGCGCTGGGGATGATGATGGTTCCGCCAGCGACAATTGCGCTGCCTTTTAAGCTGATGCTGTTCGTACTCGTGGATGGCTGGCAGCTGCTGGTCGGTTCGCTTGCACAAAGCTTTTACTCATAGGAGCCTGATATGACCCCCGAAAGCGTCATGGTATTGGGCATGGAAGCTATCAAGGTTGGGCTAATGATTGCGGGGCCGCTGTTGCTGGTCGCGCTGGCAACCGGTCTGATTATCAGTATTCTTCAGGCCGCGACGCAGGTGAACGAAATGACCATGACCTTTATCCCTAAAATCCTGATGATCGTGGGTGTCGGCGTACTGCTCGGTCCGTGGATGATGAAAATCTTTATTGAATACACGCGCATGTTGTTCGCCAGCATTCCTTACGCCATCGGCTAATGATTTTTAATCTTCCCCTTGAGCAGCTTTACGCCCTGATAAGCCATTACTTTTTGGTCATGGTGCGTATCTCGGCGCTTCTGCATGTTGCGCCAGTATTTAGCGAAAAAGCGATCAGCGCCCGCCTGCGTGCGGCATTGGCCTTAACCCTCGCGCTGCTGCTGGGCGGGCTGGTTTCTGACGCGGATATAGGACTTTACTCCTGGGCGGGCGTCTGGACGATGGCTAAGCAGGTGCTCATCGGCGCCGCGATGGGGCTGACGATGCAACTGCTGTTTGCCGCCGTTCGCCTGGCGGGCGAGATCATTGGGATGCAGATGGGACTCTCGTTTGCCACCTTCTTCGACCCGGGCAGCGGTAACAGCCCGGTGATCGCTCGCCTGCTAAACATGCTGGCGATGCTGCTCTTTCTGGTGTTTAACGGCCATCTGTGGTTGCTTTCGCTGCTTGCAGAGACATTCGAGGCTCTCCCCATTAACTCAGAACCGCTGCATGCTGGCGGGATGTTTTACCTCGTTAATCATGCCGGACTCATCTTCAGTCAGGGACTGATCCTGGGCCTCCCGGTGATAGCCCTGCTGCTGAGCATAAACATGGTGCTTGCGCTGCTAAACCGACTTACCCCGCAGCTCTCGATCTTTGTAGTAGGGTTCCCGCTCACGCTGACCTTTGGCATGCTGGCACTGTTGCTCATCGACGAAACGCTGGCTCCATTTTTTGAACGTCTTATGAGCCACGGCTTCGAGATCCTGAGCGGGTTACTACAGGCGCTGGTTTGAGGGCTTAATTCGTGCAGGCTATCCGTACTACCGTCTCCGTTCCCGATGCCAGGATGCTGTTTTCCAGCAAATAGAGGGAACTGGTGGAGGTTTCGCCGCTCTTAAGCTGCGGAAAAATATAATCCGTCACCTCTTTTTCGTTGCTTTGATCGCCCAGTCGACGGGCGTGGCTAAGCATCGTCAGATGCAGCAGGTTGCCGGAGAAGGACATGGTATAATTCACGCTGCGCTGTACGGGTGAAGCTTGCCCTACGCGTTTTCCGTCCTGAAAATGGCGGATGTTACCGATATAGGTCGTGTGTCCCTCATGAAGTCCATCGCGGTATGAGCGATAAATTCCTCGCGCCAGCGTCACGTTGTTTTCGTCCTTGATAGTGTAAAACGAGGCTGGGGCAAAGCACGTCTGTCTCAGCGGCGACGTGGCGATCGTGTACCCGATTGTTAACGCTAAACCTGTCATCAGACCGCCAGCAAAGAGGATCTGCGGGCGTTTAATAAAGATGAAAATAGAACGATTCACAGTCATTCTTTTGCTCCTGAATGGGTTTTTGACAGGCAATAACTGCCTGATATTTATCTATCTTTCCCGTACCGGTAGTGATGTATAAAATTTTACCCGGTCTGTAATGGACGCGTCTTTCCAGCACATATTCGCTATAGGTGTGCAGCGTTGCCTGGATAAGTTCTGTTTGGCTTATTCGGTTTTTTTGCACCATCACGATATGGCCGGGGGGGATCCCTTCTCCCTGCCAGAGGATAAACTCGATGCTCTGCGGGCTGGGGACAAACGCATTTTTGACGGACAAGGCAATAAGAATACCGATCAGCATGCCGCAGACCGCGAACGCAGCGCTTCGCAAAAGCCTTTTTCGACGCGGTGCTGGCGTAGCGGAGGGGGGAGAAGGCGTAGCCTCCACCGGCATTTCAGGCGGCTGTGGTGGGGGGAGGATCTCAACGCTTTCAGCCGAGGGTTCCGGCGGGCTCTCTTCACGAATAATCAGGCGATAGCCGCTTCGCGTTACGGCAACCAGCGCAATAGCATCCTGCATCTCTAGCGAGGCCAGCGCTCGTCGAAGCTTGTTCACCATAACGCGCACGCTATTATCCGTGACCTCAACGCCAGCGCTACGCCAGCCGATATCCATTAACTGTTCCTGAGACAAAATTTGTCCCTGCGCTTCCACCAGGGCGGCAAGGCAGAGGCAGGCGCTGGCAGGCAGCGTCACGCACTCGCCGTCGCGCGTTCGTGTTAGTAACCTCGTGTGTAAATCCAGCGTCACTAACGATCCAATCGCAATGTAATTGACCATAATATCTTGATACTTCGTAATGAAAGATAAGGTGAATTGAATGGGTATTTATGTTAATTGGGTAAAGTCTTTTCGTTAACAATGCGCAACAATTTCGGGCTACCTAAGGCTTATATCGCAACTATTCGCGGATCGCTAAAGGTAAATTTCAACGATATTAATGTTATTAATGCCGATGTTAAAAATGGCCAGGCCTCGGTTGGCGTATTTGTGTGATAAATAAAGTAAATGCCCTCCCATTTTGATGCGCATGCGGTGATTCCTCTCGCTGAACCTGGCGGCACGATAGCAGTGGGGTGACGCTTATATTCCTATTTTTCTGAGGCTTAGTACGTGAAGGGCAATGACTGACGGGCATTTGCTGACTGCTCAAGTTAGATAAGCTAAACGCTTAAAAATGTATAAGTAACAGGAGGGAATTTCTCCTTTTGCACGCTGTGCAGCGAAAACGATTTTAACATTAAATATCGGCTGTCGCTATAAATGAGTTGGTTAATTTTATCTCACTGGTCATATCATTTAAACAATTTTGAGATGAGTTGTTTAGCGGAAGGTTGCGTTCATAATAAATAAACGAGATGCGTTCGTTCTTTCATTTCGTATTCAATGGCCCTTTACGCATGCTATTTATGGTCGATTACCGTTTGTCTCCAAATAGGGTAAACGCGTTTTTATATTGTTTTGCGAGACCTTTTTAACCATATTGTTTGTAATGTTTTTGGTTGGTTGTAACTTGCCTGACAGACGGTCAGGGCAGCGGAGAAGGATTGAGGACGATTAGCGAGGTTCAAAACGAAAAAAGCCCTCCGACAGGGAGGGCTAACGCGCAATAAATACGCGTAAAATGTTGAGGCTTTTCGGGATTAGCGCAGCAGGCTCAGAACGTTCTGAGGTACCTGGTTAGCCTGGCTCAGAACGGATACACCGGCCTGTTGCAGGATGTTAGAACGGCTCATTGCGGACACTTCCACGGAGAAGTCAGCATCCTGGATACGGGAGCGGGCTTCGGTGGTGTTGATAACAGTGGTGTTCAGGTTCGCGATGATAGAGCTGAAACGGTTCTGAATCGCACCCAGGTCAGCCTGGAAGTTAGTCACTTCAGTCAGGGCTGCATCCAGGTTACCCAGCAGGTCGTCGGCTGCGGCAGCGTTAGCGGCGGTGTTGATGAACGCGGAGTTCGCTGCGCCTGCATCCGCAACGGTAGGGGCAGTTGCGTTATCTGCGAAGGTCAGCTCTTTCACCACAGTGTTACCGCTTGCGTCGGTGCTCTGCGCGAAGTATTTGGTGTTTGCACCGTCTTTCACGGAGAACAGCTGCATGTTGCTGTCAGCAGCGTCAGCGCCAAAGGCCGCGTTGGAGATCTCGTCCAGTTTAGCCTGATCCAGCGTCACTTCAGAACCATCCTGAGCTTTGAAGGTCGCGCCTTCTTTCAGCTTGGTGGCATCGCTCAGTGTTGATGGACCGTTTACCAGGATATCGGCATCCAGCGCGCTGACTTCCGTTACGTTAGCGGCAGTGACGGCGTCGATTTGAGCAGTAGTACCGGAACCATCATCCTTGAAGGTCATTGCGGCTGTATCAAGTTTAAACATCTTTTCGTTCACGGTGTCGTAGGCGAACACTTCACCGCCAGTGCTGTAAACTTCAACATCCGCAGCAGCACCTGCGCCAATTGCGGTTGCCAGCGCAGCGCCATCATCAGCTTCGTTGTATTTCCACATACCGGTAGCACCGGTATCGATACCCATGTCATCACCATCAGCCTTAAGGTCAGCTTTCTTGGTGTACTGACTGGTGGCGCCCGCAGAGCCGGCAATTTTATCGAATGCAGCAGTGAAGCCGTCCAGACCCAGAGAGTCGATGTCCAGTTTCTTCAGATCGATGTCGATGGTCTGGCCATCTTTGTCGCCAATCTGGATGGTCAGTTTATCTTTGGAGCCATCGAGAACGTTAACGCCATTGAAGTTGGTGGTTTCAGAAATACGTTTGATTTCGTCCAGACGTGCAGAGATCTCTTTTTTAATGGAGTCACGGTCGTCAGAGGAGTTGGTACCGTTTTTTGCCTGAACGGTCAGTTCACGGATACGCTGTAAGTTCTCGGTTACTTCTTCCAGCGCGCCCTCGGTGGTCTGCGCCAGGGAGATACCATCGTTGGCGTTACGTGCTGCCTGGGTCAGGCCGCGGATAGAAGAGGTGAAGCGGTTAGAGATCGCCATACCTGCTGCATCGTCTTTCGCACTGTTGATACGCAGACCGGAAGAGAGACGCTGAATTGCAGTACCCAGAGAAGTCTGAGATTTGTTCAGGTTGTTCTGAGCCATCAAGCTCAATGCGTTAGTATTAATGACCTGGGCCATATCAATATCCTTTTAAATAAAGTAACGACGGCATTCGCCAGTTAAATATGCGATGTCTGTTGCGCATACTGAATTAATCGGATGAAAAGGAAATGACTAAATTATTTTTTCATAATTTTTTATATTCCAGAAAAAGCATTCACAAGTGACGGCAATTCTCCCGATTACCTCAGTCAATAGCCTGATAAGCGTGTAAGAGTGTATTAATGTGGTGGTTTCGTTGTCGCCTGAACTGTAAAAAATTAAACTTTATGGCCGAAACCCCGATGATATCGCTATATCTATCTTCACTGTAACAGGAATACAAATCATGGCTTCGTTCTCTATGTCAGGCCTCGGCGGCTCCGGGTTAGATATTGAAAGTATGATTTCGCAGCTCCAGGTAGCTGAGAATAAAAAATTAAACCCCTATTTGCAGAAGCAGAGCAATTATGAAGGACAAACTTCCTCCTGGGGTAAAATCTCCAGCAGTCTGGATGCGGTGAAAACGGCGCTGAAAAAACTGGAGGATGAAGGGTTCAACGGGGTCAGCATTGGCACCAACAAGGCATTTAACGCAACGGCAGGTAAGGGAGCGATTCCGAATAGTTACTCGGTCCAGGTTGAGCAGCTAGCAAAAGCCAATAAAGTGGGGACGGCACCGCAAAATGCGAACGACACCCAGCTGGGTGACGGCGCCGGTCCGCGTACGGTGACCATCACCGCAGGCAAAGGCAAGCCGATGGAGGTGGAGCTGAAAGATGATGAAACCTCTCTGGTACAGATTGCTAAAAAAATTAATGCTAAAAATGGCGATGTTACCGCGACGGTAATGCCTGCCGAAGATGGCAAATATCAGCTGGTCGTGACGTCGAAAAAGACCGGCGAAGATGGCGAAATTAGCATCAGCGTAAGCGGCGACAGTAAGCTGGCAAAAGTGCTGGATTACGACCCGGCAGTCACGCCGGGGGCAGATAATGCCCGGGAGATTACGCCGGCGCAGAATGCCATTGTCTACGTTGATGGTACGAAGATTGAACGCAGCTCCAATACCATTTCTGACGCCATTGACGGGATCACCCTCGATCTGCGCGAGGTCTCAGAAAAAGATCCTGACGACGCATCAAAACTGAAATCAGAAACACTGTCGATCACCGCCGATACCTCTAAGGTTAAAAGCCTGATTGAAGAGTTTGTGAATGTCTATAACGCCTATCTTAGCGCGGCATCCAGCGCCAGTGCATACAACGAACCGGAAAAGACGACCGGCGATGAACTGCCGCAGGCCAATGCGTCAAACGGCGCGCTTTTCGGTGACGGTACCCTGCGCCGTTTGACCAGCCAGATGAAGTCCGCTGTCGCCGGGAGCTATGGCGATGCCGACGATCTGTACAAATCTCTGGGTGCGCTCGGTATCGAGGTGAAGTTCAACGAAACCAAACCCGGCGAGGAGCGTACCGGGACCCTGGGCATACTCACCATCGACAATAAAAAGCTCGACGAAGCGCTGAAGAAAAATCCAAAGGAAGTGGAAGCTCTGTTTTTAGGCACCGGCTCAACGGGCGGGATCAAGGATCGCATGGAGGAGGTGTTCACCACCTATCTGGGCGATAACGATTCGATCCCGAAGGTTGAAGGGGCGATCTCTACCGCTCTCAAGGGGGTAAAGGAACAAAATACCCGCGTTGAAAAACAGATTGCCCGCATGCAGGAACGCATTCAGGACAGCCTTGACCGCAGCCGTAAGGAATTCCAGCGTCTCGACCAGGCCCTGACGCAAATGAACAGTACGAGCCAGCAGCTTCAGTCCGCGCTGCTTGGGATCATGGGTTAAACTTAACGCATCCGGGCAGGCCAACTGCCCGGCAGGAACCGAAGATGTACACCAAAACGGGCAACAGCGCCTATTCCTCCGTCTCTCTGGACAGCCAGATTGCTGGCGCCACCCCGCACCAGCTCATCGTTTTGCTCTACGACGGAGCAATCAATGCCATGCGTCGCGCCGAGATCTACTTCCAGTCTGGAAACATCGCTCGCCGGGGTGAGATGATCTCCCGTGCAATCAACATTATTGATAATGGCCTGCGCGCCGGGCTTAACCATGAGGTTGGGGGACAGATTGCCGCCGATCTGGAGCGACTGTACGAGTATATTTCGCGCTCTCTGCTGGAAGCGAACCTTAATAAGTCCGGGGAAATGCTCCCGCATCTTATCTCACTGATGGTGGATATGGCCGAGACGTGGAAAGCCATCGACCCACAGGCGCGTCAGGTGAAGCATGGCTGATAAACTCACGCGGCAAATCGCCCTGATGTTGCAGAGTAACGAACGTCTACAGCAGTTAGCAGACGAGGAGGCGTGGGAGTACTTTAACGAAGAGGTTGCAGCCTACGCCCGGGGTATGCAGGCGCTCTGTGAGTTCAATCTCTCGCCGCTTGCTGAAGACGCCCGCGCACAGCTTGCGCAGCTTCTTGCCCAGGACGAACGTCTGCGCCAGCGGATGTCTGTCCGGCTAGGTCATCTCAGCAATAACATTTCTGCTCTACTTAAATCAAACGCGTCTGCCCAGGCATACCACACTGTCTGACGCTCCCGCCCCTGAAGGCGGGAGCATGTCCCGCCTCAATCCCTCTGCAAGATGACGTTAGCGCGTAAAAAAAGCCCGCCATGGGCGAGCTCGGTTACGGGTAAGCAAGAGGCGAATCAGATGCTGATATTGTATTTACGACCCGCAGGTGCCTGGCTGGATTCCCCGGCGGGGCCGTAGAGCGTGTTGGCGTGACCCACGC
Source organism: Enterobacter sp. Res13-Sevr-PEC09-46 (assembly GCF_015672585.1). NCBI lineage: Bacteria > Pseudomonadati > Pseudomonadota > Gammaproteobacteria > Enterobacterales > Enterobacteriaceae > Enterobacter > Enterobacter sp. Res13-Sevr-PEC09-46. Next base: position 10,459 of record NZ_JADABR010000013.1, on the reverse strand, counting down.
GGTCTACCACCTTCTGCATATATTGATTCTTCTTCATATGGTTTTGCAGAAGCGTTTCGACCTGCGCGTTCAGCGTTTTGGTGCTTTGCACCCGTTCTCTGATCAGCTTCCAGCTGGTGAACAGCCTGCTGTGATGGTGATAGGGCGCCTGAAGGGCGGAAAGCTGTTCCTGCTGGAGACGCATTTCATCATAGTACTGAATCGACGAAAGCAATTGGCTTTTATTATCCGATAATACCTGTAGCGAAACGGGATTTATTTGTACGCGGCTGAGCTGATTGACCTCTTCAATCATGATGGCTTCCAGCTCGTCCAGGGACGTTTTCATTTGCGTCAGTATCGGGTACAGCTTATCCATAATGTTAAAAAATCCTGCCGTTATTAATACTCAAAAATATGTCGCACCAGCGCCTGAGCAATTTTCTCTGGCTCGATAGTGAGTTCCCCGGAGGCCATTGCGGCACGGATCTTATCCACCCGTGCATAATCCACGTCACGGCTGTCATCGGTCTGAATTTTTTTTGTCAGCGCGCTCAGGGTCACTTCGGTTTTGTTTCCGCGCGCTTCGCCCGTCGCGACACTATTTTCCTGAGTAGTGCCGCGTGTACGCAGTTCCTGTCCGCCAGCCAGATTGCCAATCGGTGCGGTGGGTTGGGTGCTTTCGATGCTCATGTTTATCCTCGCCAGTAATCGTTACTGCTCTTGCCTATACACTAGTCTTCGGAAATACACGAAAAAACTAAAATTATTGTTCTAAAAAAATTGTCACGGCTCCGTCACGACCCACTTTTCCCGTAACGTTACGTCCACCCGTGGTTTTCACGCGCAGCGTATCGTCAACCGCAGCGTTGTTTAGCGCTTTGCCCTGGCTGCGGATAAAGAAACCCGGTCCCGACATGACCAGTTCTACCGTCTGCCCGGCGCGAAGACGCCACTGCTGGCGCAGCTGGTTTTGCAGCACCGGTTTGCCCGCGGAAAGGGGGCGCAAAAGGCGTTGGCCGACAATGTCCCTCGCCTCAAACATTAGCCCAACGGGCAAATCGTCTATGCTGCCGGTCATGGGAGTAATATCGCCCTGCTGCACAATTTCCCCGCCCTTCAGACTATGACTGGCGACCCAGAAGGTTCCCTGGGCGCTAATGCTAAACGGCAGATAGAACTTACGCATGCCGCAGCGCGCCACTGCGGTGCGTTTGCCGGTGAGGCGGTCATCATGCCCGGCCAGGCTCAGGTCAGGATTTTCGCACACCGCTGATAGCTGTCCGGGCGAGGCCAGCAGCGTAACGGTACGAACGATATTGCCTGGATTTTCCGTGAGCTTAACCAGCGCCTCCAGTTTCTGCACTAATCGAAGTTTCGCCGTTGTCGCGGATGGCACGCTGGCATACAGCGGGCTCGCGAAAAGGAGCGTTACCAGCGTTACGCGTAATAATGGAAGCTTCATCTTGTTGCCTTATTGTAAAACCAGTAAAGTAAACGGGTATGCTTATTCTGACTAAATTATATACGTGATAGAAACGCTTTTATTGCGTTAAATAATGACACTTCTGCTGCCGTTTTCATGAATCAGTGCCGCATGTTTTAAATATCTATCTTAATTTCGCTAATAGCGCCTATTTCTGTCAGGTCTTTGCAGTGTGATATTTCATCAGCGCTGTCTACACTATCGCGGTTTATATAAAGCAAGGCAGAGGCCAGAGTGCATGATGAATAAACTTGACGATGCGTTTCGCTTCCAACAGCAAGCGTTAGGTCTGCTCTCGCGTCGGCAGGAAGTCCTGGCATCGAATATTGCGAATGCCGATACGCCAGGCTATCAGGCGCGAGATATTGATTTTTCTCAGCAACTTAAAAATGCGTTAGGGAATAAACCTGCATCAGGGCCTGTCACAATGGCTTTAACGTCCAGCAAGCATATGCAGGGTAAAAAAATGCCTTTTGATGATGCTCAGTTGCTATATCGCGTACCGGATCAACCAAGTGCTGATGGTAACACCGTGGATATGGACCGCGAGCGAGTTAATTTCGCGGATAACGCCATGAAATATCAATCGAGCCTGACATTCCTCGGTGCAGATATTAAGAAAATGATGACGGTAGTCAGTCAGGGGTAAATAAATGTCGTTATTTAGCGTATTTGATATTTCAGGCTCGGCGATGGCCGCGCAGTCAAAACGTCTCAACGTGAGTGCCAGCAATATGGCGAACGCAGACAGCGTTGCCGGACCGGACGGACAGCCTTACCGCGCCCGTCAGGTCATGTTTGAAGCGGACACCTCTGCCGGCCAGGGCATCGGCGGCGTCAGAGTCAGCGACGTAGTGGAAAGTACAGCGCCCGATCGCCTGGTCTATGAGCCCGGTAATCCGCTGGCGGACGAACAGGGATATGTACGCATGCCTAACGTCAACGTGGTCAATGAGATGGTCAATACCATTTCCGCCTCACGCAGTTATCAGGCAAATGTGGAGGTGATGAACTCCGCCAGGGCCCTGATGCAGAAAACCTTAACCCTTGGTCAGTAAGGCAGGATATGACAGTTTCAACGGTAAACGACACCAGCGGCAATACCAGCACCTACGGCACGGGCAGCAGTGCAGCCGACCTCTCCGAGCAGTTTATGAAGCTGCTGGTTGCACAGATGCAAAACCAGGACCCGACTAACCCGATGGATAACAACCAGCTGACCTCCCAGCTGGCACAGTTCAATACCGCCGCGGGAGTGGAAAAACTCAACGCATCTGTCGGCAACGTTCAGGCGCTTATGGCGCAGTTGGGCAGTATGAGCGCCGCCTCCTGGGTTGGCCGTGGGGTACTGATCGAGGGCGATCCGAAAGTCGCCTTTGGTGACGCCACGCAGCCACTGGACGGGGAGGAGAAGCCATCAGACAGCTTTAGTTTCCTGTTATCGGGCGATGCAGAAACGGTCACCGTCACGCTGACGGATGATGAAGGCAATGCCTATACGGCGCAGCTGAAGGACGTGAAATCCGGTGTGAAGACTTACACCCTCGACGATCTGGAAAACTTCCAGCCGGAGCCAGGGCCGCCTCAGGACAGGGAATACACGCTCTCCTTTGAGGCGAAAAATCCGGAAGGCGATAACCCGGAAATATCCGGCCTGATTCAGGAGCAGGTGTCTGGCGTCACGATGACGGCCAACGGCGCGGTACTGCACCTGCTCAATCATGACCCCATCACCATGGGCGACGTGGTTGTTATCCAAAAATAGCGAATAATTTACTCTCTGGAACTTCAATATGAGCTTTTCACAAGGTCTTAGCGGCCTCAATGCAGCCGCCAAAGCGCTGGACGTGGTTGGAAACAATATCGCCAACTCCCAGACAGCAGGTTTTAAAGCAGGCTCCGTGGCCTTCGCCGACATCTTCGCCGGAACGACGGGTCTCGGGGTTCAGGTTGCGGGCGTGACCCAGAACTTCGGCGACGGTGGCCTCACGGCGGGCAATAGCTCGCTGGATATGGGCTTACAGGGAAAAGGATTTTTCCGCATGGTAAGCGAAGGTGGCGCCGTCTATTACGGACGTAACGGCCAGTTTAAGCAGGATCAGAACGGCAATATCATCAACAGCACCAATGGATTGTACCTGACCGGCTACCAGGCGACCGGTACGCCGCCGACAATCGCCCCTGGCGCACCGGTAGGACCCATTCGTATACCGACGGAAGACATGCCCCCCGCGGCGTCCACCGCCGGATCCCTTACGGGTAACCTGAAGTCAGATGACACCACCATCATCACCGACTCGTTCGATTATAGCGATCCGAAAACCTACAACTACCAGAGCCAGATTGAGGCGACCGACACGCTGGGCAATAAACACACCGTAAAGGTCTACTTCGTGCAGACCGCGGCAGGCGAGTGGAAAGCTTACGCGCGCGATGAAACCGCGCCCGGCACGCCTGATGTGACCTCCCTGGATTTAAAGTTCGATAGCAACGGCAATATGGACACGGCGGCGATGGCCAGTACCAAAATGACCATTAACGGGGCCGCGTTTAATGGCTCCGCGCCGCTGAGTATCGACATGGATCTTTCCAGCTTGACCCGCCGGGCCACCGATAGCCTCGTGAAAGTTGACACCATCGACGGTCAGGCCCCGGGTAAATATCAGAGCTTTGTTATTGGCGACAGCGGAGAAGTGGTCGCGACCTACAGTAACGGTCAGCGTCAGACCGTGGCACAAATCGTACTGGCTGATTTCGCCAACAGCGGTGGGCTGGCGGCTGAAGGTAATAACGTCTGGAGCGAAACGCCGCAGTCCGGCCAGCCTTTCCTTGGTACTTCCGGCTCCGGCAGCTTCGGTACGATTAACGGGAATATGCTTGAGCAGTCTAACGTCGATCTGGGTCAGGAGATGGTCAATATGATTGTCTACCAGCGTAACTACCAGTCGAATTCGCAAACCATCAAAACCCAGTCTGAGCTACTCCAGACGCTGGTTAACCTGCGATAAGGGCGGCGGATGGATCGCGCAATATATACCGCATTGAGTGCTGCCAACGCGGCGCTCAACCGCCAGGCCGTGACGTCGAACAATATGGCTAACAGCGCCACGGCGGGCTTTCGTGCTCAACTGGCCGCGTTTCGCGCTGTGCCGGTTGAGGGGCAGACACTGAAAACTCGCGCGCTGGTAGCGGAATCGACGCCGTATAACGACGACACCATGGGACCGATTACCCACACCGGACGCAGTCTCGATGTTGCACTTCCGCAGAACGGCTGGCTGGCGGTAGCCTTGCCAGACGGTAGTGAAGGGTACACCCGTAACGGCGGCATTGAGATCGATCGGGACGGCGCATTGCAGGTTGGCGGGAAGCCGCTGATGGGCGATGGCGCACCGCTGGTGGTTCCTCCCCATTCGCAGATCACCATTGCGGAGGACGGTACCGTCTCTGCACTTGGCGCGGGTGATGAGCCAACGGCCGTCGTGCCGGTCGGAAGACTGAAAATGGTTAATGCTCCCATGAGCACCCTGATCCACGGCGACGATGGGCTGTTTCGCCCGGCGGCGGGCAATGCGTTGCCCCAGGATGACGCCATGCGTCTGAGTCCTGAATCCCTTGAGGGAAGTAACGTGAGCCCGGTGAAGGCCATGACGGAGATGATCGCCACCGCACGCAGCTTCGAGATGAACATGAAGGTGATCCGCACCGCGGATGAAAACGCGCAAAAGGCCAACCAGCTATTAAGCGTGGGCTAACCCGCGCAAGGAGTACAGATGATTCGGTCATTATGGATCGCAAAAACCGGTCTGGAAGCACAGCAGACCAATATGGACGTGATTTCAAACAACCTGGCGAACGTCAATACCAACGGCTTTAAGCGCCAGCGAGCGGTGTTCCAGGATTTGCTTTATCAAACCATGCGCCAGCCCGGTGCACAGGCTTCCGAACAGACAACGCTGCCAAGCGGCCTCCAGCTGGGTACCGGCGTGCGTCCGGTCTCTACCCAGCGCGTGCATACTCAGGGCGGCCTGAACATGACCGGCAACGATACCGATGTCGCTATCGAAGGCAAAGGCTTCTTTCAGGTGCAGTTGCCCGACGGCAGCACCGCGTACACCCGTGACGGACATTTCGATAAAAATGAAAACGGTCAGTTGGTAAACGAAGAAGGCCATCCCATTCTGCCGGGCGTCGTAGTACCGCAGGACGCCAAAGAGATGCAGATAAGCCCTGATGGTATCGTCAGCGTGACGCTCCCGGGTCAGGCTCAGCCGCAGCAGGTGGGGCAGTTGACCCTGGCGACCTTTGTCAACGATGCCGGTCTCGAAAGCATTGGCGGCAACCTCTATCGTGAAACGCAATCCTCCGGCGCACCGAATGAACTGAATCCGGGCCTTGAAGATGCGGGTACGCTCAAGCAGAAGTACATTGAGACGTCTAACGTCAACGTGGCTGAGGAGCTGGTCAATATGATCCAGGTCCAGCGCGCCTACGAGATCAACAGTAAGGCCGTTTCTGCATCCGATCAGATGTTGCAGAGGCTTACCCAGCTTTAATTTCCTCTCTCTTACCGCTCCGGGCGCAGGCTCGGGCGGATAGATGGTTTATCGACACGTAAATGAAAACACTTTTTACATACAGTCCAACAGGGCTATCGCGTCCTGCACTGCTGGCGGGCGTGCTGCTGCTAAGCGGCTGCGCGCATATTTTGCAAAAACCGCTCGTGGACGGACCAACGTCGGCAGAACCATTACCGATGGCACCGGTCACAACCGGCGGCTCGCTGTTCCAGGCAGGACAGGCCATGAACTATGGCTATCAGCCGATGTTTGAAGACCGCAGGCCGCGCAGCGTGGGCGACACGTTGACGATCCTGCTTCAGGAAAACGTTAGCGCCAGCAAGAGCTCCTCCGCCAGTGCCAACCGTAATGGATCGGCCGGAATGGGATTACTGGCCATGCCGGGCAGCTCGAACAGCTGGCTGGGTAACGGCAAAGCTGACTTTAACGCGGAGGGCAAAAGCGACTTCTCCGGCAAGGGCGGGGCGGCGGCGCGCAACACCTTTACCGGCACCATCACGGTGACGGTAAATAAACTCCTGCCGAACGGCAATTTACAGGTGGTCGGTGAGAAGCAGATAGCCATAAACCAGGGGACCGAGTTTATACGCTTCTCGGGTGTGGTGAACCCTCGCACCATCAGCGGGGCCAACACCGTGCCCTCAACTCAGGTGGCGGATGCGCGCATTGAGTATGTCGGCAACGGCTACATCAACGAAGCGCAGACGATGGGCTGGCTGCAACGCCTGTTCCTGAACCTTTCTCCTTTTTGATACGACGATGAATACAAAATCCATTCTGTTATTTCTCGGCCTGCTGCTCAGCATTCCGATGCTGTACACGCCGGCGCAGGCCGAGCGAATTCGCGATCTGGCCACGGTGCAGGGGGTACGCTCCAACTCGCTAATGGGCTACGGGCTGGTGGTGGGGCTTGATGGCACGGGCGACCAGACGATGCAGGCGCCGTTTACGGGCCAGAGCCTCAATAATATGTTGTCCCAGCTTGGGATCACCGTACCGGCGGGCACCAACATGCAGCTGAAAAATATTGCCGCGGTGATGGTGACGGCCGAACTGCCGCCGTTCGCCCGCTCAGGGGATAAGATCGACATCGTGGTCTCTTCTCTGGGGAATGCGAAGAGCCTGCGTGGCGGTACGCTGCTGATGACGCCACTTAAAGGGGCGGACAACCAGATCTACGCGATGGCGCAGGGCAATGTGCTGATCTCCGGGGCTGGCGCGCAGGCTGGCGGCAGTCGCGTGCAGGTTAACCAGCTTAACGGCGGTCGCATTAGCGGTGGGGCGACGGTTGAACGCGAAGTCCCAAATGACTTCGCCACGCAAAACACGCTGCGCCTACAGCTTAACGAGTCAGATTTCTCGCTGGCGCAGCAGATCAGCGACGAGATTAATCGTCGCTATAGCGGTGGGGCGGCAATCCCTGAAGATGCCCGTACTGTACGTTTGTTTGCACCGCCGGATGGTCCTTCCCGGGTGCGTTTCCTCGCCAATATCCAGGATATTCCGCTGCGGGTGGGGATACAGGATGCGAAGGTCATTGTTAACTCTCGTACCGGCGCCGTGGTGATGAACCGCCATGTTTCCCTCGATGCCTGTGCCGTAGCTTATGGATCGCTGACGGTAGAGGTTACACAGAATAATGTTGTGAGCCAGCCGGATACTCCCCTCGGAGGAGGGCAGACCGTCGTGGTGCCACAAACCGATATCTCAGTACGCGACCGCGGCGGCTCGCTGCAAAGCGTGCGCAGCAGCACGGATCTGAACGCGGTGATCAGGGCACTCAATACGCTTGGCGCGACGCCAAATGAGCTGATGTCCATTTTGCAGTCAATGAAAAATGCAGGCTGCCTGCGTGCGAAGCTGGAGGTGGAGTGATGAATGCTTTCGATCGTCTGGATAAGCCAGCCTTTGACGTTCGCTCTCTCGACGCGCTAAAGCGCGATGCACGCCGCGCTGAACCCGGGGCGCTCAGGGCGGCGGCGCAGCAGATGGAGGGGATCTTCGTGCAGATGATGATGAAGAGCATGCGCGATGCCACCATCAAAGATGACCTCATGCACAGCCAGTCCACCGATATGTTTACCGCGATGCACGACCAGCAGGTGGCGCAAAATATTGCCGGGAGCGGACAGCTTGGGTTTGCGGATATGATTGTGCGCCAGTCAGGCGGGGAGATCGATAGCCCATCGGTGTCGACGCCCGGCAGCGGTCCGCTTAATTTGCCGGGACTTTCCTCCTCCGTCAGATCCGCCACCGGGCCGCTGGCGCCGTCTGCGTCGGTCTCCTTCGGCAAAGTAGCGCAGGGGGCTCAATCCTTTATTTCTCGTCTGCTGCGTCCAGCACAGATCGCTGCCAGGCAGAGCGGGGTTCATCCGCAACTGATCCTCGCGCAGGCGGCGCTGGAGTCAGGATGGGGGCAGCGTGAAATCCCCACCGCTGACGGCCGCCCCAGCCATAACCTGTTCGGCATTAAGGCCGGAGGTGACTGGCAAGGCAAGACCACAGAGGTGATGACCACCGAATACATCAACGGCGTGAAGCAAAAGATAAAGGCCTCGTTTCGCGTTTACGATTCCTATGAACATGCGCTCGCCGATTATACGAAGCTACTCACTAAGAACCCGCGCTATGCGGGCGTTGCGCATTCCCGTTCGCCGGAGCAGGCGGCCAAAGCGCTTCAGGCGGGGGGATACGCAACCGATCCTGCCTATGCGAAAAAACTGATCGCCATTATTCAGAAAGTAAAAGGTGATATTAAGCAGGGTGTAGAAGCCTATAAAAACGACCTCGCGAAAATATTTTAAAAAAGTTTTTAGATAAATTCGCAATCACCGATGAATAAAGCAGAGCAATAATTTTGACCCTGCCCGAATATCGGGCTGGAAATAACGGAATATCCAGGTGCCTTATGAACAACCTCTTTAGTCTCGCGAAAAGTGGCCTTAGCGTAGCGCAATCCGCTCTTAGTGTGGTAGGCAGCAACCTGACCAATGGCATGAGCGATACCTATAGCCGCCGCAGCCTTGTGATTGGTGAGCTCGGTGGCATGACCACGGGAAACGGATTTTATGGCTACGGTGCGACGGTAACTGGCGTCGATCGCGCTTACGATGCTTTTGCCAACAAGCAGCTACGCGGCTCCGTCTCAAACTGGGCCTCGCTTAACGGCCGCATGGAGCAATTGAGCGACATTGATAATATGTTGGGCGATGAATCCGACAACGTCTCTGTCTCCATCAATAACCTGTTCAAGTCGATGGCGACGCTGAGCGCAACCCCAGATGACGGCCCGGCCCGTTCCGCAGTATTCAGCTCACTCGGCGTATTGACCCAGCGCTTCAATGACAGCGGCAAGCGCCTCACCGCGCTGGAAAAGAGCACCAACACCAATATCGAAACCAGCGTTAAAGAAATTAATAGCATCAGCGACCAGCTGGCAGAAGTGAATAAACAGCTGGAACGCGTACAGGCGCAGAACGGTACGCCGCCTGCGGACCTGCTGGATCAACGTGATGCATTACTGGAAAAACTGAGTGAGCAGATCGGTATAGATGTAACCGAGAATAGCGTATCTGGCCGCGTCGACGTAACGCTTCAGGATGGTCGCCCCCTTGTCTTTGGCGAAAACGCCAGCAAGCTACAGGCCACAGCGTCTGAAAGCGATCCTGACATAATCGTTGTCTCTTACGTTGATAGCAACGGTACTACCACGCCAGTTAACGAAGCGAGCATTACCAAAGGCCGCCTGGCCGGGTTGTTTAAGTTCCGCAGCGAAGATCTTGAGCTCGCTAAAAACGAGCTAAACCAGATCGCCTTTATGATGGCGAGCCGCATGAACGAGCAGCACCGTTTGGGTGAGACGCCAGCGGGTGTGCCGGGGGGCGATCTTTTCTCTCTGCCACCTATGAAGGCGGTGGCAAATGCAGGCAATGCCGGTGGGGGAACGCTCGACGCTATCAGCGTGACGGACTACACCAACGTAAAATCTGAAAATTACAGCATCGACTTTGATGGAACAAACTGGAACGTAATGGGGGAGGACGGACGCCTGGTGAAGCAGGTGCCGGCCGGTTCCGCCACGCTAGAGTTTGACGGCATTGAGATTGATCTCTCCGGTGTGACCGCAAGCGCCGGGGACAGTTTTTCCTTCAATCCTATGGCTGGGGCTGCGGAGGGTATTGGCCGCGCGATCAACAGCGCACAGGATTTTGCCGCAGCGGATGCCTCCGGGGGCGGGGTGGGAAATAATCTTAATCTGGAAGAGATGCTTAAGATCCAGAATGAGAAACTGATTGGCGGCAGCACGCTGACGGAGGCTTATTCAAGCCTGGTGGGGACCATTGGTTCTAACGCGCGGGCGGTAAAATCGGGCATTTCCTCGGCTGAGATCGACCTGCAAACTAAATATGATGCG
>NZ_JADABR010000012.1:0-131165 GCF_015672585.1 Enterobacter sp. Res13-Sevr-PEC09-46 | reverse complement strand
CATATGTTATGAGAGTTATTAGTGGGAACTATGCAAAAGACTCATAGAACGATTCTAACCGCCCCCATTAACCTATGAAGCCCTCATTATCTTAGAACCGATATAACCCACAACAATTTCATGGCTTTCTTCATCGACAATAAAGTGCACTCTTCCAGGAAAGCTACCAGTAAAACGAACGTGCCATTCAAAACATAGCTTTTCTGATTTCTTTTCATCATGGAAATAACAGTAATCCTTCCTAGAAGTCGATTCAGGAGAGGCGTATCTGGAAAATGATGGCCAAGCAGTATTTAATGTCCAGTTCTGTACATCTCTTGAGAGGCAGTCTAACGAAATAAGAGCTTGAGAAAAAGGAAGGCTTGCTCCGGCAAGAGCTGACAGATCTTTTTTTGTACGTTCTAAGAAACGAAGCCCTGGATATCTCCTTTCCCTTTCATCCCAAAGTTCATCAATGGAGGGGTTTATGGTAAGACCCAAGTTTTCAAGCCAATCTTTATGAAAATTGGCGTGGTCAGGCTTACTCATATTCCTGACTTGTTCTGAGAGTTCGGTTAATTCGCCATCATCTTGTAAGCTCGTGCAAATTACTTCAACCATAGGATTTAACCAATCAGGAATAATACAATGGCTAAAGGTTGCAGAATCAAGCAATGCTGCATACATCAGGGCTACAGATTCAATTCCGCTCGGAGTTGCCTGATATTGTATCTCTTCGATTTGCTGGCAAATCATCTCTTCTATTTGAGATGAAATCGGAGAACGGCTATTTAACTGACGGATGAACTCCCATTCTTCACGATATTCATTACCTGAAAACACCATTTGTAACGTAAAATTATCAGAAACTTGATAGCTACCAATAGGTACAGAAAGATTTATTGAGAAATCTTTATTTATCTTCCTCGCTGATTTCAATGTTGAAATAAGAGACAGCGCTAAGTGTACAGCTTCATCTTTATTGAGATCGCCGTTTTTTCTAGACATTCCATCTATAAATAGAACTGGTGATGTCATATTTTTTTAGTCAAGAAGTTCATCTAACGCCTTGCTCCATTGATCAAAAAAACCTTCCGGCCATTCGCTAAAACGGCCATTGCTGTGTAAAACAGGGGATTTTACTGTAGTTTCACCCGTTTCAAGTTCTCTTGAGAAAAAATGAACAGAAATATCATTGTTATCAATTTCACCGTTCTTTGTCGCTACTCTTATGCCATTAATAACATGATCACTGTGAGTTTCAACTATAATCTGTACACCATCAGATGCGCACTTTGCAAGTAATAACCCTAATGCTGCTTGTCCTCTTGGGTGCAGATGTGCTTCAGGATTTTCAATAAGGAGTATAGAGCCTGTTGGTGCGGACAAAGAAGCCACAATGATCGGTAGGCAATAGGTTAGTCCGAATCCGACATTAACGGCTTTATGTTTTCTACTAGCTGAATCAACTGTACTACCAGAGTATGAGAATCTAAGAGCTGTAGCATCACCATCATCTAAAGCTATTGGTTGCGGACGGGAACCAGGGCTTAATTCTTGTAGCCAACCTGTAGTTTGATCGAGCAAATTATCTGTTGGAACCAATCGTTTTAATTCTTCTACTGATATATTACTTACCTTCTCCGAATATTTTCTTGTAGAAGGAATCTTGATTTCTCGATTTTGTATAAGAAAGTCAATCGTATACTCGCCTTTGCAGCCTAACCATCCTGTACTTCTTTGTGATGTGCTTGCTTGGCTATAGGTATCAGCTGGCGTGATGCGGTCAGCCTGAATAAGCTGAAAACCGAGTCGAAATTGATCTATTAAATCATCTAGATCACCTTCACAACTTACCGGAAGAGTATCACTACCCTCAATTGTCGGTGCAGATATTTTTATTGTTCCATTTGGGGTTTCAATAATAAATTCGATGCTATCAGACTCTGCATTTTCATATCTAATATCTTCACTTCTGCCTATAGAAACCAAAGGACCCCTGAGTATAAGGCATTGATTTAAAACGTTTTTATCAAAGCTCTGTTTAAGCAGTGTGATTGATTGCAATAATGTACTTTTTCCAGAACCATTGAGACCAGTCAAAACAGTTAAGTTATTTAACTGAACTTTGAGATTTTTTGCCGATTTGAAATTATGCAACTCTATAGACTTAAGCATACAAAGCTTCCTTAAGAATACCTCGCAATGTGCGAACTCTAATATTCGCAGATTCAGATGAGCCAGTACCAATTGATAATGAACGCACAAAATCTTGATTTTCTTTAAGTGCTTTATGGAATAGATTATCTATGATACTTTTTTTCTGTTTAGCAACTTTTAAATCTGTTTCGTCAAGTGAACCAAACACAATCATTTCCGCTTCAAATAAACCACGATTAATAGGCCCTCGTGGTTGATCGCAACTGCTTTTCCTAAATGCGTGTTTTCCTCTTATTGCACATGTTGCATCAAGAGAGCGAAAGAAGGCATTTGAAGCAGAGTCCCATTTATCACTGTCCCATTTAGGGAGGATATATTCAACGGTAGTGTTTAAAAATTCGTCAAGATTTTGATTGGCTGGCCTCTGGTTCGGTAATGGTAATTGCCATAATGAAATAAAACGCAATACTAACTCCATATCCTGTTGACGAATCTTAGGGATTTTATTTTCAGTAGCCTTTATAAAAGCATCACTTTCAGAAAGTTCTCGGATATAATTTCGCCATTCTCCAGGGAAAATTGCATTCCTCATTTCCTGAGCTGTAAGAGGTAAACCACCTTGATTTAATCGAGCAAACACATTAAATTTTACTGCAAACGGTGTGTTTGCACGGATTATATTTGCTGTTATTTCAAGTTCTGAAATACGTCGTTGGAAACGTCTTTCGAGTTGTTCGTAAGACTTACCTTCTAGTTCGCTTAAATATTGTAATCCTTTTAATTGTAATGGCTCAAGGTTAGAGTTTGTCACAGAGTTTAGCAATTGAACATTTTTGAAATGAAATATTGTGCAAAGCCTTTGTAAGCCATCTACTACAGAATAGATACTGTCCGAATCCTCGCTAAAATAAAAGGATGGTAGAGGTATTCTCAACAATATTGACTCGATTAATCTAGATTTTCTACGAATATCCCAAAGATTTGCTTGCCGTTGAAAATCTGGTGTCAAATCAAGTTCATTATTATCTAAGCGATCTTCAAGCAAACTGATAGTCATTTGCCTAACAACAATATCTATTTGAGAGGGATCAAATGGTGAATCAATTTCTAAATCGCGATCTTCATCTGGATCGAATGCAATATCTTTATAAATATCTTTAATGGTATCAGACAAAGAATTGGGTTCTCTGAGTGGGACCATATCGTCTACAGATTTTTTATTTGTAGCATTTGATTTCTGTTCGACTTTGTCTTTTATAATCAATTCAAAGAGATCAGGATAATGAGACTTGACCCTGTCTGTTAGTCCAGGAACGATACCATTTAAAGCAATCAATAAAGCTCGTAGATTTTGACCTGGTTTAGATGTTTCAATCCGTTGGACTACTTGGCTACTATAATTGTTCACTCCAATGACTGGCATCGCTGCTATTTCAGCATAGCGATTTCCTTCGAGAGTCACTATATCCATTTTTGTTATAGAGCGAGGGAGAATTACTCCAATATAAATTTGTATCGATTTAGTTTCATTATATCCGCCCTCACCTTGAATATGGGAAATCTTACCAATGGCACGAATGCCCTGAATCCAAGGGGTTTTCCCCCCTTTATTATTATTTGTACCCAACCAAATTATAGCAATGTCCCCTTCGCTGACGCCTTTAGGGATTTGTTTGCAATTTACATAAATTGAAAATGAAGTTTGCTCATAAGAAACAACGTTATCAATTTTCTTAATCTCATTCTCGCTATCAGCGCCGAGTCGAATTATAAAAAAACTAGTCATGAGCAACCAATCTTGTTTACAATAAGTTTATTGTCAATGTAATCATCATTTACATCGCCTGGTTCAGGAGTAGCTTTTGCTATTAACCGCAAGGTTGTATCTAGCGGTGAAAACAAATTTCTACCTAATTTGTCTACACGACGTAAGATCCCTTGTACAGCATTTACGCTCAGGAAGTAACGTTCGTGCACATCATTTTTCTCAATAATATCAATTAGTTGAGATTCCACAGGATTTAATGGACTAGGTGAGACAGGAACTGAAACGTAAAATCGTTCAAAGCTTGCTCCACCAGATTTCCATTTATATTCTTCTGTGTCTGAACTTAATTCTTCTATGGCTGCAGATTTTGACATAACCTTCTTAGTTAAAAGCTCAAAAGGTTCAACGGTGCATGTATCTTCTTCGAGTAATTTCGATATTCTCGATGAGATCCATTTTACAACCGGTACACATACAGCATTACCTATAGCATGATATCTACTAGTTTCAATACCCTTAATCGGAATGACATAATCGTTGTCTGGCAAAGTCCAATCATTAGGTAAACCTTGAAGTCTTTCACATTCCAAAGGAGTGAGTCTGCGAACTTTATCAGAATATGAAATATAAGTTCTAGCCCAGTCAAGACCTGTATGTCTTCCAGATGTAGCTGATATACAGAAGGAAATTTGCGGTACAGAAATTCCTGTTTCTTCGCATTTATATTCTTTCAAAAAACCTTGACGCTCGTTCTTTGGTTTATGAGAAATGTTATCTTCATACAATGCTCTCACTGCTTTTTCAGGTGACCCATGCCAAGCGCAAATAAAGACCCGAGGGCGCGACTGGGGTGCTCCAAAATAACGAGCATTTAGCACTCTCCAAGAAACCGCGTATCCTAGTTCTGTTAATGAGTTAAGTAATGTCTTGAAATCTTTACCTTTATGGGAGCTTAAAAGGCCTGCAACGTTCTCCAACAAGACCACTTTGGGCTTTCTAACTGATAGGAGATCTAAGAAAGTATAAAAAAGACCAGATTGGGTCCCTTTCAAGCCGTTGCGTTTCCCATGAGGTGTACGTGCAAGTGAAAGGTCTTGGCATGGAAATCCGGCCGTCCAAACCTCTGCGTCAGGTATTTCGAAAGCAGTTAACTCTTTGATATCTCGAAAATTATTAGTATTTGGCCAGTGTCGTTTTAAAACACTTCGACAGAACTCATTGTTTTCGCAATAAAAAGTCGTCACGAATCCTTGTGTTTCAAATGCAAGGTCAAATCCACCGATACCAGCAAAGAATGAGTTAACACGTTTGGAACCACTGGATTTGATGGATTTTTTATTCGATCCCACCACATTTTCCTTTATTATCAATGAGTAGATAGAGATTCATTTATCGGTAATGCAGTCGACAACGCATTTTTCAAACCATATGAACGCAACAAGCAATGATAGCGTCCATGATTACTAGGGAGGATGCACGCTCACTTTCGTTCATTGGCATACAAAAAATGTAACTTTTTTGTTCTGCATAAACCAATCTACGATCTTATAGTTTTAGCATAAATTTGATACATTTAACACACTTTTGTCAGGAGTTTGATTGTATTCGATGCTATAGAGTCGGATGCGATAAAGGAGTTATATAGAAAAAAACGTTTGAATGAAAATTAAAATATTCTAGCATGTTATTAATTTATATTTTTTTAATTATGATGCAAAAGTAGCTGTTTTTATGGAGGAAATAATTACAGCTATATGAAGAATTACTTCGTGTTTAATATAAGATTTATATTGTGAATGAAGAAGTTAAACCAGTTATGCTGCTTAATTGTTTAATATAAAGTGGCCATCTTTTCCAGATAGCATCTATATCGAATAAATAAACTCTATTACTATCGAAAATTTTCTGCACCCGACGTGGTAGACGAGAGCAGTTCATGTCTCTTAAAACTCTTTTCTTTAAGGCATTTATACTAGGCTCTCGAGGTATTTTGATGACATACCCTTTTTTAAGTAACTCTTTTGCTAGATCTTTTGAATATATCTGAAGCCGGTTAAAGGCATTTTCCATATAATTAAGATGAGAAAGCATCAATGGGTTACCATAATTGCTTGTAGGCTTCGCGTTAGGCCTGTACCTCGACTCAATACGCAAAAATGATTCGTGTTGACTTAAATTGACATTAATAAACTTTGAATTTTTATGATATGAAGAATCTTTATCTTTTCCCAAGTTAATCTTCTCATAACAAAGAATATGTACTTTAGAGCGTTTGCTTCCTACACGAATGCCGGGTAATCCTTGAGGCTCGTCATAAGGTTCTGCTGAAGCAGAACCTTGTAAACCCCATATATAATCATCTAAGCGCCGGGAATAAAGATCCAATGCAATATCAATCTGTGTAATCCATGCTCTCGATAGTAATTGATGAAATAATCCACCAAATTGCTTATTCATCCATGATATTAAGTAATCAATTTTCTTTGATGTGAGATGTTGTGGATGGAAATCGAATCTTATACCGCCTGTATTTTTGTTTATGGGAGAGTAATCTATTCTTAATATAACAGGCTTTCTTCTGCGTTTACTTCTTATCAATATTGCACTTCTATATGGCATGTCTTCTTTATTTTTAATATAATATATTGAATATCTCTTGTTTTTATTGTTGAGGATTTTTTTAAGTTTAGAATAGATATATTTCATTTCAAATTTGTCAGTAAAATCACTTACTACAGTAAGTTTATCAATTCTTATTTTTAATAAATTACCGTGAGTATCATTTCCAATGGGTAATGATGAGCATGTGTCTATGTTGTATTTGTTGAGGAGCATTGTTAATCCTTTTGACCAGTCGTAATAAATTGAATGCAATATTATTATTGAATTTATTGTTTGATATACAGTTCATTTTCTACAATTATGTTAATACGGTAAGGTCTATATCCATAAATATATTAGTGTGTCTATAACGGGCTATTAGAGGAGATATCTTCAACTTAATTTGTGGATACTTTATGACGACTGGAAATCCACTCCAAAACCTCCTCTTCTCGCCATGCAACTGCACGTGATCCGGTTAGGCTGACTTGCCGAGGAAACGCACCTGCTTCGATTTGTCGATAGAGCGTTGCACGAGAAATTGCGCATAGTTCCAGAACGGTTTTCACCTTGATTAAGCGTTGATTCAACATGGTTTAAATCCACAAAAAAGCGCATCGGATTGATACATCAACGATTTACAGTTTTATGAATTAATCGGATGAAACTTCATAACTAATTGAAATGTAATGTCTTTTTTCTTTAAAAGTTTCGAAAAGTTTCAAATGCCGAAAAGTTTCAAATGCCGAAAAGTTTCGGAACTTCTGCGTTTCAAAAAAAGTTCAGCGTCTAAAAATTTCAGGCTTTCCAGATGAAAGCTTCGTGCGTGTTAATCGAAAAAGATGAGTTTGGTAGATTATGAGAACAGCCTTTTTTGGCTGGTCTCAGCAATGCGTTGAGAAAAAGAATGGCTAATTTTTCGACATTAAATTGGATTTTAAGGAATAATTTTTAAGGATTTAACTCATAAAGATATCGACGTTATACAAGTAAAAAACATAGCTTTTTATAAACAAACCATATTTCTGTCTGAAAAGCTTATTGAAAGATAAATTAATTAAACGTATTTATCTAGAAACATGATTAAAACCCTGCGTTGTTCATGAGTTAAAATAGGCCAAATCTGTTCAAATCTATTCTTTAAGTCCACATCTTTCACTGGAACAAATTCAGATTGTTCGTTATTACCAGAGGAGTTCTCATCAAAACAATCAATGAAAAACCAACCAATTGGCGTATTCATTTTTATGGCAATATTTACAAGATGTGCGACATTAATTTTATTAGCGCCTCTTTCATAACGTGAAAGTTGCTGCTGGGAAATATCAGCATACTCGGCTAATTGCTGTGCAGTCATACCAAGTTCTTTCCTGCGCATCTGGATACGCTGGCCAACCATCTTATCAGTGGCTTCGGATGCAAGCTTCGCCATTTTCCCGCCTTGTTTCTAACGTATATGTCTATAAAAGACATTTTGCGGGTGTTTTACTCTTGCATGAACATCAATAATGGATTATAAATCGATTTTTACTCGCTTATGGATGTCTGGACTTCAAGGAAGTCCATTTTCTTTCTTTCAGCTTCCATAAAAGGAATTTAACTGAAATTTGGTCTGGCTTCATTAACACTACCAAGCAATAACTTTTTCTAAGAATCTATGATAATTGAGAGGTAATATGAACAATTCATCTATCGCTAAAATATTAAGTATCTCGTTGTTTCTTTCTTGTAGTACAGTCTACTCCTCTTCGAATAATATACATTTGCAAGAGACTGTAAGTTCAGTGTCAAATCAGCAAGATGGAGTGACAAATAATGATGTATTAAATTACTTATCTGAAAAATACAGTAATGAAATCTCAAGCTTGGGACTTACAGATAAGCAACTCAACTCTAATGTTTATGTTCGCGCAAGCTTGAATGATAACTTTTTATTTTTCTCGAATCTGAAACAGTTTATTTCTGTTTTTTACGACCTCCCCAACCTTCAGTCAGTCAATGTTGTTAAGTATAATAGCTATATAGGTCTCAAGGTAAAACTTGCAGGGCGTCCTGCAACAGGATTTGCACTTTATCAAGAAGATAATGAGTTTTTCTTGAAGGGGGTTATAAATGAAAAAGGACTTATTGTGGCTGAGAATATAGAAGAGGAGGGACTGGTATTTAACTCATATTATTCAGTCGCTTTTGTTGTGTTTAATAAGAATGGTGTTAAATATTAATCTTATATATAGATGAAGACATGAAACTTTTGACGACTCTACCACTGATGATTTTGTGTTTTTCAGCCAAAGCGAGTGATTTTAAAAAAATAAATGGAATACTCTCTTTGTTTCAGAGCAAAAATCACACCACCTTCAGTATTCATTCTTCTCTTGGCACTACATCGGGAGTATGTGAAGTAGGAGGTGAGTTAACACTCATTGAAGCACGTAAAGGGCAACGTAATCGTTGGGTTTATAGTGACCAGTCAAGCATGTGTGTTGTGTTGATAAGTGAATTAGATAATGGTGCCATGCAGGTTATCTCGAAGGATTGTGATAAATACTGTGGTGTAACATCTATAGGTTCTATAAACGGCACATACAATAAGTGAAAAATTACTTTAGCCTGATTAGTTTCAGGCTAAAGTACATATTGATAGATTAAAATATTAAGCTATTTCTTTTCTTATTGGTTCTACGTTGTAATTATTACCCTTTTCCAAGGTTGTAAGTAGCTCAGCCCATACAGTCAAAGCTTGCTTACGTTCTTCAAAGTATTGATAGCGATTATATATACCTTCAACACCTTTGATTTTATGATTTAAGCAGCGTTCTGCTATCACCGGATCGACCCCCAGCGCAGCTAAATGAGAGCGAGCTGTTCGCCGAAAATCATGAATGGTGAAATTTGGCACATCTGGCATATTTGATCTTAGTTTCGCTAACGCTACAGGCAGGGTACTTTCCTGAATATGAGGAATCATGCGGTGTTGCATTTTTCTTGCCGGGAGTACCCATTCACTATTACCGGACATAATTTGTAATTCTTTAAACCAGCCAACAACGGGTGCCGCCAGCGGGATATCAATCCCATCGCCGTTTTTTACGCGCTCAGCAGGCAAATGCCAGACGCCTTCATCCAGATCAAATTCTGACCATCTGGCACCACACAATTCCATCTTACGGCAGCATAGGGCTAAAATGAGCTTCATAGTTAATTCATTTTGACGGGAAAACCCTTTGGTCAAAGGCATTACCTGAAAAAGCTGTACCAGCTCTTCTCGGCTTAACCAGCGTTCACGGCTTTTTTCTTGTCCTCCGGCATCAGAAATGTCAAATGCACTTGCCGGATTTGCAGCCAGCATGTGCCTCTTGATTCCATAATCAAAGATCCGTCGAGTCCATCTGAGGACGTCATTAGCAACGGTAGGCGCTCCTCGTAGAAGAATCTTTTGCAACATATCATCAATATGATAAGGGCGAACGTCCTCTATTCGCAGGTTGCCTATGTTCGGATTTATATCTTTTTCGATTCGGCGGCGCAGTATGTCGGGGTGTTTCCAGCGTTTAAGTATCTGGCGTTCAAAATATTCACTGGCTAATTGGGATACCCGAAGTGCATGTTTTTCAGACTCTATTTTTTTGAGGGCGTCAGCTTTACGTTCTTGCTTCTCTCCGGCAACGTCATAACCCAATGCTACACGTGCTGAGAGTTCTTTGGCGGTTTCTCGCGCTTTTGCTAGTGAGAGTTCAGCATAGGAACCGATACCCATTACCCGCTGTTTTCCAGAGAAACGATAGCGAAAACGCCAGAATGGAACTGCATATTTCTTTGGAAAACATAGAGATAAACCATTGCCATCTGACCTTGCTTCGAAGCGTTCGTCAGCTCTGATCCATGCCTTGATTTGTATGTCTGTCATTTTTGCCATATATGACTCTGCTTATGTGCTGTGTGTACATAATCATGATGCCATAAAAGTCATTATGTACATAGTTAAGTACACGCTAAACATGCGCTGTAGTGATACATGATGAGACAAGGTGATAAAGATATAGCCCGTATTAACGGGCTATTAGAGGTGGTCTTAGCTTGGGTGGGACAAGGTGAGATCGCCTGAGACATTACTCAATGTTCTGGATCTGCTCGCGCATCTGCTCAATCAGGACCTTCAGCTCAATCGCTGAATTGGTTACCTCTGCATTGATAGACTTAGACGCCAGCGTGTTCGACTCGCGGTTGAACTCCTGCATCATAAAGTCGAGACGGCGGCCTACCGCTTCTTTCTTCTTCAGAATGTTGTAGGTCTCTTTAACGTGCGCTTCCAGACGATCCAGCTCTTCAGCCACGTCCACACGCTGCGCCATCAGCACCAGCTCTTGTTCCAGACGGTTGTTTTCCAGCTGAACTTCCGCCTCTTCCAGTTTGGCGACAAGACGCTCACGCTGCCATTGCAGCACTTCTGGCATATGAGCGCGCACTTTAGCGACTTCGGCGCTCACGCCTTCAAGGCGTTGCTCAATCATCGCTTTCAGCGCCTGGCCTTCGGTTTCGCGGGCAACGATAAAGTCGTCCAGCGTGCCGTCGAGTGCAGCCAGGATTTCAGCGGTAATCGCGTCCAGATCCTGCTCTCCGGCGGCCATCACGCCAGGCCAGCGCAGAATATCAACCGGGTTGATCTCGCCTTCATCGCTCTGCATTTTGACCCAGTTCGCCGCATTAACCAGCTGTTTTGCCAGCTTTTCGTTCAGGAACAGTTCGCCCTGTGCACTGGCATCGGGCTCAAAACGCAAATTACATTCCACTTTCCCGCGGGTCAGACGCGTACGGATACGCTCACGCACCACAGGCTCCAGGCTGCGGAACTGTTCCGGCATACGGAAATACGTTTCCAGATAGCGCTGGTTTACCGAGCGCATTTCCCAGGTAGCGCTACCCCAGCTACCCTTGATTTCACGCCGGGCGTAGGCGGTCATACTGCGGATCATAGACATTCCCGTTTTTAAAGGAGAGATGGGGGGATTATAGCTTTCAGGGGCTTCTCAGGATAGGAATAAGCGTCCTTTATCCGTATAATGCGCAGCCACATTCGTTTCAAGCCGGAGAATCCATCATGCGTCCAGCAGGTCGTAGCGCCAACCAGGTGCGTCCCGTCACCCTGACCCGTAACTATACAAAACACGCTGAAGGCTCCGTGCTGGTTGAGTTTGGTGACACCAAGGTGCTTTGCACCGCGTCCATTGAAGAGGGCGTGCCTCGCTTCCTGAAAGGTCAGGGCCAGGGGTGGATCACCGCCGAATACGGTATGTTGCCGCGCGCAACCCATACCCGTAATGCCCGTGAAGCGGCAAAAGGTAAGCAGGGCGGTCGTACTATGGAGATCCAGCGCCTGATCGCGCGTGCGCTCCGCGCCGCGGTTGACCTGAAAACGCTGGGTGAGTTCACCATCACGCTGGACTGCGACGTGATCCAGGCCGATGGTGGCACGCGTACGGCCTCTATTACCGGTGCCTGTGTGGCGCTGGCAGATGCCCTGAACAAGCTGGTTGCCGCCGGTAAGCTGAAAACCAACCCAATGAAAGGGATGGTTGCTGCTGTCTCCGTTGGTATCGTTAACGGCGAGGCGCTTTGCGATCTGGAATACGTTGAAGATTCTGCCGCAGAAACCGACATGAACGTGGTGATGACCGAAGATGGTCGCATCATTGAAGTGCAGGGTACGGCAGAAGGCGAGCCATTCACTCACGAAGAACTGCTCACCTTGCTGGCGTTGGCCCGAGGGGGAATCGAATCTATTGTAGCGACGCAGAAAGCGGCGTTAGAAAATTGATTTTAAGGCGACCAATGAGTCGCCTTTTTTTTGCCTGTAAGACTGAAAAGACAAAGGAGCAAATCCATGAAATCGTATCAGCGCCAGTTTATTGAGTTTGCGCTTAACAAGCAGGTACTTAAGTTTGGCGAGTTCACGCTGAAATCCGGGCGTAAAAGCCCGTATTTCTTCAACGCCGGGCTGTTTAATACCGGGCGCGACCTGGCACTGTTAGGCCGCTTCTATGCCGAAGCGCTGGTGGATTCCGGGATTGATTTTGACCTGCTGTTTGGCCCCGCGTACAAAGGCATTCCAATCGCAACCACCACGGCGGTGGCGCTGGCGGAACACCATGACCGCGACGTACCGTACTGCTTTAACCGTAAAGAGGCCAAAACCCACGGTGAAGGCGGCAATCTGGTAGGCAGTGCGTTGCAGGGGCGTGTGATGCTGGTGGATGACGTGATCACCGCAGGTACCGCGATCCGTGAATCGATGGAGATTATCCAGGCTAACGGCGCAACGCTTGCGGGTGTGCTGATTTCGCTCGATCGTCAGGAGCGCGGGCGCGGCGACATCTCTGCTATTCAGGAAGTGGAGCGCGATTATGGCTGCAAGGTCACGTCGATTATCACGCTGAAAGACCTGATTGCGTATCTGGAAGAGAAGCCTGAGATGGCTGATCATCTGGCGGCGGTGCGTCAATACCGCGAAGAGTTTGGCGTATAATTCAATTGCCCGGTGGCGCTACGCTTACCGGGCCTACCCGTTCGTAGGCCGGATAAGGCAAAGCCGCCATCCGGCGATGGCGTTACTGTAACTGAGCAGCCACTAACGGCCAGCGGGCGTCAAAATCGTCCGTTGGTCGATATTTAAACTCGCTGCGCACAAACCGGGAGAGCATCCCTTCGCAAAATGCCAGGATCTGGCTTGCCAGCAGGGTTTCATCCGTATTATATCCCTCGCCCTCCCGCATTTTCTTCTCGCGCAGAACCTGACGAAGCTGGGCTTCGATACGCTCAAAAAGCTGGTTTATACGGCCTTGCAGACGATCCTGTTCAAACATCAGCGCGTGGCCGGTCAGAATACGGGTCAGACCCGGGTTACGTTCACCAAAGCCCAGAATCAGCAGCACAATCAGACGCAGACGCGTGCTGGTGTCTTTTTCATCCTTCAGAATCAGGTTGATGCGCGTGATCAGGCTGTCTTCGATAAACTCGATCAGGCTGTCAAACATCCGGGTTTTGCTCGGGAAATGACGATACAGCGCCGCCTCTGACACGCCCACAGAGGCCGCCAGTTTTGCGGTGGTGATGCGTTGACTGCCGTCGCTGGATTCAAGCATCAGAGCCAGAGATTGAAGTATTTCTTCGCGACGATTCCTTTTCGCGGTTTGTTTTTCTGCCATGTTACAAAATACCCCTGAAAATAAGCACTTGTCAGGCTGGCAACCACACAGCGACCCGCAAACTGACGTTTGCGGTTTGTTATTGCATTATGGCGCTGTGAGATGCGTGTTTGTCGGGCGGTTATTTGCGCCCGGAATGGCCGAAGCCGCCTTCGCCACGGTCGGTAGCGTCGAAGTCTGCCACCAGGTTAAATTCTGCCTGCACCACCGGTACAAACACCATCTGCGCGATACGCTCGCCCGGCTCAATGGTGAAGCTGTCCTGGCCACGGTTCCAGACGGATACCATCAGCTGACCCTGATAGTCAGAATCGATCAGGCCGACCAGATTACCCAGCACGACGCCATGCTTGTGGCCCAGGCCAGAGCGCGGCAGGATCACCGCTGCCAGTGACGGGTCAGCAATGTGAATCGCCAGCCCGGTCGGGATAAGGGTCGTTGCACCTGGCGCCAGTTCTACGGCGTCATCAAGACAGGCGCGCAGGTCAAGACCGGCAGAGCCGGAGGTGGCATACGTTGGCAGCGGAAATTGCTCGCCAACGCGCGGGTCCAGAATCTTAACGTCGATTTTTTTCATCATAACGGGTAACGATCTCGTCCAGTAAGTGTTGGCCCAGGAGTTCTTTGCGCTCAAGCGGTAAGACTTTATCTCCATCCTGCCAGAAAAGGTGCAATGCGTTGCTGTCGCTGTTAAATCCTTGCGTGGACAGCGATACGTCGTTCGCGCAAATCAAATCGAGGTTTTTGCGGGTACGTTTTTGCCGGGCATATTCTTCCACATTATTCGTTTCTGCGGCAAACCCAACAACGTAAGGTCGATGAGTTTTCAATGCGGCGACACCGGCAACGATATCCGGGTTCTTCACCATTTTTATTGTTAATTCATCACCTTGCTTTTTAATTTTAGCGTCGGCAATGGTTTCGGCGCGGTAATCAGCGACGGCCGCACAGCCGATAAAAATATGCTGCTGTTGAGCATGTGCCTGTACGGCGGCTTCCATTTCCAGCGCGGTCGTTACATCAATACGCTGCACAAACGCAGGGGTGGTAAGCGACACCGGGCCGCTCACTAGCGTGACGTTCGCGCCGCGTTTGGCTGCCGCGGCAGCAATCGCAAAGCCCATTTTGCCGGAGCTGTGGTTGGTGATGTAACGCACCGGATCCAGCGGCTCGCGCGTGGGGCCCGCGGTAATCATGATGTTGAGATGTTGCAGATCGTTGACAGGCGAGAAATGGGCGGCGGCCATATCAACAATCGTCAATGGGTCGAGCATACGCCCTGGCCCAACGTCGCCGCAGGCCTGGCTGCCACTGTCCGGTCCCCAAATCAGCAGGCCGCGCGAGGCCAGCGTGTCCAGATTATGCTGGGTAGCGGCGTTGCGGTACATCTGCTGGTTCATTGCGGGCACAACCGCGACGGGCGCAGGCGTGGCGAGGCAAATGGTCGTTACCAGATCGTTCGCCATACCGGCTGCCACGCGGGCAATTAAATCTGCCGTGGCGGGGGCAAGGATAACCAGATCGGCCCATTTCCCCAGCTCAATGTGGCCCATTGCGGCTTCGGCCGCCGGGTCGAGCAGGCTGTCGGATACCGGGTATCCCGAGACGGCTTGCAGGCTCAGGGGGGTGATAAAGGTTTTGCCGCCTTCGGTGATCGCGACCCGTACGTCGGCCCCGCGCTCGCGCAAACGGCGCACCAGGTCTGGCGTTTTATAGGCAGCAATACCGCCGCTGACGCCAAGAACGATTTTTTTACCGGCCAGGCTCATCATGATTCTTTCCTGTTGGGTTTCACCAGAGAGCGGGCATTTTATCACAATCCCTAAAACGGGGTGATGATGTCCTTAATTCACTTTGCGAGGCGTTACGCAAGAACGAAATGCCAGCGTCGAACCCCGAATTTGCCTGTGGCAGCATAATGGCAAACAGAAGGAGGCCGGGCATGGAAGAGACTGAACTGCTGCTACCGCGTGAAAAAATGCTGCGTCATGGCGTCACGTTGTTAAAGGACGACGAGCTGCTGGCGCTCTTTTTACGCACAGGCACGCCGGGGAAAACGGTATTTACGCTGGCGAAAGAACTGATAGACCATTTCGGTTCACTGTATGGATTGCTGACCGCTGAGCTGGAGGCGTTTACGCACGTTGAGGGCATTGGCGTGGCGAAATATGCCCAGTTACGGGGCATTGCCGAGCTGGCCCGGCGATTTTACAACGTGCGTATGGAGGAAGAAGACCCGATCCTCACCCCCGATATGACCCGCGAATTTCTGCAAAGCCAGCTCTCCGATCTGGAGCGGGAGATCTTTATGGTGATCTTTCTCGATAACAAAAACCGGGTACTGAAACATACCCGCCTTTTTTCGGGAACATTGAGCCATGTTGAGGTGCATCCGCGTGAAATTGTGCGGGAAGCGATAAAAGTGAATGCAGCCGGCGTGATCCTCGCGCATAATCACCCCTCTGGCTGTGCAGAACCAAGCAGAGCTGACAAAGCAATTACCGAACGTATTATCAAATGCTGTCAATTCATGGACATTCGTGTGCTGGACCATCTGATAATTGGCCGCGGAGAGTACATTTCTTTTGCCGAACGTGGCTGGATTTAGGCCTTTTCTCGCGATCCATCGGGATCTTTGTCTGTTCGGGACTTGAGCACACCGCCGAGTCAGCGTATACTACGCCACCTTTGAGAATCTCGGGTTTGGCATTTGGGCCTGGCAATCGAGAGTTCAATAGAACTATGCGATGACCGGGCTGTAAAGCCTGACGAGGCGCCGATACCCCATACGAAGCTCGAGCTAATTTGATTTTTGGAGAATAGACATGTCCCGAGTCTGCCAAGTTACTGGCAAGCGTCCGGTGACCGGTAACAACCGTTCCCACGCACTGAACGCGACTAAACGCCGTTTCCTGCCGAACCTGCACTCTCACCGTTTCTGGGTTGAGAGCGAGAAGCGTTTTGTCACCCTGCGCGTATCTGCTAAAGGTATGCGTGTAATCGATAAGAAAGGCATCGATACAGTTCTGTCCGAACTGCGTGCCCGTGGCGAAAAGTACTAAGTACTTAAAGAGGAAATAAATCATGGCTAAAGGTATTCGCGAGAAAATCAAGCTGGTTTCTTCTGCTGGTACAGGTCACTTCTACACCACCACGAAGAACAAACGTACTAAGCCGGAAAAACTGGAACTGAAAAAATTCGATCCAGTTGTACGCCAGCACGTACTGTACAAAGAAGCTAAAATCAAATAATTTTAGTCTCCTTGTATTGAAAAACCCCGCAACTGCGGGGTTTTTTGCATTCTGCATCTCAACGGAGGAACCATGCCTGAATTACCAGAGGTAGAGACCAGCCGCCGCGGCATTGAGCCCCATCTGGTTGGCGCGACTATTCTTCATGCTGTCGTTCGCAACGGGCGTCTGCGCTGGCCGGTGTCCGATGAGATCCACGCGTTAAGCGACAAACCCGTCCTGAGCGTGCAGCGCCGCGCGAAATACCTGCTGCTGGAGCTGCCTGACGGCTGGATCATTATCCATCTGGGCATGTCGGGAAGCCTGCGCATCCTCACCGAAGAGTTGCCTGCGGAAAAGCACGACCACGTTGATCTGGTGATGAGTAACGGCAAAGTACTGCGTTACACCGACCCGCGTCGCTTTGGCGCATGGCTGTGGACCAAAGAGCTGGAAGGACACAACGTGCTGGCGCATCTCGGACCTGAGCCGCTGTCAGAGGCGTTTAACGCGGATTATCTCAAAGAGAAGTGCGCGAAAAAGAAAACCCCGATTAAACCCTGGCTGATGGATAACAAGCTGGTGGTGGGCGTGGGAAATATCTATGCCAGCGAATCGTTGTTTGCCGCCGGGATCCATCCCGATCGGCTGGCCTCCTCGCTGTCGGCGCAGGAGTGCGAGCTGCTGGTCAGAGTAATTAAAGCGGTACTGCTGCGCTCAATTGAGCAGGGCGGGACGACGCTGAAGGATTTCCTGCAAAGCGACGGGAAGCCGGGCTATTTTGCGCAGGAGTTGCAGGTTTATGGCCGTAAGGGTGAGCCGTGCAGAGCCTGCGGGACGCCGATTATTGCCACGAAGCACGCTCAGCGCGCCACGTTTTACTGCCGTCAGTGCCAGAAGTAGGGTTACTTTAGCTTTTCCATCAACGCCTGGTGGACGTTAACCGGCAGGAAGTGGGTAACGTCCCCGTGATGGCGCGCCACCTCTTTCACCAGTGAGGAAGAGATGAAGGACCACTCTTTGGAGGGCATCAGGAATACGCTCTCCAGCTCCGGCATCAGATGGCGGTTCATGTGTGCCAGCTGCATCTCATATTCGAAGTCTGCTACCGCGCGAAGACCGCGGATCAGGATATTGGCCTGCCGGTCACGGGCAAAATTTGCCATCAAGTCGCTGAATCCGACGACCTCAACATTCGACAGATGCGAAATCGCATCGGTGGCAAGCTGCACGCGTTCGTTCAGGTCGAACATCGGCTTTTTGCTCGGGCTGGCGGCAATGGCCAGAATCACCTTGTCGAACATACACGCCGCACGGGTGATGATATCAAGATGACCGTTAGTGATCGGATCGAAGGTACCCGGATAAATCGCTTTTGTGCTCATGGCTCACGTTTTCTCTGAGTAGCCGCGGTTCAGCGCCCACAGCTCGGTGTATTTGTTGAAAGTATACTGGGCATTCACTACGGCCAGTAACCAGCCCTGTTTGCCGTCCAGCACGCCGCCACGCAGCAGCAGCGTTTTCAGAAACGCGCCCAGCGTGTGGGTGAAGATGCCGGTCAGCGTGGCCTTCTTGCCGCGCGTATGCCGCTCCTGTGCCCAGGCGGTGGCATAGTTCAGCTGTTTGAGCTGGAAGCTGGCGAAATCGCGGCAGGTCAGATGAAGCAGATCGCCCGTCAGAGGGATGACCTGAGCGCTATCGCAGGCCAGAGATTCATGGACCAGGTTGTCGTTGTACTGATAACGCTCGCGCGCATAGAGGCGCATCACGCGGTCGGGGTACCAGCCGCTGTGGCGCATAAAGCGGCCCAGGAAATAGTTACGACGCGCGATACTGTAGACCGCGCCGGGCTGTGGCGCGGCAAGCACCGTTTGAATGGCCTGTCGGAGTTCCGGGGTGACGCGCTCATCGGTATCGATCATCAACACGTAATCACCCGTGGCGTAACCCTGCGCACGCTGGCGCTGAATACCGTAGCCCTGCCAGTCGGTGTCGGTAAAGACTTTTGCCCCGGCTGCACGGGCAACGTCCGCCGTATTGTCCGTACTTCCGGAGTCGAGAATGACGATTTCGTCAGCCCAGGCAACAGAGGCCAGGCAATCCGGAAGCAGGTCGGCGGCGTTTTTGGCGATCATCACGACCGACAGACGCGTTGACATTAGTGGCTCCGCTGCGGCAGGTAAGGTTGCAGAAGTTGCAGCAGACGGGTCAGTGCGCCCTGGTTCTGATGCAGGACTTCAACGGCGTGACGACCGTACCACAGGCGGTAATCTTCGTCAGTCAGAAGGGTTGAGACCTCTTTGACCACCGAATCCGCGTCGGTCACGGTGATTAAGCCATCGGCTTGCTGCAATTTCGCGCAGATATCTTTGAAGTTAAACGTGTGTGGCCCCATCAGTACGGGGATGGCGTGGGCTGCTGGCTCCAGCGGGTTATGACCACCGCGCTCCACCAGGCTTCCGCCAACGAAAGCAAGATCGGCGATCCCGTACAGCAGCATCAGTTCGCCCATCGTATCGCCAATCACCACCTGCGTGCTGCCAGAGGGGATTTCGCCGCTGCTGCGCAGGGTGAAGCTGAAACCGCCTTTTTGCACCATCTCGCGGGCATCTTTAAAACGCTCAGGATGGCGAGGAACCAGAATCAGCAGTAAATCAGGGAATTTTTCCAGCAGCTGGCGGTGAGCCTGAAGAATAATGGCTTCTTCGCCATCATGGGTGCTGGTGGCAATCCAGACCTGGCGACGCGGCGCCCACTGACGACGCAGTGTTACCGCACGGGCGGCGAGTTCAGGGGTGACGGAAATATCGAACTTCAGGCTACCCGTGACCGCAAGCTGGTTGCGCTTCAGGCCGAGGGCGATAAAGCGCGCGGCATCTTCTTCGTTCTGCGCGGCGATCAGCGTGATTTTGCTGAGCAGGCGACGCATAAATTTACCCAGCTTGCCGTACCCTTTCGCCGAGCGTTCCGACAGACGCGCGTTGGCGATAACCAAAGGAATTTTACGGGCATGCAGGGCGGAAATCATATTCGGCCAGAGTTCGGTTTCCATGACGATCACCAGTTTAGGGCGCACGGTATTCAGGAAACGGTTCATGGCGCAGGGGAGATCGTACGGCAGGTAGACGTGATGCACGTCTTTACCGAAGGCAGACATCACGCGCTCTGAGCCGGTTGGCGTCATCGTGGTGACGGTGATGGGCAGTGACGGATAACGGTGGCGCAGGGCACGCACCAGTGGAATGGCGGCCAGCGTTTCCCCGACTGACACGGAATGCAGCAGAATACCGTCCGGCGCCACTTTATTGCGGCAGTAGCCATAACGTTCGGCCCAGCGTTTACGGTACGCAGGCGCTTTACGGCTACGAAGCAACAGTCGCAGCCACACCAGTGGCTGAATGATGTAGAGCAGGGCGGTATACAACAATTCCAAGCGATTATCCGTTTTTTTAGTTTCGGCCGGGAAATTCTAAGCATTTAAGCGTGCTAAAGCTATCTCTTATGCCAGATACCGTTTTAAACGGAAGTAGCGCCGGCCCAGGCGCCAGCGCAAACGCGGGCTTTTGGCACTTTTCCAGATGAGCTTCCAGATCCCGGTGTCGAAGAACTCTTTGATTATCATTGATTTCTTCGCCTCATCCTTCATGTTGTCGAAGGTATGAATAATTCCCAGACCCTCTTTAGCGATTTGCCAGTAACAGGCCGGGATATTTTTCACTTTATCCGGGTAGCGCTGGTTAATGGCATCAAGCATCTTCAGGATCTTCATATAATGGCGCGCAGAGCGAATCAGCGTGTCGTCATTATCCGGGGTGTGCGATACCGAGGCGGAGTGAATGTAGTAGTCGTAAAAGCGTTCGCTGGTGTACTGAACGCGTTCCGCGGCAAGCAGTACCTCAGTCGTCCACGGGATATCCTGATGGCGCAGGCCTGGCTCGAAACGAAAGCCGTGCTGACGAATAAAATCGTGACGATAGATATTCAGCCAGGTCACATGCAGGAACTTACGTGAATCCAGCGCCTTTTTTAACCATGCCGCGCCATTCATGACGCCCGTTGAGGCGAGCTTATCTTCAGGGAAGATAGGGCGAGACGGTTTTTTGTTATTTTCCCAGACGTAGTTGCCATTGCAGGTGGCGACATCCAGGTTCTGCGTGACGGCCATATCCAGCAGACGCTGGTACATGCCGGGTTTGAAGACATCATCAATATCCGGGAAAGAGAGATACTGCCCGGTCGCAACGGCCAGGCCAGTATTACGCGCGATGGACACGCCCTGATTAGGTTGTTCAATAACCTGCATCTGTGGCAGCTTTTCGCGCCATTTTTCGACAATCTGCATCGAGCGGTCAGTGGAACCGTCATTCACGATGATGACTTCCATACTGTCGATGTGTTGATTTACAAGGCAGGTAAAGAACTGATCGAGAAAAGCTTCACCGTTATAAACGGCCACCACCACGCTTAATAAAGGCGCTGAATTTTGCATATGAAACCTGATTATTTTTGGTTGTCGACCAAAGCAATGTATTGCTGGCAAATGGCGTTGATACCGAACGATGCGATCGTTTCGCGATCAACAACCGGCGGAGAGGCATACAGTTCTGCCAGTGTTTTCGCCAGTGATTCGTCGGTTAACGCTGTCAGACCACGCGCCAGGGGGCCAGTAAGGATCTCAGCAGGGCCGCCAGGGCAGTTTGTACTCACCGGTGGGGTCTGACAGATAATGGACTCTACCAGTACATTACCAAAACCTTCGCAGTCGGAACTTAACACTAAAAGGCGTGCCCCTTTGATCCACGGGTAGGGGTTGGTTTCGAACGGGCGGAAGACGATCTTGTTTTCAATTCCCAGCTTAGCGGCAAGCTGTTTGAGCTGATTTATTTTCGCGTCAGAACCTTTGCCCATCAACACCAGCGATGCGTCGATCTTGCTCAGCGCGAACGCCCGCAGCAGCCTGTCGTGACGTTTGTGTTCATGAAAACGGCCAACGTGGATAATGTAATCCTGCCCCTGCATCTCAAAGGACGCTTCCGCCAGACGCTGAATTTCAGGGATATCAAAGGGGTTATGGATAACTGCTTTGCGCCGCAGGGGGATCGCGAGTACTTCAGACAGATCGTGCAGCACGGCGCCGGATACCGCCACCACGTTGCGGTTTTCATAGGTATGACGGATTTTATAATGCTTAAACCAGCGAGAAAGCCCGCTGCGATGGCGCAAATAGGAGAAGGAGAACATCCCGTGTACGCAGAACCAGACCTTATCCCGATCCAGCACGCGGCTGTGCGCCACGATACGGTCGGTTTTATGCAGATGTGAGAACACGACGTCAAATTTACCGCTGCGTTCTGCCTGCTCGATGGCGCGATCCAGCAAACGGGCGCGACGCGGGATCTCGGTCAGCTTCCGCCAAGGTTTTTTACAGGTATCCTGCACAACCTGAAAATCGATGCCTTCCGGAATGGCGTAGTCGCACACCTTCCGTAAGGAGAAAAGGGTGACCTGATGCCCCAGTTCTGTCAGTCCGCTGGAGAGGGTGAGAACCGTTTTTTCGGCTCCTCCACCGGGTAAACCATCAATAATCATTAGGATGCGCATTATTAATCCAGTAATTTTTGATAAAGCGAAATAAGCTGACTTGATAGTTTTTCAGGGGTTGCTTCTCTGACGCGTTCACGCGCCGCAAGCCCCATATTGTTATTTTTTTCCAGTGAAGGGATGGACATGACGGCCTCCTTCAATGTGTGGATATCAAGTGCATCACAGTAAAACCCGTTCTGGCCTTGCTCAATAAATTCTGAACCACCGCAACTCTCTGACGTAATGACGGGCAATCCACAGGCCATTGCTTCAAGTATGACGTTAGGGAAAGGATCATACAGCGTCGGCAGCAGTAAACCATCAGAAAGCTGATAAAACGGCAGCGTCTCTTTTTGCATCCCCAGGAAACGGATTTGCCCCTCACAGCCTAATGAACGGGCGAGGTCGCGATAACGGCTTTCCGCTTTATCCTGACCGACCACAACCAGCCACGCCGAGGTTCCTGCTATAGCCCGAATAGCGCTTGCCAGCCCCTTGCGTTCAAACCCTGAACCCACGAAGCAGAAAATGACGGCATCAGCGGGTAAGCCAAATTGCTGACGCAGTACAGCGCGTTGCCTCTCTTCTGCCGGAACGAAGCGGCTGGAATCTATTGAATTATAAATCACATGTATCTTTTTTGCGTCAATATCAAAGTCTTCGACGATTTCGCGCTTGATCATCTCCGCATTACAGATAACGGCTTTCAACTCGGGAGCCTGGTACATTTCACGTTCTGCGTGCATCACGTAGCGGTGATAGCGATCGTGCATAAGCAGCTTCGCGCGCCAGGCGGGGAGAATACGCGTACGCTGTAGCAGCCAGCGTCGATGTACACCATCCCCGGCGCGGTAAATATCGCAGCCCGGAATACGTTCGTGGCTCTGGACAATATCAAACTGCTGTTGCTGCCACAGCGCGCGCGCGGCGTGTGCAAAGCCGCGCTCACGGCTGATGCGGCCCCACTTTCGTGGATCGCAAATATGAATATGCCAGTCGTCCTGCTTTTCGCCCTGCCACTCGCGGGTGATGACGTTGAGCTCAAGATTTTGATTGCTCAGCGCGGTAAGTGCCCTGGAGACAAAACGTTCTGCTCCTCCATCCGGACGATATTTTTGGCGCACAATGGCCAGACGATGAAGCTTCATTGCAGGTATCTCCTTGCGGCGGAGACGACAGCATCAACGGGGATGGCGTCGAGATAACGTTCCGTCGTTTTTGTATCAATGGCGTCAGGGTTGGGAAGCGGGCCGTAGTTACCTGCCCAGATGACCTCTCCGTTAACCTGCCATGGCGACCAGAACGTCAATTTTGACGGGCCAAACAGCGCCACGCAGGGCGTCTGAAGGGCGGCGGCCATGTGCATGGGTACGGAGTCAACGCCAATGAACAGGATCGCGTGATCGATTAGCGAGGCCAGCTGGCGCAGGGTTAACTGCCCTGCCAGCGATACAACACCCGTCTGCGGGGAGGCTGCAAGAATGCGGTCAATCATCGCCAGCTCTTTCTTGTCCGGTCCCGCCGTAAGGACGATAGTGTGGCCGTCCTGCTGCAACGCGGCGATAGTTTGCGCCATTTTGCCTTCGTCCCAGCACTTAAAGAACCAGCGTGAAGTGGGTTGAATAACGATGTAGCGGTCTCCCACGCCCTTTTGCGACAGCTTTTGGTGAGCATGGCGCCAGTCATCCGCGCTGTAAGCCATGGTCACGGTAGGGTTGGCCATTACCGGCAGCGCTGACAGTATGGAGAGATTTTGTTCAACGGTGTGCAACGACTGATGGCTGGCGACCGAGACCAGTTCACTGTGACAAAAACGCCAGAAGGCATTATTGCGCTTGTTAAAAGCGAACCCGAGCCGAACCGGTGCACCGGTGAAGCGGGTAACAATCGCGCTGCGCCACTGATCGGCAAGATTGATCACCAGATGATAATGCTGAGCGCGTAAAGCACGAAGCAACTGCCACTCTTTTTGCAGGTGCTTCAGCGTCCCCAGCTGCTTCCATTTACGATCGATACCATAGATCGTCCCGATTGCCGGATGCGCGGCGAGCATGTCTCGCGTCTCTTCATAGAGAAGCACGTCGATTTGGGCGTCAGGCCATTTCTGGCGTAATGAATTGATGACGGGGGTGGTGAGTAACATGTCACCATGATGGCGAAGTTTGATCAGTAAAATGCGCAAATCAGGCGTGTCAGGTAAGTTATTCATCATCATCTTATCGGCGTTGTACTATTGGCAATTCTAATAGACCTGGTAACGACTTGCACTCTTTCTCCATAATGTCAGGAATTTCCCTGGAAGGGTTTACTCCTGCTTTCGGGCGTGCGTAACATAGCGCTAACTACTTTGTCTTGCGGGCTCATTATGAAAAAACCAGCGTTTATCATCACGATCGATACCGAAGGGGATAATCTCTGGCAGAACCACCGGGTGATCAAAACGGAAAACGCGCGCTACCTGGCGCGGTTTCAGGCGCTTTGTGAACGTTTCGGCTTTAAGCCCGTCTGGCTGACCAACTACGAGATGGCAGTCGAACCGGTATTCATTGAGTTCGCGAAAGAGGTCATAGCCCGCGGCCAGGGTGAGGTGGGAATGCATCTCCATGCCTGGAATAGCCCTCCGGAACACGATCTGACCGGTGATGACTGGCGCTGGCAGCCTTATCTGATTGAGTTTTCAGACGAGGTCATGCGTGAGAAAGTGCTCTTCATGACCCGCTTACTGGAAGAGACTTTCCAGACAAAAATGCTCAGCCATCGCGCCGGGCGCTGGGCATTCGACAGCCGTTACGCCCAGTTGCTGATTGAGCTGGGGTATCAGGTAGATTGTTCCGTTACGCCGCGCGTGAACTGGCGCAACGCGAAAGGTGCCCCGCAGGGTAATGGCGGAACGAATTACCAGCATTTTCCCGATCGTGCCTACTTTTTGGACGTAGACGACATTTCCCGGCCGGGAAACAGCCCTCTCCTCGAAGTGCCGATGAGCATCCAGTATAAATACCCGGCATGGCTGAATTCCCTGAAGCAGGGTTATGATCGTCTGCGCGGTAAATACCGTTCTCCGTCAGTTAACTGGTTACGTCCGTCCGGAGGAAATGCGGCGGAGATGATTAAGGTTGCGCAGCAGTGCCTGGCTCAGGGGAATGACTACGTGGAATTCATGCTGCATTCGTCGGAATTTATGCCTGGCGGGAGCCCTACTTTTAAAGACGAGGCCGCGATTGAGGGGCTGTATCAGGATCTGGAGCAGCTCTTTACTTGGTTATCAGATAAGACCGTGGGGATGACGCTGGCGGAGTTTTACCAGTACAAAAAATAGTTATGCCCGCCAGGCGGGCATATTTGTTATTGCTGTTTTGTTTGTGAGAAAGGTGTACTTAGCGCAAACAAAATCATAAAGAAGATTAAGGCTTCTGAACTGAGCAGTATGACATCTGTCAGTCCATACAAAAGCAAAAGAAGCATCGACGTCAGCAGCAGTGCGTTTCTGTTTCGTAGGGCATACACAATCATCGAAACGAAGAAAAAGAGCATTACCGCTACGCCGGGGATCCCCTGCAAAGAGTATTTCTCAATAAATTCATTATGCAGGTGGACTTTGATGTATTCGAGTGCACTGCCAAGGTGAGGATGGCCGTCTTTAATGTAGTGTCGGGTCCACGCTTCACGCTCTTCCAGCGATTGCCCTAACGGATGGGCAAGACCATTCTCGATCCCGATAGTCCACATCGAAAAACGTGCGCCGAGTGAGGTGCGGTCAAAACCTTGTTGATAACGTTCAACCTCACGTTGGGTTTGTTGTATTTTTGGCGAAATCAATGGTTTGTAGCTAACGATTACAACGCCTGCAACAATGCATAAAAAGATGAGGGCTGATTTAAGATGAATCTTTCTGAAATGATAAAGCGTGAGCACAATTGCCAGAAGCAGATATAAACCCATCGCAGCGCGGGTCCCCGTCAACAGTATGACGAAGTAAGAGATTAATATAGTGAAGCCCGCAACAACATACAGCTTCACGTTCTGTTGAAGGTAAAGACTGTATACGAAAGCCAGTGACAGGACAGAATAAACATAGGCTGAAACGGTGGCACGGTTAATTGCCATCTCAACGCGAGTCATACCTTGCGAGGCCTGCCACAAGCCATACCCTGTGGCGAGCACAAACCCCAGGGCCGTTGCGAAGAAGAAGAATTTCCTGAAGGTATCCTTATCGATATAAAACTTAAAGCGGTCGATATAGAAAATCAGGACACTCGCTAAAATTAACTTTTTGCTGGCACCGAGGTAGTCGCTGTAAAGGTTGAGGCCCTCGTTATGATACTCATAGAGTAAGTACCAGCCGAGGTTAAGTAACCCAATCAGCAGAATGGGCAGCGCTATAGTAAAAGGTCGCAAAGTGATTTTTTTATATTCGAAAGCCAGGCCAATAATACTGACGTAAATAGCGATATAGAAAAACTCTCTTTGCTTCCCAGAACTGACTAAAGCCAGTATCAAGGAGATGAGGCTTAAAGCGATCGTCAGTTGATATAGCCGTGGTTTTATTTTTTCCATAACGCCTCAATAACCCTTTTTTTGTAGCTAAAACGAACATCGGTGGACATGAAAAAAGACAATGTATACATGGTCTTTACGCGTTGTTTCACGAGCTGCAATTGTTGGTCTGTCAGACAGGACCGATGGTTGCTGTAAATATCAAACCAGTGGCAATTGACGAGATGTTTGTAGCGTGACGGAAATGTTCTTTCCATCTGTAACGTGCATTCGACAAGCGTTGAAATTTTGCTGGCGTCCAGACTGCTCGACAAACTGTCGCGACGCTTGATGTAATAATAATGCCCCTGGCGTTGATAGGCTATTTTGCTCGATTGCATCAACATTCCCGGGAAGACAGCGAAATCCTCATAACATAACATCGGAGGTATGGGATTTTTCTCGTAAAGACTACGATGAATAAACTGGCCAATGAGATGTGCCTGAAAGTCTTTATGACGTAAGAAACGAGCAATTGCTTCATGTTGTGACAATGGCACAGGATTAAATCCCTGCCAGTCTGAAGTCATTCTCCGGGGATCGCGAATCTCAAGCAAACGTGTCAGTAACATATCCGGACGTTGCGCTTTCAGGTAGGCCATTGCGTCCCTGAGGCTGCCCGGCTTTAAGCAATCGTCACTGTCGAGCATCGTAATATACTCACCCGATGCCAGCGCGACAGCGCTGTTTCTTACCCGGCCTACGTTACGAAAGTTCACGGTGCGCGTTATGATCTGAGGAAATTTCGGCGACCACTCTTCAATTATTGCCTGCGTGGCATCCTCAGAACTGTCATTGAAAATAATGACTTCAGTATCCTGATCGGTTGCTGCCAGCAGGCTTGAAAGCGTGGCGTGCAGCGTAGCTTCAGCGTTATGCGCAGCAATAATGACGCTTAAAAAAGCCATAAAAATTAGTTTCCTTGAGCGTCGGTAGCGCTAGCCAGTGAGCGGGCTTTTGGTAATGTACGGATAAACTGCTGAAGATCGTGTAACGCGGAGTCAGTGACAGAGAATAGCGCTTCCCGTTCTTGCGGGAAGTAATAGCGCGTTTCAAACACATAAGAACAAATGTTATCGTCATTCCCGATCAGCATCACATTGCCAAGCGGACGCTGTTCATAGTGACAACACGGTCCAAACAGCAGGACCACCGGCACGCCGACGGCGTCTGCGATGTAGACATTCCCCGAGTCAGACGCGATATAGCAGTCCATCTTAGAAATGGCCCAGGGAAGCTCTTCCAGCGAAATTTTGCCAATAAGATTGATAAAATTGGGGATGTCACCGTAAAGACGGGTGATATCGTCCATCCACGACTGTTCGTTTGGCGCGCCGAAGACATAAAACTCGCAGGGTAAATCAGCAAGTTGATCAACAATCCGCTTCCAGATAACCGGAGGGACGGTTTTGGCTTTATTGCCCGCCGCAATACTGATGCCGATGCGGATAACGCCAGGTTTATCAAGAATGGCCGGCCAGGTCGTCGGCTTGAAGAGTGGCTTTGTGGCGTGCTTGGGAGAGTCTTGCCACGTGAGCGAGCGGTCGGCCAGTTTCAGGTAGTTCGTCACCGAAAGCGTTTTTTTGCCATGCTCAACGGTGCCGTCGGCTGCGAGATAGAAAATCCCGTGATACCACCTGCGCGTGTAAATGCTTAAAAATTGTTTGTTTTTGGCATTGCAGACGGCGGCAAAAAAGAGGTTCACGCTGTTGGGCTGTAGCAGGTAGACGTTGTCGTAGCGGTTCATGATCCTGCACGCGAAGCACAGTTTACGCCACAGGTTGCGCTTATGCTGCTCAATAAAATAGATCTGCTCAATAGTCTCATCATGCTTCGCCAGCGCGCCAACGCTGCGACTGATCAACACATCGCTTTTTTGCAGATATGCCAGAAGAGGCGTCGCATTAATAAAGTCACCGATTTTGGCTGTCTGAATGACAAGGTTCTTGCCCGTGTCTTTTCGAAACAGCTTCCGGATGAGTTTCACCGGAAAGAGTAAAATCAGCAGAAATACATAACTCATGGGTTAAATATCCCTGTTGGAAAGCCGATGGCTGCCCTGTAAAAATGAAAAAATAGCATCTGCGCTAATATCCTTCGTTTGTTGCGTAGGGCTAACCATCTGATGCTGGTTTTTACCGTAACCCCCGATCAACCCCGGATCGGTCGGGCCGAAAATCGTGATATTAGGACGATCCAGTGCGGCGGTTAAATGGCTTAACCCTGTATCCACAGAAACGACGGCGTTAGCGCCCGCCAGCTGTGCGGCAACCTGCGCCAGCGTGAGTTTGGGTAACACCTCGACGTGGGAAAAACCTGCTGCCAGACGTTCCGCTCGCTGCCGCTCATGTTCAGCGCCCCACGGGAGTTTAATATGGATACCGCAAGGTTGCATTAGTTCAATCAGCCTTCTCCAGTGCGTTTCCGGCCAGTGCTTATCGTCGCGCGTTGTGGCATGCAGGAAGACCAGATAGGGCACGCTATCCTTGTCCGTTTCGCGCAGAAAATGCTGTGCGATGGCGTAGTCACCCTGGAGGTCGGGTTTTGCATAGCCGAGACTCTTAGCGAACAGCTCGCGGGTACGTTCCACGGCGTGCTGCTGCTTCGCAATATGGTGGCGACGATTATAGAACAGGCTCGCCAGCGGTTCGCGGGCGGTTTGCCAGTCCATGCCGTGCTTT
The DNA here is from genome assembly GCF_015672585.1 of Enterobacter sp. Res13-Sevr-PEC09-46. Lineage (NCBI taxonomy): Bacteria > Pseudomonadati > Pseudomonadota > Gammaproteobacteria > Enterobacterales > Enterobacteriaceae > Enterobacter > Enterobacter sp. Res13-Sevr-PEC09-46. Next base: position 101,424 of record NZ_JADABR010000012.1, on the reverse strand, counting down.
ACGCCGTGCGCCAGACGCGTGACCAGCGCGGCGCTTTTCACCAGCCCCTGGGCGTCGACGATCGCGTCGTAACGCCGGACCTGCACCGCTTCGCGGAAGGCTTTGCGTTCGGCTTTAATCGGTGCGGAGAACCACGCTTTGCGCCAGCGGCGAATGGCCACCGGGATCACGCGATCAACCGCTTCATGCCAGGTGGGGATCTGCGCGAAGCCTTCTTCCACCACCCAGTCAAAACGGATGCCGGGAATGGCCCGCATGGCGTCCGTCAGCGACGGCAGCGTATGCAGAACATCACCCATTGAGGAGGTTTTAACGATCAATACCCGCATCCGTTATCCTTCTTCACTCAACAGCAGTGCGTTGAGTTCTTCGAGAACACGCTGCGGGGTAATGTCGATCAGGCTCTGATGGTAACCTTCTGCGGCATCGCCTTTGCGCACCTTGTGGTAGCCGGTGATCAAACGGATCACGCGCGCCTTGTGCGACAGCGGCGGCGTGAAGTCCGGGCTGCTTGGGCCATACAGCGCGACCAGCGGGCGGTCCAGCGCGGCGGCGACGTGCATCAGGCCAGAGTCGTTACTGACCACGGCCTTACAGGCGGCAATGAGGATAACCGCCTGCTCGAGCTGCGTTTCCCCGGCCAGGTTGCGGCACCATGCCTGTTGCTCGGTGCTCAGCGTGGCGAGAATTTCATTGCCCGCCTCATGATCTTTCGCCGAGCCAAACAGCACAATCTGATAGCCTTCATCGATAAGCTGTTTCGCCAGCTCTGCATAGTGATAGTGCGGCCAGCGTTTTGCCGGACCGAATTCTGCGCCAGGGCAGAACCCAATCATCGGGCGTTCGGACGAAATGCCAAATGCGTTGCAGGTGTGGGATTTCTCCCCATCGCTTACCTGGAGTTGCGGCCACAGCAGCGGCTGCGGCAGATCTTTCGCGCTGCGCATTACGCCTTTGTCGTAGGCCAGCGCCACGTAGCGCTCCACCATCAGCGGCCAGGCCTCTTTATCCAGCACCCGGGCGTCGTTCAGCAGGCCGTAGCGCATTTCACCGCGCCAGCCGGTACGGTGCGGGATGCCCGCAAAGAAGGGCACAAGGGCGGATTTGAAGGAGTTAGGCAGCACGTACGCGCGGTCATAGCGTTTCTCGCGCAGGCTGTGGCCGAGTTTGCGGCGTTCACCGATTTCCAGCGCGCCGTGTCCGAGCGGCATCGGGATCGCCTCGTTCACTTCCGGCATACGCGATAACAGCGGACGGCACCATGCGGGTGCCATCACGTCGATTATCGCCTGGGGATAACGCGCCTTGAGCGTGCGATAGAGACTTTGCGACATCATCATGTCGCCCACCCATGACGGGCCGATCACCAGAATTTTCATGCTTATGCGTCGCGGTTCAGCCAGGCCATATATTCCGTTACGCCTTCGGCAACGGTCTTGAACGGCTTGTCGTAGCCTGCGGCGCGCAGGTTAGTCAGGTCCGCCTGGGTGAATGCCTGGTAGCGGCCTTTCAGCTTATCCGGGAACGGAATGTACTCGATGCTGCCTTTCTTATGGTACGCCAGCGTCGCGTCTGCCACCGCCTGGAAGGATTCCGCGCGGCCAGTGCCCAGGTTGAAAATGCCGGACACGCCATTTTCCAGGAACCACAGGTTTACTGCCGCCACATCGCCCACGTAGACGAAGTCACGCTTGAAGCCGTCGCTGCCTTCGAACAGTTTCGGGCTTTCGCCGTTATTTAATTGGGTGTTCAGGTGGAACGCCACGCTCGCCATGCTGCCTTTGTGGCCTTCGCGCGGCCCGTAGACGTTGAAGTAGCGGAAGCCGACAATCTGCGAGTTCGCTTCTGGCAGGATCTGACGTACGTACTCATCAAACAGGAATTTGGAGTAACCGTAAACGTTCAGCGGCTGCTCATATTCGCGGGATTCGATGAAATCTGAAGTGCGCCCACCGTAAGTTGCCGCGGAAGAGGCGTACAGGAACGGAATTTCACGCTCCAGGCAGTAGTGCAGGAGCTCTTTGGAGTACTGATAGTTGTTATCCATCATGTACTTGCCGTCCCACTCGGTGGTGGAGGAGCAAGCACCTTCGTGGAAGATGGCTTCGATCTCGCCGAACTCTTCACCCGCCATAATCTGGATAAGGAAGTCTTCTTTATCCATGTAGTCAGCGATGTTCAGATCCACCAGGTTCACGAACTTGGTGCCGTCTTTCAGGTTGTCCACCACCAGAATGTCGGTGATGCCTTTGTCATTGAGGGCCTTAACAATATTGCTGCCGATAAAGCCCGCGCCGCCAGTAACGATGATCATAACTGTAACCTTTGAAGTATGAGTCGGGGAATATCCCGAACGCTAATCTCTTTATCATATCATCACAATGCTCAGGCTTCAGCCATTCACCGATATGCAGCAGGGGTACGCGTGATTTATGCTGCAAAAACGAGAAGAGATACTGCGTCATCTCGTCATGAACTATTGGTTTGGGTAATATGTGCCAAAATTTGCCGAGTCTGGAGAATTGCAATGCGTGGTGATTTTTACAAACAGTTAAACAGCGACCTCGACACCGCACGTGCGGAAGGGTTGTTCAAAGAAGAGCGTATTATCACGTCTGCCCAGCAGGCGGACATCACCGTTGCCGACGGCAGCCATGTGATCAACTTTTGCGCGAACAACTATTTAGGTCTTGCGAATCACCCTGAGCTAATTGCCGCGGCGAAAAACGGCATGGACACCCACGGTTTCGGTATGGCCTCCGTTCGCTTTATCTGCGGTACGCAGGACAGCCACAAGCAGCTTGAGCAAAAGCTGGCGAACTTCCTCGGAATGGAAGACGCGATTCTGTACTCCTCCTGCTTCGACGCCAACGGCGGTCTGTTTGAGACCTTGCTCGGCGCAGAAGACGCGATTATCTCCGACGCCCTGAACCACGCCTCCATCATCGACGGCGTACGCCTGTGCAAAGCGAAGCGTTTCCGCTACGCCAACAACGACATGGTGGAGCTGGAAGCGCGCCTGAAAGAGGCCCGTGAAGCGGGGGCTCGCCACGTCCTGATCGCCACCGACGGCGTGTTCTCCATGGACGGTGTGATCGCCAACCTGAAGGGCGTGTGCGATCTGGCGGATAAATACGACGCGCTGGTGATGGTGGATGACTCTCACGCGGTCGGTTTTGTCGGCGAAAACGGTCGTGGCTCCCACGAATACTGCGACGTAATGGGCCGCGTGGATATCATCACCGGTACGCTGGGCAAAGCGCTCGGCGGCGCGTCTGGCGGCTACACTGCCGCGCGTAAAGAGGTGGTCGAGTGGCTGCGCCAGCGCTCCCGCCCGTATTTGTTCTCCAACTCCCTGGCGCCGGCGATTGTGGCTGCCTCCATTAAAGTGCTGGAGATGGTGGAATCCGGGGCTGAGCTGCGCGACCGCCTGTGGGCTAACGCCCGCCTGTTCCGTGAAAAAATGAGTGCCGCAGGATTCACCCTGGCCGGTGCCGATCACGCGATCATTCCGGTGATGCTGGGCGACGCGGTTGTCGCGCAGAAATTTGCTCGTGAGCTTCAGAAAGAAGGGATTTACGTGACCGGGTTCTTCTTCCCGGTGGTACCAAAAGGTCAGGCGCGTATCCGCACCCAGATGTCTGCGGCGCACTCGCCTGAACAAATTGAACGTGCGGTGGAAGCCTTTACCCGCATCGGCAAACAGCTGGGCGTCATTGCCTGAGGACGTATGATGAAAGCGTTATCCAAACTGAAAGCGGAAGAAGGGATTTGGATGACCGACGTGCCGGAGCCGGAAGTCGGTCATAACGATCTGCTGATCAAAATTCGTAAAACCGCCATCTGCGGTACTGACGTTCACATCTACAACTGGGACCAGTGGTCACAGAAAACCATTCCGGTACCGATGGTTGTCGGTCACGAATATGTCGGCGAAGTGGTGGGTATCGGCCAGGAAGTAAAAGGCTTCAACATTGGCGATCGCGTCTCCGGTGAAGGCCACATTACCTGCGGTCACTGCCGTAACTGTCGCGGTGGGCGTACCCACCTGTGCCGCAACACCGTCGGCGTGGGCGTGAACCGTCCGGGCTGTTTCGCGGAATATCTGGTGATCCCGGCGTTTAACGCCTTCAAAATCCCGGACAATATCTCTGACGATCTGGCCTCCATTTTCGACCCGTTCGGCAACGCGGTACACACGGCGCTCTCCTTCGACCTGGTGGGTGAAGACGTGCTGGTTTCCGGCGCGGGCCCCATCGGCATTATGGCGGCAGCCGTGGCGAAGCATGTGGGTGCGCGCAACGTGGTGATCACCGACGTGAACGAATACCGCCTGTCGTTGGCGCGCAAAATGGGCGTCACCCGCGCGGTGGATGTCTCGAAAGAGAGCCTGACCGATGTGATGGAAGAGCTGGGCATGACCGAAGGCTTTGACGTGGGTCTGGAGATGTCCGGCGCGCCACCGGCGTTCCGCACCATGCTCGACACCATGAACCACGGTGGCCGTATCGCGATGCTGGGTATTCCACCGTCAGATATGTCCATTGACTGGAACAAAGTCATCTTCAAGGGGCTGTTCATTAAGGGCATCTATGGCCGTGAGATGTTCGAAACCTGGTACAAGATGGCCGCGCTGATCCAGTCCGGTCTGGATCTGTCCCCGATTATCACTCACCGTTTCTCCATCGATGAGTTCCAGCAGGGCTTTGACGCAATGCGGTCCGGCCAGTCAGGGAAAGTGATCCTGAGCTGGGATAAGTAATTAAAAAGGGGCCAGCGGCCCCTTTTTTTACTGATTCTTTTTCTCTTCGTCCGTCAGGTAACGCACCTTGCGGGTGTAATCCTGGCCTTTGAACAGCAGCCTGTTATCCGGCGATTCCAGATACTTCTGCCATTCGGAAAGCGGGAAACCACCGTGCGCGCCAATCACCTCTTTCGGCACAACGGCTTCCTGACCGCCGATCTTCTTGGAGACCGGCCAGTTCATCCAGTCGCCCAGGTTAACCGTTTTTACATCCAGCATGTCCAGCAGCGCAGCGAGCGGCAGCTGATCGGTCGGCGGCTGCGTGTCGTCCATCAGCTCCCAGGTATCCTGGAACAGCGTCAGCCACAGCGGGCAGATACGGCGCCAGGTCTTTTTGGTGGCGGCAAGAAACGCGCCGTTAACGTGATCGACCAGATACGGACGCACCGTTTCTTTGTAATATGCCGGCACTTTCTCCGCTGGCGCGCCGTCCAGCTTGGCAATCATTTTGCCCTGACGGAAGCTGGAGTAGATGTGCATATCCGCCATGTTGATCTCTGGCATTTTAAGCAGGTTGAGATCGGAGTCGATCATCAGCACACCTTCACCGCGCGCCTGCAACGGAGCGTTAAGCTTCACCAGACGACTGAGGTAGATCTGCTTATAGCGGTAACCTTCTTCACGTTTTGGAAGCGTGAGGGTAACAACGCGGGTTTTTGGCGGCAGCTCGCCGAAAGCGGATTCAGGCTGATCGCTGACGATAACAATCTCGCTGACGTCGGTGGCATAACGCTCTGCAAAGGTCGCTGACAATAACGCCTCTTCGACGAAATCCGCGCCCGTACACGGGATCACAATGGAATCCACCGCAACGAGATCGCGCGTGACCGGAAGGGAAGCGTAAGGAATGTTATGACGCCCGGTAATGTGGCGGTAGCGAGCATTCAGGAATTTAAACATGTTCTTCTCGTTTGGTTATTGCGCGCCAAGAACGGCCTCGACACCGTTAACATAGCTTTCAATGGCATACATGTTGCAGACATTCTGGTGTGCGGCAGCGGCGAGCCGGGCGCGCAGAGCAGGATCCTGCCAGATATTATCCAGATGTTGAGCAAGTTGCGACACGTCGCTCCAGGGAAACAGCAGGCCGGTCGACTCATGATCGATCAATTCTGCCGTGCCGGTCACCTTTGAACCAATCACGGGAATATTCAGCAGCATTGCCTCCAGCACGACGCGCGGCAGGCCTTCGCTCTTCGAGGCCAGAATAAATGCGTCAAAGGTGGCGAGATAGTCAAAAGGCGTGTTCTGGAAACCGGTAAAAATGACGTGCTCAGCAATACCCAGCGCGTCAGCCTGTGCCGCCAGTGCGCCGCGCTCCGCCCCTTCACCGACCAGCACCATCTTCCATTTTGCCTGCGGGTGCCTCTGGCTGAACTGTGCCAGCGCCTCCAGCGTATGGTGGTTGGCTTTGCGAGGGATTAGCGAGCCAATGCTGCCGAACACAAACGTGTCGTCATCAATGTTCAGGCGCTGGCGCATCGCGCGTCGGTCGGGCAAAGGCTGGTGGATGTCGATAGCATTGTTGACCGTGGTACACAGCGCTGGCCGGACGCCATGCTGAAGTAACACGCGTTCAACGCCGTGCGAGACGGCGATGATTTTTGTGGCATGCGCATTGACCAACTTCACCAGCGGCGGGGTCAGCACCGGTTCAATCCGGCAGTGCTGGATTATCCGCGCATGCAGGTTTGCGCCCGCCAGATACCCTTCTTCGTTAGAGCCTGGCTGGTTGTTCATATACAGCGTATCGAATCCACCTTCCCTGAAAATGGTCTCGATCTTGCTGACGTTGGGGCGAATGCGCCACAGGGTATCGATATGCCGCGTAAAAGCTTTGCGCGCTGAACGCGAGAAAAACAGCAGACCACGTCCCGCTTCTTTCAGTAGTTTTGCCCATGCCGGTTGCTTACGTTGAGGGATAACGAGTAGCGGGATCCCAATGCTATTGAGCACCTGGCCAATCGTTTGACCTTCAGCACGACTATAATCCCTGTAAAAACAACAGGTAATGTCGAATTTGTCGCGGTTGATTCGCTTCAGAAGCTCAAGCATACTGTTGGTACCTCCCCCCCATTCTTTGCCCGTGTCCAGGAGGAGGATTTTACGTTTTTGCGGCATGTCTGAATCCGTATGCTACCCTTCATCTAACCGCATTATAAAGAATTTACTGAAATAAAATAGATTTTTTGTATTCATTTGCCTTTTTATAAGCAAAGGTTTTAAACACGCTTATTTTAAAAGTGCGTTTTAAGACTTTAATCGCCTCTTCTCAATTCGATAGTATGAGTGCAAAAATTTTATGTTGTTATTGAGAGAGTGAAAATATGTTTAAAATAACGGTCTGCTTATTAACGTTTAACTCCGAAAGAACGTTGCACGATGTTATTCCTCCTCTTTTAAAAATAGCAGATGAATTCGTTATAGTGGATTCCGGAAGTACAGACTCGACGATATATATTTGCCAGAGTTATGGATTGTCGCCCATATTCAAAAAATATAGCTGGCACGGCGAGCAGATGAACCATGCCGTATCCCATGCGCACAACGACTGGGTGCTGTGCATGGACAGTGACGAAATACTCGATCAAGAAACCGTTGATGCTATTTTAAAATTAAAAAGGGGCGATGAACCCGAACCGGATATGGCGTGGCGGATATGTCGTCACTGGTTTGTTTTGGGAGAAAATGTCCGAACGATTTATCCCGTCTCATCACCGGATTATCCGGTGCGTCTTTTTAACCGTACGCAGTCGCGATTTAATAACCGGCCAGTAGACGATCAGGTTGAAGGTTTTCTCCGTTCTGAACGTATTCCAGGTTATGTCAGACATGATACGTTTTATTCGCTGCATGAACTTTTTAATAAATTAAACGGATATACCACTCGCCTGGTTCAATATCAGACGATACGTCCCTCTCTTGGTCGCGGCGCGATCAGCGCTATTGGCGCATTTTTCAAATGGTATCTGTTTAGCGGTGCGTGGCGTCAGGGCAAAGTAGGTGTGGTGACAGGGTTTTATGCCACGGCGTACAGTTTTTTGAAGTATTTCAAGGCCTGGTATCAGGATCGGGAAAAGAGAGAGTCCGTTGCAAAAGAGCAGTCGGACTCTTATCTGGCAGAATAGGCGTTAGCCGATCAGGCTTTTTTTCCCCAACCCTGCCACTGTTGCTGGACGTATTTAACCAGTGTACTGCTGCTGATGCTTTCGCCAATCACCGAGAAGAAGCGGGTTGCATAGACCGGTTCAGGCGGCTGTTTCAGCGTGCAGTTCTTCACGCCGCGGAATGGATTACGCGGCTGCGTTGCGGGTGGTTGCGCGCTACCCGGACGAGAAGTATCCACCTGAGGTTCATTGAGCAGATCGCTCGGACGCACCAGCGTAATATCGGCGGGTAAGCCCGGCAACATTTGCTGCAAAACGCGAACAGTAGACGGATGCGGATGCCCAATGGCAATCGCCGAACCGTTACGGCGCGCCAGCTGTACCGCGCGGTTGAACTGCACGCGGATATCCGCTTCGTTCTGGGAGTCGTCCAGGAATACTTTGCGCTTGATGACTTTTACACCCGTCCCCTGAGCGGCACGCATCGCCTGGCTGTTGCCGATGGTCATGCTGTCGAGGAAATAGAGATTGTAACGCTCCAGCGCCTGCATCACTTTCAGCATACCGTACAGGCTGGAGGTCATCGCGCTGCCCATATGGTTATTCAGACCCACGGCATACGGCACTTTATTGTACGCATCGCGGATGATGCGATCGATCTCGTCGCTGCTCATGTCCGGGCGCAGGGTATCTTTTTCCAACGGCTGCTTGCTGAGGGGGGCCATCGGCAGATGGATGAGGACCTGATGGCCGCCATTGTGCGCTTTGGTCGCCATTTCATGCGCGTGAGGCGCATTAGGCAGGACGGCGACAGAGATGGCTGGCGGCATCGCCAGCACCTGATTTTCATAGTGTGGTCGATAACCGAAGTCATCAATCACAATCGCGAGTTTGCCTGCATAAACCGGTGCAGCCAGCGCCAGTGCGCTGACTACGGAAACAACAATTCGACGAAATTGAAGCAAAACCTATCTTCCCAACCACGGCTGTGGATTGACCGCCTGACCCTGACGACGAATTTCGAAATAGAGTGACGGGCGGCCCTGACCGCCACTGCTGCCCACAAGGGCAATGGGTTGACCCGCGCGCACCTGGGTGCCAACGCTGACCAGCGCGCTCTGGTTGTAGCCGTAAAGACTCATGTCGCCTTTACCGTGTTCAACCACCACCACGAGCCCATAACCCTGTAGCCAGTCGGCCAGGATCACGCGGCCATCGGCGATGGCTTTCACTTCGCTACCTTCAGACGCACCGATAACGATCCCCTTCCAACGTAGCTCACCCTGCAACTGTTCGCCATAGCGATGCAGGATCGTACCGCGAACGGGCCAGTAAGCCTGACCACGCGGGGAGCCGAGGCCGCCGGTACGCGACATCAGGGAACGTTCATTTTCAGTCGGTTTGTAGGTGGTGCCTTTCCGGGAGGCTTCCTGCTGCTTATTACGCACCGCCTGCGCTTCACGCGCTTCTTTTTCGGCGCGCGCTTTGGCCGCGGCTTCTGCCCGGGCAATGCTGTTACGCAGTCTGGATTCGTTGGCGCGCATTTCGCTCAGCTGGCTTTGTCCTGCCTGGATAGAGGACTCCAGCCCGGCGAGCGTCTTCTTACGCTCATTGCGCGCCTGCTCAAGCTTCTCCTGCTGCGCCTGCTGATCGTAGAGCAGCGTTTGCTGCTGGCTCTGCTTCTCTTCCAGCTCGGCTTTTTGCGTGGTGACTTCTTCGCGCGTCTGTTTCAGCTGCGCAATGGTCTCCTGACGCGCCTGGTTTAGATAGCCGAAATAGGCCTGTAAACGCTGACCACGCTGGCTCTCTTCACCGCTGAGGATCAGCTGAAGGCCTGTGTGCTCACCCTGACGGAAAGCAGCATCAAGCTGTGCAGCAAGGTTCCGCTCCTGGGCATCGCGCTGACGCTCCAGTTTCGCAATCGACGCGTTCATTTCATCGATTTGCTTATTGAGCTGGGCAAGGGTGTTTTGTGTTTCACGCAGCTTACGCGCGGCGGCGGAAATGGCCTCTTCCTGCTTTTTAAGCTGGGCGAGCAGGGTGGCGCGCTGCTGTTGCTGCTGACGTACCGCACGCTCTTTGGCGGCGATATCGGCCTGAATGGATTTAAGCTGATCGCGGTCATCCGCGTGGGCGGATGCGGCGCACAGCAATACGCCAGCGCTGAGTGCGCTGGCGCAAAGCAGAGGTCTGACTGATAACCGAAGCGGCTTCACGACCCATGTGATTGAAAAAATCGCCTTTCCCCTCATGGGGAGCGATTATTCCACGATGAACAGCGGCTTGCCAGTCATCTCTTCAGGGATTTCCATACCCATCAGCGACAACATGGTTGGCGCGATGTCGGAAAGCTTGCCGCCTTCCACAGCTTTCACTGATTTATCACCTACATAAATCAGTGGAACAGGCAGGTTGGTATGGGCGGTATGCGCCTGACCGGTTGCCGGATCACGCATCTGTTCTGCGTTACCGTGGTCAGCGGTGATCAGCAGCTGGCCGCCCACGGATTCAACCGCTTTTGCGACCTGCTCAACGCAGTGGTCCAGCGCTTCAACAGCTTTAACGGCTGCTTCCATCACGCCGGTGTGGCCCACCATGTCGCCATTCGGATAGTTACAGATGATGGTGTCGTATTTACCGCTTTCGATCGCGGCCACCAGTTTTTCGGTCAGCTCCGCAGAGCTCATTTCTGGCTGGAGATCGTAAGTGGCGACTTTCGGCGAGTTAATCAGGATGCGGTCTTCGCCTTTAAACGGCTCTTCTACGCCGCCGTTAAAGAAGAAGGTCACGTGCGCATACTTCTCAGTTTCGGAGATGCGCAACTGCGTTTTATCGTTTTTCGCCATCCACTCGCCGAAGGTATTTTCCAGGGAAGCGGGTGGATACGCGCATGGGGCTTTGATATCCGCTGCATACTCAGTCAACTGGATGAAATCGATCTTCGCCACTTTCTTACGGGCGAAACCGTCGAAATCGCTGTTGACGAAGGCGCGGGTGATTTCGCGCGCGCGGTCAGCACGGAAGTTCATGAAGATCAGCGCATCGCCATCTTCCATGGCGGCATCGGCCTGGCCTTCAGCGCGGATCACGGTTGCCTTCACAAATTCGTCGTTTTCATCACGCGCGTAAGCCGCTTCCAGGCCTTCAACGGCGGTCGGGAACTGGAACTCACCTTTTGCCAGGGTCAGCAGATCATAGGCTTGCTCAACGCGGTCCCAGCGGTTGTCACGGTCCATGGCATAGTAACGGCCAACGATGGACGCCACGCGGCCTTTGCCCAGTGCGGCAAATTTATTTTCAAACGCTTTAAGAGAACCTTTTGCGCTGCGTGGCGGCGTATCGCGACCATCCAGGAAGGCGTGCAGATAGATTTTTTCCGCACCGCGCTCGGCGGCCAGTTCTACCATCGCCATGATGTGATCTTCGTGGCTGTGAACGCCGCCCGCAGAGAGCAGACCCATAATGTGAACGGCCTTGCCTGCGGCAACGGCTTTATCAACCGCTCCGGTGAGCGTTGGGTTGGCAAAGAATGTACGTTCTTTGATTTCAACGTCCAGGCGCGTCAGGTCCTGATAAACGATACGGCCCGCACCCAGGTTAACGTGACCCACTTCAGAGTTGCCCATCTGACGATCCGGCAGACCCACTTCCAGGCCAGACGCATCAATCAGGGTGTGGGGACGTTTTGCCCATAGCGCATCCATAACCGGGGTTTTGGCGTTGAAAATGGCGTTATCCTGTTGATCTTCACGGTAGCCATAGCCATCCAGAATCACCAGTACCATAGGTTTTTTAGAAACCGACATTGCGACAACCTCATGCTCAAGAGACAAAAAATTTGCGTAATTTTACTACAGCTGAATCGATAAAATAGCCGCAGAAGATCAAAGAAAGCGCGGGGGCAAGGCTGTTCTCAGGCCATTTTGAGGCTTTTTTTACGTGGCATGCCGCAGAAAATAGATTAGCTTTATGTCGCTGGCTGTATTTGCCACAGCGCACAGGTATACTCCTGTCCTGGTTTTTTTAATCACTTAGTCGGGAGTTGTTACCCCCCATGCAAGAAATTATGCAATTCGTTAGCCGCCACCCGGTTCTGAGCATCGCGTGGATTGGCCTGCTGGTCGCTGTACTGTTCACCACATTTAAGGGACTGACGTCTAAAATTAAGGTGATCACCCGCGGTGAAGCGACACGTCTGATCAACAAAGAGGACGCCGTGGTTGTCGATCTGCGTCAGCGCGACGATTTCCGCAAGGGCCACATCGCAGGTGCTATCAACCTGCTGCCCGCGGAAATTAAAGCGAACAACATTGGTGAGCTGGAGAAGCATAAAGCCCAGCCGATTATTGTTGTTGACGGCACTGGCATGCAGGCGCAGGAATCTGCCAGCGCACTGCATAAAGCAGGCTTTGAAAACGTAACGGTGCTGAAAGAAGGCATCTCCGGCTGGAGCGGGGAGAATCTTCCTTTAGTGCGCGGTAAATAAGGAGTTAAGTGATGGCCAATATTGAGATCTACACCAAAGCAACGTGCCCGTTCTGCCACCGAGCGAAAGCGCTGCTGTCCAGCAAAGGCGTAACGTTCAAGGAACTGCCGATCGATGGTGACGCGATTAAACGCGAAGAGATGATCCAACGCAGTGGTCGCACAACGGTTCCACAGATTTTTATTGATGCGCAGCACATTGGCGGCTGTGATGACTTGTATGCGCTCGACGCCCGTGGTGGACTCGATCCGCTGCTGAGCTAGAGACTTTAGGACAATTAAAAAGGGTTTTTCCATGTCAGAACAAAACAACACCGAGATGACTTTCCAGATCCAGCGCATCTACACCAAGGATGTCTCTTTCGAAGCGCCAAATGCGCCGCACGTTTTCCAGAAAGACTGGCAGCCAGAGGTTAAACTTGATCTGGATACCGCATCCACCCAGCTGGCGGATGATGTGTATGAAGTCGTATTGCGTGTCACCGTGACCGCCTCTCTGGGCGAAGAAACCGCATTCCTGTGCGAAGTTCAGCAGGGCGGTATCTTCTCCATCGGCGGCATCGAAGGCAACCAGATGGCGCATTGCCTGGGTGCATACTGCCCGAACATCCTGTTCCCGTATGCCCGTGAATGCATCACCAGCCTGGTTTCTCGCGGTACATTCCCGCAACTGAACCTTGCGCCAGTAAACTTTGATGCGCTGTTCATGAACTATCTACAGCAGCAGGCTGGCGAAGGTACCGAACAACATCAGGATGCCTGATGAGCACTGTTAATGCGTCAATGACTGTGATCGGTGCCGGCTCTTACGGCACCGCTCTTGCCATCACCCTGGCAAGAAATGGTCACGACGTGGTCCTGTGGGGCCACGATCCAAAACATATCGCGACGTTGCAACACGACCGCTGCAATGTGGCGTTTCTCCCGGACGTTCCGTTCCCTGACTCCCTGTATCTGGAAAGCGACCTCGCGACCGCGCTGGCGGCCAGCCGCAATATTTTGATTGTGGTGCCAAGCCATGTGTTTGGCGAAGTCCTGCGTCAGATTAAGCCGCTGATGCGTGCGGATGCGCGTATTGTGTGGGCGACGAAGGGGCTGGAAGCGGAAACCGGACGTCTGTTGCAGGACGTTGCCCGCGAAGCGCTGGGAACAGCGATCCCGCTGGCGGTGATCTCCGGGCCGACGTTTGCCAAAGAGCTGGCTGCGGGCTTGCCGACGGCGATTTCGCTGGCGTCCACCGACCAGGCATTTTCCGACGATCTTCAGCAACTGCTGCACTGCGGCAAAAGCTTCCGCGTGTACAGCAACCCCGATTTTATCGGCGTGCAGCTGGGCGGCGCGGTGAAGAACGTCATTGCCATCGGGGCCGGGATGTCTGACGGCATCGGTTTCGGCGCGAATGCGCGTACTGCGCTGATCACCCGTGGCCTGACCGAAATGTCCCGCCTGGGCGAAGCGCTGGGTGCCGATCCGGCCACCTTTATGGGAATGGCAGGGCTGGGCGACCTGGTGCTGACCTGCACCGATAACCAGTCGCGTAACCGCCGCTTTGGCATGATGCTCGGACAGGGCAGCGATGTAAAAAGCGCGCAGGAGAAGATTGGTCAGGTGGTTGAAGGCTATCGCAATACCAAGGAAGTTCGCGAACTGGCGCACCGTTTCGGTGTTGAAATGCCAATAACCGAGGAAATTTATCAGGTATTGTATTGCGGAAAAAATGCGCGCGAGGCAGCATTGACCTTATTAGGTCGTGCGCGCAAGGAGGAGCGCAGCAGCAATTAGCCGGGAAGTATCGTCACCTGAATGACCCAGCCAGCGCAGAACTGGCTGGTCATTAACTATCGTCTGGAGCAAGCAATGCCGTGTGAAGAACTGGATATCGTCTGGAATAATATTAAAGCCGAAGCCCGAGCGTTGGCCGACTGTGAGCCCATGCTGGCCAGTTTCTATCACGCGACGCTACTTAAGCACGAAAATCTCGGCAGCGCCCTGAGCTATATGCTCGCCAATAAACTGGCTTCCCCTATCATGCCTGCTATTGCGATTCGCGAGGTGGTGGAAGAGGCCTACGCCGCAGATCCGGAGATGATTGCTTCTGCCGCCTGCGACATCCAGGCTGTGCGCACGCGAGACCCGGCGGTGGATAAATACTCCACGCCGCTGCTGTATCTCAAAGGCTTCCACGCCTTACAGGCGTACCGCATCGGCCACTGGTTATGGAATGAGGGACGCCGCGCGCTGGCCATCTTCCTGCAAAACCAGGTTTCCGTGACCTTCCAGGTCGATATTCACCCGGCGGCGAAAATTGGCCGCGGGATCATGCTCGATCACGCCACCGGCATTGTTGTTGGTGAAACGGCGGTGATCGAAGATGACGTGTCGATCCTGCAATCCGTTACGCTGGGCGGTACCGGTAAAACCAGCGGCGATCGCCATCCGAAAATTCGTGAAGGGGTGATGATTGGCGCGGGCGCTAAAATCCTCGGCAATATTGAAGTCGGACGCGGCGCGAAGATTGGCGCGGGGTCGGTTGTGCTCCAGCCTGTACCGCCGCACACCACCGCCGCTGGCGTCCCGGCGCGCATCGTCGGTAAGCCAGACAGCGATAAGCCGTCGATGGATATGGATCAGCACTTCAACGGTATTCATCACACCTTCGAATACGGCGACGGTATCTGAACGCCGGAACACCTAAATAAAAAAGCCCGGTGAGTCAATGCACCGGGCTTTTGATTAGTTGCGGTATAACACTTTGATAATGTGATAGCCGAATTGTGTGTGCAGAGGGCCAGTTGGCTCCAGCACCGGGCAGGAGAAGACCACTTTATCAAACGCCGGGACCATCTGGCCCTGGCGGAACTCGCCTAAGTCACCACCGCGTTTGCCTGACGGGCAAATCGAGTGTTTCTTCGCCAGTTTGCCGAAGTCGGCGCCGTTTTTAATCTGTTCGAGCAGATCCTGTGCCAGTTTCTCTTCTTTAACAAGGATATGCAGTGCTGCTGCTGTTTTTGCCATGATCGTGCCTTGAGTCGACTAGTTTACGGTCGGTATACTACCACGCGTTTTTCCTCCTCTCCCGACTTTCATTGAGTGACCATTTATGCGTTTAAACCCCGGACAACAACATGCTGTCGAATTCGTCACCGGACCCTGCCTGGTGCTGGCAGGAGCGGGATCCGGTAAAACACGCGTGATCACCAACAAAATCGCCCACTTAATTCGGGGTTGTGGATACCAGGCGCGCCATATCGCGGCGGTCACCTTTACCAACAAAGCGGCGCGTGAGATGAAAGAGCGCGTCGGCCAGACGCTGGGCCGTAAAGAGGCGCGCGGGCTGATGATCTCCACCTTCCACACGCTGGGTCTGGATATTATCAAGCGCGAATACGCGGCGCTGGGCATGAAGTCCAACTTTTCTCTCTTCGATGACACCGACCAGGTGGCGCTGCTTAAAGAGCTGACGGAAGGGCTGATCGAAGATGACAAAGTGCTGTTGCAACAGCTGATCTCGACGATCTCGAACTGGAAAAACGATCTGATGACGCCGGCCCAGGCAGCGGCAAGCGCCAAAGGCGAGCGCGACCGCATCTTTGCCCACTGCTACGGTCTGTACGACGCGCATATGAAAGCCTGTAACGTCCTGGATTTCGACGATCTGATCCTGCTGCCGACGCTGCTGCTTCAGCGGAATGAAGAGGTACGCGAGCGCTGGCAGAACAAAATCCGTTACCTGCTGGTGGATGAATACCAGGATACCAACACCAGCCAGTACGAGCTGGTGAAGCTGCTGGTAGGGCAGCGTGCACGCTTTACCGTCGTAGGCGATGACGATCAGTCGATTTATTCATGGCGTGGCGCGCGTCCGCAAAACCTGGTGCTACTGAGCAAAGACTTCCCGACGTTGCAGGTGATTAAACTGGAGCAGAACTACCGTTCTTCCGGGCGTATCCTGAAGGCGGCGAACATCCTGATTGCCAATAACCCGCACGTCTTTGAGAAGCGCCTGTTCTCCGAACTGGGTTACGGCACCGAGCTGAAAGTGCTAAGCGCCAACAACGAAGAGCACGAAGCGGAGCGCGTAACGGGCGAGCTGATTGCCCATCACTTCGTCAACAAAACTGAATACAAGGATTACGCGATCCTCTATCGCGGAAACCACCAGTCGCGCGTCTTTGAAAAGATGCTGATGCAGAACCGCATTCCCTACAAAATCTCCGGCGGTACGTCGTTCTTTTCGCGTCCCGAAATCAAGGATCTGCTGGCCTATCTGCGCGTGCTGACCAACCCGGATGACGACAGCGCTTTCCTGCGCATCGTGAACACGCCGAAACGCGAGATTGGCTCTGCGACGCTGCAAAAACTGGGTGAATGGGCGATGACCCGCAACAAAAGCCTGTTCACCGCCAGCTTCGATATGGGGCTGAGCCAGACCCTGACCGGGCGCGGCTATGACGCCTTAACCCGCTTTACCCACTGGCTGGGTGAGGTGCAGCGTCTGGCAGAGCGCGAGCCTGTGGCGGCAGTACGCGATCTGATCCACGGCATTGATTACGAATCCTGGTTGTATGAAACCTCTGCCAGCCCGAAAGCAGCCGAGATGCGGATGAAAAACGTTAACCAGCTCTTCAGCTGGATGACCGAAATGCTTGAAGGATCTGAGATTGACGAGCCCATGACCCTGACGCAGGTGGTCACCCGCTTCACGCTGCGCGATATGATGGAGCGCGGCGAAAGCGAAGAAGAGGCCGATCAGGTTCAGCTGATGACGTTACATGCCTCGAAAGGGCTGGAGTTCCCCTATGTCTATCTGGTGGGGATGGAAGAGGGCCTATTGCCGCACCAGAGCAGCATTGATGAAGATAACGTCGACGAAGAGCGCCGTCTGGCCTACGTGGGGATCACTCGTGCGCAGAAAGAGCTGACGTTTACGCTGTGCAAAGAGCGCCGCCAGTATGGTGAGCTGGTGCGCCCGGAGCCGAGCCGTTTTCTGCTGGAGTTGCCTCAGGACGATCTTATCTGGGAGCAGGAGCGTAAAGTCATTACCGCTGAAGAGCGTATGCACAAAGGGCAGGCAAACGTGGCAAACATTCGCGCGATGCTGGCAAAAGCCAAAGAGAAGGGATAACTATTTGCAGGCCGGGTAAGGCGAAGCCGCCACCCGGCACGCTTCAAAGGGTCACTTCACATCAAGCGCCCAGTGCACATAGCTCTGCCACTGGTACTCCTGCTCAATCAGTTCCGCCCCAAGCGGATGATCCTCAAGCCAGTTTTCCGGTAGCGTCAGCGTCAGTTTCTCATCGTCTGCCGCCAGCGTAATGGCTGGCAGCAAATCATCACGACGCCGACTGGCAAACAGGATCGCCAGGCGAAGCAGACGACACAGATGCTCCGCCACGCGCGGCGGTACAGCGTTCTGCTGGTGAAGGGAAGAGAGATCGACGGCGTTAGTCTGATTTAGCAGCAGGGTGGCCAGCAGCTTCTTCTGGGCGGGCGTATAGCCCGGTAAATCGAGATTACGCACCAGCCAGGCCGCGTGCAGCGGTGCCTGCTTGTACTCCACGCTGAGACCAATTTCATGTAGCGCACAGGCGCTTAGCAGCAGATCGCGGCTTAACGGTTCAATATCCCAGCTTTTTTTCACCTGATCGGCAAACAGTGACGCCAGTTGACTCACTCTGTGTGCCTGGTCGATATCAACAATAAAGCGGCGCTGAACGTTACGCAGCGTACGGCTACGGATGTCCTGATCGACCGACTGGTGCAGCATTCCGTAGACCAGACCTTCGCGCAGCGCACCGCCTGCCAGGGTCATACACTGGATATTGAGTTCAGTAAAAATGGCGATCAGAATGGCGAGCCCACTGGGGAAAACCAGCGCGCGTTCGAGCGTCAGCCCTTCTATTTCAAGCTCTTCCAGACGACCACACTGGATGGCGCGCTGTTTAAGCTGCTGGAGTTTGGCAAGCGTGATCCGCTCGTCCATTCCCTGTGCCATCATGATTTCCTGCAACGCCTGAACGGTTCCGGACGCGCCGACACACACTTTCCAGCCGTGATAGCGCAGTTCGTCCATGACCGGGCGCAGGACCGCACGCGCCGCGTTTTCCGCCTCGTCAAAATTCTCTTTGGCAAGGTTTCGATCGGTAAAGTAGCGTTCCAGCCAGGTCACACAGCCCATCGACAGGCTGAACAGTGACGTCGCCTGCGCGCCTGTGCCCGTGACCAGTTCAGTACTGGCACCACCGATATCGACCACCAGACGACGATCGTCGCCGCCGGTCGTATGCGCCACACCCTGATAAATCAGACGCGCTTCTTCTTCACCGCTGATGACCTGCACCGGGCAGCCCAGAATTTCCTGTGCTCTGGCAATGAAATCGCCAGCGTTAACCGCCAGACGAAGGGTCGCCGTGGCAACAACGCGAATTTGACTGAGCGGGATATCCTGCAAACGTTCTGCAAACAGACGCAGACACTGCCAGCCACGTTCCATGGCTTCCGGGGAGAGGTGATTATCGCTGCTCAGGCCCGCCGCGAGGCGGACCTTGCGCTTAATGCGCGTCAGCGTTTGTATGCTTCCCGCCACCTCGCGCACAACCAGCATATGAAAACTATTCGAACCGAGATCAATTGCCGCATAAAGCGAGGTGGAGCTGAGCATATTTTTTAACCTGAACGACGACGATTACGCGGTGCACCGCCGGAACGACGCGGACCATTGCCGGAGCGTGGACGGGTAAGGCGCTTAGGTGGCGGCAGCTCGCTCAACAGCGCGTCCGGATTGTATTTGCTCTGTGGAATAGAGTGACCGATGTAGGTCTCAATGGCCGGAAGATTCAGCGCATACTCTTCACACGCAAGGCTGATGGAGTGACCGCTTGCGCCGGCACGACCGGTACGTCCGATACGGTGTACATAGTCTTCACAGTCATCTGGCAGGTCATAGTTAAAGACGTGCGTCACGGCTGGAATGTGCAGGCCACGGGCCGCCACGTCGGTCGCGACCAGAATATCAAGGTCGCCACGAGTAAATTCGTCGAGAATGCGCAGGCGTTTTTTCTGCGCCACGTCGCCGGTCAGCAGGCCCACACGGTGCCCATCTGCCGCCAGGTGACCCCAGATATCTTCACAGCGGTGTTTGGTGTTCGCGAAGATAATCGCGCGATCCGGCCACTCTTCTTCGATCAGGGTTTGCAGCAGGCGCATTTTCTCTTCATTAGAAGGATAGAAGAGCTCTTCTTTAATGCGGTGCCCGGTTTTCTGCTCCGGTTCTACTTCCACATATTCCGCATTGTTCATCTGCTCGAATGCGAGTTCACGTACGCGGTATGACAGGGTAGCGGAGAACAGCATGTTCAGACGCTGGTTTGCCGCAGGCATACGGCGGAACAGCCAGCGGATGTCTTTAATGAAGCCCAGATCGTACATGCGGTCTGCTTCATCCAGCACCACGACCTGGATTGAGCCGAGGTTGATATGGTTCTGTTTGGCGTAGTCGATAAGACGGCCGGTGGTCCCAATCAGGATATCGACGCCGCTTTCCAGCACTTTCAGCTGTTTATCGTAGCCGTCGCCGCCATAGGCCAGGCCAAGTTTCAGGCCGGTGGCTTGCGCCAGGGGCTCAGCGTCTGCGTGGATCTGTACCGCCAGTTCTCGCGTCGGGGCCATAATTAGCGCGCGCGGCTGGTTAACTTTGCGGTCTGCAATCGCCGGGTGAGAAAGTAAATAATGAAACGTTGACGTTAAAAACGCCATCGTTTTGCCAGTACCGGTTTGCGCCTGCCCTGCAACGTCGCGACCGGCCAGCGTCAGCGGCAGGGCGAGAGCCTGAATGGGCGTGCAGTTATGAAACCCTTTAGTTTCAAGGGCTTCGATAACCTTTGGGTGCAGGGCGAAGTCGGAAAACTTCTGTTCTGTTAAATGTGTTTTGCTCATAGTGTGGTAGAATATCAGCTTACTATTGCTTTACGAAAGCGTATCCGGTGAAATAAAGTCAACCTTTAGTTGGTTAATGCGACATCAACACGTCGTTGGTGGAGACAAAACCAACGTACCAGGCTTATTCCTGTGGAGTTATATATGAGCGATAAAATTATTCACCTGACTGACGACAGTTTTGACACGGACGTACTTAAAGCTGACGGGCTGATCCTCGTTGATTTCTGGGCTGAATGGTGTGGTCCTTGCAAAATGATCGCTCCGATTCTGGATGAAATCGCTGACGAATATCAGGGCAAACTGACCGTTGCCAAGCTGAACATCGACCAGAACCCGGGCACCGCGCCAAAATACGGTATCCGTGGCATCCCGACCCTGCTGCTGTTCAAGAACGGTGACGTGGCGGCGACCAAAGTGGGCGCACTGTCCAAAGGTCAACTGAAAGAGTTCCTGGACGCTAACCTGGCGTAAGGTTTCTCAGCTGAGCGTCCAGAACGCCTAATTAACGGCGAGCTCTGGACGCCCGGCTTTAGTCGTGCTAAGTTAGCTATGACTACGTTTTAAACATATCTTGTTGTTTGAATCTTGTTTTACCCGATACTTCCCGTTGTTAACTTAAACAGTGCGTGAAGTTGCTAGATTCCGGGCTTGTCACTCAATCCGTCTTGTCGTTTCAGTTCTGCGTTCTTTCCCTGTGACCAGACAGCGAACAGACATGAGGTGATGGCCGCTAAACAGGCATGGATGACCCTGCCATACCATTCACAACATTAAGTTCGAGAATCACCCCGAGTTTAAGAACCCACACCATTATGAATCTTACCGAATTAAAGAATACGCCGGTTTCTGAGCTGATCACTCTCGGCGAAAATATGGGACTGGAAAACCAGGCTCGTATGCGCAAGCAGGACATCATTTTCGCCATCCTGAAGCAGCACGCTAAGAGTGGCGAAGATATCTTTGGCGACGGTGTGCTGGAGATACTGCAAGACGGATTTGGTTTCCTCCGCTCCGCAGACAGCTCCTACCTCGCCGGCCCTGACGACATCTACGTATCCCCTAGCCAAATCCGCCGTTTCAACCTCCGCACTGGTGACACCATTTCAGGTAAGATTCGTCCTCCAAAAGAGGGTGAACGCTACTTTGCGCTGTTGAAGGTTAACGAAGTTAACTACGACAAACCGGAAAACTCCCGCAATAAGATCCTGTTCGAGAACTTAACGCCGCTGCACGCTAACTCTCGTCTGCGCATGGAGCGTGGTAACGGGTCTACTGAAGACTTAACCGCTCGTGTGCTGGATCTGGCATCGCCAATTGGTCGTGGCCAGCGTGGTCTGATTGTGGCGCCGCCAAAAGCCGGTAAAACCATGCTGCTGCAAAACATCGCGCAGAGCATTGCTTACAACCATCCAGACTGTGTGCTGATGGTGCTGCTGATTGACGAACGTCCGGAAGAAGTGACCGAGATGCAGCGTCTGGTGAAAGGGGAAGTGGTTGCGTCTACCTTCGACGAGCCTGCTTCTCGCCACGTTCAGGTTGCGGAAATGGTTATCGAGAAGGCGAAACGCCTGGTTGAGCACAAGAAAGACGTGATCATCCTGCTCGACTCCATTACCCGTCTGGCGCGTGCCTACAACACCGTGGTGCCGGCTTCCGGTAAAGTACTGACCGGTGGTGTGGATGCTAACGCCCTGCATCGTCCGAAGCGTTTCTTCGGTGCGGCGCGTAACGTGGAAGAGGGCGGTAGCCTGACCATTATCGCGACGGCGCTGATCGATACCGGCTCCAAAATGGACGAGGTTAT
Source organism: Enterobacter sp. Res13-Sevr-PEC09-46 (assembly GCF_015672585.1). Taxonomy (NCBI): domain Bacteria; kingdom Pseudomonadati; phylum Pseudomonadota; class Gammaproteobacteria; order Enterobacterales; family Enterobacteriaceae; genus Enterobacter; species Enterobacter sp. Res13-Sevr-PEC09-46. The sequence goes on along the minus strand of NZ_JADABR010000012.1, from coordinate 79,286 downwards.
CTACGAAGAGTTCAAAGGTACAGGCAACATGGAACTGCACCTTTCTCGTAAAATCGCAGAAAAACGCGTCTTCCCGGCGATCGACTACAACCGTTCCGGTACCCGTAAAGAAGAGCTGCTTACCACTCAGGAAGAGCTTCAGAAAATGTGGATCCTGCGTAAAATCATCCATCCAATGGGCGAAATCGACGCAATGGAATTCCTCATTAACAAACTGGCGATGACCAAAACGAACGACGATTTCTTCGACATGATGAAACGCTCGTAACGCAAATAATCCCAGTAAACGCCACGTTTTTACGTGGCGTTTTTTATTTATGGACTATACGCTATTACCACACACTCCCAATTTAGACCTGTCGGTGCGACAATAAGAAGGTTTGCACAGTCAAAGAAATAATTGATTGAAAAACATACAAAGGGAGTTGTGATGAGCCATCTTTAATCCTTCTGAGGCAGAGGCTTCATGGTTATACTTCCGGGACTAACATTTGTTGAGAGCAATCCATTGTGAATCTACTCACTGCTGTAACTGAGCTGATCAGTATTTTTTTATTCACAACCTGTTTTTTGTTCATTGCGCGCAAGGTAGCAAAAAGAATTGGGTTAGTGGACAAACCGAACTTCCGTAAACGTCATCAGGGGCTTATTCCACTGGTGGGCGGCATTTCGGTATACGCAGGCATCTGTTTCACATTCGGGATCGCGGATTACTATATCCCCCATGCCGCACTCTACCTGGCATGTGCCGGTGTGCTGGTACTGGTCGGCGCCCTTGATGATCGTTTTGATATCAGCGTGAAGTTCCGCGCGACGGTACAGGCGGCCATTGGCATCATTATGATGGTGGTAGGCGGCCTCTATCTCAGAAGCCTGGGCTACGTGTTTGGTCCCTGGGAGCTGGTGCTTGGGCCATTCGGCTTCTTCCTGACGCTGTTTGCCGTGTGGGCGGCTATCAACGCCTTTAACATGGTTGACGGTATAGACGGTCTGCTCGGTGGGCTGTCCTCTGTTTCGTTTGGCGCTATCGGCATCATCTTATGGTTTGACGGCCAGTACAGCCTGTCAATGTGGTGCTTTGCCATGATTGCCGCCATCCTGCCTTACATCTGCCTGAATCTGGGTGTGTTAGGGCGTCGCTATAAAGTCTTTATGGGCGATGCGGGCAGTACCCTGATTGGCTTTACGGTTATCTGGGTCCTGCTGGAAACCACGCAGGGTAAAACGCACCCTATCAGCCCGGTAACGGCTCTCTGGATTATCGCCATCCCGCTGATGGACATGGTCGCTATAATGTACCGCCGTCTGCGTAAAGGGATGAGCCCGTTTTCTCCCGATCGGCAGCATATTCATCACCTGATTATGCGCGCCGGCTTCACGTCTCGTCAGGCATTTGTGTTGATTACGCTTGCGGCTGCTATTCTGGCTGCGATTGGCGTAGCCGCGGAATACGCACATTTCATTCCTGAATGGGTAATGTTGGTATTATTCTTGCTAGCATTTTTCATGTACGGTTACTGCATCAAGCGTGCATGGAAAGTCGCGCGTTTTATTAAACGTTTAAAACGCAGGATGCGTCGGAACAGTGGCAAAAACACAACATTAACTAAGTAAAACCGGGACTATGATGACTCAACCGTTGGCGGGAGCGAAATCAGTGGGCACTGAGAACGAGCTGGATATTCGTGGTTTGTTTCGCGTGTTATGGCAGGGCAAACTGTGGATTGTGGGGATTGCCCTGGGGTTCGCGCTGTTAGCGCTTGCCTACACCTTCTTTGCAAAACAAGAGTGGAGCGCCACGGCGATCACAGACCGACCAACGGTGAATATGCTTGGAGGCTACTACTCCCAGCAGCAATTCCTGCGTAATCTTGATATCAAGGCCAATCTGGCGACCCCGGATCAGGCCTCGGTGATGGATGAATCCTACAAAGAGTTTGTGATGCAGCTGGCGTCGTGGGATACACGTCGCGATTTCTGGTCCCAGACGGACTACTACAAGCAGCGCATGGTCGGTAACAGCAAAGCGGATGCCGCGCTGCTGGATGACCTGATTAATAACATTCAGTTTATGCCTGGCGATGTGCTCCGTAACGTTAGCGACAGCGTGAAGCTGATTGCGGAAACGGCGCCGGACGCCAATAACCTGTTGCGTCAGTACGTTGCTTTTGCCAGCCAGCGCGCGGCCAGTCATCTGAATGACGAGCTGAAAGGCGCCTGGGCTGCGCGTACTATTCAGATGAAAGCGCAGGTCAAACGTCAGGAAGAGGTCGCTAAGGCTATCTTCGCCCGTCGCGTACATAATATTGAGCAGGCACTGAAGATTGCGGAACAGCACAATATTTCCCGTAGCGAAACGGATGTTCCGGCTGACGAACTCCCGGATTCAGAAATGTTCCTTCTTGGTCGCCCAATGCTTCAGGCACGTCTGGAAAATATCCAGGCCGTTGGCCCTGACTTTGACCTTGATTACGACCAAAACCGCGCCATGCTCAATACGCTCAACGTCGGTCCAACGCTGGACCCGCGTTTTCAGACCTATCGTTATTTAAGAACGCCTGAAGAGCCTGTAAAACGCGATAGTCCGCGTCGCGCATTCCTGATGATTATGTGGGGGATTGTGGGCGCACTGACTGGCGCTGGCGTAGCGTTATTGCGTCGCCGCACAAACTAAGAACGCCGTCTACGATGAAGGCTGCGGCCTTCATCGTCTAATCGAAGAGAATCGATGTGAAAGTACTAACCGTATTTGGCACCAGGCCGGAGGCCATCAAGATGGCGCCTCTGGTTCATGCGCTGGCCAGAGATCCTGATATTGAAGCGAAAGTGTGCGTGACTGCCCAGCACCGTGAGATGCTCGATCAGGTCTTAACCCTCTTTTCTATCGTCCCGGATTACGATCTCAATATAATGAAACCGGGACAGGGACTGACGGAAATCACCTGCCGTATTCTGCAAGAATTAAAGCCTATTCTGGAGTCGTTCAAGCCGGATGTGGTGCTGGTGCACGGCGACACCACCACCACCGTGGCGACCAGCCTGGCCGCGTTCTATCAGCGTATCCCCGTTGGTCATATTGAAGCGGGTCTGCGTACCGGCAATCTCTATTCCCCGTGGCCGGAAGAGGCCAACCGTACGCTCACCGGTCACCTGGCGATGTACCATTTTGCGCCAACCGAGAACTCACGTCAGAACCTGCTGCGCGAAAATATCAGCGACAGCAAGATCTTCGTCACCGGCAATACGGTCATTGATGCGCTGATTTGGGTGCGTGACCGCGTGCTGGCTAACAGCGAGCTTCAGGCAGAACTTGCTGCACGCTATCCGTTCCTGAACAACGGCAAGAAAACGATTCTGGTGACGGGCCACCGCCGCGAAAGCTTTGGCCGTGGCTTTGAGCAAATATGCCACGCGCTGGCTGAAATCGCCGCGCAGAACGAGGATGTGCAGATTGTCTATCCGGTGCACCTCAACCCGAACGTCAGCGAACCGGTCAACCGTATCCTGGGCCACGTTGAAAACGTGCTCCTGATCGAGCCGCAGGACTATTTGCCATTTGTCTGGCTGATGAACCACGCCTGGCTGATCCTGACCGATTCTGGCGGCATTCAGGAAGAGGCGCCCTCCCTCGGTAAGCCGGTACTGGTGATGCGTGAAACCACCGAACGCCCGGAAGCGGTTACTGCCGGTACTGTGCGTCTGGTGGGAACGGATCCGCGTCGTATTGTCGAAGAGGTCACGCGCTTACTGCATGACGATGAAGAGTATCAGGCGATGAGCCGGGCCCACAATCCGTACGGTGACGGGCAGGCTTGTGGTCGTATTTTGCACGCACTTAAACACAATCGGGTAACGCTATGAGTTTTTCTACCATCTCTGTTGTTGGTCTTGGCTATATCGGGCTGCCTACTGCGGCGGCCTTTGCCTCTCGTCAAAAGCAGGTCGTTGGCGTAGATATCAACGCGCACGCGGTGGAAACCATCAACCGTGGCGAAATTCATATCGTGGAGCCCGATCTCGATCGTGTGGTGAAAAAGGCGGTGGACGGTGGCTTCCTGCGCGCCAGCACCACGCCGGTAGAAGCCGATGCGTACCTGATTGCGGTTCCAACGCCCTTTAAAGGCGATCATGAGCCTGACATGGTTTACGTCGAGGCGGCGGCAAAATCCATTGCGCCTGTGCTGAAGAAAGGGGCGCTGGTTATCCTTGAGTCCACTTCACCTGTTGGGGCTACCGAGCAGATGGCGCAGTGGCTGGCCGAGGCGCGTCCCGATCTCAGCTTCCCGCAGCAGGCGGGCGACCAGGCCGATATCAATATCGCCTACTGCCCTGAGCGCGTACTGCCAGGCCAGGTGATGGTGGAACTGATTAAAAACGACCGCGTGATTGGCGGCATGACGCCAGTCTGCTCCGCGCGCGCCAGCGAGCTGTATAAAATTTTCCTTGAAGGCGAATGTGTGGTGACCAACTCCCGCACCGCCGAGATGTGCAAACTGACCGAAAATAGCTTCCGCGACGTTAACATCGCGTTTGCGAATGAACTGTCGTTGATTTGCGCCGATCAGGGGATTAACGTCTGGGAACTTATTCGTCTTGCCAACCGTCACCCCCGCGTGAACATCCTTCAGCCGGGGCCGGGCGTGGGTGGGCACTGCATCGCGGTCGATCCGTGGTTTATCGTGGCGCAGAACCCGGAACAGGCACGCCTGATTCGCACCGCGCGCGAAGTAAACGACCACAAACCGCACTGGGTTATCAACCAGGTCAAAGCCACGGTCGCGGATTGCCTGGCCGACAGCGGCAAACGCGCCAGTGAGCTGAAAATTGCCTGCTTTGGTCTGGCATTCAAACCGAATATTGACGATCTGCGCGAAAGCCCGGCGATGGAAATTGCCGAAATGATCGCTGCCTGGCACAGCGGTGAAACGCTGGTGGTTGAGCCGAATATTCATGCGCTGCCGGCAAAACTTGCCGGTCACTGCACCCTTACCGCCCTGGATGACGCGCTGGCGACGGCGGATGTGCTGGTGCTGCTGGTGGATCACAATGCGTTCAAAGCGGTTTCCGGTGATGCCGTACGTCAGCAGTATGTTGTTGATACCAAAGGCGTGTGGCGTTGAGTATCCTCAACGGCGTGCTGGAGGCCCTTGAGTGGGAAAGCGCATTCTTTGCGCGTCCCTCAGCGATAGTGCGTCTGCGCGACAATGCCCCTGCGTTGCAGGAAGCAGACTTCAGCGCCTGGCAGCGCGTACAGGCTAAGATCCCGGCGGACCGCGCCGATCTGCTGGACGCCCTCCAGCAGCACGGATTCCGGCTGGTCGAGGGTGAGGTTGATCTCTCTGTTACCGTGGCTCTCCACGCCTCACCGGGCGCGGAAATTGCAACGGAGCAGGATATCCCCGCGCTGCGCAAGATGGCGGCGCTGGCCTTCGCTCAGAGCCGTTTCCGGGCGCCCTGGTATGCGCCCGATGACAGCGGCCGCTTTTATGCCCAGTGGATAGAGAATGCGGTCAAAGGCACGTTTGACCACGTCTGTCTGGTGTTCCGTACTGCCGGGGGGCAGATTCAGGGTTTTGTTTCGCTTCGCAGGCTCAACGAGCACGAGGCGCGCATCGGTTTGTTAGCCGGGCGCGGCATGGGCGAGAAACTCATGCAGGCGGCGCTGCACTGGGCGGAGCAACAACAGGTATCGACGCTGCGGGTCGCAACCCAGATGGGCAACACCGCTGCGCTTAAACGTTATATTGCGAGTGGTGCCAGCATCGACGCCACCGCCTACTGGTTATACAGGTGACAAGATGATTCCATTTAACGCGCCTCCCGTTGTGGGCACTGAACTTGATTACATGCAGTCTGCTATGGGCAGCGGCAAGCTCTGTGGCGATGGCGGTTTTACCCGCCGCTGCCAGCAGTGGATGGAGCAACGTTTTCACAGTGCCAAGGTACTGCTGACGCCGTCCTGTACCGCATCGCTTGAGATGGCGGCGCTGTTGCTGGATATCCAGCCCGGCGATGAAGTGATCATGCCGAGCTACACCTTCGTCTCCACGGCGAACGCGTTTGTCCTGCGCAGGGCGAAAATCGTGTTTGTGGATATCCGTCCGGATACTATGAACATCGACGAAACGCTGATTGAAGCGGCGGTCACCGATAAAACGCGGGCGATTGTGCCGGTGCATTACGCGGGCGTGGCCTGTGAGATGGACACCATCATGGCCATCGCTAAAAAGCACAACCTGTTTGTGGTGGAAGACGCAGCGCAGGGCGTGATGTCCACCTACAAAGGGCGCGCGCTGGGCACCATTGGTCATATCGGCTGCTTTAGCTTCCACGAAACCAAAAACTACACCGCAGGCGGCGAAGGCGGCGCGACGCTGATTAACGATCGTGCCCTGGTGGAGCGTGCGGAAGTGATCCGTGAAAAAGGGACCAACCGCAGCCAGTTCTTCCGCGGTCAGGTGGATAAGTACACCTGGCGCGATATCGGCTCAAGCTACCTGATGGCGGATTTGCAGGCCGCGTATCTCTGGGCGCAGCTGGAAGCGGCAGAGCGAATCAATCTGCAACGCCTCTCCCTGTGGCAAACCTACTACGACGCGCTGGAGCCGCTGGCAAAAGCCGGACGTATTGAACTGCCGACTATTCCGGCAGACTGTATCCACAACGCTCACATGTTCTACATCAAGCTGCGCGATAACGACGATCGCAGCAAGCTGATTGCCTGGCTGAAAGAGGCGGAAATTATGGCGGTATTCCACTATATTCCGCTGCACTCCAGCCCGGCTGGCGAAGCCTTCGGGATGTTTGCCGGTGAAGACCGCTACACCACCAAAGAGAGCGAACGTCTGCTCCGCCTGCCCCTGTTCTACAACCTCGCGCCGGTGAACCAGCGTACGGTGATCAATTCGCTTCTGAGTTATTTCGCCTGATATGTCTCTGGCAAAAGCGTCGGTGTGGACGGCAGCGTCCACGCTTGTAAAAATTGGCGCCGGGTTACTGGTCGTCAAGCTGCTGGCCGTCTCATTTGGTCCGTCAGGCGTTGGGCTGGCAGGGAATTTCCGCCAGCTGGTCACGGTGCTTGGCGTGCTGGCGGGTGCCGGGATATTCAATGGCGTCACCAAATACGTCGCGCAGCATCATGACGATGCCGAAAAGCTCCGCACGGTGGTGGGCACCTCCTCTGCTATGGTGCTGGGCTTTTCTACGTTGCTGGCCGTCGTCTTTTTGCTGGCGGCGGCACCCATCAGCCAGGGACTGTTCGGACACACGCACTATCAGGGGCTGGTGCGCCTGGTGGCGCTCGTTCAGATGGGGATCGCCTGGGCAAACCTGCTGCTGGCGCTGATGAAAGGCTTCCGTGATGCCGCCGGGAATGCGCTGGCGCTGATCCTCGGCAGCATCATCGGCGTTATCGCCTACTACTTTTGCTATCGGCTGGGCGGCTATGAAGGCGCGCTGCTGGGGCTGGCGCTGGTGCCTGCGCTCGTTGTCATTCCGGCAGCGTTTATGCTGATGCGCAGAGGCAATGTCCCGCTGAATTACCTGAAACCGCAGTGGGACAAGATGCTGGCGGGGCAGCTAGGAAAGTTTACCCTGATGGCGCTCATCACTTCAGTAACGCTTCCCGTTGCCTACGTGATGATGCGAAACCTGCTGGCAGCGCATTACAGCTGGGATGAAGTGGGGATCTGGCAGGGCGTGAGCAGCATTTCAGATGCTTACCTCCAATTTATTACGGCTTCCTTTAGCGTCTATTTACTGCCAACCTTATCGCGCCTGACTTCCAGGCAGGATATTACCCGCGAGATTTTTCGCTCCCTGCGTTTTGTATTGCCGGCGGTTGCGATCGCCAGCTTTACCGTCTGGTTACTGCGTGATTTCGCCATCTGGCTGCTGTTTTCGGCGAAGTTTACCGCCATGCGCGATCTGTTTGCCTGGCAACTGGTCGGCGATGTGCTGAAAGTGGGGGCATACGTTTTCGGCTATCTGGTGATTGCGAAGGCTTCGCTGCGGTTGTATATCCTGGCAGAGATCGGCCAGTTTGCGCTGCTGACGGCATTTTCTCACTGGCTGATCCCCACCCACGGTGCGCTGGGGGCGGCTCAGGCCTATATGGCAACTTATATCGTTTATTTCGCTGCCTGTTGCGGCGTATTTTTACTTTGGCGTAAACGCGCATGACTGCACTGATACACATACTGGGATCGGATATCCCGCATCATAACCAGACCGTTCTGCGGTTCTTCAACGATGAACTGGCATCCGGCACGCCCGATGCGCGCGAGTTTATGGTCGTTGGACGCGATAACGGCCTGAGCGCGGCGTGTCCGGCATTGCACATCACCTTCTGGCCAGACAAAGCGGCCCTGACCAAAGCCGTTGTCGCGAAAGCCAAAGCGGACCGAAGCCAGCGTTTCTTCTTCCACGGACAATTCAATACCGGGCTGTGGCTGGCGCTGTTAAGCGGCGGGATAAAACCTTCCCAGTTCAGCTGGCATATCTGGGGAGCGGATCTCTACGAAGTCTCCCACGGCTGGAAGTTCCGTCTTTTCTATCCGCTGCGTCGTCTGGCGCAGGCGCGCGTGGGCTGCGTTTTTGCTACCCGTGGCGACCTCAACTATTTTGCTAAACAGCACCCGAAGGTTCGCGGGGAACTGCTCTATTTTCCGACCCGTATGGATCCGGCACTGAATACCATGGCGAATGACGCGGTTCGTGAGGGCAAACTGACTATCCTGGTGGGAAATTCCGGCGATCGCAGTAACGAGCATGTCGCGGCGCTGCGGGCGGTGCATCAGCAGTTTGGCGATACGGTGAACGTGGTGGTGCCGATGGGCTATCCCGCCAATAACGACGCCTACATCGATGACGTTCGCCAGCAGGGGCTTGGGCTGTTTAGCGCGGAAAATCTGCACATTCTCAGCGATAAGCTGGAATTTGATGACTATCTCGCGCTGCTGCGAAAATGCGATCTGGGCTATTTCATCTTTGCCCGTCAGCAGGGGATTGGTACGCTGTGTCTGCTGATTCAGGCGGGCGTACCGTGCGTGCTCAACCGCGAAAACCCGTTCTGGCAGGACATGGCCGAACAGCATATTCCGGTGCTGTTTACCTCTGACACGCTTAATGTCGAGGTGGTACGGGAAGCGCAGCGTCAGCTCACGCTGGTGGATAAAAATAGCATCGACTTTTTCAGCCCGAACTATCTCACGCCGTGGCACCGCGCGCTGCGTATTGCTTCAGGAGACAACGCATGAGCCAATTGCAATTTAGCGGCTTGCTGGTGGTCTGGCTGCTGAGCACGCTGTTTATCGCCACGCTCACATGGTTTGAATTCCGGCGCGTACGTTTTAACTTCAACGTATTCTTCTCGCTGCTGTTTTTGCTGACCTTTTTCTTTGGCTTCCCGCTGACCAGCATCCTCGTGTTCCGCTTTGATGTTGGCGTCGCTCCGCCGGAAATTTTGTTGCAGGCGCTGCTCTCTGCGACCTGCTTCTACGCGGTGTATTACGTCACCTATAAAACGCGCCTGCGCGCGGCGAAAGACACCACACCCCGTCGTCCGCTGTTTACAATGAACCGGGTAGAAACCCATCTGACGTGGGTTATGCTGATGACCATCGCCCTCGTCAGCGTGGCGATTTTCTTCATGCATAACGGCTTTTTACTGTTTAAGTTGCAGTCCTATAGCCAGATTTTCTCCGCCGAAGTCTCCGGCGTCGCGCTCAAGCGTTTCTTCTATTTCTTCATTCCGGCGATGCTGGTGGTCTTTTTCCTGCGTCAGGACAGTAAAGCCTGGCTGTTCTTCCTGGTCAGCACCGTCGCATTTGGCATTCTGACCTACATGATCGTCGGCGGCACCCGCGCCAACATCATTATCGCCTTCGCGATTTTCCTGTTTATAGGCATTATTCGCGGCTGGATCTCGCTGTGGATGCTGGCGGCGGCAGGCGTCTTTGGCATTGTGGGGATGTTCTGGCTGGCGCTGAAGCGCTACGGACTGAACGTGGCCGGCGACGAAGCGTTTTATACCTTCCTGTATCTGACGCGCGATACCTTCTCTCCGTGGGAAAACCTGGCTTTACTGCTGCAAAACTACGACAAAATCGAATTCCAGGGGCTGGCGCCGATTGTTCGCGATTTCTATGTCTTTATACCGACGTGGCTGTGGCCCGACCGTCCCGGTATTGTCCTGAATACGGCGAACTACTTTACCTGGGAAGTGCTGAACAACCATTCGGGCCTGGCGATTTCCCCAACCCTGATTGGCTCGCTGGTAGTGATGGGCGGAACGTGGTTTATCCTGCCGGGCGCGATCGCGGTCGGGTTGATAATAAAATGGTTCGACTGGCTATATACGCTGGGTAACGAAGAGACCAACCGCTACAAAGCCGCTGTTTTGCACAGTTTCTGTTTCGGTGCCATTTTCAATATGATCGTTCTGGCGCGCGAGGGGCTGGATTCGTTCGTCTCACGCGTGGTGTTCTTTATGGTCGTTTTCGGTCTCTGTCTGCTGCTGGCAAAACTGCTGTACTGGTTGTTTGACAGTGTAGGGCTTGTGCACAGACGTGAGCCACAGGGCAGCACAACGCTGTCGCAAGTCTGAGTAGGGATTATCATGACGGATACAACTTCAGCCCCGCGTTATGCGCTGCGTGGGCTACAGCTTATTGGCTGGCGTGACATGCAACACGCGCTGGATTTCCTGTTCGCGGACGGGCAGATGAAATCGGGCACGCTGGTGGCCATCAACGCAGAAAAAATGCTGGCGGTTGAAGATAATGCGGAAGTGAAAAGCCTGATTGAAGCCGCGGAGTTTAAATACGCCGACGGTATTAGCGTGGTGCGTTCAATTCGTAAAAAGTTTCCTGACGCTAATGTGTCTCGCGTGGCGGGTGCTGACCTTTGGGAGCGGCTTATGGAACGCGCAGGCGCTGAAGGCACGCCGGTATTTTTGATTGGCGGCAAACCAGAGGTGCTGGCGCAGACCGAACAAAAGCTGCGTAGCCAGTGGAATGTTAACATCGTGGGCAGCCAGGATGGCTATTTCAGGCCGGAAGATCGCCAGGCGTTATATGAGCGCGTGCGCGACAGCGGGGCGAAAATTGTCACTGTCGCCATGGGGTCGCCGCGGCAGGAAATTCTGATGCGCGATTGCCGTCTGGTCAGCCCGGATGCGCTCTATATGGGCGTCGGCGGCACCTACGACGTCTTTACTGGCCACGTTAAGCGGGCGCCCAAAGTCTGGCAAAACCTGGGGCTGGAGTGGCTCTACCGCCTGCTCTCTCAACCGACGCGTATCAAACGACAGATTCGTCTGCTGCGCTACCTCGCCTGGCACTACACCGGGAAAATGTAATCAATATGCAGCGCGATCTGCTGTTCGCGCTGCAATCCCCCCTGTAAAACTGCTGGATTTCTGTACAATGCATTCATTTTTTTAATGCATTGTTTGCCATTTGCCAGAATTTAAGAAACCATTCGCTCCGTATTTCAGTACCCCTCAAAACAATACCCGGCAATAAGTCGGGAAACAGCAAACACAACCGAGGATTTATGGCAGAGAAAAAACCGGAGCTTCAGCGTGGGCTGGAAGCTCGACATATTGAATTGATCGCGCTGGGCGGGACTATCGGCGTTGGCCTGTTTATGGGCTCGGCAAGCACGCTGAAATGGGCGGGGCCTTCCGTCCTGCTGGCGTATATTATTGCCGGGCTGTTCGTCTTCTTCATCATGCGCTCAATGGGCGAAATGTTGTTTCTGGAGCCGGTAACGGGCTCTTTCGCCGTTTACGCCCACCGTTATATGAGCCCGTTCTTTGGCTATCTCACGGCCTGGTCGTACTGGTTTATGTGGATGGCCGTCGGGATTTCGGAGATTACCGCCATCGGGGTCTACGTGCAGTTCTGGTTCCCGGAGATGGCCCAGTGGATACCCGCGCTCATCGCCGTAGGGCTTGTGGCGCTGGCGAACCTTGCCGCCGTTCGCCTTTACGGTGAAATCGAGTTCTGGTTTGCGATGATCAAAGTCACCACCATTATCGTGATGATTGTTGTGGGTCTGGGTGTCATCTTCTTTGGTTTCGGTAACGGCGGGCACGCGATTGGTTTCGGTAACCTGACCGGACACGGCGGCTTCTTTGCCGGCGGCTGGAAAGGCTTCCTGACCGCACTCTGTATCGTTGTCGCCTCTTATCAGGGCGTTGAGCTGATCGGCATTACCGCAGGTGAGGCGAAAAACCCGCAGGTCACGCTGCGTAGCGCGGTAGGCAAGGTGCTGTGGCGTATCCTGATTTTCTATGTGGGCGCGATCTTCGTTATCGTGACCATTTTCCCATGGAACGAGATCGGCACCACCGGCAGCCCGTTTGTTTTAACCTTCGCTAAGATTGGCATCACGGCGGCGGCCGCCATTATCAACTTTGTGGTACTGACGGCGGCGCTCTCCGGCTGTAACAGCGGGATGTACAGCTGCGGGCGTATGCTTTACGCGCTCTCGCAAAACAAACAGCTGCCGGCGGTGATGGGTAAAGTCTCCCGCGTGGGTGTACCGGTGGCGGGCGTCGCGGTGTCGATTGTGATTCTGCTGATTGGCTCTTGCCTGAACTACATCATCCCGAATCCGCAGCGCGTGTTTGTTTACGTCTATAGCGCCAGCGTGCTGCCGGGAATGGTACCGTGGTTTGTTATTTTGATTAGCCAGCTGCGTTTCCGACAGGCGCACAAAAAAGCGATCGCCAGCCATCCGTTCCGCTCCATTCTGTTCCCGTATGCGAACTATTTGACGATGGCGTTCCTGATTTGCGTATTAATTGGAATGTACTTTAATGAAGATACCCGCATGTCGCTGTTTGTCGGGATGATCTTCCTGGCTGCCGTCACAGCTGCATATAAACTTTTTGGCCTGGGCCGCCGTGGCTCCGCCCATAAAGTGGAGGAATAAGCGGCAAAATGTGCAAACCATAACCAAACGCGCATTTTTTTCAAAAAAGCACTAGACAGCGGGGACGGAGGTACGTAATATCCAGCCCCGCAACGGCGCTAAGCGCCCGTAGCTCAGCTGGATAGAGCGCTGCCCTCCGGAGGCAGAGGTCTCAGGTTCGAATCCTGTCGGGCGCGCCATTTTAGTCCCGGCGCTAGAGCTGCGGTGGTCTGAGAAGTAGTCAGAACCGCGTGAAAGAATACAGTGGTGGCTATAGCTCAGTTGGTAGAGCCCTGGATTGTGATTCCAGTTGTCGTGGGTTCGAATCCCATTAGCCACCCCATTATTGAAAGAGTTGTGAATTGCGAAGGTGGCGGAATTGGTAGACGCGCTAGCTTCAGGTGTTAGTGTTCTTACGGACGTGGGGGTTCAAGTCCCCCCCCTCGCACCACGACTTTTAATGAGTTGAACTAAAAATTCAAAAAAGCAGTACATCGGCGAGTAGCGCAGCTTGGTAGCGCAACTGGTTTGGGACCAGTGGGTCGGAGGTTCGAATCCTCTCTCGCCGACCAATTTTGAACCCCGCTTCGGCGGGGTTTTTTGTTTTCTGCGTTTTTTATCCTGTAGTCCTTCCCCGACAACACTCTATATCCTTGTCGCGATTCAGCGACATATAACCCGTTAATATTTAAGAATTTATTATTTTACCTCTTAACCTGTCTCCTGGTGACGACATATCGCCGCCTTCAGCGCGATGTTGTATGGCTTCAGGCGGTTCTTAACAGCATAATTTCCTTTTATCTTAAAATGTTGCGCGATGTAAAAGTTCTGCGTGTAAACCTGGCACATTACATGCAATAATATGCGTGTAGATGCTCATTCCATCTCTTATGTTCGCCTTAAGGCCTCATAAACTCAGGAATGACGCAGAGCCGTTTACGGTGCTTATCGTCCACTGACAGATGTCGCTTCGGCCTCATCAGACACCATGGACACAACGTTGAGTGAAGCACCAAATATGTTGTCTTACAGACCTGTTTTAACGCCTGCTTTTATAGCAGGCGTTTTTTTATGGGCGTAAAAAAGGAGGCCATCTGGCCTCCTGTTAATTACTGCTGCGTTCCGTTATTTTGCAACGTCAATAACAGCCCATCACGGCGCATAGCTGCGGCCTCTTCCGGCTTATGCTGCTTGTCCAGCGAATCAGCAAGCCAGGCGTAATCAAATGCGTCCGGACGTTGCTTCAGCGCGGCGCGGAAGGCGAGACTCGCCTCCTGCCACTCGCCGTGTTTCATCAGAGACTGGCCCAGCGTACTCCACAGCAGCGGACGATCGCCCACGGTTTTGATCTGCTGGCGCAGTGCTTTTTCAATTTGTTCCGGATTGTTGGTTTTCAGACGCGGGATGACCATCACCAGGCGGTCATCATACTGTCGCTTGAGACCGTCGAGGAGGATCTCCTGCGCGGTGTCATGGTCATCACACTCAATCAGATGTTCTGCCATCGCCACCTGAAGAGGAACCTGCTGGCGCGTTTTGCGGCTCTGGTTTTTCCACCAGGTTTTCAGGCCGTCGCTGCCGAGATCGGCGCGCGCCTGATCCATCAGGCCAATCCAGGCCAGACGCTGAAGTTCATCACGATGTTCATCATCGCCCACGTCGGCTTTCGCCATGGAAGGGATAATGTCCAGCAGCGAGCCCCAGGCACCGGTCCGAATATATGCCTGCTCAGCCAGACGCAGCACTTCCGGGTGACGAGGGGTAATTTCCAGCAGACGGTCAACGCCGTGACGGGCGGCATGGTTTTCATTGCGCGCCAGTTGCAGACGAACGCGGGTGATCTCAACCGGAATCGGATCTTTAGTAGAGAGCTCAGACGCGCGTTCAAGATGCTGATTGGCGCGGGCCTCATCGCCTCGCTGTTGCGCCGCCTCAGCGGCCAGCAGATAGTTAACAACCGGCTGTTCTGCATGGTCGGCATTTTTCGACATCAGCTTTTCAACCTGCTGATAGTCGCCTTCGGCCAGCTTCAGCAACGCTTGCTCGGTCTGCTTGCGGGCGCGACGGCGCTTACGGCCAACGAACCAGCCGCGCGTATGTACGCCGGTACGGAAAATACGACGCAGGAGCCACTCCACTGCCAGCAGAACGACCACACCCAGGATCAGGATAATCACCAGCCCTGTTACGCTGGTTTCGATATTGTAGTTATCGGTCTGGATCAATACATAACCCTGGTGACCCGCGAGCATCGGCCCCAGTACAATCCCGGCGATCAGCAGGATGAAGAGTAAGAAGACTTTTAGCATCATTACTCTCCTTGCGGCGCGCTTTCAGGCGCTGGCGCGGCGGCAGGTGCTTCAGCCGGACGCTCTGCCGGAACGCCCGGCTGGGCCAGCAGGTTACGCACGCGCGTCTGCATGAGCTTCTCCAGAATCGGCTGGCTTTCCAGCTTGTCCGGCACGTTCATGGTGATGTTTTGCTGGCTCAGCTTGTCGATATCCTCAAGGAACGCGGTCGTGGTTGCGTCATTGGTATCGTAGTAAGCACGTACCCAGGTTGAAACGTTATCCAGCGCCTGTTTGTAGGTCTCTTCCTGGTGACGCGGTACGGCCTGGGCAGCCACCAGCAGGCGGGAACGAATGTTTTCGCGCAGATAGACGTCCTGGTTCGGCGCCAGCAGCGGCACGGCAGTTTCATCGCGGCGGCGAATGGTAATAAAGCTGTCCATAAAGTTCTGCCAGCTCTTTTGCAGGTTGATACGCCATTCGCTCAGGGAGCTGGACAGCTCGGTGCCGTCAGAATCCATCGGGGAGTCATCGTCGTTGTTATCGGCCAGCTGAAGGTTATCAATCTGGTTGGAGAGCTGATTTACCTTAAGGATGATACCATCGTAATCGACCTGAGAAACCGCGGACAGGCTGGCGATATCTTCCGTAATAGCGCGGCGAGCGTTGATGAGGCTCGGATCGTTCATGTCCGCCAGGCTTGCGTCGGCGCTTTTCAGCAGCGCGGCGGCGGTGGTGACATCCTGATCGCTCCAGAGCTTGCGCCCGGCCAGTTTCACCAGAAAATCGGCCTGTGAAAGTAGCCAGGTTTTGGCATCGGTTCCCGAAATTGTGGCGACTTTTTCCTGCACTTCGCTCAGCTGTTTGGTCAACTCTTCACGTTTGCTGTTCGCGTCGGCGAGGGCGGCAGCCTGCTGTTTGATCACGCCTTCCAGCTCAGCTTTTTGCGTCTCCTGCGCTTTCTGTAGGGCAGTGATTTGGTTAACCAGCGCGTCGCTGGTGGCCGTCTGGTTGGTGCCTTGTTTCTTCACCAGTCCGTAGAGTCCCACGCCTGCGGCCAGCGCAATCGCGATGGCAATCACGCTCAGCGTGAGGCTGGCTTTGTTGCTGCCGTTTTTCTTCTCAACGGTTGTGTCTGTCGTCTCTGGCTGTGACGTGGTGTCCACAGTCTCCCTGGTCTCTTCAACCACGGCGGAGGATTTTTCGTGTTCCGTCATTATGGCTTCCCATTTGAGAGTTATTGTAATGCGCGCAGCAGCGCATCGTTGTCGGCGTTTTCAGCGATCCGAATATCCTGCCAGCCCAGTTCCCGGGCGTGGTTCGCCAGACGCTCACTGACGACCAGAAGCCGACAGCGGAGTAACCAGTTTTCGCGATACCAAAGCGGAATCAGCGACCAAAGCTGTTGTAACATTTCACCGCTGGTGACCACCAGCGTATTAATACCGCGGGCGTGCCAGCGCATTGCTTCTTCCGCGCCATCATAGTGTTTCGCACAGCGCTGATAGCACTCCACAAACGTCACGTCTGCGCCGCGTTCGCGCAGCGTTTCGCCCAGCAGTTCGCGACCACCGTTGCCGCGCAAAATGAGCGCGCGCTTTCCGGCAATGGTTTGTAATTCAGGTAATTGTAGCAAGACTTCGCTGATTTCCCGATCTAACGGGTAACGAACATCGATTCCGCTCGCGGTATGTAAGGCCAGCGCCGTGGTGCGCCCGATGGCGAAATAGCGGGGGGCGTGAGGCCAGCTAACGGCATGCTGTTGCAGCTGCGCATGGGCAAACTCCACGGCATGCTGCGACAGCGCAAAGAGCAGATCGCCTTCCTGCAAGAGACGCATCTGGTCAGCGAGCTCAGGCAGCTCGCGACCGGGGGAGAATTCAATCAGCGGAAAACTCCAGGCCACCTGCCCCAGTGCGCGCAGACGGCTCACTAACTGCTCTCCTGCGGGAGAAGGGCGGGTGACAAGTATGCTCATGCAGGGGGCTCTCCGTTATAGACCTCAGCCAGAATTTCACGCGCGCCGTTATTCAGCAGCTCTTCCGCCAGCGATACGCCAAGTGCCTCGGCATCTTGCGGCTTGCCGCGACGTTCACCGCGAACCATCTGTGAGCCGTCCGGCGCGCCAACCAGCGCACGCAACCACAGCTCACCGTCAGTTAATTCAGCATAGCTGCCAATTGGCACCTGACAGCCTCCTTCGAGGCGAGTATTCATCGCGCGCTCGGCTTTTACGCGAACGGCGGTATCGTCATGATTCAGCGGCGCGAGCAGTGCCTGAGTGCGCGCATCAACCAGACGACACTCAATGCCGACGGCACCCTGGCCGACGGCGGGCAGCGACAGCTCCGGCGGCAACGCGACGCGAATGCGTTCTTCCAGCCCCAGGCGTTTCAGGCCCGCAACCGCAAGAATAATGGCATCGTAGTCGCCGTTATCCAGCTTGCCAAGGCGTGTGCCGACGTTCCCGCGCAGCGAACGGATCACCAGATCCGGGCGACGTTCAGCCAGCTGACACTGGCGGCGTAAACTTGACGTGCCGACCACGCTGCCTGCTGGCAACGCATCGAGCGAGTCATAGCGATTAGAGACAAACGCATCGCGCGGATCCTCGCGCTCGCAGATGGTCACCAGCCCCAGCCCTTCCGGGAACTCAACGGGCACATCCTTCATCGAATGCACGGCGATATCGGCGCGGTTCTCAAGCAATGCCAGCTCCAGCTCTTTGACAAACAGACCCTTTCCACCCACTTTGGCCAGCGGCGTATCCAGAATGACATCGCCACGCGTGACCATTGGCACCAGTTCAACGCGTAATCCGGTGTGGCAGGCTTCCAGGCGCTGCTTAACATAATGTGCCTGCCAGAGTGCAAGAGGACTTTGGCGTGTGGCAATTCTCAAAACATTGTCTAACATGCTTGTTACCGTCATTATCAATCGCTAACCATCCTAACATTGTTGACACTCGGATGGCAGTTTTACGGTTGATGAAGAGTGAGAGGGACAGGGCGGCGTACTCGTCAGCCATCGCCGTATTCAGGAATTTACACGTCAAGAACGGTGCTACACTTGTATGTAGCGCATCTTTCTTTACGGTCAACCGGCAAGGTGTTAAATTGATCACGTTTTAGACCATTTTTTCGTCTGTACCACCAGAAAAGCAAAAGGCGAAAAAAGGGTAACGGTTATTTTTTGAAATACTGCGGGTCCGCTGCTTTTTGTGTTCTGACTGGCGTGCGACACCCGGAAACATCAGGCGATACGTCTTGTACCTCTATATTGAGACTCTGAAACAGAGACTGGATGCCATCAATCAATTGCGTGTGGATCGCGCGCTTGCTGCCATGGGCCCTGCTTTCCAGCAGGTATACAGTCTACTGCCAACATTGTTGCACTATCACCATCCGCTGATGCCGGGTTACCTTGATGGTAACGTTCCCCAGGGCATTTGCCTCTTCACGCCTGATGAAACCCAACAGCATTACCTGACTGAACTTGAACTCTACCGTGGTATGCCGCCGCAGGATTCGCCGAAAGGCGAGCTGCCGATTACCGGGGTTTACTCCATGGGCAGCACGTCATCGGTTGGGCAAAGTTGCTCTTCTGACCTGGATATCTGGGTCTGCCATCAGTCCTGGCTCGACAATGAAGAGCGCCAGCTGTTGCAGCGTAAATGCAGCCTGCTGGAGAGCTGGGCGGCGTCGCTCGGCGTGGAAGTGAGCTTCTTCCTGATTGATGAAAACCGTTTCCGCCATAACGAAAGCGGCAGTCTGGGTGGTGAAGACTGCGGCTCGACTCAGCACATCCTGTTGCTGGATGAGTTTTACCGTACTGCCGTTCGCCTGGCCGGGAAACGTATTCTGTGGAATATGGTGCCGTGCGATGAAGAAGAGAATTATGACGACTACGTCATGTCGCTTTACTCGCAGGGCGTTCTGACGCCAAACGAGTGGCTGGATCTGGGCGGCCTGAGCTCCCTGTCCGCCGAAGAGTACTTTGGCGCAAGCCTCTGGCAGCTTTATAAGAGCATTGATTCACCGTACAAAGCGGTGCTGAAAACCCTGCTGCTGGAAGCCTACTCCTGGGAATACCCCACGCCGCGCCTGCTGGCGAAAGATATTAAACAGCGTCTGCACGACGGGGAGATCGTCTCCTACGGGCTTGATGCCTACTGCATGATGCTGGAACGCGTCACCGAATACCTGACAGCCATTGAGGACGCCACGCGTCTTGACCTGGTGCGTCGATGTTTCTATCTCAAAGTCTGTGAAAAACTGAGCCGCGAACGCGCCTGCGTGGGCTGGCGTCGTGAAGTCGTCAGCCAGTTAGTCAAAGAGTGGGGATGGGACGAAGAGCGTCTCGCCATGCTCGACAACCGCGCCAACTGGAAGATCGATCAGGTGCGTGAGGCGCACAACGAACTGCTTGATGCGATGATGCAGAGCTACCGCAACCTGATCCGCTTTGCCCGCCGTAACAACCTTAGCGTTTCTGCCAGCCCACAGGATATCGGGGTGCTGACCCGTAAACTGTACGCCGCGTTTGAAGCGTTGCCGGGCAAGGTAACGCTGGTTAACCCACAGATTTCGCCTGACCTGTCTGAACCGAATCTGACCTTTATCTACGTACCGCCGGGCCGCGCGAACCGCACCGGGTGGTATCTGTACAACCGTGCGCCAAGCATGGATTCGATCATCAGCCATCAGCCGCTGGAGTATAACCGCTACCTGAACAAGCTGGTGGCCTGGGCCTGGTTTAACGGCCTTCTCACCTCACGCACCCGGTTGTTTATCAAAGGCAACGAGGTGGTCGATTTAGCCAAGTTGCAGGAGATGGTGGCGGATGTCTCGCACCACTTCCCGCTGCGTCTGCCTGCGCCGACGCCAAAAGCGCTCTACAGCCCGTGTGAGATTCGCCATCTGGCGATCATCGTCAACCTGGAATACGACCCGACGGCGGCCTTCCGCAATCAGGTGGTTCACTTTGACTTCCGCAAGCTGGACGTCTTTAGCTTTGGCGAGCAGCAAAACTGCCTGGTGGGCAGCGTGGATCTGCTGTACCGCAACTCGTGGAACGAAGTGCGTACCCTGCACTTTAACGGCGAGCAGGCGATGATCGAGGCGCTGAAAACGATCCTCGGCAAGATGCACCAGGACGCCGCGCCGCCGGACAGCGTGGAGGTGTTCTGCTACAGCCAGCACCTGCGCGGCCTGATTCGTACCCGCGTTCAGCAGCTGGTGTCTGAGTGCATCGAACTGCGTCTCTCCAGCACCCGACAGGAAACCGGGCGCTTTAAAGCGCTGCGCGTCTCCGGCCAGACCTGGGGGCTGTTCTTTGAGCGCCTGAACGTGTCGGTGCAGAAGCTGGAAAACGCCATTGAATTCTACGGCGCGATTTCACACAACAAACTGCATGGCCTGTCGGTTCAGGTGGAAACCAATCACGTTAAGCTGCCGCAGGTGGTGGATGGCTTTGCGAGTGAAGGGATTATTCAGTTCTTCTTCGAAGAGTCGGGCGATAACGCCGGGTTTAACATCTACATTCTGGATGAAACCAACCGTGCCGAGGTGTATCACCACTGCGAAGGCAGCAAAGAGGAGCTGGTGCGCGACGTCAGCCGCTTCTATTCGTCCTCGCACGATCGCTTTACCTACGGCTCAAGCTTTATCAACTTCAACCTGCCGCAGTTCTACCAGATTGTGAATGTGGATGGGCGAGCGCAGGTGATCCCGTTCCGTACGCAGGCGATTACCCCTGCGGCGCCCGCTAACCAGGAAACTGCGCCGCTGTTGCAGCAGTACTTTTCCTGAGGCTTTTCGCCGGGTGGCGCTATCGCTTACCCGGCCTACGGTTTGAGCCGCTGTTGCCGGGTGGCGCTAACGCTTACCCGGCCTACGGTTTGAGCCGCTGATGCCGGGTGGCGCTATCGCTTACCCGGCCTACGGTTTGAGCCGCTGTTGCCGGGTGGCGCTATCGCTTACCCGGCCTACGGTCCGAGCCGCTGTTGCCGGGTGGCGCTGACGCTTACCCGGCCTACGGTTTGAGCCGCTGTTGCCGGGTGGCGCTGACGCTTACCCGGCCTACGGTTCGAGTCGTTGTAGGCCCGGTAAGGCGTAGCCGTCACCGGGCAACGCAACTATCTGAAACTTACGTCCTCGCCCGCCTGCGCCGTCGCCGCCTGCTCCAGCAGATCCCAGAACGTTTCGCCGCTGCGATCGCAGACCCACTCGTCACCTTTCAGATCAAAGTGATAGCCGCCCTGTTTCGCCGCCAGCCACACCTGGTGAAGCGGCTCCTGACGGTTAATAATAATCTTGCTGCCGTTTTCGAAGCTTAAGGTCAGGATCCCGCCGTTGATTTCACAATCGATATCGCTGTCGCCGTCCCAGTCGTCGATACGCTCTTCGATGGTCATCCACAGGGTATCGGCAAGGCGATGAAATTCACTGTCGTTCATGGTTTTATTCCTGTTTTTCGTGATGGCGGCAGTATAACGCTAAATAATTCCCGTTGCAGGAAAGCGGCAAACTCTTGCTTTTGTGTCTTCTCCTGCGATGATAGAAACAGATTTGAACTTACGGGCAACCTCTACATGAAAAACGTCTTCCGAACGCTTGTCGTTCTTGTCACTCTGTTTAGCCTGACCGGCTGTGGACTGAAGGGACCACTGTACTTCCCGCCAGAGGATAAAAACGCACCACCGCCGACAAAACCGGTGCAAAGTGGTATCGAGTCATCTACGCCGGATACCAACGATCGCGGCAATAACGGCGGCCCGACTCAGGTCAATCTCTGACAATTACGTTCTGTACCCGCGCAATGGAGCAAATGATGCAGTTCTCTAAAATGCATGGCCTTGGCAACGACTTTATGGTCGTCGACGCGGTAACGCAGAATGTCTTTTTCTCCCCGGAATTGATCCGTCGCCTGGCGGATCGACACGTGGGCGTGGGGTTTGACCAGCTGCTGGTGGTGGAGCCGCCTTACGATCCTGACCTGGATTTTCACTACCGCATTTTTAACGCCGACGGCAGCGAAGTTTCCCAGTGCGGCAACGGCGCGCGCTGTTTTGCCCGCTTTGTTCGGCTGAAAGGGCTGACCAACAAGCGCGATATCCGCGTCAGCACCGCCAACGGCCGGATGGTGCTCAGCGTCACCGACGACGAACTGGTGCGCGTGAACATGGGCGAGCCGAACTTCGACCCCTCTGCCGTGCCGTTTCGCGCCAACAAAGCGGAAAAGACCTATATTATGCGTGCCGCCGAGCAGACAGTATTGTGCGGCGTCGTCTCAATGGGTAACCCGCACTGCGTGATTCAGGTGGATGATGTGCAAACCGCGGCGGTTGAAACGCTCGGCCCGGTGCTGGAAAGCCATGAGCGCTTCCCGGAGCGGGCGAACATCGGTTTCATGCAGGTGGTGAAGCGTGAACACATTCGCCTGCGGGTTTACGAGCGCGGCGCGGGCGAAACCCAGGCCTGCGGAAGCGGTGCCTGTGCGGCGGTGGCCGTCGGTATCTCACAGGGGTTACTGGCAGAAGAGGTTCGCGTGGAATTACCGGGCGGACGTCTTGATATCGCCTGGAAAGGTGCGGGTCATCCACTGTACATGACTGGCCCGGCGACACATGTTTATGACGGGTTTATCCATCTATGAAGCAACCAGGGGAAGAACTGCGGGAACCTGTAACGGAGCTGGACGACAGCGCTGTTGTGGATTACCTGCTGCACAATCCTGAGTTTTTTATCCGCAATGCACGCGTCGTCGAACAGATGCGCGTGCCGCATCCGGTTCGCGAGACCGTGTCGCTGGTTGAATGGCACATGGCGCGCTCGCGCAACCACATCAATCAGCTCGAAGAGAACATGACACTGCTGATGGAGCAGGCCAGCAATAACGAAAGCCTGTTCTACCGTCTACTGCACCTTCAGGCGCGTCTGGCTTCCGCGCACAGTCTCGAAGAGTTCCTCAACCGCTTCCACCGCTGGGCGCGCGAGCTGGGGCTGGCAGGCGCGACGATCCGTCTCTTCCCTGACCGCTGGCGCATTGGCGCGCCGTCCGGGTTTACCCATCTGGCGCTGAGCCGTCAGGCGTTTGAGCCGCTGCGCATTCAGCGTCTGGGCCATGAGCACCACTATCTGGGGCCGCTTAACGGGCCAGAACTGCTGGTGGTGCTGCCGGAAGCCAAAGCTATCGGCTCGGTGGCGATGTCGCTGATGGGGCGCGATGGTGACCTGGGCGTGATGTTATTTACCAGCCGCGACGCGCATCATTATGAACAGGGGCAGGGCACGCAACTGTTGCAGGAGATCGCCCTGATGCTGCCTGAGCTGCTGGAGCGCTGGATTGAGCGCGTATGACGGACGGATTGCTCGCCACTGACGTCAACCGCTTTCTGCGCTATCTGGGCGTAGAACGCCAGCTCAGCCCTATTACGCTGCTCAACTATCAGCGTCAGCTTGATGCCATCATGCAGCTTGCCGATGAAATCGGCCTGAAAAGCTGGCAACAATGTGACGCCGCCACGGTACGCGGGTTCGTCGTGCGTAGCCGTAAAAAAAATCTCAGCCCGGCGAGCCTGGCGCTCCGGCTCTCTGCCCTGCGCAGTTTCTTCGACTGGCTGGTCAGTCAGGGCGGTCTGAAAGCCAACCCGGCAAAAGGGATCGCCACGCCGAAAGCCCCGCGTCATCTGCCGAAAAATATCGACGTCGACGACGTAAACCGCCTGCTGGATATCGATCTTAACGATCCGCTGGCCGTGCGCGACCGCGCGATGCTGGAGGTGATGTACGGTGCGGGCCTGCGTCTCTCTGAGCTGGTGAACCTCGACTTAAAGCACCTCGATCTGGAGTCCGGCGAGGTGTGGGTAATGGGCAAGGGCAGCAAAGAGCGCCGCCTGCCGATCGGCCGCAATGCGGTCTCCTGGATTGAGCACTGGCTGGACCTTCGCGGGCTGTTTGGCGCCGACGAAGATGCGCTGTTCCTGTCGAAACTCGGCAAGCGGATCTCGGCGCGTAACGTGCAGAAGCGCTTTGCGGAGTGGGGCATTAAGCAGGGGCTGAACAGCCACGTTCACCCCCACAAGCTGCGCCACTCCTTTGCGACGCACATGCTGGAATCAAGCGGCGACCTGCGCGGCGTACAGGAGCTGCTTGGTCACGCGAATCTGTCGACCACCCAAATCTATACCCACTTAGACTTCCAACACCTTGCCTCGGTGTATGACGCGGCGCATCCACGCGCCAAACGGGGGAAATAATGCGTTTTTACCGCCCACTCGGTCAGATCTCAGCCCTGACGTTTGATCTTGATGACACCCTTTACGACAATCGTCCGGTGATCCTGCGTACTGAGCAGGAGTCGCTGGCGTTTGTGCAGAACTACCATCCTGCGCTGAAAGCGATGCAGAACAAAGACTTCCAGAAGCTGCGTCAGTCCCTGCGGGAAACCGAACCGGAGATTTACCACGACGTGACCGAATGGCGCCGCCGTGCGGTTGAGCAGGCGATGCTCAACGCCGGCCTGAGCGCGCAGGATGCGGCCACGGGGGCCGAAGCGGCCATGGAAAACTTCGCCAAATGGCGCAGTCGGATCGACGTGCCGCAGGAGACCCACGACACGCTGGCGAAGCTCGCCGAAAAGTGGCCGCTGGTGGCCATCACCAACGGCAACGCTCAGCCTGAACTGTTTGGTCTGGGGAACTATTTTCAGTTCGTGCTGCGCGCGGGCCCGCACGGACGCTCGAAGCCGTTCAACGATATGTATCATCTGGCAACGGAAAAACTGGATTTGCCGCTCGGTGAGATCCTGCACGTGGGCGACGACCTGACCACGGACGTCGCCGGGGCGATCCGCTGCGGCATGCAGGCCTGCTGGATCAAGCCGGAAAATGCCGATCTGATGACTACCCCGGATAGCCGTCTTCTGCCGCACGTGGAAATTTCACGGTTGGCATCCCTCACGACGCTGATATAATCATCAATTGTTCTGTATAAATTAACAGGGTTTTGGCGAATGGAAACATTTGCCTGCCCGACATGACGTGACGGTGCCAATGGACGTTTCTTACCTGCTCGACAGCCTTAATGATAAACAGCGTGACGCGGTTGCCGCCTCGCGTACAAACCTGCTGGTACTGGCTGGAGCGGGCAGTGGTAAGACGCGCGTGCTGGTTCACCGTATCGCCTGGCTACAGAGCGTGGAGAACTGCTCGCCGTACTCGATTATGGCCGTGACGTTCACCAACAAGGCGGCGGCGGAGATGCGCCACCGTATCGCACAGCTGATGGGCACCAGCCAGGGCGGCATGTGGGTTGGCACCTTCCACGGCCTGGCGCACCGTCTGCTGCGCGCGCACCATATGGACGCTAACCTGCCGCAGGATTTCCAGATCCTCGACAGCGAAGATCAGCTGCGCTTGCTGAAACGCCTGATCAAGGCGATGAACCTCGATGAGAAGCAGTGGCCGCCGCGTCAGGCGATGTGGTACATCAACGGTCAGAAAGACGAAGGGCTGCGTCCGCATCATATTCAGAGCTTCGGTAACCCGGTCGAGCAGACCTGGCAGAACGTCTACAAGGCCTATCAGGAAGCGTGCGATCGCGCCGGTCTGGTGGATTTCGCCGAGCTGCTGCTGCGCGCCCACGAGCTGTGGCTGAACAAACCGCATATCCTGCAACACTACCGTGAACGCTTTACCAACATCCTGGTGGACGAATTCCAGGATACCAACAACATCCAGTACGCCTGGATCCGCCTGCTGGCCGGGGATACCGGCAAGGTGATGATCGTAGGCGATGACGACCAGTCTATCTACGGCTGGCGCGGCGCGCAGGTGGAGAACATCCAGCGCTTCCTCAACGATTTCCCCGGCGCGCAAACCATCCGTCTGGAGCAGAACTACCGTTCTACCAGCAACATTCTGAGCGCGGCCAACGCCCTGATTGAGAACAACAACGGGCGCCTGGGTAAAAAGCTGTGGACCGATGGCGTCGACGGCGAACCGATTTCGATTTACTGCGCCTTCAACGAGCTCGACGAAGCCCGCTTCGTGGTGAACCGCATTAAAACCTGGCAGGAGAACGGCGGCGCGCTGGAGCAGTGTGCCATTCTCTATCGCAGCAACGCCCAGTCGCGCGTGCTGGAAGAGGCGCTGTTGCAGGTGAGCATGCCGTACCGCATTTATGGCGGTATGCGCTTCTTCGAACGTCAGGAGATCAAAGATGCGCTCTCGTATTTGCGTCTGATTGCCAACCGTAACGACGATGCGGCGTTTGAGCGTGTGGTGAACACGCCGACGCGCGGCATCGGCGATCGTACGCTGGACGTGGTGCGTCAGGCCTCGCGCGATCGTCAGCTCACGTTGTGGCAGGCGTGCCGCGAGCTGTTACAGGAAAAAGCCCTTGCCGGGCGCGCCGCCAGCGCATTGCAGCGCTTCCTGGAGTTAATCGACGCGCTGGCGCAGGAAACGGCCGACATGCCGCTGCACGTCCAGACCGACCGGGTGATCAAAGATTCCGGCTTGCGCACCATGTACGAGCAGGAAAAAGGCGAGAAGGGCCAGACCCGTATTGAGAACTTAGAGGAACTGGTGACGGCAACGCGCCAGTTCAGCTACAACGAAGAAGACGAAGACCTGATGCCGTTGCAGGCATTCCTCTCTCACGCCGCGCTGGAGGCGGGTGAAGGGCAGGCCGATACCTGGCAGGATGCGGTTCAGCTGATGACCCTGCACTCCGCAAAAGGTCTGGAGTTCCCGCAGGTGTTCATCGTCGGGATGGAAGAGGGGATGTTCCCGAGCCAGATGTCGCTGGATGAAGGCGGGCGTCTGGAAGAGGAGCGTCGTCTGGCCTACGTGGGCGTGACCCGTGCGATGCAGAAACTGACCCTGACCTACGCGGAAACCCGCCGCCTGTACGGGAAAGAGGTGTATCACCGTCCGTCGCGCTTTATCGGCGAACTGCCGGAAGAGTGTGTGGAAGAGGTGCGCCTGCGCGCCAGCATCAGCCGTCCGGTCAGCCATCAGCGTATGGGCTCGCCGATCTCTGAAACCGACACCGGTTACAAGCTGGGCCAGCGCGTGCGCCACTCGAAGTTTGGCGAAGGCACCATCGTCAACCTGGAAGGCAGCGGCGAGCACAGCCGTTTGCAGGTAGCGTTCCAGGGGCAGGGGATCAAATGGCTGGTGGCAGCCTATGCCAAGCTGGAAAGTGTGTAACTTTCAGAAAAATATCACTATTTTGTAATAATCTGCTAGCCTTATACGTTGAAGGTCAATTAATGCCCTTCAGCGTTCCGTTGCGTGTTGACGCCACAGTTATTGCTGGCGTAACATGCGCGCACGATTACGCTAAGAGGACATTCGCCTTGGACACACCCAGTAGATACTGGCTCAATTCCCTGTCATCCAGGAACAACTCCTAAGGCTATCTCCTCTTGCTGATGGCCTTAGTGGTTGTCAGCGACTGCATCATTCCCGTCGCGCTGAGTCAGGCTGTTTAATGGTCTGAAACCCAATTTGTTTCTGTGTGCCCACCGAACTGTCCGATATTTTTTGCATTGGGAGTCCCGGTCATGTTGAGCGCATTTCAACTCGAAAATAACCGACTGACTCGGCTTGAAGCCGAAGAGTCACAGCCCCTCATTGATGCCGTATGGGTGGATCTGGTCGAGCCGGACGACGATGAGCGCCTTCGCGTACAATCTGAACTGGGGCAAAGCCTGGCGACACGCCCGGAACTGGAAGACATCGAAGCATCCGCCCGTTTTTTTGAAGACGAAGACGGCCTGCACATTCACTCCTTCTTCTTTTTCGAAGATGCCGAAGACCACGCGGGGAACTCCACCGTGGCGTTTACCATCCGCGATGGCCGCCTGTTCACCCTGCGCGAGCGCGAACTGCCTGCGTTTCGTCTCTACCGTATGCGCGCCCGCAGCCAGGCGATGATGGACGGCAACGCCTATGAGCTGCTGCTGGATCTGTTCGAAACCAAAATCGAACAGCTGGCGGATGAAATCGAAAACATCTACAGCGACCTGGAAAAGCTGAGCCGCGTGATCATGGAAGGCCATCAGGGCGATGAGTACGACGAAGCGTTGTCCACGCTGGCAGAGCTGGAAGATATCGGCTGGAAGGTGCGTTTGTGTCTGATGGATACCCAGCGCGCGCTGAACTTCCTGGTGCGCAAGGCGCGTCTGCCGGGCGGTCAGCTGGAGCAGGCGCGTGAGATCTTACGCGATATCGAATCCCTGCTGCCGCACAACGAATCCCTGTTCCAGAAGGTCAACTTCCTGATGCAGGCGGCGATGGGCTTTATCAACATCGAGCAGAACCGCATCATCAAGATCTTCTCGGTAGTGTCCGTGGTGTTCCTGCCGCCGACGCTGGTGGCGTCCAGCTACGGGATGAACTTTGAGTTTATGCCGGAGCTGAAGTGGAGCTTTGGCTACCCGGGGGCGATTATCTTTATGATCCTCGCCGGGCTGGCGCCGTACCTGTACTTTAAGCGGAAGAACTGGCTGTAAAAATCTGGCGGGTGGCGCTGCGCTTACCCGCCCTACGATCGAATTCCCTCTCCCTGTGGGAGAGGGTTCCCCACAAAATAATGCCTGCACAGACGGCCCCCTCTCCCTTGAGGGAGAGGGCTGGGGTGAGGGGGAACATACGGCTCTGGTGGTCATTCCGTTCACTTTATGTTCCTTGCTACTCTGTCACGACATGACCGGTGAACGTGCCAGGGTGGCTCAGTCGCCACCACCCTGGCGACCCGGGCTTCCGGCGGAAAATCGCCGCTTCGCGGTGCCTTCGGCTTATTCCTTCCGGCTTATCGGGGACGGGCGGAGGTAACATCCCTGTAAAGCCCTCAGTTATTCTGAGGCAACGTTATCGCTTTTGCTTTCAAATTACTGGGGAACCCTCTCCCCTGTGGGAGAGGGTTAGGGTGAGGGCAACATCACAGCCCTTTGCGCACCCTGCGCTGGGTATAAATCGCATCCGCAACAAAGATGGCCAGCGCCACCCAGATAAAGGCGAACGTCACCATCTTATCCGCACCCGGCACCTCGCCGTAAAACACCACCGCCAGCAGGAACATCAGCGTGGGGCCAATGTACTGGAAGAAGCCCAGCGTGGAGAGGCGCAGACGCGTTGCCGCGCCGGTAAAGCACAGCAGGGGGATCGTTGTGACCACGCCTGCGGCCATCAGCATCAGGTTCAGCGACCATGGGTTGCTGCCCATGTGGCTGGTGGCGCTGTCGGCAATACCGAACAGGTAGATCGCGGCGACAGGCAGCAGCCACAGGGTTTCAAACAGCATTCCCGTCTGCGCTTCCACCGCAATCTTCTTACGCACCAGGCCGTAAAACGCAAAGCTGAACGCCAGCCCCAGGGCGATAACCGGCAGTGAGCCGAAGGTCCACAGCTGTACCAGCACGCCGCAGAAGGCCAGAATCACCGCCACCCACTGCATCCGGCGAAAGCGCTCGCCGAGGAAAATCATCCCCAGCAAAATATTGACCAGCGGGTTAATAAAGTAGCCCAGGCTGGCTTCGAGCATGTGATGGTTATTCACCGCCCAGATAAACAGCAGCCAGTTTCCGCCAATCAGCACCGCAGAGAGAGCGAGCAGGAAGACCTTCTTCGGGGTTTTCAGCAGCGTTTTGACGCCTGACCACTGACGGCTGATACTCATCAGCGCAATCATGAAGAAAAACGACCAGATAACGCGGTGAGTGAGGATCTCGTCCGCCGGGACATAGGCGATAAGTTTGAAGTACGCCGGTGCGATACCCCAAATAAAATAAGCGGCAAGGGCGAGTAAAACGCCCTGCCGCGTCTGTTTAGCATCCATCGGGAAAATCCGTTACAAAAAAGTGAAGTAATTTTACCCGAATTTGCCGTCTCAACCCACCATATAAGTGGCGGTTGCGCTGGCGATATAAACCTGCTCCTCGTTATGCAGCTCAACGCGGGCGACGGCAACTTTATTCCCGGCGCGCAGCAGGCTGCTGGTGCAGGTGAAGCGGTTTCCGCGTCCCGGACGCAGGTAGTCGACGCGTAAATCGATGGTGCCCATGCGCGACAGGCGCTGGCGTAACTCATCTTCGTTGATGGTGTCATGGCGCGTCAGCGTGCTACCCACGCACACCAGACCGGCCGCCACGTCCAGCGCGGAGGCAATGACCCCGCCGTGCAAAATGCTTTGCGCCCAGTTACCGACCATCATTGGCTGATTATTGAAACTCAGCTGAGCGAAGTCTTTTTCGTATCGCTCCAGCTCAAGACCCAGTGCACGGTTGAACGGCATGTGGTACACAAAAATCTCGCCCACGAGCTTTAAGGTTTCTTCGGCGGTGAGTGTGGCTGACATCTGACGTGGCATCCTTGTTGTTAACAAAATGTTGATTTTATGCTTCAGGATAAAGGAATGCCACTTTAAGAAACGAGGAAGCGGAAGTTATCGCAGAAGTCTGTAGAATGCCCGGACAAAACTATTCATTAAATGTCACCATTTCAGGAGAACACCACCGATGCGGACGTATCTGGGTTGGTTACTGGCGGCGGTTGCGCTGCCCCTCACAGCATATGCGCAGGAAGCGACGATCAAAGAGGTGCATGATAAACCTGCCGTTAAGGGCAGCATCATCGCCAATATGCTTCAGGAGCATGACAATCCGTTCACGCTGTACCCTTATGATACAAACTACGTGATCTACACCCAGACCAGCGATCTCAACAAAGAGGCGATAAGCTCCTATAACTGGTCTGATAATGCGCGTAAAGATGAGGTGAAGTTCCAGCTCAGCCTCGCCTTCCCGTTCTGGCGCGGCATCCTGGGGCCGAACTCGGTGCTTGGCGCGTCTTACACGCAGAAGTCATGGTGGCAGCTCTCCAACAGCGGGGAATCTTCACCGTTCCGCGAAACCAACTATGAACCGCAGCTGTTCCTCGGTTTCGCCACCGATTATGAGTTTGCAGGCTGGACGCTGCGAGACGCGGAGGTGGGCTATAACCACGATTCCAACGGTCGTTCCGACCCAACCTCACGCAGCTGGAACCGCATCTATACGCGTCTGATGGCGCAGAACGGCAATTTCATGGTGGAAGTGAAGCCGTGGTACGTGGTGGGCAGCACCGATGACAACCCGGATATCACCAAATATATGGGCTACTATCAGCTTAAAGTGGGCTATCAGCTGGGTGACGCGGTGCTGAGCGCCAAAGGCCAGTACAACTGGAATACCGGCTACGGCGGTGCAGAGCTGGGCCTGAGCTACCCGGTAACGAAACACGTTCGTCTTTATACTCAGGTGTATAGCGGGTATGGCGAATCGCTGATCGACTACAATTTCAATCAGACCCGCGTCGGTGTGGGCGTCATGCTGAACGATATTTTCTAAGCTGCTCGAATGTTTTTGCGTTAAACGTTGAAGTTTCTCTCTCAGGCGCTGAAAATAGCGCCTGTTTCATTTCTGGCATATGGGGTTAACGTGGCGCAGGCGGAAGTATTGAATCAGGAATCGCTGGCTAAACAGGTTTTGCAGGAAACCTTTGGCTACCAGCAGTTCCGTCCTGGCCAGGAAACCATCATTGAAACCGTGCTGGAAGGCCGCGATTGCCTGGTGGTCATGCCGACCGGCGGCGGTAAATCGCTCTGCTATCAGGTGCCCGCGCTGGTGCTTAACGGCCTGACGGTCGTGGTATCGCCTCTTATTTCCCTGATGAAAGACCAGGTCGACCAGCTGCTTGCCAACGGCGTGGCGGCGGCCTGCCTGAACTCGACGCAGACCCGCGAGCAACAGCAAGAGGTAATGGCCGGGTGCCGCACCGGGCAGATCCGCCTGCTGTATATCGCGCCAGAACGCCTGATGCTGGACAACTTCCTCGATCATCTGGCGCACTGGAATCCGGTGCTGCTGGCGGTGGATGAAGCGCACTGTATCTCCCAGTGGGGGCACGATTTCCGCCCGGAATACGCCGCTCTTGGCCAGCTTCGTCAGCGCTTCCCCGAGCTGCCGTTTATGGCGCTTACCGCCACGGCGGACGACACCACGCGTCAGGACATCGTTCGCCTGCTGGGGCTAAACGACCCGTATATTCAGGTCAGCAGCTTCGACCGCCCCAACATCCGCTATATGCTGATGGAGAAGTTCAAGCCGCTGGATCAGCTCTTACGCTACGTGCAGGAGCAGCGCGGTAAGTCCGGCATCATCTACTGCAACAGCCGTGCGAAGGTGGAAGACACCGCCGCCCGTCTGCAAAACCGTGGCTTTAGCGCCGCGGCCTATCACGCCGGGCTGGAGAACCATATCCGCGCCGACGTGCAGGAGAAATTCCAGCGCGACGACCTGCAAATCGTGGTCGCAACGGTGGCGTTCGGGATGGGGATCAACAAGCCCAACGTGCGCTTTGTGGTGCATTTCGACATTCCGCGCAATATCGAATCCTACTATCAGGAAACCGGCCGCGCCGGGCGTGACGGCCTGCCTGCGGAAGCGATGCTGTTTTACGATCCGGCGGATATGGCGTGGCTGCGCCGCTGTCTCGAGGAGAAACCGCAGGGGCAGTTGCAGGATATCGAACGCCACAAGCTTAACGCGATGGGTGCCTTCGCCGAAGCGCAAACCTGCCGCCGTCTGGTGCTGCTCAACTACTTTGGTGAAGGGCGTCAGGCACCGTGCGGCAACTGCGATATCTGCCTCGACCCGCCGAAGCAGTACGATGGCCTGATGGACGCGCGTAAGGCGCTCTCGACTATCGGACGCGTGAACCAGCGCTTTGGGATGGGCTACGTCGTTGAAGTGCTGCGCGGGGCTAACAACCAGCGTATCCGCGATATGGGTCACGACAAGCTGCCGGTTTACGGCATCGGGAAAGACCAGAGCCATGAGCACTGGGTGAGTATCATCCGCCAGCTGATCCATCTCGGCTTTGCCACGCAGAACATTGCCCAGCACTCTGCGCTTCAGCTGACCGAAGCGGCGCGACCGGTCCTGCGTGGCGAGGTTGAACTGAAGCTCGCCGTTCCGCGCGTCGTCGCCCTGAAGCCGCGCGTGATGCAAAAATCCTACGGCGGCAACTACGACCGCAAGCTGTTCGCCAAGCTGCGTAAGCTGCGTAAAGCCATTGCGGATGAAGAGAACATCCCGCCATACGTGGTGTTCAACGACGCGACGCTGATCGAGATGGCCGAGCAAATGCCGCTCAGCGCCAGCGAGATGCTCAGCGTCAACGGCGTTGGCACGCGTAAGCTGGAGCGCTTCGGGAAAGAGTTTATGGCGCTCATCCGCTCTCACGCCGACGGTGATGACGAGGAGTAGTCAGCCGGGCGAAAAAGTGCCAGGATGGTGACTCACTACATTATTTCCCCGCGAGCTAATTATGTTAATGCTATTTCTCACCGTGGCGTTAGTGCACATCGTGGCGCTGATGAGCCCTGGCCCTGACTTTTTCTTCGTGTCACAAACGGCCGTCAGCCGCTCCCGCAAAGAGGCAATGATGGGTGTGCTCGGTATTACCATGGGCGTCATGGTCTGGGCGGCGGTTGCGCTGCTCGGTCTGAACCTGATCCTGGCGAAAATGGCGTGGCTGCATAACATCATCATGGTCGGCGGCGGTCTGTACCTGTGCTGGATGGGCTACCAGATGCTGCGCGGGGCGCTGAAGAAAGAAGAGAAAAAGCCGGAAGAGCCAAAGGTTGAGCTGGCAACGGGCGGACGTAGCTTTGTGAAAGGGCTGCTGACCAACCTGGCGAACCCGAAAGCGATTATTTACTTCGGCTCTGTGTTCTCGCTGTTTGTGGGGGATAACGTCGGCGCGGGCGCGCGCTGGGGGATCTTTCTGCTGATCGTTGTTGAGACGTTCGCCTGGTTTACCGTTGTGGCAAGCCTGTTTGCCTTACCGGCGATGCGTCGCGGCTACCAGCGCATCGCGAAGTGGATCGACGGCTTTGCCGGCGCGCTGTTCGCCGGCTTCGGCATTCATCTCATCATTTCTCGCTAAGCATGACGCGCTGACGCAAGCAGCGCGCCAACCAGCATAAACAGCGAACCAAAGACTTTGTTCAGGGCCTTCATCTGTTTAGGCCCTTTGATCCACGCCGCAATTCGCTGCGCCAGCGTCGCGTAACCAATCATCACAATGATATCGACAATAATGGTGGTCGCGCCCAGCACCACGTACTGCATCACCTGTGGCTGATGCGGCACGATAAACTGCGGGAACAGGGCGGCGAGGAACACGATGCTTTTCGGGTTGGTCAGGTTAACGAACACCGCGCGTTTAAACAGGTGGCCGCGTGTTTGCGTCCGGGAGAGCGTATGCAGATCAATCGAGCCTGCGGCGCGCCACTGCTGAATACCCAGCCAGATAAGATACGCTGCGCCAGCCCATTTCAACACCTCGAAGGCCAGCACCGAACGGGAGAACAGCGTGCCCAGACCAATCCCCACCAGCACAATATGAATGCCAAGCCCGGTCTGTAAACCGGCGATTGACGCCGCCGCGCCGCGATAGCCGTGATTAATGGAGGTGGTCATGGTGTTGATTGCGCCCGAGCCAGGTGAAAGGCTGAGGATGATGGATGTCAGCAGGTAGGCGAACCACCATTCGAAGGTCATTTGAAACTCCCGGATCGTCTGTTTTTATGCCACAATACGCTATTGTTGAGTCATTTTGTGACCGGTGACGAAAAAAACGATATTCCCTGAATTACGGTCCCTGAATTACGGGGGGTGGAAACCCAATGTTTCAGCAGAAAAAGGACTGGGAAACACGAGAAAACGCATTTGCTGCTTTCTCCATGGGGCCGCTGACCGATTTCTGGCGCCAGCGTGAGGAAGATGAGTTTATGGGCGTCGGGGAAATCCCGGTACGCTTCGTTCGTCTCCGTGATGAAAAAAATGACCGGGTGATTGTGGTCTGCCCCGGGCGCATCGAAAGCTATATCAAATATGCCGAGCTGGCGTATGACCTGTTCCATCTGGGCTTTGATGTGTTAATTATCGACCATCGCGGGCAGGGGCTTTCTGGCAGGATGTTGCCGGATACCCATCGCGGCCACGTGGATAACTTCAGCGATTACGTCGACGATCTGGCCGCGTTCTGGCAGCAGGAAGTGCAGCCCGGACCGTGGCGCAAGCGTTATATTCTTGCCCACTCCATGGGGGGCGCGATCTCGACGTTGTTTTTGCAGCGCCATAAGCACCAGTGTGACGCCATTGCGCTGACCGCGCCGATGTACGGCATTGTGATACGTTTTCCTGACTGGATGGTGCGCCATCTTCTCGACTGGGCTGAGGGCCATCAGCGCATTCGAGAAGGCTATGCCATCGGAACAGGACGCTGGCGGGCATTGCCATTTGCCATCAACGTGTTAACCCACAGCCGGCAGCGTTATCGCCGCAACTTGCGTTTTTATGCCGATGAACCGCGTCTGCGGGTCGGCGGCCCCACCTGGCACTGGGTGCGGGAAGGTATTCATGCCGGTGAGCAGGTGCTGGCGGGCGTAGGCGATGATGACACGCCGACGCTCCTGATCCAGGCGGAAGAAGAGCGTGTGGTGGATAACCGCATGCATGACCGCTATTGTGAACTTCGCGCCGCTGCGGGCCATCCCTGTGAAGGGGGTAAACCGCTGGTCATCAACGGTGCGTACCATGAGATCCTTTTTGAAAAGGACGCTATGCGCTCAGTCGCGCTCAACGCCATTGTTGAATTTTTCAATAGGCATAACTGATTATTGTTTTCCACCAGAGGTTGAAATCCCTATGTACCAGGTTGTTGCATCTGATTTAGATGGCACGCTGCTTTCCCCCGACCACACCCTGTCGCCTTATGCGAAAGAGACCCTAAAACTCCTGACTGCCCGCGGCGTGAACTTTGTGTTCGCCACCGGTCGCCACCACGTGGACGTGGGACAGATCCGCGATAACCTGGAGATCAAGTCGTACATGATCACCTCTAACGGTGCGCGCGTACATGACACGGACGGCAACCTGATTTTTACCCATAATCTCGATCGTGACATCGCCACCGATTTGTTCGGCATTGTGCATAACAACCCGGATATCGTGACTAACGTTTACCGCGACGACGAGTGGTTTATGAACCGCCATCGCCCGGAAGAGATGCGCTTCTTCAAGGAAGCCGTATTCCAGTACTCACTGTACGAGCCGGGTCTGCTGGAGCCGGAAGGGATCAGCAAGGTATTCTTCACCTGTGTAAATCATGAGGAGTTACTGCCGCTGGAGCAGGCGATCAACGCCCGCTGGGGTGACCGCGTGAACGTGAGCTTCTCCACGCTGACCTGTCTGGAAGTGATGGCGGGCGGGGTGTCCAAAGGTCACGCGCTGGAAGCGGTAGCGAAACGGCTGGGCTTTGATCTGAAAGACTGTATCGCCTTTGGCGATGGCATGAACGATGCCGAGATGCTCTCCATGGCGGGTAAAGGCTGCATCATGCAGAACGCGCATCAGCGCCTGAAAGATCTGCACCCGGAGCTGGAAGTGATCGGCACCAACGGCGATAACGCCGTGCCTAAGTATCTGCGCAAACTGTTCCTTGAATAATCTTCAATTGATTGTTTATTGTTCAGATGTCAACTAAAGAGTTCGCTACAATGCCTCTCCTTCTTTCTGAGAGACAAGCATTGTGGCGCTACTCATTATCACCACTATCCTGTGGGCCTTCTCCTTTAGTCTGATTGGCGAATACCTTGCCGGATCGGTCGACAGCTACTTCTCGGTACTGATGCGCGTGGGGCTGGCGGCGCTGGTGTTCCTGCCGTTCCTGCGTACCCGCGGGCAGTCGCTAAAAACGATACTGCTGTACATGCTGGTAGGCGCGATGCAGCTCGGCATCATGTACCTGTTCAGCTTCCGGGCCTACGTTTACCTGTCCGTCTCGGAATTTCTGCTCTTCACCGTGCTGACGCCGCTCTACATCACGCTGATTTATGACTTGCTCAGCAGGCGCCGTTTGCGCTGGGGATATCTGCTGAGCGCTGCGCTGGCAGTCATTGGCGCGGCGATTATTCGCTATGACAAGGTAAGCGATCACTTCTGGACCGGGCTGATGTTCGTCCAGCTCGCTAATATCAGCTTTGCCATCGGGATGGTGGGTTACAAACGTCTGATGGAGACCCGCCCGATGCCGCAGCATAACGCGTTTGCGTGGTTCTATATGGGCGCGGCGATTGTCGCGGTAGCGGCGTGGTTTCTGCTCGGCAATCCGCAAAAGCTGCCGACTACCTCCGTGCAGTGGAGCGTTCTGGTCTGGCTGGGCGTGGTGGCGTCGGGGCTGGGCTATTTTATGTGGAACTACGGCGCTACGCAGGTAGACGCCGGAACGCTGGGGATCATGAACAACGTGCACGTGCCGGCGGGGCTACTGGTGAACCTCGCCATCTGGCAGGAGCAGCCGCACTGGCCGAGTTTCCTTATTGGGGGAACGGTGATCCTGGCTTCGCTGTGGGTACATCGCCGCTGGGTCGCTCCGCGCTCCGCACAAACGGAAGATGGTCGCACGCGTGGTTCCGCGCTGAGCGAATAAACGCTTCCGTAATCGTCTGACGCTGCTCGCCGTCGCGCACGGCGGCGTACAGCCGGCTCCACAGTCCTTCACCCAGGGTTTTGGTGACCACCAGACCCTGGCGTTCAACCGTCTCGACCACCCAGTGCGGCAGCGCCGCAATCCCCATTCTGGCCGCCACCATCTGAATTAACAGCAGCGTGTTATCCACGCTTTTCAGCTGTGGGCTGATGCCCGCGGGTTGCAGGAAATGGCGCCAGATATCCAGACGACTGCGCTGTACCGGGTAAATCAGCAGCGTCTCCGTTGCCAGATCTTCCGGCGTGATACGCGTTTTGGCGGCCAGCGGATGGTCCGGGGCCAGCACCAGACGCACCTCAAAATCAAACATTGGCGAATAGTGCAGACCGCTGCGCGGCAGAATATCTGAGGTCATCACCAGATCCAGCTCACCCTGCTGAAGCGACGGCTGCGGATCAAACGTGACGCCGGATTTGAAGTCCATCTCCACCTGCGGCCACTTCTGGCGGAAGTTCTCAAGCGCGGGGGTCAGCCACTGAATACAGCTGTGACACTCAATGGCGATGCGCAGGGTGGTCTGCTGCGGCTCGTTGCAGGACTGCAACGCGCTGGCAATCTGCGGCAGCACCTGGTTCGCCAGCTGAAGCAAAATTTCGCCCTGCGGCGTAAAGCGCAAAGGCTGGCTCTTGCGCACAAAAAGACGGAAGCCGAGGCGTTGTTCCAGATCGCTGAACTGGTGAGAAAGGGCAGACTGAGTCTGGTGCAGCGTGGCCGCTGCCGCCGCAAGAGAACCGCAGTTCCGCAACGCTTGTAGCGTTTTCAGGTGTTTTATCTCGATCATGAAAGTCCTTCACTTCGCCATGAACATTTTGCGCTTGAGGAATATACAGTACCTGCCAATTATAGAAGTGTAAACATCTGGACGTCTAAATAACGAATTTCTACAAGGGGTATGCCATGACAATCCGCACTCACACTCTCGGTTTCCCTCGCGTTGGTCTGCGTCGCGAGCTGAAAAAAGCGCAAGAAAGCTACTGGGCGGGTAACGCCACCCGCGAAGAACTGCTGGCGGTGGGGCGCGAGCTGCGCGCGCGTCACTGGGATCAGCAAAAACAGGCGGGCGTAGACCTGCTGCCGGTGGGCGATTTCGCCTGGTACGACCATGTTCTGACCACCAGCCTGCTGCTTGGCAACGTGCCGGCTCGTCATCAGAACAACGATGGATCGGTGGATATCGATACCCTGTTCCGCATCGGCCGTGGCCGCGCGCCAACGGGTGAGCCAGCGGCAGCGGCGGAAATGACCAAGTGGTTTAACACTAACTATCACTATATGGTGCCGGAGTTCGTTAAGGGCCAGCAGTTCAAACTGACCTGGACCCAGCTTCTGGATGAAGTGGACGAAGCGCTGGCGCTGGGTCACCAGGTGAAACCCGTGCTGCTGGGGCCGGTCACCTACCTGTGGCTGGGCAAAGTGAAAGGCGAGCAGTTCGACCGCCTCAGCCTGCTGAACGATATTCTGCCGGTTTATAAGCAGGTGCTGATTGAGCTGGGCAAACGCGGTATTCAGTGGGTGCAAATCGATGAACCGGCGCTGGTGCTTGAGCTGCCACAGGCGTGGCTGGATGCCTTCAAACCGGCGTATGACGCGCTCACGGGCCAGGTGAAGCTGCTGCTGACCACCTATTTCGAGGGCGTAACGCCGAACCTCGACACCATTACCGCGCTGCCGGTTCAGGGTCTGCACGTTGATCTCGTTCACGGCAAAGACGATGTGGTAGAGTTGCACAAGCGTCTGCCTGCGGAGTGGCTGCTCTCTGCCGGTCTGGTGAATGGTCGTAACGTCTGGCGTGCCGATCTCACCGGGAAATATGCACAAATCAAGGACATTGTCGGTAAACGTGAATTGTGGGTAGCCTCTTCCTGTTCCCTGCTGCACAGCCCGATCGACCTGAGCGTGGAGACCCGACTCGACCCTGAGGTGAAAAGCTGGTTTGCCTTTGCCCTGCAAAAGTGTGAGGAGCTGGCTCTGCTGCGCGACGCGTTGAACAGCGGCGACACGGCAGCGATTACCGACTGGAGCGCGCCGATCCAGGCGCGCCGTCACTCGACGCGCGTGCATAACCCGGCGGTGGAAAAACGTCTGGCGGCCATCACTGCCCGGGACAGCCAGCGCCAGAGCCCGTATGAAGTGCGCGCCGAAGCCCAGCGTGCGCGCTTTAACCTGCCCGCGTGGCCGACCACAACCATCGGCTCCTTCCCGCAGACTACCGAGATCCGCGGCCTGCGCCTGGACTTCAAAAAGGGCAATCTGGATGCGAATCACTACCGCACCGGCATTGCGGAGCACATCAAACAGGCGATCGTCGAGCAGGAACGTCTGGGTCTGGACGTGCTGGTGCACGGCGAGGCCGAGCGTAACGATATGGTGGAATACTTCGGTGAACACCTGGACGGCTTTGTCTTTACCCAGAACGGCTGGGTGCAAAGCTACGGCTCCCGCTGCGTGAAGCCGCCGGTGGTGATCGGTGACGTCAGCCGCCCGGAGGCGATCACCGTGGAGTGGGCGAAGTATGCCCAGTCTCTGACCGACAAACCGGTAAAAGGCATGCTTACGGGGCCGGTGACCATTCTCTGCTGGTCGTTCCCGCGTGAAGATGTATCCCGGGAAACCATCGCCAAACAGATCGCCCTGGCGCTGCGTGATGAAGTGGCGGATCTGGAAGCGGCGGGGATTGGCATCATTCAGATCGACGAACCGGCGCTGCGTGAAGGCTTGCCGCTGCGTCGCAGCGACTGGGATGCTTATCTGACGTGGGGCGTGGAGGCGTTCCGCCTCAACGCGGCCGTCGCGAAGGACGACACGCAGATCCACACCCACATGTGTTACTGCGAATTTAACGACATCATGGACTCCATTGCCGCGCTCGACGCCGATGTGATCACCATCGAGACCTCGCGTTCAGACATGGAGCTGCTGGAGTCGTTCGAAGAGTTCGACTACCCGAACGAAATCGGGCCGGGCGTGTATGACATTCACTCCCCTAACGTGCCGAGCGTGGAGTGGATTGAATCGCTGCTGCAAAAAGCCGCCCGGCGCATTCCGGCGGAACGCCTGTGGGTAAACCCGGACTGCGGCCTGAAAACCCGCGGCTGGCCTGAAACCCGCGCGGCGCTGGCGAACATGGTACAGGCGGCGCAGAATTTGCGTCAGGCGTAGTGGGGCTGGATTGCCCGGTTGGCGCAGCCGCCACCGGGCTTTTTGTATTACGCTTTCTTCCCGCCGTACTGGCTGAACCACGCCAGCATTCTCTGCCAGCCATCTTTCGCCGATTCTGCGTGATAGCTCGGACGATAATCGGCATTAAACGCGTGTCCCGCATCCGGGTACACCACGATTTCGGCCTTCGCGTTTGCCGCCCGCAGCGCGTGGCGCATGGTCTCGACGGTATCAAGCGGAATGCCGGTATCCTGGCCGCCATACAGCCCTAGCACCGGGGCATTTAAATCGGTGGCGATATCAACCGGATGTTTCGGCGAGTTCAGGGTCTTTTCACCCACCAGTTTACCGTACCAGGCCACAGCGGCTTTCAGCTGCGGATTGTGCGCGGCATACAGCCAGCTAATGCGTCCGCCCCAGCAAAAGCCGGTCACCATCAGACGGTGCGGGTCGCCACCGTTGCGCGCCGCCCAGCTGGCAACGTGGTCGAGATCGGCCAGCACCTGCGCGTCCGGCACTTTGCTGACCAGGTTGCTGAACAGCGTCGGGATGTCGCTGTAATCATTCGGATCGCCCTGACGGAAATAGAGTTCCGGCGCAACGGCCAGGTAACCTTCCAGCGCCAGACGGCGGCAGAGGTCGCGAATATGTTCATGAACGCCAAATATTTCCTGCACCACGATCACGATGGGCAGCGGGCCATCGGCGGATTTTGGCCGCGCGTGGTACGCTGGCATGTTCTCTCCCTGGGAGGGAATGGAGGTCTCGCCTGCGGTAATAGCCTCTTCAGGGGTTGAGACGATGGTTGAAGCATGCGGGGCCGCAGCAGGTGCAAAACCGATTTTTTCAGTCATGGCATTCTCCGTACCAATGAATGGATTAGCGCAAAGATAAATATAGACACCAGGTTAACAATCCACAGTGCCTTATAGCGTCTATCTTTTGTGCAGCACCCGGCGATATAACTTGTTAATGTGATGTGAATCACTATTTTATGGAAATTAACTGCAATCATTTTCATTCATGGTGAGGTGTGTCACGAAATAATGCACATTGCTTCTGTAAAGTACCGTTTTACTTCTTCTGACAAACCGACCCACAGAGGAGTCACCTATGTCTAAGTCTGATGTTTTTCATCTCGGCCTCACTAAAAACGATTTACAAGGGGCTACGCTTGCTATCGTCCCTGGCGATCCTGAGCGTGTGGAAAAGATCGCCGCGCTGATGGATAAGCCGGTTAAGCTGGCAGCGCATCGCG
Source organism: Enterobacter sp. Res13-Sevr-PEC09-46 (assembly GCF_015672585.1). Taxonomy (NCBI): domain Bacteria; kingdom Pseudomonadati; phylum Pseudomonadota; class Gammaproteobacteria; order Enterobacterales; family Enterobacteriaceae; genus Enterobacter; species Enterobacter sp. Res13-Sevr-PEC09-46. The sequence continues at coordinate 37,051 of NZ_JADABR010000012.1, read as the reverse complement.
AATTCACCACCTGGCGCGCAGAGCTGGACGGTAAAGCGGTGATCGTGTGCTCTACCGGTATTGGTGGCCCGTCTACCTCTATCGCCGTAGAAGAGCTGGCGCAGCTGGGCATTCGTACTTTCCTGCGCATCGGCACCACAGGCGCCATTCAGCCGCACATCAACGTGGGCGACGTGCTGGTTACCACCGCATCCGTGCGTCTGGACGGGGCAAGCCTGCACTTTGCACCGATGGAATTCCCGGCAGTGGCCGATTTCGAATGCACCACCGCGCTGGTTGAAGCCGCGAAGTCCGTGGGCGCAACCACCCACGTGGGCGTAACTGCCTCTTCCGATACCTTCTACCCGGGCCAGGAGCGTTACGACACCTTCTCTGGTCGCGTGGTGAGCCGTTTCAAAGGCTCCATGGAAGAGTGGCAGTCGATGGGCGTCATGAACTACGAAATGGAATCTGCGACGCTGCTGACCATGTGCGCAAGCCAGGGTCTGCGTGCCGGTATGGTGGCGGGCGTTATCGTCAACCGTACTCAGCAGGAGATCCCGAACGCTGAAACCATGAAGCAGACTGAAAGCCATGCGGTGAAAATCGTGGTTGAAGCGGCGCGCCGCCTGATCTAATTCTCTCTTCAGTGCTGAAAGGTCGACATGCTCGGCCTTTTCTTTTTGCGTAACGCCTCGCAGGAAAACCCTTTCAAACTGGACGTTCATACAGCACAATTCTATTTTGTGCGGTAATACGTTGATGCAGGGGGCATTGTGGATATCTCAATCCTGATTTATGCAGTGATTGCGCTGGTGAGCGTGGGAATTGGCTGGCTCATTTCCGGCTACCAGCATGCGCAGCAGAAAGCCGAACAGCTGGCAGAGCGCGAGGAGATCGTCGCTGAACTTAGCGCGACGAAACAACAGCTTGCGCTGAGTGATCACTGGCGCGACGAATGCGAACTGCTCAATAACGAACTGCGCAATCTGCGTGATATCAATACCTCGCTGGAGGCCGATCTCCGTGAAGTGACCACCCGTCTTGAGTCCACCCAACTGCACGCCGAAGACAAAATCCGTCAGATGATCAACAGCGAGCAGCGTCTTAGCGAGCAGTTTGAGAACCTCGCGAACCGCATTTTTGAGCACAGCAATCGCCGCGTGGATGAGCAGAACCGCCAGAGCCTGAACAGCCTGCTGACGCCGCTGCGTGAACAGCTGGATGGCTTTCGCCGTCAGGTACAGGACAGCTTTGGTCAGGAAGCCCGCGAACGCCACACGCTGGCGCATGAAATTCGTAATCTCCAGCAGCTGAATGCGCAGATGGCGCAGGAGGCGGTTAACCTGACGCGCGCACTGAAAGGTGATAACAAAGCGCAGGGAAACTGGGGCGAAGTGGTCATGACGCGCGTGCTGGAGGCCTCTGGCCTGCGCGAAGGATACGAATACGAAACGCAGGTCAGCATTGAGAACGATGCGCGCTCGCGGATGCAGCCGGATGTCATTGTTCGTCTGCCACAGGGCAAAGATGTGGTTATCGACGCCAAAATGACGCTGGTGGCCTATGAGCGCTACTTCAACGCTGAGGATGACTACACCCGCGAAACAGCGTTGCAGGAGCACATCGCCTCCGTGCGTAACCATATCCGTCTGTTGGGCAGAAAAGATTATCAGCAGTTGCCGGGGCTGCGATCGCTGGATTATGTGCTGATGTTCATTCCGGTCGAGCCTGCGTTCCTGCTGGCGCTCGACAGACAGCCCGAACTGATCACCGAAGCGCTGAAAAATAACATTATGCTGGTCAGCCCCACCACGCTACTGGTGGCGTTACGTACCATTGCCAACCTGTGGCGCTATGAGCACCAAAGCCGTAACGCGCAGCAGATTGCCGATCGCGCCAGCAAGCTGTACGACAAAATGCGGCTGTTTGTGGACGATATGTCCTCGGTGGGGCAAAGCCTGGATCGCGCGCAGGATAACTACCGCCAGGCGATGAAAAAACTCTCCTCCGGGCGTGGCAATTTGCTGGCGCAGGCGGAGGCGTTTCGCAGCCTGGGGGTGGAAGTTAAACGCGAGATTAATCCGGAACTGGTGGAGCAGGCTACCGCTCAGGACGAAGAGTTTCGTCTGCGTGAAGGCGACGGTAAGCAAAATAGCCGCAATGAAGACAACGATTTAGCGGCGAGTTTATCCCCCGAAGCGCAGCCGGCGCGTTTCTTTCACGGTGGTTGAAACGTAGGGCAAATGCGCCCAATCTGTTACACTTCACGAACATTTGACTGATTAGCAGGCTCTGAGATGGTTGACGATTCACAAGACACAACGCACTTTGGCTTTCAGACTGTCGCCAAAGCGCAGAAAGCTGACATGGTGGCCCACGTATTTCATTCCGTGGCGGCGAAGTACGATGTGATGAATGATTTGATGTCATTCGGCATTCATCGCTTGTGGAAGCGCTTCACTATTGATTGCAGCGGCGTGCGCCGTGGACAAACGGTGCTGGATTTAGCCGGAGGCACAGGGGATCTGACCGCTAAATTCTCCCGTCTGGTTGGCGAAACCGGCCGCGTGGTGCTGGCGGATATCAACGACTCAATGCTGAAAATGGGACGCGAAAAGCTGCGTAATATCGGCGTGGTAGGCAACGTTGAATATGTTCAGGCCAACGCCGAAGCGCTGCCGTTCCCGGATAATACGTTCGACTGCATCACCATCTCTTTCGGTCTGCGTAACGTGACCGATAAAGATAAAGCGCTGCGCTCCATGTACCGCGTGCTTAAGCCGGGCGGTCGACTGCTGGTACTCGAGTTTTCTAAACCGATTATCGACCCGCTGAGCAAAGCTTACGATGCCTATTCCTTCCACGTTCTGCCGCGCATCGGCGAGCTGGTGGCAAACGATGCAGAAAGTTACCGTTATCTGGCCGAGTCCATCCGAATGCACCCGGATCAGGACACGCTGAAAGCGATGATGCAGGATGCGGAGTTTGAAAACGTGGAATACTTCAATATGACGGCGGGTGTCGTCGCGCTGCATCGTGGTTACAAGTTCTGAGTGGAGGTTTCCCGTGCCCATTAAACCCTTAGTCACCGCAGGCATCGAGAATGTACTGAATGCCTTTCTGTATCGCGCTCCGGCGCTGAAAACCGCACGTCAGCGGCTTAACGGAAAGGTGCTGCGCATCGTTTTAAAGGAGTTCTCGACGCCGCTTGTGCTGGTCTTCAGCGAACGCCAGCTTGACGTTCTGGGGGAGTGGGAAGGCGAGGCTGACTGCTCGGTGATTACGCACATGAGCGTATTGCCAAAACTGCGTGACCGTCAGCAGATGACGGCGCTTATTCGCAGCGGTGAGCTGGAGGTCGAAGGCGATATTCAGGTGGTACAGAACTTCGTTGCACTCAGCGATCAGGCTGAATTCGACCCGGCGGAACTGATGGCGCCCTATATCGGCGACATCGCGGCTGAAGGTATAAGCAAAACGCTGCGCACGGGTTCCGCTTTCCTTCGTAAAGGTCTGCTCCGTCAACAGCGCTACGCTGCCGAGGTGCTGACCGAAGAGTGGCGTATGGCGCCGGGGCCTTTAGAAGTCGCCTGGTTTGCAGAAGAGACCGCGGCAGTTGAGCGCGCAGTTGATGCGTTAACCAAACGGCTGGAAAAACTGGAGGGCAAATGACGCCTGGTGAAATTCGGCGCCTCTATTTTATCGTTCGCACCTTTTTGAGCTACGGGCTCGACGAGCTTATCCCCAGAATGCGTATCACCCTGCCGCTTCGGCTTTGGCGTCGCACGCTGTTCTGGATGCCGAATCGCCATAAGGATCAGGAGCTGGGCGCACGCCTGCGTCTTGCGTTACAGGAGCTGGGCCCGGTCTGGATCAAGTTTGGGCAGATGCTCTCAACACGTCGCGACCTTTTCCCACCGCAGATTGCCGATCAGCTCGCGCTATTGCAGGACCGCGTTGCTCCGTTTGACGGAGCGAGAGCGAAGAAACAAATCGAAGAAGCGATGGGCAATATCCCCATCGAGACCTGGTTTGATGATTTCGATATTCAGCCCCTGGCCTCTGCCTCTATTGCGCAGGTTCACACCGCGCGCCTGAAGGAAAATGGCAAAGAGGTGGTCATCAAAGTGATTCGTCCGGATATCCTGCCGGTTATCAAAGCAGACATGAAGCTGATTTATCGCCTGGCTCGCTGGGTGCCGCGTCTGTTGCCGGATGGTCGCCGTCTGCGTCCGCTGGAAGTGGTTCGGGAATACGAAAAAACGCTGATTGACGAGCTTAATCTGCTGCGTGAATCGGCGAACGCCATTCAGCTGCGTCGAAACTTTGAAGACAGCCCGATGCTGTATGTTCCTGAAGTCTATTCTGACTATTGCAGTCAGAACATGATGGTGATGGAACGTATCTACGGTATTCCGGTCTCGGATGTTGTTGCGCTGGAAAAGCAGGGCACCAACATGAAGCTGCTGGCCGAGCGTGGCGTGCAGGTCTTCTTTACTCAGGTTTTCCGCGACAGCTTCTTCCATGCAGACATGCATCCGGGCAACATTTTCGTCAGCTATGAGCACCCGGAAGATCCGAAATACATCGGCATCGACTGCGGTATTGTCGGCTCGCTGAATAAAGAGGATAAGCGCTACCTCGCTGAGAACTTTATCGCTTTCTTCAATCGCGACTACCGTAAGGTGGCCGAGCTGCACGTGGATTCAGGCTGGGTTCCGCCAGATACCAACGTGGAAGAGTTTGAATTTGCGATTCGCACCGTCTGTGAGCCGATTTTTGAAAAGCCGCTCTCGGAGATCTCTTTCGGACACGTCCTGCTCAACCTGTTCAACACCGCACGCCGTTTCAATATGGAAGTGCAGCCACAATTAGTTTTACTTCAGAAAACATTACTTTACGTTGAGGGCGTAGGCCGCCAGCTCTATCCTCAGTTAGACTTGTGGAAAACCGCGAAACCGTTCCTCGAATCCTGGATTAAGGATCAGGTCGGTATTCCAGCCCTGGTTCGCTCGCTTAAAGAGAAAGGCCCGTTCTGGATTGAAAAAATGCCTGAAATTCCTGAACTGGTTTACGACAGTTTGCGTCAGAGCAAGAACCTTCAGCACAGCATGGATAAAATCGCGCACGAGCTTCAATCCAGTCGCGTGCGTCAGGGGCAGTCCCGCTATCTCTTCGGAATTGGCGCGACGCTGCTGATAAGCGGCACGTTGCTGTTGATCAATCGTCCGGACTGGGAAATGATGCCAGCCTGGATTATGGCTGCCGGTGTGGTTGTCTGGCTTGCTGGCTGGCGAAAAACGCGCTGAATTAGCGTCGCTATCGAGAGATTGCATACGTATAATGCGATCTGACTAATTAATCATCTATCACTGGGGAACACGCATGGGTGGTATCAGTATCTGGCAGTTAGTGATCATTGCCGTCATCGTTGTGCTGCTGTTTGGCACGAAAAAACTCGGATCGATTGGTTCCGACCTGGGCGCGTCAATCAAAGGCTTCAAGAAAGCCATGAGCGATGATGAGAATAAGCAGGAAAAAACCAGTCAGGATGCTGATTTTACCGCTAAATCCATCGCCGATAAGCAGGACGAAGCCAAAAAGGAAGAGGCTAAACGTCACGATAAAGAGCAGGTGTAATTCGTGTTCGACATTGGTTTTGGTGAGTTACTGCTGGTCTTTGTGATTGGTCTGATTGTGTTGGGGCCGCAGCGTTTACCCGTTGCGGTGAAAACCGTCGTGGGCTGGGTGCGGGCGCTTCGCTCGCTGGCAACTACCGTGCAGAACGAGCTGGCGCAGGAGCTGAAGCTTCAGGAATTTCAGGACAGCCTGAAAAAGGTTGAAAAGGCGAGCATGGACAACCTGACGCCGGAGCTGAAAGCATCAATGGATGAGTTGCGCGAAGCGGCGGAATCCATGAAGCGTTCTTACAGCATTAACGATCCTGAGAAGGCGAGCGATGAAGCAAACACCATCCACAATCCGGTGGTGAAGGGTAGCGAAGAGCAGCGCGAGGGTGTAACGCCTTCCAGCGCGGAGCATCAGGCTGCTTCGCCAGAGCAATCGCCGCAGGAGCCCGAAGTGAAAAAGCAGGTGCCGCCGGAAGAGCCCGTGGTCAAAACGGCTGAGGTAAAACCCGCCGCGCCCGTTTCCGAATCATCCCCCTCGTCGAGTGATAAAGCGTAAACATGGCAGTAGATGATACTCAACCGCTTATTACGCACCTCATTGAGCTGCGTAAGCGCCTGTTAAACTGCATTATTGCGGTTTTCCTCATTTTTTTATGTCTGGTCTATTTTGCCAACGATATCTATCAGGTGGTTTCCGCGCCGCTGATTAAACAGATGCCTCTGGGCGCGACGATGATTGCAACAGACGTTGCTTCACCGTTCTTTACCCCGATCAAACTGACCTTCTGGGTGTCGTTGATTGCCTCTGCGCCGGTCATTTTGTATCAGGTCTGGGCATTTGTGGCGCCCGCGCTGTACAAGCATGAACGCAAGCTGGTTATTCCGCTGCTGGTGTCCAGTTCGCTGCTGTTTTATATCGGCATGGCGTTCGCCTACTTCGTTGTCTTCCCGCTGGCCTTCGGCTTCCTGACGCATACCGCACCGGAAGGGGTACAGGTGTCGACGGACATCGCCAGCTACCTCAGCTTCGTGATGGCGCTGTTTATGGCCTTTGGTGTCGCCTTCGAGGTGCCCGTAGCAATTGTCCTGCTCTGCTGGGTGGGGGTGACCACGCCTGACGATCTGCGTAAGAAGCGCCCGTACATCCTGGTGGGGGCATTTGTCGTAGGTATGCTGTTAACGCCACCGGACGTCTTCTCGCAAACCTTACTGGCGATACCTATGTACTGCCTGTTTGAAGTCGGCGTGTTCTTCGCTCGTTTCTACGTCGGAAAGGGGCGTACCCGGGACGAAGAAGACGAGCCGTCTGAAGAGACTACTAAAGAATAAAACCAACCGCCCGTCAGGGCGGTTGTCATATGGGGATACGTATGTTTGATATCGGGCTTAACCTCACCAGCGCCCAGTTTGCGAAAGACCACGATGAGGTGGTGGCGCGCGCCTTTGCCGCCGGCGTGGGTGGGCTGCTACTGACGGGAACGAATCTGCATGAGAGTGAGCAGGCACGGCAGCTGGCGCAACGCTATCAACACTGCTGGTCCACCGCAGGCGTGCATCCTCATGACAGCAGCCAGTGGACGCATGAAAGCGCTGAGGCGCTTCATCGTCTGGCACAAACGCCAGAAGTGGTTGCCATTGGCGAATGCGGGCTTGATTTCAACCGTAACTTCTCGACACCTGAAGAGCAGGAGAAGGCATTTACCGCCCAGCTCGCGCTGGCAGCAGAGCTGGAGATGCCGGTGTTTATGCACTGTCGCGATGCGCATGAACGTTTTATGGCGCTACTGGAACCCTGGCTGGAGAAACTGCCGGGCGCGGTGTTGCACTGCTTTACGGGCTCCCGTCAGGAAGCGCTGGATTGCCTGAACCGCGGGCTGTATTTGGGTATCACGGGCTGGGTCTGCGATGAGCGTCGTGGGCTGGAACTGCGTGAGCTGTTACCCGTTATCCCGGCCGATCGTTTGCTGCTGGAAACGGATGCGCCGTATCTGTTGCCCCGGGATATGCAGCCCAAACCGCCATCACGACGTAATGAACCGGCCTACCTGGGGCATATTGCTGAGCGAGTGGCGCACTGGCGCGGAGAAGATGCCCAGTGGCTGGCAGCACAAACCGATGATAACGTGCGTCGTCTGTTCGGCGTGCAGTTCTAAACTTTGCGGAAATCGGTGTTTTTAACGCTCTGCAACACCTCTTTGTTCAGCAGGTTGAGCAGCAGCATGGAGCGCGCTTCACCGTCCGGCTCAGCGAAGATGGCCTGTAACCCTTCAAAGGCGCCTTCGGTGATCACCACGCTGTCGCCGGCATAAGGGGTTTCCGGATCGGTAATATCTTCAGGCTGCTGGTAGACAGAAAGCTGATGAATAACCGATGACGGTACTCTTGCCGGATGGGCGCCAAAACGCACAAAATGGCTGACGCCGCGCGTGGCGCTGATCGTCGTGGTGTGGATCACTTCGGGGTCGAACTCGACGAACAGATAGTTCGGGAACAGAGGCTCACTGACGGTCGTGCGTCTTCCACGCTGCATTTTTTCAAGCGTGATCACGGGTGTCAGGCAGTTAACAGACTGACGTTCAAGATGTTCCTGCGCGCGCTGAAGTTGCCCGCGTTTGCAATACAGTAAATACCAGGCCTGCATAATCACTCTTCCCATTGTTCGGGGCGCAAGCATACCAAAACCCTGGCGGGATCGCTAAGGTGATTATAATGGCGAAAAAGAGAGTAAGTCGTGGAAGTTCACGCTAATTTAACAAAATTACAGCATCACGCGGTCTTACGCCGTATAATGAAGCGCTTACAGAGAGGCCATGATTAACTGCATGAAATACCACGATCTACGCGACTTCCTGGCGCTGCTGGAAAAGCAGGGCGAACTCAAACGCATTACGCTTCCTGTTGATCCGTATCTGGAAATGACAGAAATCGCTGACCGCACCCTGCGCGCGGGCGGCCCGGCGTTGCTGTTTGAAAACCCAAAAGGCTACGCCATGCCGGTGCTGTGCAACCTGTTTGGCACACCTCGCCGCGTGGCGCTGGGGATGGGACAGGAAGATGTCACGGCGTTACGTGAAGTGGGCAAACTGCTGGCCTTTCTTAAAGAGCCGGAGCCGCCAAAAGGGTTCCGCGACCTGTTCGACAAGCTGCCGCAGTTTAAGCAGGTGCTGAACATGCCCACCAAACGCATGCGCGGTGCGCCGTGCCAGCAAAAAGTGCTGGAAGGCGATGCGGTGGATCTGACCAAAATTCCCATCATGCAGTGCTGGCCTGACGATGCCGCACCGCTGATCACCTGGGGCCTCACCGTGACGCGTGGGCCGCATAAAGAGCGTCAAAACCTCGGCATTTACCGCCAGCAGCTGATTGGCAAAAACAAGCTCATCATGCGCTGGTTGTCCCATCGCGGCGGGGCGCTGGATTTCCAGGAGTGGTGCGCGGCCCATCCGGGCGAACGCTTCCCGGTTTCCGTCGCGCTGGGTGCCGATCCGGCAACCATTCTGGGCGCGGTGACGCCTGTTCCTGATACGCTGTCTGAATATGCCTTTGCAGGGCTGCTGCGCGGCACCAAAACCGAAGTGGTGAAGTGCATCTCCAGTGACCTGGAAGTGCCGGCCAGCGCAGAGATTGTGCTGGAAGGTTACATTGAACAGGGCGAGCTGGCGCCCGAAGGGCCGTACGGCGACCACACCGGCTATTACAACGAAGTGGATAACTTCCCGGTGTTCACCGTCACCCACATTACCCAGCGTGAAGATGCCATCTATCACTCCACCTATACCGGCCGTCCACCCGACGAACCGGCGGTGCTTGGCGTGGCGCTGAACGAAGTGTTTGTGCCGATCCTGCAAAAGCAGTTCCCGGAAATCGTTGATTTTTATCTGCCGCCGGAAGGGTGTTCGTATCGCCTGGCGGTGGTGACGATGAAGAAGCAGTATGCCGGTCACGCTAAGCGCGTGATGATGGGCGTATGGTCTTTCCTGCGCCAGTTTATGTATACCAAGTTTGTGATTGTCTGCGATGATGACGTCAATGCCCGCGACTGGAATGACGTCATCTGGGCCATCACCACGCGTATGGATCCGGCGCGTGATACGGTGTTAGTGGAAAACACGCCGATTGATTACCTGGACTTTGCCTCGCCGGTTTCCGGACTTGGCTCAAAAATGGGACTGGATGCCACGAACAAATGGCCTGGCGAAACCGACCGTGAATGGGGTCGCCCGATCGAAAAAGATCCTGCCGTGACCGCGCGAATTGACGCGATCTGGGACGAGCTGGCCATAATGAATAACGGTAAGGCAGAATAAGACCGTTTAGCCCTATAGACTTCCCGACAGAGAGAGCGAATGACAACCTTAAGCTGTAAAGTGACGTCGGTAGATGCTATTACCGACACCGTATATCGCGTCCGTTTGGTTCCTGAAGCGGCCTTCTCATTCCGTGCCGGTCAGTACCTGATGGTCGTGATGGACGAGCGTGATAAGCGTCCTTTCTCTATGGCCTCAACGCCAGCAGAGAAGGAATTTATTGAGCTGCATATTGGTGCGTCTGAGCTTAACCTGTACGCGATGGCCGTGATGGACCGCATCCTGAAAGAGCGTGAAATCGTGGTCGATATTCCTCACGGCGAGGCCTGGCTGCGTGAAGACGAAGACCGTCCGCTGATCCTGATTGCCGGTGGCACGGGCTTCTCATATGTCCGCTCTATTCTGCTGACCGCGCTGGCGCGCAACCCGAATCGCGATATCACCATCTACTGGGGCGGCCGTGAAGAGAAGCATCTTTACGATCTGTCTGAGCTGGAAGCGCTGAGCGTAAATCATCCAAACCTGCGCATTGAGCCGGTTGTCGAGCAGCCGGAAGAGGGCTGGCGCGGGCGCAGCGGTACGGTGCTGACTGCGGTATTGCAGGATCACGGGACGCTGGCCGGGCACGACATCTATATTGCCGGTCGCTTTGAAATGGCAAAAATTGCCCGCGACCTGTTCTGCAACGAGCGTGACGCGCGGGAAGATCGTCTGTTTGGCGATGCGTTTGCGTTTATCTGATTGAGAGACCCGCTTCGGCGGGTTTTTTACGCTCGGGCATTAGCCTGGCGAAAATTTAACCTTGAAATGGGCGGCGCATTGCCGTTATTCTTGTTCCCGTTAAATTTCGCCCTCAGGAGCGCCCCCCAAAAATGAACAAACACGACTGATGAATTTCGATCCTTGCTCAACGCACCGCGTCGGCAGGGGATGTTTTGATTTCATTCAGGAGTGCTTATGGCTCATTTTGCGCAGTCCCCCTCTTTTATTTTGCATCAGGTCACCTGTCAGTTTGCGACGGGCGATATCCTTTTTGGTCCACTGAATCTTTCTCTGGATGCGTCAGTGTGCGCGCTGGTTGGCCGCAACGGCAGCGGCAAAACACGGCTGCTGCGTCTGCTGGCAGGGGTTGATGAACCCGCCAGCGGTCATATTGAGCGCTTTGGTACACACGTCTATGTGGCGCAACAGCAGGATATTTCTGCGGATACCACGCTTGCAGGACTGCTTGGGTACGACGCGATCTTTGCGGCGCGCACGCGCATCGACAGCGGTCATTATGAACCCGACGATCTCGACACGCTTGACGGTTACTGGGATCTGGCTGAACGGCTGAGCCAGGCTTTTATCGCTGCAAAACTTCCCCCTTTTGACCCGAATAAACGCGCGGCAGAGCTGAGCGGCGGCGAGCGCATTCGTGCTTTGCTGTGCAGCGCATTCGCCGCAGATGCTGACTACCTGCTGCTGGACGAACCGACCAACCACCTCGACAGGCAAGGCCGCGTGTTGTTCTACGAGCAGCTTTCCCGGTATCAGGGCGGGGTGCTGGTGGCCTCCCACGACCGTGAGTTGCTGGCCCAGGTATCGCGTATCCTTGAACTGAGCGCATTGGGCCTGCGCAGCTACGGTGGGAATTATGCTGGCTATCGAACCCAGCGTGATGCTGAGCAGCTGGCTGCCCGCGCCGCGCTGGAGCATGCTGCCACCGAACGCAAGCGTACCCGCGCCCGTATGCATAAAGAGCATGACGACAGCCTGCGGCGTTCAGCCAAAACGCTTCGCACGGTCGACAGCCTTAACATCGCCTCGTTTGAACGGGTCAAATACAAAGGGGCGGCGAAAGAGCGTATTGGTTCCTGGAAAAAACAGCATAGCGATCAAAATCATGCTCTGAACGCTGCGGTCAACCAGGCACGCGAGCGGGTTGAAGAGGAGAACGCGGTGATGTTTACCCTGCCGGGCAGTGAAATCCCGGAAGGAAAACAGGTGCTGGTGCTGGAAGAACTGGTGGTTCCGCACGTGCCTGTCTCCCCGATAAACTGGCGAATGGATGGCCCGTTGCGCGTGGCGCTACGCGGGCCGAACGGCTGTGGAAAATCCACGCTGTTGAAAGTGATGTTGGGCGAAACAGCCCCTGTCACGGGAACCTGTAAGGTCTCTGTCAGGTGTGCGTATCTCGATCAGCATCTTTCCCGGCTGGATCTGTCGCAGTCGGTGATGACACACCTTAGCCTGGGCAATACGCCGCTCGAAGAAGGGGCGCTGCGTACCCGTTTAGCGCAGCTTCAGCTGGGCGCAGAGAAAGTGACACTACCACTGGCCGAACTGAGTGGCGGCGAGCGCCTGAAGGCCGCGCTGGCCTGCGTATTGTGGCGTGAAGCGGCAACGCAGCTGTTGCTTCTGGATGAGCCAACCAACCATCTTGATCTGGCCTCTGTTCAGGCTATAGAAGCGGCCTTAGCCGATTACCCCGGCGCGCTGCTGGTGGTGTCGCATGATGAAGCCTTTCTGGCAGGGCTGAAGTTGACGCATGAACTGGTGTGGGAAGAGACGGGATGGCGATGTGAAAGCCTGTAAACACAAGCCCCCGCAAGGGCGGGGGCAAACAAACTTTATCAGGCTAACTGCTTGCGAAGGTCAGGGTTTGCCTGGATCAGGCGCATCAGCTTTAGCTCGGCTGGGGTTGGTTTTTCACGTTTTGACTCCCACTCCAGCACCATCGCTACGCTGACACCCATCGCTCTTGCGAATTCATCTGTTTTCAGGCCCGATCCTTTGCGTAAACGCTCAAATTCACTAAAAGGATTGGACTTTTGATTCAGGGTAACCGTCGGCGGTACATCTTTAAAAATAATCTGTTCCAGGCTGCTCAGCAGCTCAAACTCAGGATCTTTTAATTCCATTGAGAACTCCTCATAAATCACACATCGGGATCATGAACATCAGAGAGCCTGTTAAGAATAGTCCCTAAACCAGACACAGGATCGTCACGGCTGTGATTAATTGTGCGATAACGATCGCTTTACGCGTTTCAGCTATATGGATAGTTATGCTAATTACCTGATTAGTCATATGTAGGGATGCACAGGTATTTTTTTGTAAATAGTCAGTACAAAAACGGGAATACCCGTTTTGCATGAAAACTCTATCTTGCAAGGCTGACCTGGACTATCCTTGTCAGCGTTGGGCACGCGTGTGCCGGTGTGCGCTTTTTGGGTGAAAGGAGTAATAAAATGGCGACAGGAAAGTCCTGCTCTCGCTGGTTTGCGCCTATTGCGGCGTTGTTGATGGTTGTTAGCCTGAGTGGGTGTTTCGATAAAGAAGGCGATCAGCGCAAAGCGTTTATCGATTTTCTACAGAATACAGTGATGCGTAGCGGCGAGCGTTTACCAACGCTGACTGCGGATCAGAAAAAACAGTTTGGTCCATTCGTGTCGGATTACGCCATTCTGTATGGCTATTCACAGCAGGTAAGCCAGGCGATGGATTCCGGTATTCGCCCGGTAGTGGATAGCGTGAATGCCATCCGCGTTCCCCAGGATTATATGACCCAGCGCGAACCGCTGCGCCAGTCAAATGGCGCGCTTGGGGTACTGAGCCAGCAGCTGCAAAATGCCAAAATGCAGGCTGATGCGTCGCGTTCCGCGTTGAAGCAGGGCGAGGATCTCAAACCGGTCTATGACCAGGTGTATGAGAAAGTCGTGACCAAGCCGTCAAACGCCTTGCAACCGCTGATCCCGGCGGCGCAGGTCTTTACTCAGCAGCTGGTTCAGGTGGGTGACTTTATTAGTGAACAAGGTACGCAGGTGAGCTTCGTCTCTAACGGTATCCAGTTCCCGACCTCCCAGCAGGCGAGCCAGTATAACGCGCTGATCGGGCCGCTCGCGTCCCAGCATCAGGCCTTTAGCCAGGCATGGAGCGCAGCGGTCGCTGCTACGGAATAAGAAAAACCCCCGCTTCGGCGGGGTTTTTTTTATGCTTGATGAAAATAACGCTTGTCATTCATCTATCACATCGGTATAACTATGTCCGTCGGTTTGTTACACAGACCTAAAGCAGTTTAGTAAAGCAGTCCAGATTGTTATCCATAGATACCCTTCGTAGTGACCCTTCCTTCATCGCTTAAAAATCTGTAACGCAATCCATCAAGCCGGAAGGCACAATATATTTGTTAATAAGGTAATTTCTATGTCTGCTAAAATGACTGGTCTGGTAAAATGGTTCAACGCTGATAAAGGTTTCGGCTTCATCACTCCTGACGATGGCTCTAAAGACGTGTTCGTACACTTCTCTGCTATCCAGAACGATGGCTACAAATCTCTGGATGAAGGTCAGAAAGTTTCCTTCACCATCGAAAGCGGCGCTAAAGGCCCAGCAGCTGGTAACGTTGTAAGCCTGTAAGCTTCCAACCCAGTAGCACAAAATTCAAAAACCCGCCTTCTGGCGGGTTTTTTCGTATCTACTGTTGTATCTGTGGGTTAACGCAGTTCTTATCCACTTTACCGCCGAGCGCGGCAATCAGATTATCCACGGCGGTCGCCGCCATATTGTAGCGTGTTTCATGAGTGGCAGAGCCGATGTGAGGCAGGGCGACGACGTTCGGCATGGTCAGTAGCGGAGAATCCACCGGCAGCGGCTCCTGTTCAAACACGTCCAGACCGGCGGCGTGGATCTCACCGTTTTGCAGTGCCTCAATCAGCGCCTTCTCATCGACCACCGGACCACGACCCGCGTTGATGAAAATGGCCGATTTCTTCATCTTTTCAAACGCCGCTTTGCCGATGAGATGACGCGTTTCATCCGTCAGCGGCAGGATCAGGCAGACAAAGTCGGCTTCCCGCAACAGCGTATCAAGCTCGCAATAGCGGGCATTGAAACGTTCTTCAGCTTCACTGTGGTGACGGCGTGCGTTATACAGGATGGGCATGTTGAAGCCGAAATGCGCGCGCTGTGCCAGCGCCAGTCCGATACGGCCCATCCCAACAATCCCCAGCGTTTTGCCATGAACGTCCACGCCGAACCAGTCCGGGCCAATGCTTTTCGTCCATTCGCCCGCTTTCACGCGCTCGGCCACTTCCACCACGCGACGGGCGGTGCTGAGCACCAGCGCCATCAGCGTGTCGGCGACGGTTTCCGTCAGGGCATGCGGCGTGTGCATCAGCAGGATGTTGCGTGCGTTTAGCGCATCCACGTCGAAATTGTCGTATCCCACCGAAACGGTTGAGGTAGCACGAAGCTTCGGCATTTTCTCCAGCAGCGCTGCATCCACCTTTTCGCTCGAACCCAGCAGGCCCTCGGCGCTGGCAAACGCGTCGGCGTGCTGCGCCACGGTTTCCGGGCTGAGGTTCTTTACCCGGGTAACGGTAAAGTGTTCCTCCAGGCGTTTTTGCAGATCTTCAGGCAGTGCTTTGTACAAAATGACGGACGGCTTCATGCTAATCTCCGTTGATTTTAAAAGGATTCAGGCGTGGCGTGCGCCGACGGGTAGCTGTTGATTATTAGCAGGCTTAACAATCAAAGTAAGCCATACCGAGGCAAAAAGCGCCACCCCCATAAAGATGTAAGAGGCCGACGGGCTGCCGGTGGTGCCGTTCAGATAGCCCACAAACCACGAGCCAAAGAACGAACCCAGCGCGCCCATACTGTTGATCAACGCCATCGCGCCCCCTGCGACGTTACGCGGCAGCATTTCCGGGATGATGGCAAAGAACGGACCATACGGGGCATACATGGCCGCACCCGCAATCACCAGCAGAGTGTACGAGACCCAGAAGTGGTTTGCGCCTACGGCCCAGGAGCCAATGAAGGCAAAAGCAGCGATCAGCAGCAGCGGCCAGACGAACAGCTTACGGTTTTGCAGCTTGTCCGATGCCCAGGAGACGATAATCATCGCGATGGTCGCAGCCAGGTAAGGCACCGATGACAGCCAGCCCACTTCCACCATGCCAAGGTTTTCACCGCCGCTGCGGATAATCGACGGTAGCCACAGCACAAAGCCGTACACGCCAATACTCCAGGTAAAATACTGTGCGCACAGCAGAATAACGTTCCGTGAGCGGAAGGCTTCGCCGTAGTTACGCACCGCTTTCAGCCCCTGCTGCTCTTTATCCAGCTGCGCCTGGAGTGCGGCTTTTTCGTCCTCAGAAAGCCATTTTGCCTGGGCTGGCTTATCTTTCACCAGCACCCACCAGCAGAAGGCCCAGATAATCGCGGGAACCCCTTCGATGATGAACATCTCGCGCCAGCCGAAGGACTGGATCAGGTAGCCGGAAACCACCGACATCCACAGCACGGTGACCGGGTTACCGAGTATCAGGAACGTATTGGCACGTGAACGCTCAGATTTTGTGAACCAGTTGCTGATATAAATCAGCATTGCTGGCATGACGGCCGCCTCAACCACGCCGAGAATAAAGCGAATAGCCGCCAGAGCAGGAATGTTATTCACCACGCCAGTAAGCGACGCACAGGCACCCCATAAGATCAGGCAGATGAAAATGAGCTTTCGCACGCTGCGGCGTTCAGCGTAAATCGCGCCGGGGATCTGGAAGAAGAAATAACCCAGGAAGAAGAGGGCACCCAGCAGGGAGGAGACCCCTTTGGTGATCCCGAGGTCTTCGTTGATCCCGGCGGCGGATGCGAAACTGAAGTTGGCACGATCCAGGTACGCCAGGCTGTACGTGATAAACACGATTGGCATGATGTACCACCAGCGTTTTACTGCATTGGTCGAACTGTTCATAGGCTTGCCTCTGTTGTTGAGGTTGTTGCCGCCGTTGTCTGTAGGGTACACGGTGGCTTAATTATCTGGTGCGGATTGCTGCCCTCACCCTGGCCCTCTCCCACAGGGAGAGGGAATTTAGACGCCGAGCTCTGCTCGTGTTGGTAATCCTTCGCTGTCGCCCTGCACCTGAATCGCCAGCGAACCAATTTTGTTGCCTCGCGCCACGGCCTGCGACAGCGGTTTGCCCTCCAGCAGAGCGCTGATGACCCCGACGGCAAACCCATCGCCCGCGCCCACGGTATCGACCACGTTGTCGACTTTTACCGCAGCGACAGCGCCTTGCTCACCGTCGGCAGTTTTGAACCATGCGCCGTCGGCACCGGTTTTCAGCACCACGGCTTTTACCCCTCTGTTGAGGTAAAAATCAGCAATGCCTTCGGGCGTGCTTTCGCCAGTGAGGATCATTCCCTCTTTTATGCCAGGCAGAACCCAGTCCGCCTGAAACGCCAGTCGGTTGAGTTTCTCAGCCATCTCCGCTTCGCTTTTCCACAGCACCGGGCGCAGGTTCGGATCGAAAGAGATCGTTTTGCCCTGCGCTTTCATTGCCGAAGCCGCGTGATCCAGTAAATCGTACGAGCTGGTCGAGAGCGCCGCCGCCACGCCGCTCAGGTGCAGGTGGCGCGCGGAGGAGAAATACGCGGCGTGATAATCATCCACGGAGAGATGGCTTGCCGCTGAGCCTTTGCGGAAATACTCCACGATGGGATCGGTTCCATTTTCAACTTTAGATTTCAGCTGAAAGCCCGTCGCAAAGCGTCCGTCGAGGGTCACGCCTGCGGCATCAATGCCCTCTTTTTTCAGTGAGTCGAGAACAAAATGGCCAAAGCTGTCATTTCCCACGCGGCTTACCCAGCCGACATTCAGCCCCAGCCGCGCAAGGCCGGTAGCAACATTCAGCTCGGCACCTGCCACGCGTTTAATGAAGTACTCCACTGCGCTCAGCTCGCCCGTTTCGGTGGCGACAAACATCGCCATGGCCTCGCCAATGGTGATGACATCCAGCGTCTTGTGCATGGTTTACTCCTCGCGCAGCAGGTTGACGTAATGGCGGGTGACGGCGGTGAGATCCGTCCCTTCCAGCGGAAATTCGATACCGCGTGGCGCATCGGCAGGGAGTTGATTAAGCAGATCCCGCCAGCGAGAATCGGTCTGATCCGGCGCGACGGCGCGGAACTGCGCCTTATGCGGGACTGCGGACTTCACATGAATATAGCTCACGGCGGGAGCCAGCTGACGTGCAGCCTCTTCCGGAGAGTCGCCAACCCACAGCCAGTTGCCCATATCGAACGTCAGCGTGACCGGCAGCGCCATTACCCGGCAGGCGGCTTTGAAGCGCTGCATCGGCGCGAGCTGCCCGCAGTCGGTCTGGTCGTTTTCCACCACCAGTGTCATGCCGCTTTCATCCAGCAGTGCGCGCAGGGCTTCAAGCGGCTGTTTGTCGCTGAAATGACCCAGCGAGACTTTAAGCCACAGCGCGTTCAGGGCGCTGGCTTCGCTAAGGTAGCGCGGGAGATCCGTGTTGAGGGTGCCATCGGGCATAAACAGGGGGGCCGGGGCGGAGTAGCACGCCAGTAAACCCAGCAGTTCAATGGACTCGCCGAGCGCAGGCAGGGCCATTAACTCGTCGTTGCTGAAGAGCTCGCGGCGGATTTCAACGCCATCAGCTCCTGCGCCGGCAATAACGGGAAGCATTGCCCGTTGACCGCCTGCCTGTCGCACCTGATCCGCACCATACGCGGCGGTGACCACCATAATTTTCCTGCTCATTTCCTGACTCCAGAGCGTAATCGATAGTATTACGCTAGATGGAACCGGTTCCAAAGAAAAGATCGGGATGCTGAATTTATGATCGCTGTCACGAAGGGGAAATTAACGGGCAGTAGAGCCGCGAACGATCAGTTCGCCGGAAAACACCTGCTCGCGTACGGCGTCGCGGGTGCCTTCAATGCGGCGAACCACTTGTTCAACCGCGGCATAGCCGATCTGCCAGGTGGGCTGTTTGAGGGTGGTGATGCCTACGCCAGCAAGTTCTGCCCACTCCAGTTCATCAAAGCCGAGTAAGCCGATGTCGCTGCCCCAGTGCAGGCCAATGCGTTTAAGCGAGCGGGCAACCTGAAGCGTCAGCGCCCCGTTCGCGGAGATCACCGCCTTGCGCATACCCCGATGGCGGGTATGGAACTGGCGCAGGGTATTATCCAGCTGCCCGGCTTCATGCAGGGGGATTTCGGCATTCTCGGCGATCACGCCGGGATATCGCGCCAGCGTGGCACGAAATGCAGCCAGGCGGTCGCGGCGGGTGTTAACCATGCCCAGCGGTTCGCTCAGGAATAAAATGGCTTCGAAGCCCTGTTCAATCAGGTGCTCGGTGGCGGTGGTAGCCGCCTGGGTGTTATCCAGCCCGACCACATCGCAGGCAAATTCCGGGATTTTTCGGTCAATAAGCACCATTGGCAGAGACGATTGTTGCAGACGATTTAGCCCCTCTTCTCGCATCCCGACGGCATTCACCACAATCCCTTCCACCTGATAGCTGCGCAGCAGATCGAGGTAATGCAGCTCCTGATCAACCTCGTTATTGGTGTTACAGACCAGCGGGGTAAAGCCTTTCTCACGGCATGCCGCTTCGATGCCGCTGAGGACGTTTACGGAGTAGGGGTTGGTGATATCGGCGATGATGAGGCCAATCAGACGGGTGCGGCCCCGCTTGAGGCCGCGCGCCATCAGGCTGGGACGGTAGTCGAGATCGGCAATGGCCTGTTCGATTCGCGCCAGCAGCGCATCGGAAAGCAGGTGTTTCTCGCCGTTGAGGTAGCGTGAAATGCTGGTTTTACCGGTTTTGGCGGCTTTCGCCACGTCGCTGATGGTGGCCCGGGTTGGTTTGATCATCGCTGATTTCCCTGAATTTAGTGAGAATACCTTAGCGGGAAAATCTGGCGAATCAAGCTATTTGCCGGGTGGCGCTGCGCTTAACGGAGGTTGCGGTCTGATGTCTTCACCCCAACCCTCTCCCACGGGAGAGGGCGCAAACACTAAAAACGGCAACGGGGTTACCGTTTTGCTTTTACCTACTGCACAGGACTCAACGTAATCTCAACGCGGCGGTTCTGCGCTTTGCCTTCCGCCGTGCTGTTGCTGGCGATCGGGTTAGCCGGACCCATGCCGCTGGTGCGGATGCGGTTCGCTTCTACGCCCTGGGCGATCAGCGAGCTGGCCACGGAATCGGCGCGCTGCTGGGACAGACGCATGTTCAGATCCTGGCTGCCGGTGCTGTCGGTGTAGCCAATCACGTTCACGGCAGTTTTATTGTACTCTTTCAGCACTGCGGCCACGCCGGTCAGGGTGTTTGCGCCTGCGGGTTTCAGCGTCGCGCTGCTGCTGTCAAAGGTCACGTTGTTTGGCATGTTCAGGATGATGTTGTCACCGCTGCGCGTCACGCTCACGCCCGTACCTTTCATTTTGTCACGCAGTTTTGCTTCCTGCACGTCCATGTAATAACCCACGCCGCCGCCCAGGGCTGCGCCTGC
Organism: Enterobacter sp. Res13-Sevr-PEC09-46; assembly: GCF_015672585.1. Classification (NCBI taxonomy): domain Bacteria; kingdom Pseudomonadati; phylum Pseudomonadota; class Gammaproteobacteria; order Enterobacterales; family Enterobacteriaceae; genus Enterobacter; species Enterobacter sp. Res13-Sevr-PEC09-46. The sequence goes on along the minus strand of NZ_JADABR010000012.1, from coordinate 16,824 downwards.
CGCTGCGCCAATCAGTGCACCTTTGCCGCGATCTTTCTTGGAGGAGGAGAGTGCGCCAACGCCAGCGCCCACCAGGGAACCAATACCCGCGCCAATGCCGGATTTGCCCGCTTCGCGTTCACCGGTGTAAGGGTTGGTTGTGCAGCCAGAAACAGCCAGTGCGCCGCTCACCAGAGCGGCAATAACGAGTACGCGTTTTTTCATCTTATTTCCTTAATCCTTTTTATTCTTTGCCACGATGGACGTGGCAGTGGATTATGACGTCCGGATACGGAGAAAATTCAGTGTATAACTCTGAAATTTGTCACAAACGATAAACTGCCTCAATGAAAGGCCGAAACACCTGCACGCAACCAGGAGCGCACGCTTTGAGCACCTCAACAAAAACCATTCTGACCGCCGCCCACTGGGGGCCGATGCTGGTCGAAACCGATGGCGACACTGTGCTGTCGTCTCGCGGGGCTTTGCCTTCGCGCCATCTCAACTCTTTACAGACCGTCGTTCGCGATCAGGTACACAGTAAAACCCGCGTCCGCTGGCCGATGGTGCGTAAAGGCTTTCTGGCGTCACCGGATAAGCCGCAGGGTATTCGTGGGCAGGATGAGTTCGTACGCGTGAGCTGGGACGACGCGCTGGCGCTGATCCATACCCAGCATAAACGCATTCGCGACAGCTATGGCCCGTCGTCCATTTTTGCCGGCTCCTATGGCTGGCGCTCGAACGGCGTGCTGCATAAGGCCGCAACCCTGCTGCAACGCTATATGAGCCTGGCCGGAGGATACACCGGCCATCTGGGCGATTACTCGACCGGCGCGGCGCAGGCAATCATGCCGTATGTCGTGGGCGGGAATGAGGTTTATCAGCAGCAGACCAGCTGGCCGCTGGTGCTGGAGCATGCGGAGGTGGTGGTGCTCTGGAGCGCCAACCCGCTCAATACCCTGAAAATTGCCTGGAATGCGTCCGACGAGCAGGGCGTTTCCTACTTTGATGCGCTGCGCAAAAGCGGCAAGCGCATCATCTGTATCGATCCGATGCGTTCTGAAACGCTGGATTTCTTCGGCGACAGCGCCGAGTGGATCGCGCCGCATATGGGCACCGACGTGGCGATGATGCTGGGCATCGCCCACACCCTGGTGGAGAACGGCTGGCACGATACGGAATTTCTGGCGCGCTGCACCACGGGCTTCGATAAATTTGCCGACTACCTGACGGGACAAACCGACGGTATCGCCAAAACCGCAGAGTGGGCTGCGGCGATTTGCGGCGTTGATGCCGTTAAAATCCGCGAACTGGCGACGTTATTCCATAGCCGTGTCACGATGCTCATGTCCGGCTGGGGGATGCAGCGCCAGCAGTTTGGCGAGCAGAAGCACTGGATGCTGGTGACGCTCGCCGCGATGCTCGGGCAGATTGGCACACCCGGCGGCGGTTTTGGGCTTTCCTATCACTTTGCTAACGGCGGCAACCCGACGCGAAAAGCCGCGGTGCTGGCCTCCATGCAGGGCTCGGTGCAGGGTGGCGTGGACGCGGTAGATAAAATTCCGGTGGCACGCATTGTTGAAGCCCTGGAGAACCCAGGCGGGTTTTATCAGCACAACGGCCAGGATCGGCATTTCCCGGATATTAAGTTTGTCTGGTGGGCGGGTGGGGCCAACTTCACCCATCACCAGGATACTAACCGCCTGATCCGCGCCTGGCAGAAACCGGAGCTGGTGGTGATCTCGGAGTGCTTCTGGACCGCGTCAGCGAAACATGCCGATATCGTTTTGCCCGCCACGACCTCGTTCGAGCGTAACGATCTCACCATGACGGGGGATTACAGTAATCAGCATATGGTGCCGATGAAGCGCGTCGTGGCTCCCCGGGATGAAGCGCGGGATGATTTTGATGTCTTTGCCGACCTGAGTGAAATGTGGGAAGCGGGCGGTCGGGAGCGTTTCACCGAGGGCAAAACCGATCTGCAATGGCTGGAAACGTTTTACCAGATTGCCAGCCAGCGTGGGGCTGCGCAGGGCGTGACGCTGCCGCCATTCGCTGAGTTCTGGGAGGCGAATCAACTCTTCGAAATGCCGGAAAGCGAGCAGAATGCGCGGTTTGTGCGCTTTGCTGACTTCCGTCGCGATCCGGAGAATCACCCGCTAAAAACCGAAAGCGGGAAGATTGTGATCTACAGCGAACGCATCGCCAGCTTTGGCTACGCGGACTGTCCGCCACATCCGGCGTGGCTGGAGCCGGACGAATGGCATGGCAATGCGCAGCCGGGGCAGCTTCAGCTGCTGTCTGCCCATCCCGCCCATCGTCTGCACAGCCAGCTCAACTATTCGGCTTTGCGCGAGCAGTATGCGGTGGCGGGTCGTGAGCCGATTGCGCTGAACAGCGATGACGCAAAGGCGCGGGGGATTAACCACGGCGACCTCGTTCGGGTCTGGAACGCGCGCGGGCAGGTGCTGGCAGGCGCCGTGGTGAGTGACGGGATCCGCCCTGGCGTTTTCTGCATTCATCAGGGCGCATGGCCGGATCTGGCGCTGGACGAGGGCGGTATTTGTAAGAACGGCGCCGTAAACGTGCTGACCAAAGATCTCCCCAGCTCGAAGCTGGGGAATGGCTGCGCGGGGAATACGGCGCTGGCATGGGTGGAGAAATATGAGGGGCCGGCGCTTACTCTTACGGCGTTTGATCCGCCTGCCAGCTCATGATCCACGTCGGGTGTTGGGTATCATCCTGCCAGGCGCTGTCTTCGATGCGAAAACCCTGAGCATGATAGAAATTCACCGCCCGCACGTTTTTCTGATACACCTCCAGAGTTAAATACGGATAGTGCTGCTGAACGTGGTTCAGCAGCGCACGCCCGATCCCCTTTCCGATGAACGCCGGGGCGACAAACAACGCCCCCACGAACTGGAACTGCATGACGCTGATAAAACCGCACAGGGTACCGTTTTCTTCCCAGACCCAGGTCTCGGCGGCGGGAAGGTATTCATCCCGCACTACCGCTTCATTCGCTTGCCAGTAACTTGCGTCGATAAACGGATGCGCCTCGGTGGTGCTCTCCAGCCACAGACTCAAAAGCGGAGCAGTGTCCTCACTTTGCCATTTGCGGATCATGGTGGCCCTCCGGATGGCAGAAGCAGCCCGTAATGTGGTCATTGATCAGCCCGCAGGCCTGCATAAAGGAGTAACAGATGGTGGTGCCCACAAACTTAAAGCCGCGTTTTTTCAGCGCTTTCGACAGGGCATCTGAGGCGGGGGTCGACGTTGGGATCTCTGCAAGCGTGGCGGCCTGCGTCACCTTCGGCTCGTTATCCACAAACGACCAGACGAATGCTGAGAAGGGTTCGCCGTTTTGCTCCATCGCCAGATAAGCACGCGCGTTACCAATAATGGCCTGAATTTTACCGCGATGGCGGATGATACCGGTATCCAGAACCAGCCTTTCCACGTCGTCGTCGGTCATGGCGGCAACCGCAGCCGGATCGAACTGGTGGAAGGCTTTGCGATAGTTCTCACGCTTTTTCAGAACGGTGATCCACGACAGTCCGGCCTGCTGGCCTTCAAGGCAAATCATTTCAAACAGTTTTTTACCGTCGGTTTCCGGTACGCCCCATTCCTTGTCGTGATAATCGATATAAAGCTGATCCTGGCTTACCCAGCCGCAACGTTGCATAGGTCATCTCCCTTCCTGATACGGTAAACGCAAAAATTTCAATCTGCCCGGCTTGACGTGTCTGCTAAAGAGACAATAGTTAATACAGGGCTATACGCCCTAATACCTCTTCGAACAATGACATATATCGCCGAACTCGGCTCTTTCTGGAGTCGCTTTGATGATGATAAAAAAAATCAGTGGTCGCCATGCTGCTTCTGGCCTGGTGGGTGTTTCAGTCTGCCTGCTTTTTTGTAACACCGCTTTTGCGTGGCAACAGGAATATATCGTTTCAGATGCTCAAAGTAATACGATGGAACGCTATACATGGGACGCCGATCACCAACCTCGTTATGAAGATATTCTCGCGGAGCGTATTAACCGCACGCAGAATGCTGCGGGGTTTACCCTGAACGATCCCTCCGGTTCGGATGCGGAAACCGTTCTGAGCGTTGGCTGGAATTTTCCCGTGGCGGGACATTTCACCACCGGGCCCGTAATGGCGTGGCGCACTGATGGCGCTCCCTCCGCACCAGTGAATGCGTTTGAGGATACAACCACCACGCAGTCGCTTACCGATCCACTATGGCATGCCAGCGTGAACTCATTGGGGTGGCGTGTCGATACGCAGTATGGTGATTTACACCCCTGGGCGAAGATCAGCTATAACCAGCAAACTGAAGAAGAATATTTATATACGCTGGGATTGAGCGCCAAATTTTAAAGGGTTGTCACTTTTTTAAACGCTGCCGTAACATATTTAATACAATAACGGCAGGGACTGTAGCGATAGTGATCGCTCACCTTTGAGCTTTTTCTTCTCCGGCAAGGTCATTCATTCCCGCTTCCAGGCATTTCATTCCGTTTCTCCTGCATTTCATGCCGTTTTACCCCTGGCGTTATGGGGTTTTGTTTATCGTGTCCTCAGCGAATTTCCTTAATTTATCTTGCAGGATACTGCCATGAACACATCAACTTATAACCGCACGCGTTGGCTGACGCTATTCGGCACCATCGTTACCCAGTTCGCACTGGGATCGGTCTATACCTGGAGCCTGTTTAACAGCGCCCTGTCTGATAAGATCGGCGCGCCGATAAGCCAGGTGGCGTTCTCCTTCGGCTTGCTGAGTCTTGGGTTAGCAATTTCCTCTTCCGTGGCGGGCAAACTTCAGGAGCGCTTCGGCGTGAAGCGTGTAACCATGGCCTCCGGGATCTTGCTGGGCGTGGGCTTCTTCCTGACGGCATATTCCGACAACCTGATGATGCTGTGGCTGAGCGCCGGGGTGCTGGTGGGGCTGGCGGACGGCGCAGGTTACCTGCTGACGCTGTCTAACTGCGTGAAGTGGTTCCCGGAGCGTAAAGGGCTTATCTCCGCGTTTGCCATCGGTTCATATGGCCTGGGCAGCCTCGGCTTCAAATTCATCGATGCGCATCTGCTGGCCTCGGTGGGGCTTGAGAAAACCTTTATGATCTGGGGCGTGATTGTGCTGGTGATGATCCTCTTCGGCGCAACGCTGATGAAAGACGCGCCGCAGCAGGAAGTGAAAACCGTTAACGGTGTGGTGGAGAATGATTTCACCCTTGCACAGTCCATGCGTAAACCGCAGTACTGGATGCTGGCGGTGATGTTCCTGACGGCCTGCATGAGCGGTCTGTATGTCATCGGCGTGGCGAAAGATATCGCGCAGGGAATGGTGAAACTGGACGCGGCGACGGCGGCGAACGCGGTAACGGTCATCTCCATTGCTAACCTCTCGGGTCGTCTGGTACTGGGTATCCTGTCTGACAAAATCGCCAGGATCCGCGTGATTACGCTGGGGCAGGTGATATCCCTGGTGGGGATGGCGGCGCTGCTGTTCGCTCCGCTGAACGAAGCGACATTCTTTGCGGCGATAGCCTGCGTAGCCTTTAACTTTGGCGGCACCATTACCGTCTTCCCGTCGCTGGTGAGCGAGTTCTTCGGGCTGAACAATCTGGCGAAAAACTACGGTGTGATTTATCTCGGCTTCGGTATCGGCAGTATTTGCGGATCGCTGATTGCCTCGCTGTTTGGTGGCTTCTACGTGACATTCTGCGTGATATTTGCCTTGCTGATTATTTCACTGGCGCTGTCCACCACGATTCGTCAGCCGCAACGCGAGGTCTATAAAGAAGCGCATGCATGATTCGATAAAAAGGGGCCGCAGGGCCTCTTTTTTTATCGCCATATCACTTCCGGACTTGTTATTTTGTAAAAATTTTCATCGATTCACATTCTCTGCTGCCACTTTTCTTCCTCGCTGTGGTCTACTTATCGCGCTTGTAGACGTTTCTGATAACGGTTTATCTCGCACCTACTTACTCTGTCTGCTTTCTCAATGAGATTCGGCGGGTCTTTATACCCCTTCCCCCAGGGTTGTTTGCATGAAATATATCAGGTCTCTTACCCAGCAAAGATTGTGTCTGATGCTGGCTGTCTATATCGGTTTGTTTCTGAATGGCGCGGTGCTGTTCAGAAGAGTGGAAGGTTATTTTGAACACCTCACCGTAAGAAACGGGATTTTCGCCGCGATTGAAGTGTTTGGCTCAATTCTGGCAACCTTCTTCCTGCTACGTCTGCTCTCGCTTTTTGGCAGACGTACATGGCAGGTTCTGGCCTCGCTGGTGGTGATTATCTCTGCCGCCGCAAGCTATTACATGACATTCATGAATGTGGTCATTGGCTACGGTATTGTGGCCTCGGTGATGACCACGGACATCGACCTCTCGAAAGAGGTGGTGGGGCAAGGGTTCATCATGTGGACGATTTTGACCTGCCTGATCCCGCTCTTCTTTATCTGGAGTAATACCTGTCGCTATACCCTGTTACGCCAGCTGCGTACCCGTGGGCAACGCATCCGCAACGTCGCCGTCGTTCTTCTGGCGGGTCTGCTGGTATGGGCGCCTATTCGCCTGATGGAAAAACAGCAAAAGCGGATCGAAAAAGCGACAGGCGTAGATATGCCAAGCTACGGCGGCGTGGTGGCTAACTCGTATCTGCCGTCTAACTGGCTGTCGGCGCTAGGTCTCTATGCCTGGGCTCAGGCGGACGAATCCAGCGATGTGAAATCGCTGATTAATCCGACCAAAAAGTTCACCTACCAGGCTCCGGCTGACGGGCTGGATGATACTTACGTGGTCTTCGTTATCGGCGAAACGACGCGCTGGGATCATATGGGTATTCTCGGTTATGACCGCGATACCACCCCGAAACTGGCACAGGAAAAGAACCTTGTAGCCTACCGCGGCTACTCCTGCGATACCGCCACGAAGCTCTCGTTGCGCTGTATGTTTGTTCGTGAGGGCGGTGCGAGTGATAATCCTCAGCGCACTCTCAAAGAGCAAAACGTGTTTGCTGTTCTGAAGCAGCTTGGATTTAGCTCCGATCTGTTCGCCATGCAAAGTGAGATGTGGTTCTACACCAACACCATGGCGGATAACATCGCCTACCGCGAGCAGATTGGCGCCGAGCCGCGTAACCGCGGAAAGAACGTTGATGACATGCTGCTGCTCTCTGAGATGGAACAGTCGCTGAAAAACCATCCGCAGGGTAAGCACCTTATTGTTCTGCATACCAAAGGTTCACATTACAGCTACTATCAGCGTTACACGCGCGATTTCGCCAAATGGACGCCTGAGTGCGTCGGCATTAACAAGAACTGTAGCAAGCAGGAGCTGATCAATGCCTATGATAACTCGATTCTGTATGTGGATACCTTCCTCAGTCGGGTGATCGACCAGCTTCGCGATAAGAAAGCGATTGTGATTTACGCGGCCGACCACGGCGAGTCCATCAACGAGAAAGAGCATTTACACGGCACGCCGCGTAAGCTGGCCCCGCCTGAGCAGTTCCGCGTGCCGATGATCATGTGGATGTCGGATAAGTACCTGGAAAACCCGGACAAAGCCAAAATGTTTGCCCATCTGAAACAGCAGGCAGAGATCAAGGTACCGCGCCGTCACGTTGAGCTGTACGACACCATTATGGGTTGTCTCGGCTATACCTCACCGAACGGTGGGATTAACGAAAACAACAACTGGTGTAAACTCCCTGATAACACCACAAAAGCCGCGCAGTAGCTGGTCTGGCGAGAATATCGCCAGTTGAATGGCTTTTTGAAAATAAGGGATTGACGGGGGCGCACCTCAGCAGTAAGATGCGCTCCGCATTCGGCGAGTAGCGCAGCTTGGTAGCGCAACTGGTTTGGGACCAGTGGGTCGGAGGTTCGAATCCTCTCTCGCCGACCACATTCTAAAAAGGGCTAACCGCAAGGTTAGCCCTTTTTGCATTAACGCGTTACCCCGCACGAGTCCTCAAAATACCCCTTAGCCCTGCTTCCCCCTGCCTGCTTGCGGTTTTGTGACATAATCCATTGTATTTTTTTATATATAGTTTGATCTTTTTTCGCGTTGCTTATGGATAACCTCAGCATTTTTCGCTGTGCGTTTTAACGTTCGCGGTATTTAGTGCTCAGATAATCACCATTCTGTAAGAAAATTTACCCATTCTGAATAAAACTTAATCACTGAGTGTTGCGAAATATGAAGATAATTGTGCTGCATCATGGCGAGTAGCATAAATTTCTCTGCTGAAAACTCACGGTCAGGGTTTTTTTAATCTTTGTTTGCGGTTTCTCACACTCCACGTAAATCCCCGCCACCTGTATTGACGTTTTCACATTCTGTTGACAGATTGTAGGGCACGAGGGGCATTTCAGGGAGGATCTGCGCTGCAACTCAAACGCTCTTCTGAAAGGATTCTCTATCCCTTTTAACGCCTTCGGGCATCACCGACCGGACCGGGTAAAAAATAAATAAAGGTCAGGCGGCGTAACACAACAAAGCAAAACATCACATTGGAGCACAATAATGAGTATTTCCTTGAAGAAGTCAGGGATGCTGAAGCTTGGTCTGAGCCTGGTGGCCATGACCGTTGCAGCAAGCGTACAGGCAAAAACCCTGGTTTACTGTTCTGAAGGCTCTCCGGAAGGCTTTAACCCACAGCTCTTTACCTCTGGTACGACTTACGACGCAAGCTCTGTACCGATCTATAACCGTCTGGTTGAATTTAAAACCGGCACCACGGAAGTAATTCCTGGCCTGGCTGAAAAGTGGGATATCAGCGAAGACGGTAAAACCTATACCTTCCACCTGCGCCAGGGCGTGAAGTGGCAGGACAGCAAAGAATTTAAACCTACGCGCGACTTTAACGCCGACGACGTTGTGTTCTCCTTCGACCGTCAGAAAAATGCCCAGAACCCGTACCATAAAGTGTCTGGCGGCAGCTATGAATACTTCGAAGGGATGGGTCTGCCAGACCTGATCGCTGAAGTGAAAAAAGTGGACGATAAAACCGTTCAGTTTGTGCTGACGCGTCCGGAAGCGCCATTCCTGGCTGACCTGGCGATGGACTTCGCCTCGATTCTCTCTAAAGAGTACGCTGACAACATGCTGAAAGCCGGCACGCCGGAAAAAGTGGACCTGAACCCAATCGGTACCGGCCCGTTCAAGCTGCTTCAGTACCAGAAAGATTCCCGTATTCTGTATAAAGCCTTCCCGGGCTACTGGGGCACCAAGCCGCAGATCGACCGTCTGGTCTTCTCCATCACGCCTGACGCATCCGTGCGTTACGCAAAATTGCAGAAAAACGAATGTCAGGTGATGCCGTATCCAAACCCGGCTGACATCGCGCGCATGAAGCAGGACAAAAATATCAACCTGCTGGAGCAGGCGGGCCTGAACGTGGGTTATCTCTCCTTCAACACCGAGAAGAAACCGTTCGATGACGTGAAAGTGCGTCAGGCGCTGACTTACGCGGTGAACAAAGAAGCGATCATCAAAGCCGTTTACCAGGGCGCGGGCGTTGCGGCCAAGAACCTGATCCCACCAACCATGTGGGGTTATAACGACGACATTAAGGACTACACCTACGATCCTGAGAAAGCGAAAGCGCTGCTGAAAGAAGCGGGCCAGGACAAAGGCTTCACCGTCGAGCTGTGGGCGATGCCGGTACAGCGTCCTTACAACCCGAACGCACGTCGTATGGCGGAAATGGTTCAGGCTGACTGGGCGAAGATTGGCGTACAGGCCAAAATTGTAACCTACGAGTGGGGCGAGTACCTGAAGCGCGCTAAAGCGGGCGAACACCAGGCGGTCATGATGGGCTGGACCGGCGACAACGGGGATCCGGACAACTTCTTCGCGACCCTGTTCAGCTGTGCGGCAGCGAAAGACGGTTCCAACTACTCTCGCTGGTGCTACAAGCCGTTTGAAGATCTGATCCAGCCGGCGCGTGCGACCGACGATCACAACAAACGTATCGAACTGTACAAGCAAGCTCAGGTTGTCATGCACGATCAGGCTCCGGCGCTGATTGTTGCTCACTCCACCGTGTACGAGCCAGTGCGTAAAGAAGTGAAGGGCTACGTGGTTGATCCACTGGGCAAACACCACTTCGAAAACGTGTCTGTTGAATAATAAGTAGGGTGTTCTCCCTCTCCCTGTGGGAGAGGGCAGGGGTGAGGGGCGTGCATGCATCCCCTCATCCTAACCCTCTCCCACAGGGAGAGGGAATTTACATTTGTGAGCAATACAGACGTCACGCCACTGGGCGTGCGTCATCAGAGAGAATCCGGGTTATGTTGCAGTTCATCCTCCGACGTCTGGGACTGGTTATCCCGACGTTTATCGGTATCACCCTTCTCACTTTTGCCTTCGTCCATATGATCCCGGGTGACCCGGTGATGATTATGGCGGGCGAGCGTGGTATCTCCCCTGAACGTCATGCGCAACTGCTGGCTGAACTCGGCCTTGATAAGCCGATGTGGCAGCAGTATCTCCACTATATCTGGGGCGTGTTGCACGGCGATTTAGGGATTTCACTGAAAAGCCGTCTTCCGGTGTGGGACGAGTTCGTACCGCGCTTTAAAGCGACGCTGGAACTCGGTATCTGCGCCATGATCTTCGCGACCGCAGTAGGGATCCCCGTTGGCGTACTGGCTGCCGTTAAGCGTGGCTCTATTTTCGACCACACCGCTGTTGGCCTGGCACTGACCGGCTACTCCATGCCTATCTTCTGGTGGGGCATGATGCTGATCATGCTGGTCTCGGTGCAGTGGAACCTGACGCCGGTCTCCGGACGCGTCAGCGACATGGTTTTCCTTGACGACACCAACCCGTTAACCGGCTTTATGCTGATTGATACGGCGATCTGGGGCGAAGAGGGCAACTTCATTGATGCGGTTGCGCACATGATCCTGCCTGCAATGGTGCTGGGCACCATCCCTCTGGCGGTGATCGTGCGTATGACCCGTTCCTCCATGCTGGAAGTGCTGGGCGAGGATTATATTCGTACAGCCCGCGCTAAAGGCCTGACCCGTATGCGCGTCATCATCATTCATGCCCTGCGTAACGCTATGCTGCCGGTGGTGACCGTTATCGGTTTGCAGGTCGGTACGCTGCTGGCGGGGGCGATCCTGACCGAAACCATCTTCTCCTGGCCGGGTCTTGGACGCTGGCTGATTGATGCGCTGCAACGCCGTGACTATCCGGTTGTGCAGGGCGGTGTACTGCTGGTCGCGACGATGATTATCCTCGTCAACCTGCTGGTCGATTTGCTGTACGGCGTGGTGAACCCGCGTATTCGTCATAAGAAGTAAGGGGCCATCATGTCACAAGTTACTCAAAATAAAGTGGTCACCGCACCGGTGCCAATGACGCCGATGCAGGAGTTCTGGCACTACTTCAAGCGCAACAAAGGCGCGGTCGTCGGGCTGGTGTATGTTTCCATCATGATCCTGATTGCGGTGTTTGCGAACTTCCTTGCGCCGTATAACCCGGCTGATCAGTTCCGCGATGCGCTGCTGGCACCTCCTGCATGGCAGGACGGCGGAAGCCTGACGCACCTGCTGGGCACCGACGACGTGGGCCGCGATGTGCTGTCGCGCCTGATGTACGGCGCACGGCTGTCGCTGCTGGTTGGCTGCCTCGTTGTCGTACTGTCGCTGATCATGGGGATCGTACTCGGCCTGGTGGCAGGCTACTTCGGCGGCATTGTTGATAACATCATCATGCGCGTCGTCGACATTATGCTGGCATTGCCAAGCCTGCTGCTGGCGCTGGTGCTGGTGGCGATCTTTGGTCCGTCGATTGGTAACGCCGCGCTTGCGCTGACGTTTGTTGCGCTACCGCATTACGTGCGTCTGACCCGTGCGGCGGTGCTGGTGGAAGTGAACCGCGACTACGTTACCGCCTCTCGCGTGGCGGGTGCTGGTGCGATGCGTCAGATGTTTATCAATATTTTCCCAAACTGCCTTGCGCCGCTGATTGTTCAGGCTTCGCTCGGTTTCTCTAACGCCATTCTTGATATGGCCGCTCTTGGCTTCCTTGGCATGGGTGCGCAGCCGCCAACACCGGAGTGGGGCACCATGCTCTCCGACGTGTTGCAGTTCGCGCAAAGCGCCTGGTGGGTCGTCACCTTCCCGGGTCTGGCGATTCTGCTGACGGTGCTGGCATTTAACCTGATGGGTGACGGTCTGCGTGATGCACTTGATCCCAAACTGAAGCAGTAAGAGGCACGAGATGGCGTTATTAAATGTAGATAAATTATCCGTGCACTTTGGCGACGAAGGCACACCGTTTCGCGCCGTGGACCGCATCAGCTACAGCGTTAATCAGGGCGAAGTGGTCGGGATTGTAGGAGAGTCGGGCTCCGGTAAGTCAGTGAGTTCGCTGGCGATTATGGGGCTGATTGACTACCCCGGTCGCGTGATGGCGGAAAATCTGGAGTTCAACGGTCAGGATCTGAAGCGCATTTCCGAAAAACAGCGCCGCCAGCTGGTGGGCGCGGAAGTGGCGATGATCTTCCAGGACCCCATGACCAGCCTGAACCCATGCTACACCGTCGGTTTCCAGATTATGGAAGCCATTAAGGTGCATCAGGGCGGCAACAAGAAAACCCGTCGCCAGCGTGCTATCGATCTGCTGAACCTGGTGGGGATACCTGACCCAGCATCGCGTCTGGACGTTTACCCGCATCAGCTTTCCGGCGGCATGAGCCAGCGCGTGATGATCGCCATGGCGATTGCCTGTCGACCAAAACTGCTGATTGCGGATGAACCAACTACCGCGCTGGACGTAACCATCCAGGCGCAAATCATCGAGCTGCTGCTGGAGTTGCAGCAGAAAGAGAATATGGCGCTGGTGCTGATTACGCACGACCTGGCGCTGGTGGCGGAAGCGGCACACAAAATCATCGTGATGTACGCGGGTCAGGTGGTGGAGACCGGAAGTTCGCACGATATCTTCCGCGCTCCGCGTCACCCGTATACGCAGGCGTTACTGCGCGCGCTGCCGGAGTTTGCCCAGGACAAAGCGCGTCTGGCGTCACTGCCGGGTGTGGTTCCGGGTAAATATGACCGTCCGCAGGGCTGCCTGCTGAATCCGCGCTGCCCGTATGCGACGGATAAATGCCGCGCCGAGGAGCCAGAGCTGAATCTGCTGGCCGATGGTCGGCAGTCAAAATGCCACTACCCACTCGATGATGCCGGGAGGCCAACACTATGAGTACGCACGAGGCCACCACGCAACAGCCGCTGTTGCAGGCTATCGACCTGAAAAAACATTACCCGGTGAAGAAGGGGATTTTTGCCCCCGAGCGCCTGGTAAAAGCGCTGGACGGCGTCTCCTTCAGCCTTGAACGCGGTAAAACGCTGGCGGTCGTCGGGGAGTCGGGCTGTGGAAAATCCACGCTGGGCCGTCTGCTGACGATGATCGAAACGCCAACCGGCGGCGAGCTTTACTATCAGGGCCAGGATCTGCTCAAGCACGATCCGCAGGCGCAGAAGCTGCGTCGTCAAAAAATCCAGATTGTGTTCCAGAACCCGTACGGTTCTTTAAACCCGCGTAAAAAAGTGGGGCAGATTCTGGAAGAGCCGCTGCTGATTAACAGCAATCTGAGCAAAGAGCAGCGTCGTGAAAAAGCGCTGGCGATGATGGCGAAGGTGGGGCTTAAAACCGAGCATTACGATCGCTACCCGCATATGTTCTCTGGCGGTCAGCGTCAGCGTATTGCCATCGCCCGTGGGCTGATGCTTGACCCGGACGTGGTGATTGCCGATGAGCCGGTCTCAGCGCTTGACGTGTCCGTTCGTGCGCAGGTGCTTAACCTGATGATGGATTTACAGCAGGATCTGGGACTGTCGTACGTCTTCATCTCCCATGACCTGTCCGTGGTTGAGCACATTGCCGATGAGGTGATGGTGATGTATCTGGGACGCTGCGTGGAGAAGGGGACGAAAGATCAGATCTTTACTAACCCGCGTCATCCGTATACGCAGGCGCTGCTGTCTGCAACGCCGAGACTGAACCCGGATGACCGCCGGGAGCGCATTAAGCTGACCGGCGAGTTGCCAAGCCCACTTAACCCGCCGCCGGGATGTGCGTTCAACGCCCGCTGCCGTCGCCGCTTCGGTCCGTGCACGCAGTTGCAGCCACAGCTGAAGGATTATGGCGGACAGCTGGTGGCCTGCTTCGCAGTCGATCAGGATGAAAACGGCGAAAAGCCGCAGGCATAAATAAAAAAACCGGCGCTAAGCCGGTTTTTTTACGTCTGAGATCTACTTCCGTAAACGAATCTGGTCGACGGCGTGTTTCTCACTCTTGGTGAGGATCAGGCTTGCGCGTTCGCGCGTCGGCAGGATGTTCTCTTTGAGGTTGACGTAGTTGATCTCATTCCACAGCCCGGTCGCCACGCTGATAGCCTCTTCTTCAGAGAGCTGGGCGTAGTTGTGGAAGTAGGAATCCGGGTCGGTGAACGCGCCTTCGCGGAACTTCAGGAAGCGGTTGATATACCAGCGTTGCAGCAAATCTTCCGGCGCATCGACATAAATTGAGAAATCGACAAAGTCAGAGACAAACACATGATGCGGATCGTGAGGATAATCCATCCCGCTTTGCAGGACGTTTAAGCCTTCCAGAATCAGGATGTCGGGCTGCACAACCGTTTTGTCGCCATCCGGGATGCGGTCGTAGATCAGATGCGAGTAAACCGGCGCGGTAACGTGAGGTACGCCCGATTTTAGATCTGAAACAAACTTTACCAGGCGGTGCATATCATAAGAGAGCGGGAAGCCCTTCTTTTTCATCAGGCCGCGTTCTTTCAACACCTCGTTGGGATGCAGGAAGCCGTCGGTGGTGATCAGCTCCACGCTGCGGTGTTCCGGCCAGCGGCTCAGCAGCGCCTGTAGCACGCGCGCGGTGGTACTTTTACCCACTGCCACGCTGCCCGCAATACTGATGATATAAGGAATACGTTGACCGTTCGTGCCGAGGAACTGTTCCAGTACGGCCTGACGACGCAAATTGGAGCTGATATAGAAGTTAAGCAAGCGAGAGAGGGGGAGATAGATTTCTGCCACCTCTTCCAGGGAGAGATCTTCGTTTATCCCTTTTAGCCGTGCGATTTCACCTTCCGTCAGTGTCATAGGGACGGAGTCACGCAGGGCTGCCCACTGGCTACGGTTAAACTGAAGATAGGGCGTCATTAACGTTTGCTCTTTTTTGCTCATAAGCATGCTTCTGTGAACCATCACGAAACGGCGGGTGCGGGCTCATCACATAGTTAATTTTGGACAATGGGCAGGAGGTTAACACCAGATGAGAGGAATAATAAGAAAAAATATGGGAAAGCGATGCTTAACCGGGCAGGCATCACCTGGGGCTATAGCGTGCCGAAATCAGGCGTTCATGTTGAATTTTTAACCGTGAGCGGATGAATTTACAGCGGTTAGCCCTGGTTTCGAATAAAATGTGAGCGAAAGAACGTTTTATGCAATTTTTTAGTTGCATGACTGCGCAGGTCTCCATAGAATGCGCGCTACTTGATGCCGACTTAGCTCAGTAGGTAGAGCAACTGACTTGTAATCAGTAGGTCACCAGTTCGATTCCGGTAGTCGGCACCATCAAGTCCGGTGGGGTTCCCGAGCGGCCAAAGGGAGCAGACTGTAAATCTGCCGTCACAGACTTCGAAGGTTCGAATCCTTCCCCCACCACCACTTTCTGGCAGCGACAACGCCGCCGGAGCTGGTTGGAAAAATTGACCAGCTCGAACAGAAAAGAGAGAAATCTCTTTTTTTGTTACAGAAAGAACTGGGTAGCCGAGTTTCAGGATGCGGGCATCGTATAATGGCTATTACCTCAGCCTTCCAAGCTGATGATGCGGGTTCGATTCCCGCTGCCCGCTCCAATACGTGCTGATATGGCTCAGTTGGTAGAGCGCACCCTTGGTAAGGGTGAGGTCCCCAGTTCGACTCTGGGTATCAGCACCACTTCACTTCTCCCTCCCTTTCTCTCTGTTTCAATGTAAATGTATTCAACAGTTCAGGCATTTTCGCCTGGTTGATGTGGTGATATCACCGATTTATCCGTGTCTTAGAGGGACAATCGATGTCTAAAGAAAAGTTTGAACGTACAAAACCGCACGTTAACGTCGGTACTATCGGCCACGTTGACCATGGTAAAACAACGCTGACCGCTGCAATCACTACCGTACTGGCTAAAACCTACGGCGGTGCTGCTCGTGCTTTCGACCAGATCGATAACGCACCAGAAGAAAAAGCTCGTGGTATCACCATCAACACCTCTCACGTTGAGTATGACACCCCGACTCGCCACTACGCACACGTAGACTGCCCAGGCCACGCCGACTATGTTAAAAACATGATCACCGGTGCTGCGCAGATGGACGGCGCGATCCTGGTTGTTGCTGCGACTGACGGCCCTATGCCTCAGACTCGTGAGCACATCCTGCTGGGTCGTCAGGTAGGCGTTCCTTACATCATCGTGTTCCTGAACAAATGCGACATGGTTGATGACGAAGAGCTGCTGGAACTGGTAGAGATGGAAGTTCGTGAACTGCTGTCTCAGTACGATTTCCCAGGCGACGACACTCCAATCGTTCGTGGTTCCGCGCTGAAAGCGCTGGAAGGTGACGCAGAGTGGGAAGCGAAAATCATCGAACTGGCTGGCTACCTGGATTCTTACATCCCAGAACCAGAGCGTGCGATTGACAAGCCATTCCTGCTGCCAATCGAAGACGTATTCTCCATCTCCGGTCGTGGTACCGTTGTTACCGGTCGTGTAGAGCGCGGTATCATCAAAGTGGG